>JBGAJV010000021.1:0-85447 GCA_044224715.1 Anaerolineales bacterium | reverse complement strand
TTTTTTATTGCTGATTGTTGATTGGCGATTTCTGATTGCTGATTGAGCCCTCAATCAGCAATCAGAAATCACCAATCAACAATTGCGAACGTTCGAGGTGCTTATGTCTGTTCAACCAGCTGTTCCCTACAACGAGACGGAGATCTATCGCATCCGTCACTCGCTGGCGCACATCATGGCTCAGGCCGTCACCGAATTGTTCGACGGGCACGCGAAGGTCGCGATCGGGCCGCCGATCGACGACGGCTTCTACTATGACTTCGAGTTGCCGCGCCCGCTGTCGCCCGAGGATTTCGAAGGCCTTGAGAAGCGCATGCGCCAGATCGTGAACGGCAAATTCCCGTTCGTGCGTCGCGAGGTCAGCGCCGACGAAGCGCGCGCGATCTTCGCCGATCAGCCCTACAAGCTCGAGTTGATCGACGGGCTCGAGAAGGGCGGCACGGACGAGTACGGCAACGTCGTCGCCGAGAAGCCCGTGATCTCGATCTACACGCAAGACACGTTCACGGACCTGTGCCGTGGGCCGCACGTCGAGCATACGGGCCAGATCAATGCCCAGGCCTTCAAGCTGATGAGCGTTGCCGGCGCGTATTGGCGCGGCGACAGCGAGCGCCCGATGCTCCAGCGCGTCTACGCCACGGCGTGGAAAGCGCCGAAGGAGCTTGAGCAGTACCTGTGGCGCCTCGAGGAGGCCAAGAAGCGCGACCATCGCAAGCTGGGCCGCGATCTCGGTCTGTTCTACTTCGCCGACGCCACGGGGCCGGGTCTGCCGCTGTTCGCGCCCAAGGGCGAGATGCTGCGCCATGTCATGGAGAGCTACGTCCGCGAGACGCAGACGCGCTACGGCTATCAACACGTCTGGACGGGCAACCTGGTCAAGGAAGATCTGTACCGGCGCTCGGGTCACTACGACAACTACAAGGACTCGATGTTCCCGCCCATGGTGGACGAGGACGTCACGTTCCGGCTCAAGCCCATGAACTGCCCGAGCCACATGACGCTCTACAACGAGATGGGCATCCGCTCGTACAAGGAGCTGCCGCTGCGCTTCGCCGAGTTCGCCACGCTCTATCGCTACGAGAAGACGGGCGAACTGCACGGCCTGACGCGCGTTCGCGCGCTGACGCAGGACGACTGCCACATCTTCTGTCGCCCGGATCAAATCGAGGCCGAGTTCTCGCTCTGTCTCAAGCTGATCCGCGAGGTGCTCGCGCGCTATAAGTTCACGGACTATCGCGTGCGTCTGTCGCTCAAGGGCGACGAAGGCAAGTACGTGGCCGACGACGACAAGTGGGCGGCCGCGACGTCCGCGTTGCGCCAGGCGCTCGACAAGAACGGCGTCGAGTATTACGCCGAGGAAGGCGAGGCCGCGTTCTACGGCCCCAAGGCCGACTTCATGGCGCAGGACGCGCTTGGCCGTGAGTGGCAGCTCTCGACGATCCAGGTGGATTTCATCCAGCCCGGGCGGTTGGGGTGCGAGTACATCGGCGAGGACGGGCAGCCGCACACGCCTGTGCTGCTGCATCGCGCGGTCACGGGCACGACCGAACGCTTCCTGGGCGTGCTCATCGAGCACTACGCCGGCAACTTCCCGGTTTGGCTTGCGCCCGTGCAGGCGATGCTGATCCCGGTCGCGGATCGGCACAACGAGTATGCCCGCGCCGTGGCCGAGCAACTCAAGGCCAAGGGGTTGCGGGTCGAGGTCGACGAAGGCAACGCTCGGATGCAAGCCAAGATCCGCGACGCGCAGGTCCAGAAGATTCCGTACATGCTCGTCGTCGGCGACAAGGACCAGGCGGCCGGCGCGGTGTCGGTGCGTCTGCGTTCCGGCGAGGACCTCAAAGCCAAGTCGATCGACGAGTTCATCGCGCTGGCGCAAACAGCGATTGACAACGGAGACTGAGCAATTGGGTGAGTGGGTGAGTGGTGTGGTCGCGCCACTCACCCACTTCTATTTGACTTCGTAGACATTAAGCCGAACCGTGTACGTGATCGGCTCTCCGACCGAGGCGATCTCGGCGGCGAGCAGTCGTTCCTGGGTCTCGCGCGTCCAAACGAAGAGCGTGTAGGTCGGCGACTGGTCGATGGGCAGCAGGCGGCCTTCGGCCAGCGCCGGTTCGGCGATCGCCCAACCTGTCACGGCGCCGGCTGGGCTTCCGTCGATCGTAAACAACACCTGATCGTTGGCGGCGTGCAGCGCGTCGAACAAGGCGGCGCGGCTGGCCTCATCGGCCGCATCGGTTTGGCTTTGGTGTACGAGGCTGTAGCCATCGTCCGCCGGCCGCCCCCCGTAGCGCGCGTAGTATTCCCAGCTGGCCGCCAGGGCGTTGACCTGAAACCACGTGTTCAAGAGCCTGGGGCGCAGGCCGGGCGCCAGCGAGTGCTCGATGACATACGCGTACAGCGCGCGCGTATCGGGAGACGTGTTGTAGACCGTCTGCAGCGCTTCGGTGTAACGCGATAGCCGGACGACACCGACGCCGAGTTCCAACACCGTCGCGCCGGCCGCCAGGTACGCCAACCCACGACGCGAGCGGATCGCCGGTAACGCGTGAACGGCCAGCGCCGCTGCCGCCGGGATCAGCAGCGGCGCGACCGTGTAGAGGAAGCGCGCATCCTTCTGCGGCACCCAGGTCAACGCCGCCAGCCCGGCCAGGAAGGCCGCGCCGGTTTTGCGAACCCCGTCCTCCCGCCAACGGAGCGGCAGCAGCCCGATCGTGGCCGCCATCAAACCGGCGGTGAGCGGGCCCGGCGCATAGAACCGCAGCGAGTTCAACGGCGCGTACAGCCAGTTCGCCCAGCTCCAAAAGACAAGGCTCGAGCGCTGGGCCACGCTGTAGCCGGCCAATCGACCGAGCTTGTCGGGCAAGAGGAGCCAGCCGCCGATCAGGAGCGCCACCGGCCCGAACAACGCGGCCCAGCGTCCCGGCATGAGGCGCCGCTCGGCGGCGAGCGCCAGCGCCTCGGCCAGCACCATCCCGCCCACGACGAACACGCCGAACGAATACTTGGTGAAGAACGCGACGACGCCCAACATACCGGCCAGCCAGACCCAGCCGGGCCAGGCGCCCGGGCGCGCGCGCAGGTAAGCGCCGAGCCAGGCGAGGGTGACGACGAGACCGGCACCTTCCAGGAGCACCGTGTTGGCATAGACCCAAATGGGCAGGCTGAGCGCGAGCAGCAAGGCCGCCAGCGGCGCGGCCACGTCACGCGCCGGACCGCGGCTCAGGGCACGCGCGACCCAGGCCGCCAGGCCCAGGCTGATCCAGACGAACGCCGTGTTGGCCAATCGGGCCGTCGTGGTGTCGGCGCCGGACGCCATCAGGGCCGGCGCGAGCAGCCAGGAGTGGACAAATGGGTAGGCGGCCAGCCGGTCTTCATCGAAGCTGTGCGCGAGCGCGGCGCCCAGGTCGCCGGCGCGCAGGTCGACCGCGATTTGATAGGCGGGGAGGGCGTGCACGGCCTCGTCGAAATCGAACGGCCGATCCGCGAACCGCCGCGCGGCCGCTCCGGCCTGCAGCGTCATCCAGACAGCGACGACAAGCGTCAGGCCCCAAAGGATGAGCGGAAGCACCGGCATGCCGCGCCGGTCGCGTGGCGGGAGAGACGCTGACATCTCATGCAGTATACTCACGCCCACGCTGAGACGACCGCGGACGGCAGACTGCGGTCCTTTGTTGAGGTCATCATGGAAAACGATCAAGGCGCAGCCTCCCCAGAGAGCCCGAACTGGCGACCCAAGCTGCGCGCGGTCGATGTGCGGCCGGTCATGCATGAAGACGAGCCGTATTACATGCTGCGCGACCCGCAGCAGCTAACCGACGAGGTGCTGCTCGTGCCCGAGGCGCTCGGCCCGGCGCTCAGCCTGTTCGACGGCAGCTGGGATGCGACCCAGATCGAGTCGATCCTGGCCATGCGTTATGGCCTTGAGCTCCCGCCCGGCCTGTTGGGTGAGTTGATCAAATCGCTGGACGAGGCCTACATGCTCGACAACGCCAACGCCGCCGGGGTCCAGGCCCAGCGGCTCTCCGACTATCGAAACGCGCCGCATCGTCCTCCGACCCTGGCCGGGGCTTCGTACCCGGCCAAGCCGGACGTGCTGCGTCAGATGCTCGACCTGTACCTCGACCAGGCCGGGCCCATTCAGCCGGCGCCGGCCGATTGGCCCGGTCTGCTCAGCCCGCACATCGACTATCAGCGCGGCGGCGCGGTCTATGCGAAGGTCTGGAAGCGTGCCGCCGAGATGGCGCGCGCGGCCGAGGTGGTGGTGATCCTGGGCACCGATCACTACTCTCCGTTACCGGGCAGCCTGACGCTGACGCGCCAGAGCTACGCCACGCCGTACGGCGTGCTTCCGACCGATGTCGCCATCGTCGACGCCCTGGCCGAGTCGCTCGGCCCCGAGGCCTTCGCCGGCGAGCTGCGGCATCTGGGCGAGCACTCGATCGAACTCGTCGCCGTCTGGCTGCACCACATGCGCGGCGGCGCGCCGGTGTCGGTGGTGCCCATCCTCACCGGCTCCTTCTCGGAGTACATGAGCGAAGGCGTCTCCCCGTTCACCGACCCGCGCATGAAGCGCCTGATCGAGATCATCAAGACGCAATCGGCGGGCAGGCGTGTGCTCTTCGTCTCCTCGGGGGATCTTTCGCACGTCGGTCCGGCCTTTGAGGGCGCGCCGCTTGATGCCAACGACAAGCGCCTGCTGCAATCCGACGATGCCCAGGTGCTCGACCTGTTGTGCGACGGCGACGACGAGGGCTTCTACAACGCCCTTCAGCGTACGCACAACAACACGAACATCTGCGGGTTGTCGCCGACCTACCTGGCGATGAAGGCGATGGGCGCCGTCGAGGGCGAGCGGGTGGCCTACGAGGTGTGCCCGGCGGACGGCGCCGAAACGTCTGTGGTGACGGTCGCGGGCGTCGTCTTCGAGCGGATCTAGGCGGGCGTGGGGCGTTCACTCCACGCGCGACGAGGACGTCTCGAGGAGCCGTCAATGTTGACAAATGTTCTAATTTCGCTATAATCCCGATCAGCCTTCCGGTATCCTAAAGGACAGACAATCGGGTCTGTCTCCCCCTCAGTTGCAACCGGCGGGTTGAGGAGCTTCCCCATGTATCAGAAAGTCACGCTTATTGGCAACCTGGGCCGCGATCCGGAGCAGCGCTACACGCCGTCCGGGCAGGCGGTGACCACCTTCAGCGTCGCCACGTCCGAGAAGTGGACGGGCCAGGACGGCCAGCCCCAAGAGCGCACGGTGTGGTGGCGCGTGTCGGTCTTCGGCAAGCAGGCCGAGACGTGCGCGCAGTACCTGCGCAAGGGCTCGAAGGTGTATGTCGAGGGCCGCATGCAGGCGGACCCGAAGACGGGCGGCCCGCGCATCTGGACGGGCCAAGACGGCGCCCCGCGCGCGTCGTTTGAGATCACCGGCATCACGGTCAAATTCCTGTCGAGCCGCGGCGAAGGCGGCGGCGGTGCCGGCGGCACCGGGCCGATGCACGAACCCGACGTCGCGATGGCCGAAGACAGCGACGACATCCCGTTCTAAGCGTCGCGCCGTCTGACGACAGCGGTTGGCACGGTTCGATCGGGCGACCGCACAATTCGACATCCACGATGGCCCGACCTTGCTGGAGCTCTGGTTCCCGAGGTCGGGCCGTTGTGTTGATCGGGTCGGATGAAGGCGCAAGGAGCCGATGATGACGGAACCACAGCCCCAACCCCAACCACAATCGCAATCGCGTCCCGGTGGCCAGCTCCAGATCGAGCTGCCGGCCAACCTCGACCTGGTTTACGCCAACTTCGCCGTGGTCGTGCACTCGCCGTCCGAGATCGTGATCGACTTCGCCCGGGTCCTGCCCAACATGCCCGGCGGCCGGGTGCAGACGCGCGTGTTGATGACGCCGCTCAACGCCAAGCTCTTTCTGCGCGCCCTGACCGACAACCTGGCGCGCTTCGAGGCGCAGTTCGGCGAGATCACGGTTCCGACCGGGCTCGCCGATCAACTGTTCCGCGGGGGAGGCAAGGAGGGGGCATGAAGAACCTGGAGACCATCGCCGAGCGCATCCGCGCCAACTTCGCCGCCAAGAACACGGCGCGCGACTCGGCCGTCGGGCGGTCGCGCACGTTGATCCGACATTGCTCGCTGTCGATCCGCGCGTCGCATCGCCAGGAACGCGATGAGGCGCTCAAACAACTCGAAGCCGCGCGCGAGATCGTCGTCGCGATCCGCGCCGATCTTGCAGGGTATCCGGATCTGTACCACGCCGGTTACACCCAGGACGCGCTTAAGGAATACGCCGAAGCCAGCATCGTGTTCGCGCTGTTCGCCGGGGACGTGCTCCCCGAGCCCGAGGCGCTCGGCGTCGAATACGCCGCGTATCTCAACGGGCTGGGCGAGGCGGCCGGCGAGCTGCGCCGCCGCGTCCTCGACATCATCCGCCACAATCATGGCGACGAGGCCGAGCGCCTGCTCGAGGCGATGGACGAGATCTATCTGCTCCTCGTGACGATGGATTATCCGGATGCGATCACGGGCGGCCTGCGCCGCACCACCGACCTGGTGCGCGGCGTCACCGAGCGCACCCGCGGCGACCTGACCTTGAGCATGCGTCAGGCGCGTCTGCAGGACGAACTGCGGCGCCTGACTGGTCTGTCGGGCGAGGAACGCGGCGCGGCGGGCGAGGCCGACGACGCCTGACCGCGACGATGTCGAACCGGCTCATTCGCGCGTCCGAGATCGGGACCTTCGTGTTCTGTGCGCGCGCCTGGTGGCTCGAGCGCGTCGAGGGCGTTGAGTCGGAAAACGTCGACGAGCGGCGGGCCGGTGAGGCCCTGCATGCGGGGCACGGTCGACGGGTGTGGGCCGCGACCTGGCTGCGACGCGCGGCCTGGGCTTTGTTGATCGCGGCGATCGCGCTGATCGTCTGGCGCGGGTTGGGTGGGTGAGGCGTGGACGGTCTCGTCCTCATCGTCGTCCTGATCGTCGCGGCCCTGGTGTTCTGGCGGGCGTCAGGCTGGCTGCGTTCCGCGAGCGGCGTGCCCGCCGGGGATATCATCAGCACAGACACACGCGGCTGGGGGCAGGTGGATCGGCCGCTCGTGTCGCGGCGCCTGGGTCTCACCGGCATGCCCGATTACCTGGTGCGCGAGCGAGGCGAATTGGTGCCGGTCGAAGTCAAGTCCGCCGTGGCGCCGGCGGGTGGCGCGCACCCGGCGCATGTGTATCAGCTCGCGGCCTATTGCGCGCTGGTGGCCGAAGCCTATGGAAAGCGCCCGACGTACGGCCTGATCAAGTACCGCGACCGCGTGGTGCGCGTGCCGTATACGCCGGCGCTCGAACGCGAGTTGGGTGTGTTGTTGGCGCAGATGCGGGCCGGGCTCGAGTCGCCAGACGTGCAACGATCGCATAATCATGCGGCTCGCTGTCGGGGGTGTGGGCTGCGCGAGGCCTGCGATCAGGCCCTGGCCTGAAGCCGGGCGAACCGAGGCCGTGACGCCGGGGGAGGCGAAAGCGGGCGATGATGACGGGTCATTCGATGGAACGGCTGCTGGTGCTCTACAACCCAAAGGTACGGCGTGCCGTGGAATTGGCCGCCGAGATCCGTCGGTTTGCGGGCGCCGGCGTCCCAACGTTGTCGGTCGACGATGCGGCGGCTCGCGACTTAGTGGCCGCTCACGATCTGGTTGTAGCGTTAGGCGGAGACGGCACGATGCTGCGTGCCGGGCGCCTGACAGCGCCGTATGGCGGGTTGGTGCTGGGCGTCAACTTTGGGCGGCTCGGTTTTCTGCCCGAGGTCCAGCCGGACGATTGGCGCCCGGCGCTCGAGCGCGTGCTGGCCGGCGAGGGCTGGGCCGAGGCGCGTATGATGCTGCGCATCGAGCACCTGCGCTCGGGCGTTGTCCTCAGCACCGAGGACGCGCTCAACGAGGCCGTCGTCGGCCGCGGCGCGCAGGCGCGCATGTCGCGGCTGCTGGCGCGCATCAACGGTGACGTGCTGACGACGTACGTGGCGGACGGTCTGATCTGCGCCACGCCGACGGGCTCGACCGCCTATGCGCTCGCCGCGGGCGGACCGATCCTTCCGCCGGAGAATGAGAACATCCTTGTGGTGCCGATCGCGCCGCACATGAGCATGGAGCGGACGATCGTGTTGTCGGGCGGTGCCACGCTCGAGATGGAGCCCGAGATCGATCTCGAGCATCAGGCCGGTCTCAGCATCGACGGTCAGCGCGAGACCCAATTGGCGCGCGGCGACGTCGTCCGCGCGTCGCGCTCGCCGAACGTGGCGCGCTTCATCCGGCTGCGGGCGCCGCATTATTTCTTCGCGACCCTTGTCGAGCGATTGGCGAACGGTCGAGGGTCGCGTACGTAGGTGAGAGGACATGTCAGTACAGGTCGAGTCGAGTCAGGATATTCGCTGTTGCCCGAATGCCGTGGGGCCGGCGTCGCTCCGTTGTTACAAGTGTGGCAAGCCGATCTGCCCGAAGTGCGCGGTGCGCACGCCGGTCGGCTACAGCTGTCGGGACTGCGTCAAGCAGCACCAAAAAGCTTTCGACACCGCCGAGTGGTACGACTATCCGGTGGCCGTGATCGTGTCGGCGTTCGCTGGCGGTCTGGGCAGCCTCGTGGTCAGCTTCGTCGGGTTCTTCGTCTTGCTGGTCGCGCCGGCGATCGGCGCCGGGACGGCCGAAGTCGTCCGGTTTGCAGTGCGCAAGCGTCGCGCGCGTTATCTCGGATGGGCGGCGGGCGCCGGGTTTGCCGTTGGCGCCTTGATCGTCCCGATCTGCAGCCTGGTGTTCAGCCTGGCCGGCAGCGGCCGCGCGGGTTTGGGTGGGCTCTTGCTGTTGCTCTGGCCGATCGTGTACGTAGCGCTCGGCGCCGGCGCGCTCATCGGCCGCCTGCAGGGCATCGTGATTGGGCGGTGACATGCTGCAACGTCTGCTGATCCACGACCTCGCCATCATCGATCAGCTCGATCTATCGTTCGGGCCTGGCTTCGTCGTTTTCACCGGCGAGACCGGCGCGGGCAAGTCGATCATCATCGACGCGCTCGGCCTTGTGTTGGGCGGGCGCGCCGACGCCGCGCTGGTGCGCGCGGGCGCCGAAGCGGCCCGCGTCGAGGCGACCTTCACGATCGTCGGGCAGACGCAGTCGGCGATCGCGGCCGTGTTGGCGCGTGAGTCGCTCGACGAAGAGGGCGACGTGCTCGTCCTGGCGCGCGAAGTGCGCCGCGAGGGCAGGAGCACGGCCCGCGTCAACGGCCGGATGGTGAGCGCCCCGGTGCTGCGCGAGCTCGCCGAGCTGCTGGTCGACGTGCACGGGCAGGGCGATCACCTGTCGCTGCTCCGTCCGCGCGAGCATGTCTTCATGCTCGATCGGTTCGGCGCGCTCGAGGCCGAGCGCGAGAAGCTTGCGGCTCAAGTTCGCGGCGTCTCGGCGATCCGCCAGGAACTGCAGGTGCTCCGCCAGAACGAGCGCGAACGTGAACGCCGGCTCGACATGCTCGATTTCCAGATCCAGGAGATCGGCGCGGCGCGGCTCAAACCCGGCGAGGAAGCCGGGCTGTTGCAGGAGCGCGCGCGTCTGGCGAACGCCGAGAAGCTCGCCGCCCAGGCCGACGACGTCATCCGCGCCCTCTCGGGCGACGACGAAGGCGACGGCGCGGCCGATCTGCTCGGCAAGGCCGCGCGTTCTCTCGCGGCGCTGGCGCGCATCGACGCGGCGCTGGCCGAGTCGCAAACGTCGGCGGCCGCGCTGGCCGAGCAGGCCCGCGACCTCGGCGCTGCGCTGGCGCACTATCGCGAGCGCCTCGAGCACAACCCCAAGCGGCTGAACGCGATCGAGGAACGGCTTGAGACGATCGCGCGGCTGCAGCGCAAATACGGCGAGCGCATTGAAGAAGTGTTGGCCTTCGCTGAACGCGCCCTGAAAGAACGCGACGGCCTGGCGAACGCGTCGACGCGCATCGCCGAGCTGACCGAGCGCGAAGGCTCCGCCCTGGCCGAGATCGCGCGCCTCGGCGATCAACTTTCCGCGAAACGCAAGACCGTGGCGAAGAAGCTCAGCGTCGGGATCGAGCGTGAGCTGGCGGACCTCAAGATGGAGCGCGGCCGTTTCAGCGTCGCGCAGGAGCGCGGCTCCGCGGCCGACGGAGCGCCCACCGATGACGGCCCGGTTGCTTTCGATCAGACCGGGCTTGATCGCGTGGAGTTCCTGATCGCGCCGAACCCCGGCGAGGGTCTGAAGCCGTTGGCCAAGATTGCGTCGGGCGGCGAGGCGGCCCGGTTGATGCTCGCGCTCAAGGGCGTGCTCGCGCTGGCCGATCCGACGCCGACGTTGATCTTCGACGAGATCGATCAGGGCATCGGCGGACGGGTGGGCGCCGTGGTCGGGCGCAAGCTCTGGGCGATCGCGGCGGCCGGCGGCCATCAGGTGCTGTGCATCACGCACCTGCCGCAGTTGGCCGGTTACGCCGATCAGCACTTCAAGGTGGAGAAGGATATCGCGTCGGGCCGGACCACGACACATGTGCGCGCGTTGTCGCTCGACGAGCGCGCGATCGAGATCGCGCAGATGCTCGGCGGCACCGGCGAAAAGATCCGCGCCAGCGCGCACGAATTGCTTTCGGAGATCGCCGCCGATCGGGCTCAGGCGGCCGGCAACGGTCGCGCGGCAGTGGGCGCAGGGAAGAAGCAAAAGGCGTGAGCGCGACGATCGCAACGAAAAACCGCCGGGCATCGCCCGGCGGTTTCTTATTTTGTGTGAAAGATCGGCGCTCAATCCGAGACGCCGACCTCCTCGGGGAGGCTGTATTCCGCAACCAGATCATCCGGCAGATCACGCGCGGTGTAGTCGCTGTCGTAACTGTAATTGCACTCCGTACAACGACCGTTCACCTCGATGCCGCCCGGGATGGCCCGGATCGTCAGCACCAGCCCCCGAGACTCACAGTAGGGGCACATTTCCATTTCCATTCTGTCTCCTTGAGGACCAGCGTACCCGGACTTTGTTAACTTTTGATAAATCACGGGTTAACGCTGATCCAATCGACCCAAACCGATTAACGCGCCAGTCGCGACCATTTGTGCAAGGTGGGGACCATCTTGGCAGCATCCGCCTCGCCGCGCACTAGGCCGTTGTTCCCAGGCGCGACCGCGTCGGGCGGATGCCGCTCTTGTGAAATTCGTCTCCAATGAGGACGTTGGAGTCCTCTACAATGGGCGCGATGTTGCCCTTGGATCGACAGGAAGCGTATCGCGGCCGTTATTCGGCGCTGAAGCCCGGATGGCGGTCGAGCGGCATGCGGCTCGAGGCGCTCGTGCGGGCCGTGGCCGGGCCTGATGTGTCCGTGCTCGATATCGGTTCAGGGCGTGGCGGCATCCTCGAGTTGATCGGTTCCGAGGTCCGGCTGGCTGTCGGAGTCGACCCGGATCTTACGTCGCTGAAGGAGCGGCGGGCGCGCGTCCCGGCGGCTCAAGCCTGGGGCGATCGTCTGCCCCTTCGAGATGCGACGTTCGACGTCGCTCTGGCGATCTGGGTGCTTGAACATCTGGCCGAACCGCAGGCGCTGTTCGCCGACGTCGCGCGCGTCCTGCGGCCCGGCGGCCGTTTGATCTTTCTGACGCCCAATCGGCGGCACCCACTGATCGTGGCCAACCGGTTGAGCCATTGGATGCCGCGGCTGCAACGCAAGCTCGTGCCGGCGATCTACGGCCGCGCCGCCGAGGATACGTTCAGCGTGTGGTACCGCGCGAACGCGGCCGAGGATCTGGCGCGTCTGGCTGCCGCCGCGGGCCTGTCGCTCGAGCGCCTCGACGTCATTGCCGATCCCACGTATCTGGCGTTCAACGATGCCGCATTCGCGATCTCTCGGTGGCTCGAGGCCTGCCTGCCGACGCAATGGGGCGTACACCTGCTCGGCGTCGCGAGCAAGCCGAGTTCCTGACGTCTCAAAAAAACGAAGGACGACGGCCGTGCCAGCGACAACCGTCGTCCTTCGCCTTCTACTCCGCCCGGGCCGGCGGCCCGCTGGGTTAGGGCTTATCCATCGAGCCGATCGCCTCAAATGCCGGACGCGGGATGCCGCCCTTGCCGATGATCGAGAAGATGGTGTTGTCGTCCTGGTCCGGCTCGCCGCCGAGCGGCGCGTAGTTCAGGTTGAACAGGAAGGCCATTTTCACCAGCCCCGAGTCGCGCATGTATTGATAGGCCTCGACCAGGTATTGTGCCTGCAGGGCCTCGGTGACGTCCGCCGCGAAGTCGTAGCCCGGCGGATACTTCCCGTCGATCGGCGACGCGTAACCGAACTCGGTCATGCATTGCGGAAGGTTCATCCCGGCCTGGCTCAAGATCTTGGCGTAGGTCTCGACCTGGCTCTTCATGGCCCATGAATAGTGCGGCGAATTCCATGGACCCATGAACGTGTAGCCGGCCTTTGCCGGCGGATTGGCGCCGTCTGAGGTGGGCGGCAGATTGGTGCCGTTGGAATGGACGCCGATGCAATCGACGTTTTGCGATGCGCCGCCCGCCGCCAGGAATTGCGCCAGGAATTGCGCATCGTCCATCACGATCCGACGCGAGCCGGAGCCGTTGCAGAAGACGTCGAAGCAATTGGCGCCGGTCGGCGCCGGCGCGCCCGAGATCACGAAGATCGCCGCGTCTGTAGCCTTGATCGCGGCGGCCGAGGTCTGGACGAACGTGGCGAAGTCGGCCGGGTTGACGCCGGCAGCGACGTTCCATTCGCGTTCGAGGTTGGCCTCGTTCCAGATCTCCATCGCCTGGATCTTGCCCGGATAACGGCCGATCAACTCGCCCAGGAACTGGACATAGAGCCCCGTGTCGTCCGGCGGAGCCTCGCCCTGGGCCGGATCGAGCGGCGCCGCGCGCGTCCAGGCTGGTGCCGCGACCACCGACAGCATGACGCGCATGCCGTTCTTGCAGGCCGCGTCCATGGCGTTGTCGAGTTGAACCCAATTGAAGTTGCCCTGCTCGGGTTCGATGTCCTGCCAGCGCGCCTGGACCTTGGCGTAGTACAGGTGCAGCTGATTGCGCATGATGTTCATGCCCTCGGCCGGGTCGATGCCCGGAACAAGGGAGTGCGCCTGGATCCCGTAACCAAAACCCGACGCGGGAAGATCAGGGTAAGGGCACACCGGCTCCGTTGACGGACCCTCCGGCGCCGTCGTGGCTTCCACCGCAGACGTGGGCGCCGCCGTGGTGGGCGGTTCCGTCACGGCCGCCACGGCGGTCGGCGCGGTGACCACGGCGGTCTCGGTCGCGGCAGGCGCTGCCTGACGGTTCCCGATATACCAGTACAGGAGCCCAAAGGCGGCCACGCCGATCACCAGAGACGCGGCCATCCAAATGCCGATCAGGGCGGAGCTGAAGTTGCGGTTACGCGGTTTCTGCGACATGGCTCGGCTCGCTTATTGAACGGTGATCAGAACGGCATCGGTCAGGTATTCCCACTGCGCGCCGGCCTGATTGCACTCAGGGATGGTGATGTTGTAGCAGATCGCCAGATGGAGCCGATACTGGCCGGCCGTGCCGATGTTCATGCCGTCACGCCATTTGCCACCGCAGTGGTCAGTCGGTCCAATGCAACCCGCGTCGATCTGCAAAGGCGCGGAGAGCGCCGACCAGCTGGTTTGGAAGATCTTGGCGCCCGTCGCGACGTTCTGAGCTTCGACTCCGAAGAGCCCATATTGGATGTTGGCGCTTGTCGTGTTCTTGATCTCTTCCCAGAACCAGATGCGCTCATTGAGCCCGTAGGTCAGGCGGCCGGTGTCGATCTCGAGCTTGCCGGTGATGCCGCGCGAACCCGCGCCGACCGCGATCGGCCCGGTCTGGGCCGGGGCGGCCGTCGGGGCGGGCGCCGCGCTCGTCGGAGCGGTCGTCGCCACGGGCGCCGGGTTCGAGCCCGACCCCGATGGGGCAGGCGGGGCCGCGACGATCGGCAGGTTGGCGATCGTACCGCCGTACGTCACGACGCCCGTATACACCCAGCCGGTCGTGCCGTTGAAATCGATGGCCAGCCAGTCGTTGCCAGCATTGCGTCCCTTGACGACCGCCGTCTTTCCGCCGTCGAGCCCGCCGATGATCTGATAGACCGTGCCTGGGCCGCTGCGGACGTTGGCGCCGCCGGTGTTGGCGGTCACCGTGTCACCGCTGGCGGCGGCCGGCGTTGCCGTGGCGGCACCGGGCTGCGCCGTCGCGGCGGGTTGGGTCGCAGCCGCGCCCGAGGTCGGAAGCGGCGCGTTCGGCGTCAACACCGGCAGCGTCGAGTCGTCCCCGACGAACGTGGCAACCGTCGTGGAGACCCAGCCCACCTGGCCGTTGAAGTCGACGGCGAGCCAGTCGCCCGCCTCGTTGCGCCCGACGACCTTGGCGCTGCTCCCACCGTCGATCGTGCCCAGCAATTGCGCCTCGGCGTTCGGCGCCGCGCGGACATTGGCGGCCACCACCAGCACATGCAGGTCACCGACCGCCGAACCACCGCTCGGCAGCGTGGCCGTGGCGGCGCCCTCGGGTGTGTTGGTCGGCGCGGTCGTGGCGGTTTCGAGCGGCACCGTGGCCGATGGGGCGGCCGTTGGCGGCACGGGGGTCGTCGTGGGCAGCACAAGCGCCGGCGTGGCCGAAGCCACCTCGGCGATCTGGGCGGTCGGCGTGGCCGCGGGGCTGCCGAACACGTTCGACAGCGCGTAGCCCAGCATGGCGATACCGACGAGGGCCAATATGACGATGGCGGCGATGCCACCGATGGTGCCCATCGGCAGGCCGCCTTTCGGCGAACTCGGGCGAGGTGACGTCATTTCTCTCCTCCTCGGCGTCGGCAGGTCGCGCCAACGCCCGGGCAATCATAAACCACACGCGTCTATGGCGCAGGCGTCTCGGTGGGGGCCACGCCCGGATCGGTCGTTGCGTTCGGGTCCGGCGTTGCGTTCGGATCCGGCGTCGCGTTGGGGTCCAGTGTGGCGTTCGGATCGACGGTCGCCACGGGCGGGTAAGGCGTCAGCTGGCAGTTGACCTCAGCGGTCGCCAGCGCGGCCGCGGGCGTCGGCTGCAACACGGCGTCTGCGCCCGCGTCCATCTCGGCGGCAAAGCGATATTGCTCGGCCGCGAGGCAGTTGTCGCCATAGGACTCCACTTCGTGGCCGTACGCGAGCAGGGCCTTGAACAGCAGCCGGTTCGCGTCTTTGTAGTATGGGCCGATCGCATACAGCTCGCTCAAAGCGCTGACCGCGCGGGCCCAGTTGAGGCCGTAGTTGCCGATGCCGGCCAGGTACATACGCCCGTATTCGCGGTAGCTGAGCGCCTCCTGATCGAGCGGCGCAAAGAGCGCCGCATAATCGAGGTCGGCGATGCCAAGTTCGACCTCATCGCCCTTGATGCGCTGCACGCCCCGGTTCCGCAGGGCCTGGAACAACAGCTGATCGACGATCTTCGGCTCGTAGTCGCGCGCCAGGGTTCGCAGGTGCGCGGCTTCGTCGATCACGGCGTCCCAGTTCTGTTCGGCCGCGTACGACTGCATATCGGCCAGGATTGCGGCCGGATCCTCCGACACCGGACGGCGGGTCGGGGTGACGGTCGGGATGGGCTGCGTCACCGCCAGGCTGGTTCGCAGCAGCGCAATCCGTTCGGCGGCTCCCGGGTAATTCGGGTTGACGGAGATGATGTACTCGACACGCTGCAGGGCAAACCGATCGCGCCCGGCGGCGATGTCCTGTTCGGCCAACCGCCATTGGTTGTCGAGATCCGCGGCCAGAGTCGACTGGGCCTGTGCGATCTGGAGCTGTTGCCCGCTCTGATAGCCGATCCAACCGGCGACCGTCAGGACGACCAGCAGGATGCCGGCGAAGATCAACGCCAGACGCGACGTCGATGGGCCGCGGTCGCTGTCGACCGCCGTTTCAGAGGGTTCTTGTGACACGGGTTCCAAGAAGTCCTTTTCCTGCTGTTCGATTTTCTGTCAAGCAGGCTGCCTCTTCGGCATTATAGCCCATCGATCCCGCGACTTTTGTGACAGCACCATCACAATCGGCCTAGGGCTGTTGGGTTGAAGCGTTGGGCAGCCGTTGGGCAAGAGATGGGCGACCGGCACCGAGCAGACGTACGATGACGGGACTGAGTTCCGCTGGAAGCGTCGGCCGGCGTCGCCTTGACCACATTAAGGTCGACGCGATATAACAGGGGTTTGGGGAGAAAGTTGGGTACTGCACGATGCGATTGAAGGGTCGCGGCGTACCGCTGCGCAAGCGCGACGCCCTGATGACGCCGGCACGTGGGCTGATCCTGGTCCTGGCGATCGTCGCGGGCGGCCTGATCTGGTACAAGTCGCAGGTCGATGCCGGCGAGATGTTGCAGCCGTTTGCGCCGACGAGCACGCCGACGCGGAGCGCGCGTTCGTACGTCGAGGAAGCCCAGGCCCGGTTTGCCGCTGGCCAATTCCTGCAAGCGGTCACCGCCTACGACGAGGCCATCCAGGTCACGCCCGACAACGTCGATCTCTGGGTGGGGAAAGCGCGCGCCCAGATGTTTGGCGAAGACGCTGCCGAGGCGCTTAAAAGCGCCAACACGGCCGTGTTGATCGACGACAAGAACGTGAAGGCACATGCCATCAAGGCCTGGGCGCTCTGGAAAAACGGCAAGGACGACGAGGCCGGGCAAGAGGCTGCTCAGGCGCTTGCGCTCGATCAGAACTACGCACCCGCGCACGCCTACTACTCATTGATCCTGAATTCCCAATTGCGCTATGAGCAGGCCTTCGCCGAGGCGCAGCAGGCGGTCAGCCTCGACCCGCAATTGATCGAGGCCCACTACGCCATGGGGTTTTCGAACGAGGCGCAAGGTCTGTACGAGCAATCCATCCCGCACTATGAGCGCGGGTTGCTGCTCAATCCGCAGGTCATCTTTCTGTATCGCCAGATCGGTTTGAACTACCGCCAGTTGGGGCTGCGCGCGTCGGCCGCCGGAAACAAGGACGCGGCCAGCCAATACTTCGGCGAGGCGATCAAGGCGCTCAACCGCGCGGTGTCGATCGACCCCGAGAACGTCACGCCGTACCTCGACCTGGCGCGTACGTATTTGCAGATCGACCAATTGGGGACCGCGCAGCAGTATCTGGACGACGCGCTGACTCTACAGCCGACGAACCCCATCATCCACGGGCGACTGGCGCTGCTCTACATGCAGCGCAAGAACTACGAGGGCGCGTTGGCGTCGATGCAGCTCGCCATCGAGGGCGGCGTGTACACCGAGACGCTCGAAAGCGGCGAGGTCGCGTCGTATACCGTGGCCGGGCTGCCGTTGCAGGACAACACGACGCTCGAGTTCTATTACACCTATGGCAACCTGTTGGCGTACTTCCAGAAATGCGACCAGGCGCGCTCGTACCTGACAAAGGCGTTGGAGTACGATCCCGAGAACCTGACGGTGCAGGGCAGCTACGAGACCAGCAGCGAGATCTGTCGCCTGGGCGGCACGCCGTCGCCGACGCCGGACGAGACCGAGCGACCGCCCGCGCCGGCAGCCACGCCGGAGCCGACGCAATCGCCCTGAGCAAGCGTTTGACACGCGAGTTACGACGCACGATCGGCGTCAAGCCTCAGCTGTCGCATCAGGAGCCAGCCGGCGCTCAGCCCCCCCAGCGCGCCGTAGAGACCGCGAAACGCAGCATCTGCCCAGGGAAACAGGGCCCCGGCGACGCTGTCGTCGAGGGCGGCGGTCAACTGGTTCTGGAGCGCGTCGCTGAGGTTGTCTCCGTAGGCGGCTCGGATCAGATTGAAAAGCAAAAGGGATGCAAGCGCCCACGCCGACGCCCAGACCAGCGCCGTGGTCATGGCCCTGTCCGCCGAAAGCCACCGTTGTCGGTAAAGCAGAGCGCTGAGCCAGATCCCGCCCACAGCCCCAATCGCCGCTCGCTCCCAGGCGAAGGCGGCGTCGATAGTGGTGCCGCCCTCGGCGAGCAAGGGAAACACTAGCAGCCCGAGCAGGGCGGTGAGCAGCCAGCCCACGATGATCACAAGGGTGGTGTCGCTCGCGCCGGCAGACGACCGCGGGCCGAGGCGAAGACTGAAAGCAGTTGCGGATCCACCGATCAAACCCACAAGGATGAGCTCGATGATTCGACTCGGGTAGAGCTCGGTGCCGTTCAGGTAGATCTGCCAGAACGCGACCGAACCGAAATAAAAGGCCAGTCCCCAGCCCGCCGCCAGGAGTGCCACGGGCCGCCAGCCACCCGTCGCCGAGGCGGATCCGGCTCTCGCCAGCGACGAGGAGTCGCCTGTCGAGGCTTCGGCCCCCCCAGCATTTTGCTGCAGCCGACTCCGAACGAGCGGCGCCGTGGCCGTCTCGGTCGAAGCCGCGTCCGGGCCCGGCGGATCGGCTGGCTGCTCGGGCAACGAACCGGGCAAGGGCACCCCGGGCGCGCCAGAGTCAAGGGCCCGACGTGCGATGGCGCGCACGGTCAGGCTGTCATCGTGCTCGGCGATCCGGACCAGGGTCTCGCGCGCCGTGAGCGCCATACCTTGGGCCTGGACGTCGAGCAGCCGGACGAGCTCCTGCACGGCGCCGGCGCGCACCCAGGTGCGCCCGTCCTCGAGGCTCTGCTGAAGCTCCGTGGGCAGGGCGCGGGCTCGGGGCGCGGGTGTGGTGCGCGCGATCAGAAGCGTGCCCTCCTGGTTGTAGGACCATTTGCGCGGTGTTTGGCGCGGCGTTTGTTTTACGACCTGGGTGTAGACGTAGTCATAGAGCTCATCCAGCGTGATCTCGCCGTCGCCGTCGCCATCCGCAGCTCCCGTGCGCAGGCCCTCGATCAGATGGGCGGTAAAGACAGAGTGTTCAGCCGAACCCCGCACCGCCTCGCCCTCCCAGGCGTATTGGGTTGCGTCAGTCGCCGTGATGACGGCCCGGCCGTAGCCGATGCCTTCGAAAGTCGCCTGAGTAATGGCTCTGGCGCCGGTGGCTGCGCGCGCGCCCCGTGCAAAGGCGCCGCTGTGGCAGCAATCGAGGATCAAAACCTGGCGCCGCGACCGGCTGGTGTCCATGCCATCCGTGATGAAGGCGGCCGAGAGGGCTGTGCCCTGCGGCAATTCATGCAGGGTATCCCTGACCGCCAGGTAGAGCCGGCCCTGATCGTCCAGGATGCCGTGCCCGGAGAAGTACAGCAGTAGCAGGTCGTCGGATCGGCTTTGAGCATAGAACGACGCGATCGCACGCCGGGTCGCGGCCTCGGCCTCATCCAGAATCGTCCGCACCTCATCGAATTGGCCGATTGCGGCGTCGCCGAGCAGCGCTGCCAACGCGCGGACGTCCGTCTCGGGAGCCTTCAGCTGGGCCAGGGTCGGATCCTCGTATTGACTGGCGCCGATGACCAGGGCGCGTCGAGTGGACATGGGCGTCAAAGCTCTTTTCGGTCGGCCAGATCGCGGCCGGCAACACTGCCCCCGATCGTGATGTCGCCGTGGGCCACGATGTTCACGACCCCCGCTGGCTCCATAGTGGGCTTTTCGAGAGCGGCCCGCTTGGGAGCGGACCGCTCAAGTGCGGCCTGAACCTGCGCCAGAAGCTGCTCGGCCTTCGTCTCGGCGGGATCGTAATCGAATTCGATCTGGCGCTCGCCGTCACGATAGGAGAAGCGCGCATACGGGTTGGGGAGGCGGGGCAGGATGGCCAGGACCAGGCTCACGAGCAGCGGAAACTGGTCTGGAGGGATGTCGCGCAGAGTCGTGGCACGCTCGTTGTCCTGGCGCAACCATTGGCCAAGCACCTGGAGGACAGCAGAAGCCTGCTCCCCGGGCGCGGTCAGATCCAGGCGACCGAGCGCCGGTCCGCTCTGGCCCTTGGCCCCGATGGGTAGGGCAGGTCCGGGCGTCAGTTCGGCAGAAACGCCGAGCTCGAGCAGGTTGCGTCGGATCCGGCGCGCATGCTTGTCGACGGCTTCGGCCTCACTGTCTTGACCGAGATAGAGTTCGAGCTGCATGAACGTCAACGCGGGCGAAAAATACGATTGGATTTGTCGAGATTGTACTCCCAAATCCAGGACAACCGAAACACGTAGACACGCACGAGATATCAGTGTGCAAGCACGACCTGTCAGGGCTTTCTTTTCCGCAGATTGCGCAGATGTCGGCCGGCTGAACCGCGGAGGGTGTGCCATTCCTTTCCTTCCGCGTAATCTGCGGCCAGAATCCGCGACTGACAACTCGCTCGTGGACACAGATATCAGTCGGGGTTTGGCTGCAGATCGGCGTGCTATACTTGGGCCCACTCTCTCGTCAAGGAGCACGCACCATGCCGATGGTTGAACGCGATCGCGAAATCCGCAAGCGCCGCAACAAGCGAGCCAAGGTCAAGGCCCTGAAGGCCCGCCTGCAGGCGGAACGCGACAGCAAAACCCGCGCGCGTCTGTTGACGCGGCTGAAGAAGATCAGCCCGAACTCGCCCGAGGCCCAGAAGTAAGGTCATCGAGCGCGTTGAACGACGCCTGACGCGAGGGCGCGCCGCCGGGATACCCCGGCGGCGCGCCCTCGCGTTTTGGGTGGATGGATCGAAGCCGTCGTTACCCAAGCCAGCGCCCGAGGATGAGGCCGACGCTCGCCAAAACGGCGTAGACCAGCTCGATCTGACCTGATGCGGCCAGCGCCGGGTTCAACGCCCGGCCGTTTTCGCGCCAGACCACCCGAGCCCAGCGGATCGCCAGGGGCAGCGCCAGCAGTGTGAGAAGCACCCAGACTGGGCCGGCCCCGGTGACCCAGGCCCCCAGCGCGGCCACAAAAGCGCCGGCCTGGCACAGCACGTATTGCCACCGGGCCGCGGTCGGCCCGAGGCGCACCGCCAGGGTGCGCTTGCCAGCTTTGCGATCGGTGTCGACGTCGCGCAGGTTGTTGACGACGATGATGTTGACGCAGAGCAGACCGAGCCCGATCGCCAGCCACCACACCAGCGGCGTCGGCGCGCCCGCCTGGACGTAGTAGCTGCCGCCGACCGCCACAAGTCCAAAGAAGATGAACACGAAGACGTCGCCCAGGCCGTTGTAGCCGAGCGGGAAGGGCCCACCGGTGTACGCGACCCCGGCCGCGATCGACGCCAAGCCGATCAGCACGATCGGCCACCCGCCGACCCAGGTGAGATAGAGGCCGCAGAGCGTCGCCAGGCCGAACGCCACGATCGTGGCCGTGAGCATTTGACCGGCTGTGACCCAGCCGGCGCTTGTCGCGCGCGTTGGCCCGACGCGTTCGGCGGTGTCGGCGCCCTTCTTGAAGTCGAACACGTCGTTGGCGAAGTTGGTGCCGATCTGGATCAACAGCGCGCCCGCCAGAGCCGCAAGCGCCGGCCCCAGCTGGAAGCTTCCGGCCTGATAGGCGAGGGCGCTGCCCGCGAGCACGGGCGCCGCCGCCGCCGGCAGGGTGCGTGGCCGGCTGGACAGCCACCAGATGCGCCAGAACGAGGGTCTCGGAGGTGGAGGAGTCACGGGCCGAATTGTAACCGTTGGCGCGGGCGACGTGCCGTCTCAGGCCGATCGCGTCAACCGCGTTCCTTCAGCCCTGCCAGGTGGATCAGGCAGATCATGGCGTGTTCGCGAGGCCGGAGCTCTCGCCGACCCCGTGAGCACGCCATGACCTCCCGGCTTCGTACCGGGTTGAGCCCAGCGAAGCACGCCGCTACGGAGCGGTCAAAGCCGCGTACACGAACGGCACGCTGTAGGTCTCGCACCAGATCACGACCGCCGCCGACTTCGACAGATCCGTATCGGCCGGGATCGGCAGCGTCAGGTCGCCTTCGGTCGCGGGCAGCAGCCCCAGGTCGATGGCATCGGGCAGCGTCGTGACCGCTTTGTCGACCATGGCCAGCGAGGTCAGCACCACGTGCAGGTCCGGCCCCGAATCGACCTTGAAACCCTTCAGTTCAAGGTGGTAGCCGTCGGCCTGTGAGCCCACGATCGCGACCGTGCCGGTGCCGGTGTGTTGCAGCGCCATGATGGCGCCGGCGCTCATCGTCATCATCGTGGTCGAGGCTTCCATCGCGGTCTTGGTCTCTTCTGCGTGCATCGTCTCCATGGCCGTCTGCGTCTCAGTGGCGTGCATGGTCGTCATGGCCGTCTCCGTTTCGGACATGTGCATCGCGTCCATCGCAGTCTGCGTCTCCGACATATGCATCGTGTCCATGGCGGTCTGCGTCTCCGACATGTGCATCGCGTCCATCGCAGTCTGCGTCTCCGACATGTGCATCGTGTCCATCGCGGCTTGCGTGGCCTGGCTATCGACGGCCGGCGCACAGGCGGCGACGGTTAGGGCGACGATAGCCAGGGCCTGAAGAGGGGCGCGCAAATTCATCGTGGTTCTCCTTGGAATCTGGATTTGATCTAGCTTGGAACCACCGGATTGCCTGGTGCTTGCGCAGACCTTACAGGATCCTGACGAAGGTATCCGGCTCGGATTGGCGCCGTCCTTAGCCCGCACTCAGGCGGTTCTGAACCACGTCTGAACCATACGCGGCTAAACTGACCCAAGTACGCTAAATCGAGGGTCGATGGATCGACCCACCAGGACAGTGAAACGATGACACAATCACGCAAAGCACAACGCCGTGAAGCCGGCATCGCGACCCTTAAGGCCGCGGTCACCACGGCGTCGATCGCGGCCATGGTCGGCGGGTGGGCCGTCATCAGCATGGCGGAGTCCAGCACGATCGCCGCGACCACCGCGACGGAACCCACGCAACTCGCGGCCAACGACGTGACGCTGGTCGGCACGCCGACGCCCATCGCGCCCGCGACGGCGACGCCGGCGATGTCCAACCTGGCCGCCACACACACCGCGCCGCCGGCCACGGTGACCCCGGCGCCGACCCAAACGCCGCTGCCGACGCAGGCGTTCATTCAACCCAATCCGCGTCAGTTCCCGGGCCTGGGTGGTAACACGTTCAGCCCGCGCACGCGCACGTCGAGGTGACACATGTTGTCCCTACAATTCCGCGCCATGGGGTGTCAGATGCTGGCGTTGCTGGACACCGACACGGCCGACGCCCGTGACGTTCTCGCCCAGGTGCCCGGTTGGTTCGAGGGATGGGAGACCAGCCTGAGCCGTTTTCGGGCCGACAGCGAGTTGATGAGCCTCAACGCCGTGCACGGCGCGCCGGTGCCTGTCAGCGACACGCTTTGGGAGGTCCTGAACGTGGCGCTGGCCGCTGAGCGCGATAGTCAAGGGTTGGTCACGCCGCTTGTGCTCGATTCGCTCGAGACGGCCGGCTACACGATGTCGTTCGAGTGGTTGCAGGACCACGCCGCGGACGTCAACCCTCGACCGAACGTGTCGGCGCAGCCGGTCAGGCTCACGCTGACCGAGGCCGTCCGTTTTGATCCCGTAGCGCATACCGTGACGCTCGCGCCCGGCGCCCGGCTAGACCTGGGCGGCGTGGCCAAAGGCTGGGCGGCCGAAACGGCAGCCCGGCGTCTGAGCGTCGCCGGTCCAGCGCTTGTCGACGCCGGCGGCGACATCGCCGTCAGCGGGCCTCGCGCCGACGGATCCGCGTGGGCCATCGCGATCGCCGATCCACAGCTTCAGGGCGCGGACCTGGGTCAGTTGATGCTGAGCGAGGGCGGCGTCGCCACGTCGGGCCGCGACTATCGTCGTTGGCAGATCGACGGTCAGTGGCGCCATCATCTGATCGACCCGCGCACCGGCGAGCCCGCCACGACCGACGTGCTGAGCGCGACCGTGGTCGGGCCGTCGCTACGCCAGGCCGAGACGGCCGCGAAGACCGCGTTCATGCTGGGCAGCGAAGCCGCAGGCGGCTGGCTGATGGAACGGCCCGACCTGCGGGGCCTGCTGGTTCTCGAAGACGGACGCATGGTCGCCGCGCCGAACGCGGCCTGGTTTCAGGTGACGGTATGACGACGCAGGCGCCCTTGCCAACCCGACGCCCACCCGCGGCGCGCGAGGGCGCGCTCGCGCAACTCGAAAGCGCGGCCCTGGCCGTCGCGCCGTTCGCCGTGATGGTGCTG
The DNA here is from genome assembly GCA_044224715.1 of Anaerolineales bacterium. GTDB lineage: Bacteria > Chloroflexota > Anaerolineae > Anaerolineales > UBA6663 > UBA6663. The sequence goes on along the minus strand of JBGAJV010000021.1, from coordinate 61,442 downwards.
GGTCTGATCGCCAGCGTGGCCCTGGCCGTCGCCGTGCTTGTGACGCGACCGCAGACCGTCCAGGATCTATGGGCCTCGCTCGCCGGCGACGCGCCAAAAGTGTTTTGGTATCTGTCGCGCGCGTCGAGTTTCGTGAGCTTCGGCCTGATCACGCTGTCGATGCTGCTCGGTCTGGCGATCACCAACAAGGCCGCGCGGGTCTGGCCCGGTGGCCCGACCTTCGTGGCGCTGCACGAGCATACGGCGCTGACCGGGCTGGTGTTCGGCCTATTGCACGCGGCGTTCTTGCTCGGCGATCGCTACATCGGTTACTCGCTCTTCCAGTTGCTTGTGCCTTTCGCGAGCAGCGACTATCGACCGTTCTGGGTCGGCCTGGGCCAGATCGCGCTTTGGGCGCTCGTGCCCGTCACGCTCAGCTACTATGTGCGACGCGCCATCGGCCAACGCACCTGGCGTCTGGTCCACTACGCCAACTTTGGCATTTTCGGGCTCGTCCTCGTGCACAGCCTGTTGAGCGGCACCGACAGCGGCCTGACCGTGGTGCGGTTGGCCTACTGGGGCGCCTTCGTCGCGGTCACGAGTCTGACAGCCTATCGCGTGTTGTTCGCCCTGATCAAGCGGCTGACGGCCGGTGCGCGCTGAACCCGCTAAACGACAGGGTAGGTAGAAACGTCGGGACCAATGCGGCCAGAGGTTAATACCCGGCTGCGTTGGCCCCGGCGTTCGTTATTCGTATGGGGTTACTGGAGCGGAAGCTGGACCGTGAACGTCGTCCCACGACCGAGCGTGCTGGCCAGCTCGATGCGGCCGCCGTGGGCCTCGACCAGCCCGCGCGCGATCGCGAGGCCAAGACCGGCGCCGCCGCCGGCGCGTGAGCGGGCCCGCTCGCCGCGATAGAACCGATCGAACACGTGCGGCAAATCGTCCGGCGCGATCCCGGCGCCGGTGTCGGCGACCACCAATTCGAGCGTCTGCGCGGATCGGCGAGCCGCGATCGTCACCTGGCCGCCGGCGGGCGTGTGGGTCAGGGCGTTGCCGATCAGGTTGGCCAGCACCCGCGCGATCCGGCGCGCGTCAAGGCTGGCCACGCCCGCCTCGCGGCCGGCGCCCGTCAGCGCGACGCCACGGGCTCGCGCCACCGGCGTGAAGGACTCGAGCGCGTCGGAGACGAGATCACCCACGTCGGTTGGGGTGCGGTCGAGCTGCAGACCGCCTGCGTCGAGCTGGGCCATTTGGAACAGATCGTCGATCAGGGCCGACAGCGATTCGACGTCGCGCTGTGCGGTCTTCAGATAGCGCTGCGCGGTATCGGGGTCCTCGACCATGCCGTCGGCCAGCGCTTCGACGATGGCGCGCACGGAGGCAAGCGGCGTCTGCAGGTCGTGGCTCACCCATGCGATCAGATCGCGTCGCAACAGATCGAGTTCGCGTTGCTTTCGATCCGCCGCCTGGAGTTGCGCCGCCATGTCATTGAAGGCGCCTGCGAGGGTCGCGATCTCGTCCCGGCCCGCGACGGCCGCGCGGGCCTCGAGCCGACCCTGCGCCAGTTGACGGGCCGCGTTGCCCACGTCGGCGATCCGATCCGTGATCGCTTCGGCGAAGAAGAACCCCAGAGCGACGGCGATGCCGCCCGCAAAGAGCAGCAACACGGTGGCCAGTTGGAGATCGTGGTCGCTCGCGAACATCAGCCGCGCGGTCAGCCAGACGTTGACGAACGTCAACGCGCTCGAGAGCACGCCGGCGCCGAAGATGGCCCAGCGCAGCCCCGGCGCCTGTTGCAGCCAGCCGAGCCGGTAAGCGGCGTAGCCGGCGATGGCCGACCCCAACGCCGTGACGGACAGAAACGCCGTCATGGCGACCAGATCGCCCATGGGCGGGTGCATGCTCAGCCAGAAAACGGCAAGCCCGACGACCACGGCCGCGAGCACGCCCGCGACGAGCCGGGTCGCGCGCGACTCGCCGCCCGGGAGGGATCGAGGTAGGGCGCTCATGCCGGCGCCTCGAACTTATAGCCGACGCCCCACACGGTCTGTACGAAGCGGGGCTGCGACGGATCGGCCTCGATCTTTTCGCGCAGGCGTCGTACGTGGACCGTGACCGTGCTCGGGTCGACGTATTCGCTCACGCCCCAGACCAGGTCGAGCAGCTGGTCGCGCGAAAACACCTGGCGCGGATGTCGGGCCAGCAGGACCAGGAGGTCGAACTCCTTCGCCGTCAGCGCGCGTTCGACGCCGTCAACGACCACGACGCGGTGGGCCGGCTCGATCCGCAGGCCCGGGTACTCGATGGCCCCGGCTTCGGCGGCCGTGACGTTCGCCGGCGCGCGCGTCCGTCTCAAGACGGCGCGAACGCGGCTGGTCAGTTCCTGCGGGCTGAACGGTTTCACGACGTAGTCGTCGGCGCCCATCTCGAGCCCGGCGATGCGGTCGCTCTCGGCGCGGCGCGCGGTCACCATGATGATCGGCGTGTCGCCGCGCCGCCGCAGCCACTCGGTCAGTTGATAGCCGTCGATCTTGGGGATCATCAGGTCGAGCACGACCAGGCTATACGACCCCTTGGCCAAAGCATCGAGGGCCGCCTGACCGTCGGCGGCGACCACGACCTCGAAATTGGCGCGTCGCAGGTAGAGGGCGATCACCTCACGCAGGCTGGGCTCGTCTTCAACGATCAGGATCTTGCCGTCGGACATCGGGATAGGTACCTCGTTGCGGCCTGTGGCGGGATTACGTCGGGCGGGTCGGAGGAAAAGCATATACCCAGCCTGCCAGACGGAGATTGTACAGCCCTTACGGTTCCGCGCGCCGGTTAAGAGTTTCGTAACACACCGGAGAGCTTGGCGTAATCCGTGGCGGCCATAGTTCGACCATGTCGCCCAGACCCCTGTTGCCCACAGTCATATCGTTCCTGATCGCCCTTGGCATGTGTGGCTGCGCGGCGCCGACTGACCCGGGTCGGGCCGCACCTCAGAAGCACGATGCAGCGACGATAGAATTTCCGGTGCTCGGTCCGGCGCCGGAGCTGGTGGGCGACACCTGGTTGAATACGTCGGCGCCGCTACGGCTTGCCGATCTGGCCGGGCGGGTGGTCCTGCTGGAGATGTGGACGTTCGGTTGCAGCAACTGCCGCAACACGCTGTCGACGCTCGCGGACTGGCAGGCGCGGTATGCCGACGGGGGGCTTGTGGTCATCGGCAATCACTATCCCGAGTTCGCCTACGAAGCCGATCTCGCCAACCTGCAACAGGCGGTGGCCGAGTTGGACATTCGGTACCCGGTGGTGCAGGACAACGCCGGCGAGAATTTCAGGGCCTTTGGCAGCCGCTATTGGCCGACGCTGTACCTGATCGACAAACAGGGCCGATTGAGATATCAACGCATTGGCGAAGGCGGCTACGACGAAACAGAGCACGCGATTCAAGCGTTGCTCGCAGAGACAGATCGCTGACGCAAGGACTGACAAGCCATGATGATCCGCTCCTCAGACATTACCCCCGAGCACGTGTATCTGGCGCGGCCGAGCCGGCGCGCCTTCCTCAAGATGGCGCTGGCGGCCGCGGGCAGCGCCGGCTTGGCCGCCTGCGCGGCGCCGGCGGCGACTCCAACCGCGGCGGGCCCGGCGCCGACCGCCTCCAGCCAGACCGACGAGCTGGGGAACCCCGTCAATCGGTTCGAGGACATCGTCAACTACAACAACTACTACGAGTTCACGACCGACAAGGGCGGGGTGGCGCCTCTGGCCGCGAACTTCACGACCGATCCCTGGACGGTCGAGGTCGGCGGTCTGGTCAAGTCTCCCAAGACGTTCGGCCTCGAAGACATCCGCAAAACCTTCGTGAGCGAGGAGCGCATCTATCGCATGCGCTGCGTCGAAGCCTGGAGCATGGTCGTTCCGTGGAACGGCTTCTCGCTTGCGGAGATCCTCAAGCAGGTCGAGCCGACCTCGGAGGCCCGCTACGTGAAGTTCACGACAGTCATGCGGCCCGATGAGATGCCGGGTCTGGGCAATCCGCTGTACCCGTGGCCGTACACCGAGGGGCTGCGGCTCGACGAGGCCATGCACCCATTGACCACGATCGCGACCGGTCTGTATGGCAAGGATCTGTTGCCGCAGAGCGGCGCGCCGGTTCGGCTCGTTGTGCCGTGGAAATACGGATTCAAGAGCATCAAGGCGATCGTCAAGATCGAACTGGTCGCCGAACAGCCGCCCACGCTGTGGAACACGATCGGGCCCGACGAGTACGGCTTCTACTCGAACGTCAACCCCGAGGTCGATCATCCACGCTGGTCGCAGGCGAGCGAACGCCGGATCGGCGAACTCAGCCGCCGGCCGACGCTGAAGTTCAACGGATACGAGACCGACGTGGCCGATCTGTACGCTGGCATGGATCTGCGGGCGAACTACTGATGGATGCCCAACCACTGAGCGACCGGGTTGCCGTGGCCCGGCCGCGTCGACCCGCGCCCAAGCGCCGGCTCGAACTGGCTGTGCATCTGGGCGCGCTGGTGCCGATCGCCTGGTTTGCCCTGGATCTGTGGCGCGATCGCGTCAGCCCGGACTTGATCCGTGAGGTGACGCTGCGCACCGGGCTGTCGGCCCTGGTCTTCTTGCTGCTGACCCTGGCGGTCACGCCAATCGTCACCGTGACCGGGTTATCGGTGCTCAATCCGCTGCGCCGCTGGCTCGGGATCTACGCCTTCGTCTACGCGGCGATCCATCTCTTCATCTTCGTGGTGGTGGACTATGGGCTCAACGCCGCGCTCCTGGCGGACGCGGTGCTCGATAAACCCTATGCCCTGGCGGGTCTGGCGGCCCTGATGGTGATGTTGCCCCTGGTGGCGACGTCGACCGACGCCATGCAAAAGCGACTGCGACGCAACTGGAAGCGACTGCATCGCGCCGTCTACGTCGCCGGAATCCTCGCGATCGCGCACTACGTCTGGCTGGTCAAGGTGGGTGTGCTCGACCCGTGGTGGTACGCCGCCATCCTGGCGGTCTTGTTTCTACTTCGTCTCAGCCCGATCCGGCGCTGGGTCAGCGCGCTCCGCAAGCGGTTGATCTGATCGGCGTGGCGCTAGCGCGCCACCTCCCAGGCCAGATGCGCGATCTCCGGCGCGATCAGCTTCTCCCAGGCAACCTGAACGGCGTTTGGCGAACCCGGCGTTGAGATCACGACGCGGCCGCGATAGGTGCCGGCCGAGGCGCGCGAGAGCATCGCGGCCGCCCCGACCTCCTGATAGCTCAGCATCCGGAACAATTCGCCGAACCCGGGCATGACCTTCGCGTACTTGCGGTTCAGCACATCGAAGGTCGTGTCGCGCGGCGCGATACCGGTGCCGCCATTGAACAAGATCACGCGCGCGCCGGCATCGACTGCTTGATCGAGCACGGTCTCGACCTGAACCGGTTCATCTTTGATGATCGCGTAGAACACCACCTCATGGCCCGCGGCCGCGATCGCGGGCTTGAGGTACAGGCCGTTGGTGTCGGTCTCGGGTGTGCGCGTGTCGCTGACCGTGACGATCCCGACCGGGATCGGCCCGCGCTGAGCGGCGATGGCTTTGTGTTGTTCGGTGCTTTCGGATGGCATGCGGGTCATCATGCCACAACTGCCCGCAGGCTGACAAGCCGGCCGCGTTCACGCGAGCGCGGCATGCGCGAGGTCGCGCAGCGTGGACACCGCGCGCATTTGCTCGCCGCGCCGCACGGTCCACGACGGCGCGTCGTCGCCATTGACCGTCACCAGGATCTCGGCCTGTTCGGCGCGGGCGGATAGGTGGCAGCCCACGCGTTCGAGCGCGCGCGCGGCCCACAGGGCGCTCGGGCCCTGGCCGACGACGAAGGCCGTCGGGCCGGGCGGCTGGCGCAGCCGGAACGCGCCAAGTTCAGGATCGAAGCGCACATCGGGGCTGCGGAAGACCGTATCGAACGCGCCGGCCAGGGCGAGATCCTCCGGCGCCCCGGCGCGCAGCGCATGGTCGTCGGTCACGAGCCAGACGGTGTCGGCCGTCCGCAGCGCCAGCTCCAGATCGTGCGTCGACAAAAGCACGGCCAGACCGGTCTCGCGCGCCAAGCGGCGCAATAGCCCCGTGATCTCGACGCGGCGCTGAACGTCGAGGAAGGCCGTCGGCTCGTCGAGCAGCATCAGCCGCGGTTGCTGCGCCAGGGCGCGCGCGATCATCACGCGTTGCCGCTCGCCGTCGCTCAAGGCCGTCACCTGACGCTCGGCCAGCGTGGCCGACCCGGTCGCCTCGAGCGCCCAGGCCACGATCGCATGGTCGGCGTCGGTCAGCCGACCGCTCCAGTCGGTGTGCGGGTGGCGGCCCAACGCCACGAGCTCGGTCGCCGTCAACAACCCCGGTGTGATCGGGTCGGTCAGCACGACGCTCAACCGACGGGCCAGTTCGCGGGCCGAATACGTGTCGACCCCGGCGCCGTCGAGCAGCACCGTGCCACTCAAGGCCGGCTGGGTGCGGCTGAGCGTGCGCAGCAGCGTCGACTTGCCGGCGCCGTTCGGCCCGAGCAGACACGCGAACTCGCCAGGCTGCAGGACGAGATCGAGATTCTGCAGGACGGCGTTGACGGAGTCCTTGACGCCGCGATAACCGACGCTCAAGCGCTTGGTCTCAAGGATTGGGTTCATCCGACGCTTACCCCGCCAGCAAGCGGCCGAGCGCCTGGATCAGACCGGGCAGGGTGGGCGGCGAGGCCAGTTCGGCCAGTTCGAAACCGTAGGCCTCGGCGATGCCGGCGGTGTCGACGCCCATGCAGACCACGCCCTGCGCGGCCAACACGGACGCGGCCTCGGGCGGCATGCGGTCGAGCAGGGCGCTCAAGCCGTGCGGCGCATTGCGCCCGATGAGGGCCAGGGCGTCGATGCCCTGGGCCACGGCCGCGACGGTTCCGGCGCTGAACAGCGGGGGGCGAATGTCGGGCACCTGGTCGATGTGCGCGGCGGAGATGTCTTCGAATGGATCTTTGCGGGCGCCGCCCAGGACGAGCACGCGCGCCCGTGAGGGCAGGGCGCCGACCGTTCGCGCATCGAGCCCCCAGGCCTCGAGGGCGAGATGTGTGCGGCGGTTGCGGCCGATCGTCAGGACGTTGTTGAAGTCCCGCGAGGTCAACCCCAGCTTCAGCGCCGCGGCGCGCGCCTCCTGGACGACCGTGGCGCCATCGAACAGGAGCGCCGAGTACTCGCTCCGGTGTTCGAGCCCAAGCTTCAGCGCGGCCTCATCGAGCAGCGGCGGTTGCGGCACGGGCAGTGCCAGCGGCACGGCGCCGGCCAGGGCCAGCTGTTGGGCGAGTTCCTCGGCCTGCGTGCCGGTGTGGGTATAGGCGATTCGTTTTCCGCTCAACGCATCGGACATGGCCCGTATTGTAGTGGAGGTTGCAGCGACGCGGAAACGCCCGCGGCGCCTCGCCCGCGCCGGTCGCGCGCCGGAAAACAAAAGAGCCCGCCTGAGCGGGCTCTTCGGGGCGACTTGCGCGACGTCGACTTAGAGGACGTCTTTGAGGGACTTGCCCTCGGACTTCAGCGCGGCGCTCAACCCCTTGCGGTCGATCGTGCGGATGGCGCGGGCCGACAGCTTGAGCTTGACGAACTTGCCGAGCTCCGGGACCCAGACCTTCTTGTCCTGGAGGTTCGGCTCGAAGGTGCGGGCCGTGTGGCGCTTCGAGAACGAAACGTTCTTGCCAGTGCGGACTTTCTTACCGGTCAAATCGCAAACGCGGGACATGTGCGTACTCCCAAAGCTACGGTGTCGATTTTCTGGCGCCGTTCAATGGGCGCGAACGCGGAGTATACCAGATTTGGCCCGGTCCTGGAAGGGCCAGGGCGCGCATGAGCACGGGCGAGTTGTCAGGCAGAAACTCTCGCCGCGGATTCCGCCGATGACGCAAATATCAGCGTGAGCGAGGCCGCCCAGGCCTGAGCGGCCGAATCCCCGCGCCCCCCGCGATCACTTCCCCTTCCCAAACGCCTGTCTGACCCACTCAAGCGCCTTGTCCAGCGGGGCGGGTTGCGGGGAAGGCACGTTTTCGGCCAGGCAGGCTTCGAGGCGACGCTGGAGGTCGGCTGCGTCGATGGAACCCGCCGCGCCGATCACCACGAGCTGCGAGCGCGGGGTCTCATCGCCCCAGGCCTCGCCGACGGTCAGCCGCACCCGTTTGCCGACCACGTGCAGCAACCCACGGCGTTGCGGCGCATCCTGGAAATACAGCACGCCCTTGGCTCGATAGATATCGGTGGGCAGGGCCTTGATGGCGTCGCGCAGGCTTTTGAAGTCCAGCGGTCGGTCGGCGACATAACTCCAGGTATCGAACACAAGGGCGTGGTCGGCGTGCGCATGCGCATCGTCGCCGTAGGCCTCGTGCACGTGGACGTCGCGCGCTGCGCGAGCGTCGAGGTGTTCGGGCGCGAACAGCCCGACGCCCAGGACCAGCGCGAGCGGCACCTCCGCCTGGACCGCAGGCAGGATGCGAGCGCGCGGCGAGATCTCGCGAACCCACAGCTCGGCGGCAGAGCGCGTCTCAGGCGTGCACAGATCGAGCTTGTTGAGCACGACGATGTCGGCCACCGCGACCTGATCCTGCGCCAGCAACGCGTTGGGTCCTTCGTAGCCGGGTGCCTGCTCGGCATCGACAACGGTCAAGATGCTGTCGACGAACAGGCGTTGACGGAGTTCCGGCAGCATGAACGTCAGCGCGACCGACTCGGGGTCGGAGACGCCGCTGGTTTCGATGACGATGTACTCGGGCGCCTCGGGTCGCTCGATGATCTGCAGGACGGCCTTGAGCAGGTCGTCGCGGATCGTGCAGCAGATGCAACCGTTGGCCAGACTGATCGTCTCGCCCTCGACGCCGACCACGAGCTGCGTGTCGATGTTGATCGCGCCGAAGTCGTTGACGAGCACCGCGATGCGCAGGCCGTGTTCGGCGCGCAGGATCCGGTTGAGCAGTGTGGTCTTGCCGGAACCGAGAAAGCCGGTGAGTAACGTGACGGGGATAGGCATGCGTCCTCGCGAGAAGCCATTGTGCCGCTTGGCCGTCTGTTCAGCGGGCGTCGTCGATCTGGCGCGGCCGGCGGAGTTGATGAACGACCCAGGCCGCCGCGAAGCACAGCGTGCACAGCAAGACAATTGCGGCGCCGGATGAGACGGCGAAGTAGTATGACACATACAGGCCGACCACGCCGGACCCGACGGCGATGGCGGCGGCGATCGGCACCATCCGCGAGAGGCGGTTGGTGAGCAGCGCCGCGGCCGCGGCTGGCGTGATCAACAGTGCGCTGGTCATCACGACCCCGACGACCTGAATGCCCGTGATCACGGTCAGGGCCAGCAGGATCAGGAGTCCGTAGCGCACCCAGTCGGCGCGCAGCCCGATGACCTCGCTGTGCACAGGGTCGTACGACGTCAGCTCGAACTCCTTGTTGAACAGCCAGAGCGCGAGCAGGATCAGGACGCAGACGCCGGCGATCAGGGCCAGATCGCCGCCGGTGACCCCCAGGATGTTGCCGAACAGGATGTGCGTGAAATCCCGAAACGACTGGACCGTGCTCATCATCAGGATGCCGAGCGCGAACATCCCAGTGAACATGATGCCGATGGCGGTATCCTCGCGCACCTCGCCGCGGCGCGAGAACCAGCCGATGCCAAGGGCCGTCAGCAGGCCCGCGACCAGCGCGCCGAGCAGGAGGTTGGCGCCCATCAGGTACGCGCCCACCACGCCCGGCAGGATCGTATGCGCCAACGCGTCGCCGATGAAGGCCATGCGACGGAGCACGACGTAGACGCCGAGCGACGCGCAGGCGACGCCGACCAGCGCCGCCGCCAGCAGGCCGAAGCGCATGAAATCGTAGCGCAGGGGATCGAGCAGCAGATTCATGATGCCGCCTCGTCGCAATCACTCTCGTCGCCAGGCAGCGCTGCGCCGACGATCCGGCCCGTGAACGCGCCGGGCGGCGGCGCCACCACGCGGCCCTCGCACAAGTACAACGCGCCGTCGAAGTCCGCCTCCAGTCGGCCAAGGTCGTGCGTGGCCATCAGCACCGTGCGCCCCTTGACGCGCAGGGTCTCCAGCACCTCGGCGATCACCGCGCGCGTGGCCGAGTCGACGGCGTTGAGCGGCTCGTCGAGCAACAGCAGATCGGCCTGTTGCGCCAACGCGCGGGCGAGCAGCGCGCGCTGTTGCTGGCCGCCCGACAGATCGCCGATCTGCCGCCCGGCGAGGTCCGCGATGCGCAGGACCTCGAGCGCTTCCGCCACGGCGTCGAAATCGACGCGGCCCGGTCGCGCCAGCCAACCCAGGTGCACGTACCGTCCGGACATCACCAGGCGTTCGACCGAGACCGGGAAGCGCCAATCGACTTCGGCGCGCTGGGGCAGGTAGGCGACGCGGTGGCGGCAGCGATGCGTGCCGTGCCCGAAGATCTCGATGCGGCCTTCGTAGGGGATCAGGCCCGCGATGGCCTTGAGCACCGTGCTCTTGCCGGCGCCGTTCGGCCCGACCAACGCCACGCGCATCCCGGCCGGGACGGTCAGGGAAACGCCGCGGATGGCAGGCGTCTGGCTGCCGCGGTATCCGGCGCGCTGCAACACGGCCGCCACGGCCGGCGCGTCGGGCACCGCTTCGACGTGGTGATGGGGCGAATACGAAAACGGCATGAGCTTACTTCAGGGCGCCGACCACAGTGTCGATGTTGGCGCGGATCATCTTCTCGTACGTGTCGGCCGGGCCGCCGGCCGCGCTGAGGGCATCAGTGTACAACGCGCCGCCGATCTTGACACCCGTCTCGCGCGCCAGGGTAGCTGCCACGTCGGAGCTGACCACGTTTTCGGTGAAGATCACGGTGACGTTCTCCGCGCGCACGCGGTCCGCCAGTTGAGCCAGTTCCTGCGCCGACGGTTCCGCAGCTTCGGTCGACAGCGCGCCCAAGACGTCGCCGACCAGTGTGTAGCCATAGGCGTCGCAGAAGTAGCCGAGCGCGTCATGGTTCGTCACGATGCGGCGTCTATCGACCGGGATCGTTGCGGTCTGGGCGACGACATAAGCGTCCAGCTCGGTCAGCACCTTGAGATAGGCGTCGGCATTGGCCTGATACGTCGAGGCGTGAGCGGGATCTGCCGCGCTCAGTCCGTCCCGGATGTTGCGCACCATCAACATCGCGTTGTTGACGTTGTGCCAGACGTGCGGATCGAATTCGCCGTGGTCATGGCCGTCTTCGCCTTCGTGGTTTTCTTCGCCCACGTGGCCATGCTCGCCGGCCTCACGCAGAGTCACGCCATCCGAGGCGACGATCCGCGTGGCCTTCGTGCCGGAGGCCGACACCATGTCGTCGAGCCAGCTCTCGAAGCCGGCACCGTTCTCGACGATCACCTGGGCGTCGGCCAGGGCCGCGCTGTCGGCGGGCGAGGGTTCGTACGTGTGTGCGTCGCTGTCAGGCCCGACGAGCATCGTCAGCGCGATGTGCTCGCCCCCGACCTGGCGGACGAGGTCGCCGATCACGCTGAACGTGGCGACAACGCGCAGCCTGCCGTCTGTGGCGGCACCGGTCGGCGATGAAGGGCCCACCGGGCTCGGTGCGCAGGCCGAAACGAGCAACGCGATAGAGAGCAGAAGTGCAGGCCACCGTGTCGACATGGGTCTTCCTTTGAATACAGTGAATGCCAAGCCCGCCCAGGCCCGGCGAGCGGGTCGGGCAGGGTGTTCGAATGAGTTGAGCGAGCCGGACTTATCCGATCTGACAGGCCGGACAGAGGCCAAACAACTGGAGCCAGTGTTCGCGGATGACGAAGCCGGTGCGACGCTGAACCGCTGCGATTAACTCTTCCAGATCGTCACCCATGAAACGTAACGCGCGCCCACAGCGTTCGCACAGGAGCACGTGTTCGTGGCCCTGGGCCGCGCGTACGAAAGCATGACAACCGCCTGGCTGATGGATGCGCTCGATCAAGCGCAGCGATTCGAGCTTCTCGAGCGTTCGATAGACCGTCACCAGCCCCATGGCTGGATGTCGCTGTCGGGCGCGTTCGTATATTTCGCCGGGATCCAGGGCCTGGTCAGACTCGGCCAGGATCTCGACGACGGCCCTTCGCGGCGCCGTCACCCGACCGCCATCTGACTGCAATTGAGCGAGCCAATGTTCACTAAGCGCCATGCCTGCCCCTTATTGAAACAGAGTTTCAGTACTGTATCGTTGTTGAAAAGAATTGTCAATACCAATCAGGGACCACTTGCGCCCGATGGAGCCTAGCTTCGCCGTTTCTTGCCGCTGAGTGGATGAAGTCTTGCGGCGTAAAGGCCGCGCAAATAGGGTGCGCCCCCGCAAATCTACAGCCGTGCTTTATGGATGGGTTCGGGCGTCAAACATACGATAGGACCGGTTATGAAGAAGAATGCAATGGCACTGATCTGCCCTCTGTGCGGGCATCCGCTACAGGAGGGCCATGTCGTCTGTCAGGGCTGTGGCGCGAACCTTGCATTAGCCGTGGCTGTGTCTCAGCAACGCTCGCTGCGACGTGGCATGACGGCTGTGTTGACCCAGACGCCGACACACGTCGAGCAACTCGTACCGCGCCTCGGCGATTACCTCATCGCCAACGGCTATGTCACGCAAGCCGACCTCGAAGCCGCCCTGATCCGCAAGGGCGAGCATCCCGAGTCGTTGCTCGGCCAGATCCTGGTCGACATGGGCGTGATCCGACGCGACACGCTCGATCAGGTGATCGCGCACCAGATCCTCGAGTTGCAGGTGGCGTTGCTCGAATCCAACCGGACGCTCGAGCAACGGGTGCAGGAGCGCACCGCCGAGCTCGAGGCCGCGCTGGTCAAACTGGCCGATATCAACAAGCTCAAGTCCAACATCATCGCCAACATCTCGCACGAGCTGCGTACGCCGTTGACGCACGTCAAAGGGTACAGCGCGTTGCTGGCGGAGGGCGATCTCGGCGCGCTCACCGGCGAACAACATGAGGCCTTCGGCGCGATCCTGCGGGCCGTCTCACGCCTCGAGAGCCTGATCAACGACCTGATCACCTACGCCAGCGCGTCGCGCGGCGAGATCACCATCAACCCGGATCCCGTGCTGACCGGGCCCTTGCTCAACCAGATCCAGGAGCGCTACGAAACCGTCGCGCTGGCGAAAGGGATCGATCTGGTGTGCACGCTGGTGCCGGGCGCCGAGATGGTGCAGGCCGACTCCGAGAAGCTGATGTGGGTGTTGCTCCAGTTGGTCGACAACGCGATCAAGTTCACGCCGCCCGGCGGGCGCGTCGACGTGCTGGCCGCGCCGACGGGGAATCGCGTGCTCTTCCGCGTCGCCGACACCGGCATCGGGATCGCGTCCGACGAGATCCCGCTCGTGTTCGAGGAGTTCCGCCAGCTCGACGGGTCGTCGACGCGTCGCTATGGCGGGACGGGCCTTGGGCTGGCGCTCGCGCACCGGATCATCGAAGCGCACGGCGCTCACTTCCGGGTCGAGAGCGAGCTGGGGCGGGGCAGCGCGTTCGAGTTCACGCTCTACAAGAATATGGGGCGCTGAGCGGCGCCGGCGACGACCATGCGCAAAATCTTGATCATCGACAGCGACGCAACGTTTGCTAGCTATCTGGCCCGCGCCCTGACCGGCGCCGGGTACCATGTCAGCGTCGCCGCCACGGGCCGCGAAGGCCTGGCCGAAGCCACCCAGACGCCGCCGGACCTGGTCGTGCTGACGCCCGAGCTCAGCGACGTCAACGGCCTGAACGTCGCGCGCCGCTTGCGCGTCGACGGACGGACCCGCGGTGTGCGTGTGTTCATGGTCTCGGCACGCACGCATCCGCACGACATCCTCAACGGCGCGCTGGCTGGAGCGGACGCCTACTTCTCGCGCTATCCGGGTGTCGAGGCCGAGATCGTGGCCAAGATCGGCGCGGCGCTGTCGCCGGCATCCGAGACGTCCACCGGCATGAACAACGGCCTGGTCGCCCTGGTCGGCGCGGCCGGCGGCGTTGGCGTCAGCACCCTGGCGTTGAACCTCGCCCATGTGCTCGGCGCGCAGATGCGGTCCCTGGCCGCGGATCTCTCAGGCGCGATCGACACGCTGGCCGACCGAGTCGGCCTCGAGCCGCAGGCGACCGCGTGGCCCGACACGCTCGGCGCGGCGCGCTCGACTGTCGTCCAGAGCCCCGAATGGGCCTGCGACATCCTCCCGGGCGTGCGCGTTCCGTTCGATGCCCGGCAGGCGCGGCCCGAGCGGGCGCTGGACGTCGTCCGGCGCCTGCAGGTGGATTACGACATCGTCCTGGCCGATGCCGGGCGCGGGCTGGATGGCCCGGGCGCCCCGGCGTTGACCCAGGCCGCGGCGGTCGTCGTGGTGCTCAGCGCCGATACGGCTCAGGTCGCGCCGGCCCGACGCCTGCTCGACTTCTGGCAAGGGCAGGGGATCGGAGCCGATCGATTGTTGCTCGTCGTCAACCACGCCCATGGCGCCGACGGGCTCAGCCTGCCGCAACTGGAACGCGCGCTGGGTCTGATGGCCTGGGCCGAGGTTCCGTACGGGCGGATGCTGGCGGCCAACCGCATGAAGCAGCCGCTCGAACGATGCTACCCGAGGGACCCGGCCGCGGCCGTCATCCGCGATCTGGCCGCAGGGTTGGCGCAGCACCTTGGCGTTCTGGCGGGCGACCGCAAGTCGTCGACGCCAGCCGAAGATCGCAAGACCGCGGACGTGGAACGATCGACCCCCGACGAGCGCCGACGGGTCGTCGATATCGGGCGGCGCAATCGGGTCGGTCTGCGGACGCCCGGGCGCTGAGCGGCGCGATGCGCTGGCACGAATCTTGTTGCCTTGATGTCGGTTCCAGACCTCGCGACGGTGGTCGGTCGTCGGCCGCCGAGGTCAATCAGGACGCCTCGGGCGAGCGGCTCTATAATCGTCGCGTTTATTGTCGCGATGTCGAGCTCGCCGAAGCGGAGGATGCATGAGCGGTCCAGACCCAGAACTCAGCCTCGAGGTCCGTGCCCGTTTGCTCGGGGCGCTGCTGCGTGACGCGCGCGAACATGCGGATCGGTCCCAGGGTGATTGTGCGAGCGCGCTCGGCATGGCCGAGAGCGACTACGCCGACTTCGAGATCGGCGACGACAGCCCGTCGCTGCCGCAGGTGGAACTGCTCGCCTATTACCTCGACGTGCCCGTCGCGCATTTTCTGGGCGACGCCTTGATCGTCGA
The DNA here is from genome assembly GCA_044224715.1 of Anaerolineales bacterium. Lineage (GTDB taxonomy): Bacteria > Chloroflexota > Anaerolineae > Anaerolineales > UBA6663 > UBA6663. Next base: position 46,237 of record JBGAJV010000021.1, on the reverse strand, counting down.
TCAGCCGGGTCTGCGTGCCGCGACGCCGTCGCCCGAGATCACCGAGCTGCGCGATCGCATCCTGGCGGTGCGGTTGATGCAGGCGCGCGTCGAAACGCAGCGCACCATCGCCGAGTTGAGCGCCGCCACCGGCGTGCCCGAGGCGATGCTCGCGGACTTCGAGGCCGGCGAGGCCTCCATCCCGGTGCCGGTGCTCGAGCCGTGGTGTCGGGCGCTTGGTCTGCGCATCGAAGACCTGTCGGAGCCGGGCGGCGTGATCGGCGCCTGGCAGACCCGGATGCGTCAGGCGGACCTGTTGCAGCATCTGCCGTCTGAATTGCGCGAATTCGTCTCTCGGCCCGTCAATCTGCCCTATCTGCGGCTGGCCGAGAAATTCAGTCGCCTGCCGACCGCGGAACTCCGCGAGATCGCGGCGACCCTGCTCGACATTACGTATTAGGACACCATGGACGCTGAAGCTCTGAAGAAATCCGGTTTGGCCCATTTCAGCGCGGATCGGTTCGCCGACGCCGCGACCGCGTTCGATCAGGCCGCGCTGGCGTTTGAGGCCTCGGGCCGGCCAGCCGATGCCGCCGAGATGCGCAACAACCTGTGCGTCGTCAAGATGTCGCAGGACGATTGGCCCGGCGCCCTCGCCGCGGTCGAGGGCACGGAGACCATCTTCGCCGCGGCCGGTGATCGACGCCGCGAGGCCCAGGCGATCGCCAACCGGGCGGCCTGCTTCGAGGGTCTTGGACGCGTCGACGATGCCTTGCTGACCTACCAACACGCGATCGACCTGCTCGGCGAACTGGGCGAGCACGATACGCGCGCGGCCTGTTTCAAGCGCATGAGCGGCCTGCAGGTCAAGTCGGGTCGCCAGCTCGAAGCTCTGGCGTCGATGCGCTCCGGCCTTGATCTGACCGAAAAGCCGTCGATGCGCGAACGGATGCTCAAAGGCATGCTTGACAAGGCCGTCAAAGGCCTGGGTATGCAGTAAGCGTTCATCCGACAGGACGTTGGGAAAACAGCGGGGTGGGTCTTGGTCCACCCCGTTTTGTTTCCCTTTTTTTCCGACCGGATGAACCGGTGCCGTTCGTGCCAACGCTTGGGGTGTATTGCTCGAGACGCACTCCCTCGAAGACCTGCCCTCGAGCCTGCATCTGGTATCCTAACGGCTTCATGACGCCGCACCGCCTGTTCCTGATCGGCGCCCTGGCGCTGGCCGCCTGCACGCCGGCCTCCGCCGCGCTCGACGACCCCACGCCGACGACGCCGGCCCTTCCGACGCGCGTCTTGCCGACGGTCGCGGTCACCGAGCCGCCGACGGCCGTGCCGGTCGCTCGCCCGACCGCGACCGCCGTCATCGAGCCGAGCCCGACGCCCGAGCCGACGATCACGCTGTTGTTCACCGGCGACATTCAGCTGGGCCGGTGCGTCTACACCCTGGCGCAGGCGACGGGCGACCTGACGTCGCCGTTCGCGGCTCTGGCCGACACGCTGAGCGCCGCGGACCTCACGATCGGCAGCCTCGACGGCACGATCTCGGATGTGAACCCGCCCGGCCGCTGCGCCGAAGACCATCGCAACTTGCTCGGCCCGACGGCGATGCTGCCCGGCCTGACGCGCGCGGGTTTCGACGTGATCACGACGGCGACCAATCACGCCCGGGATTGCGGTTTGGTGCGCGGGTGCCTGTACGAATCGCTCCTCGACACCCACGCCAATCTGCTCGGCGCCGGCATCCAGCCGGTCGGGACTGGTCCGGATCTGGCCGCGGCCCTGACCCCGGCCGTGATCGACGTCAAGGGCGTTCGCATCGCGTTCATCGGTCTCTCGGGCATTGATGCCAGCCTGTGGGCCGGGCCGAGCACACCCGGCACCGCGCCGCTGGATGCGAAGGTATACGCGTCCACCGTGCAGGCGGCAAGAGCCTCCGCCGACGTGGTCGTGGTCTTGCCGCACTGGGGCCAGGAGTACAAGAAGGAACTGAGCTGGCTGCAGGTGACGAACGCCGAGGCCCTGGCCGCCGCGGGCGCGGACTTGATCGTCGGCAACCACCCCCATCGTGCACAGGCGATCGAGACCTTGCCATCCGGCACGGTCGTGGCTTATGCGCTCGGCAATTTCGTCTTCGATCAACAATGGTCCGACGGGTCGCTGTTCACGGTGCAGGGCATCGTGCTCAAGGTCGTCTTGCGGGGCGCCGAGATCGTCGAGGTCACACCGATCCCGATCCAGATCTACGACAACTTCCAGCCGCGATTGGCGCCGCCCGAGTCGGCGGCCATGATCGCCACCGAGATGGCCGACTCGCTCAAGTCGCGGCCCTAGACTCGCACGCAAACAAAAAAGCCCCGATCGCGGGGCTTTTTTTGTTTGCGGTGGCGTTGGTCAGTTCAATCGGCCGAGCTCGATCAACATCTGTTCGCGCAAGACGCGGATTTGTTCGGCGTCATCGGCGTTGGGGGCTGCAGAGAGGTACACCGAAAGCTCCTGAGACGCGCGGCCGCGCTCGCCGAGCCGGTAATGGATCAGTCCCAGGTCGCGCCAGTGGGCGGCCACGTCGGGCTGGACCAGCGTCAGGCGCTCGATGGTGCGCCGTGCGAGCGCCCACTCGTCGGCCTGTGTGTATACGTTCCGCAGGTTGTTGAGCATCCGCCCCACGATCTCGACCGACGGCGTCGGCTTGAGCCAGCGGCGATCGAACGAGCCGCGAAAGCCCGTGGAGTCGGAGACCAGCCGCTCGCAGTCGGCGAGGCCGACCGTGCCCCCGCCGTTGAACGGGTCGAGGTAGACGATTTGCTCCCCATCCGCGGCGCCGACGATGAAATGCCCGGGCAGCCCGACGCCATGCGCCCGGATGCCCAGTTTTTCGGCAACGATCAGATACAGCGTCGATAGCGTGATCGGCAGCCCGAGCTTGCGTATCAGGACTTCGTTGATGTACGAGTTGCGCGGATCATCGTAGTGGCCCCGATCGCCGCGAAACCCGGCCGGGCCGAAGAGCCATTCGCCGAGCGCCGCGCCGCGATCCCGGTGCGAGCCGGTCACCGACACCACCTCGCCCGCGACGGCGGCCAGGCTATCGATCTCGCGCAACGCCGCGCTTGGGACGAGCGCCGGGTAGGCGATCTCACGGGCGAACAGCAGGTTCGCGCGCACCGGTGAGATCGCGTCGCCGAGCTCCACTTCCTGCGCGAAGGTCCGTTCGTCGATCATGCCCGGATCCGTTCGTCCTGTGCGGGCGTGCCCGTGTCGACCTACGGCGCCGCCGTGCCGGTCGGCGTGGCCGTGCCCGGCCCCTGGGTGAGCAGGACGGCGGCCGTGGCGCTGGCGTTCGCCAGGGCGGTGGCCGTCGCCGGCGCCGGCGTCGGGGTCAGGGTGGCCAGCCCGACGGGCACCGTGATGACCTCGCCCGCCTGCAGATTCTGGCTGGTGAGGTCCTTGCGGTTGGTGCGCTCCTTGACGATCGAGTCGACGGTTGTGGCGTATTGCAGGGCGATCGACTCGAGCGATTCGCCCAGCAAAACCCGGTGCTGGATCCGTTGCCCACGGGCGAGGTCGGTGGGCAGCGGCGACGGCGTGGCGGTCGGGAAGTCCTGGTCGGAGGGGATGACGAGGATCATGCCCACGCTCAGGATCTCGTTGGTCATGTTATTGGCAGCCTGGATCGACGCGATGGGCACTCCGAAACGCAGCGAGATGTCGTAAAGGTTGTCGCCCTCGGCCACGGTATACGTGATCTGGGTCGGGGTGGGCGACGGCCCATCGGTTGGCGCCGGCGTATCGGTGGCCGGGGGTGTCGGGGACTGTGTCGGCGTCGCGGTCTGGGTCGGTGTTGCGCTGGCTGTCGGGGTGGCTGTCGCGAACAACGCCACGCCCGGGCCATTCGTGAAGAACGTCCAGACCATGAACAAGGCAAAGGCCACCACGAGCACGATCAGGCCCCCAAAAATAACGGGCACGATCGGGCTCCGCCGTCTGGGCAGTAGAGACTGAACGGATTTCTTCATAGAAAAGTGTGCTGCCTCGGTTTGGGTGCCGAAACAGACAATGATTCTAGCACACGCATCCTGTCGACCAGAGCCCCAGGGACTTATGGTGTACACGATCGAACGCTTCTCTCACGCGAGTAGCCAGGCCGCAAACGACGATCCTGGGCGCGGATGCCCGGTTCTCCCCACGTGTGTGCGCGGTCAGCGTCTGTCACCCAGACCCCCTGGGCTTTCGGATACCGATCGACGCCGCACCTGGCTGCGATCTGGACACGACCAACGGAATTTAGACTCAGTAAGAAGAAATGCGGAGACCACGGCCCGATTTCTCAGGTTGTCGGCGGTTGGGTCGGCCACTACATTGATGGAGCATCCGCCATTCTGAGGGGGATCGCGTCACGCCAAGATTGGGATGGTCTTATGTCCGACGCGTCAAACACCAAGTCAGTGGATCGACGTACGCTTTTGAAAGGGGCGGCCCTGACGGCCGCCAGCCTCGCCACCGCGGCTTCGGCCGGCCAGGCGCGAGCCCAGGACGGGGGCCCCGAGGCGCCGGCGAGCGGGCCAGACGTGCCCGCCGGGGCAGTCGACCAGGCCGGCCCGACGGTCTTTCTCGAGGGCATCGAGGCGCTGACGCCTCAAACGCCGCCTGAGATGGCCGTGATCGTGCTCAACCGGCTGGCGTACGGCCCGCGCCCGGGCTCGTTCGACTACAACACCTTCCGCAACGTGGCCGGCGCAACCGACGCCGACAAACTTGTGGCCTGGGTGGACTGGCAGCTCAATCCGGGGGCAATCGCCGACACCGAATTCGACGCTCAGTTGGCGCGACTTCAGGCCGCCAACCACATCCCGTCGTACGGCAAGTCGCAGACCCAGCTCTGGACCGACTACATGAACACGGGCGGCGCTGATCGGACGCGCCCGCTGGAAGACGTCCGCACGTTGATGATCACGCGCGCGGTCTTCAGTAAGAAGCAGCTGTACGAGATGATGGTGGAGTTCTGGCACAACCACTTCACCATCTACGCCTGGGATTATTCGTACGCCAGCACGACCTGGCTGTCGTACGATCGCGACATCATCCGCCCGAGCGCCCTCGGGAATTTCCGGACGATGCTCGAGGGCGTCGCCAAGAGCCCGGCGATGCTGTTCTATATGGACAACTACCTCAACGACCAGGGCTCCAATGAAAACTGGGCGCGCGAGCTCTTCGAGGTCTACGGTATGGGCGCCGAGAACTATCTCGGGTCCGCGCTGCAACAAAGCCAGGTGCCCGGCTATCCCAGCAACCCGTCCGGGTACGTCGACGCCGACGTCTACGAGGCGGCACGCGCCTTTGCCGGGTGGCGGGTCAAGGACGGCATGTGGCCGTATGACGCCGAAGTTCAAAAGGACGACGGCACCTATTACTTCTATCCCGATTGGCGCGACCGCTTCCAGAAGACCGTGCTCGGCAGTTTCATGGCGGCCGATCCGTCGGCAGACGCGCACGGGAAGCACGTGCTCGACCTGATCGCCGCGCATCCCGGCACCGGACGGTTCATCGCGCGCAAGTTGATCCGCCGGTTCATCACCGACAATCCGCCGGACAGCCTCGTCAACTCCGCGGCGGCCATCTTCACCGCGAACGTCTCGGCGCCGAACCAGATCGCATTGGTGCTGCGCCATATCCTGCTCTCCGACGAGTTCAAGACCACCTGGGGCATGAAGTTCAAGCGCCCGTACGAATACGCCATGGGCCTGCTCCGGTCGACGGGGGCGACCGTGCTGCCGGAGTACGACGCCTTCTATTGGACCTACGACGACATGAACCACGCCATGTTCGCCTGGCGGCCGCCGAACGGCTACCCGGACGTGGCCACCGCCTGGATCAACACGAACGGTCTGCTGACGCGCTGGAATTTCGCCAACCGCACGCTGCTGGGCTACATCGATCAGTGGGTCAACGGCGTCACAGTCAACGTGGTCGACATCGACATCCTGGCCCAAACGGCAGGCAATACGGTGGCGGAAATGGTCGACAGCTGGGTCCTCAGAATCCTCGGTCGTCCGTTGACGAGCAGCACCTATCGCGACGAGTTGTTGCGCATCCTGGGCAACGGAGCCGGGCCCAACTCGGTGCCGGTCAAGAACACCGACGACTTCAAAGCACGTCTACGCCACACGGTCGCCCTGATCTTCATGACGCCCGACTGGCAGTGGCGGTGACGGAGGTACGAGATGGTCAAACTCAGCCGACGCGGATTTCTGATGGGATGTTCGGCCGCGATCGCGGCCATGGCCGGCTCGCGCATCACGAACCTGGCGTTTGCGGCCCCGAACGCGGCCATGGCCGACTTTCCGGGAACGCTGGTGGTGGTCTTCCTCCGGGGCGGGTGGGATGCGCTGAACGTCGTGCCCGTCATCGGCGGACCGGACCGCGCCTACTATGAGGCAGCCCGACCCACGATCAAGATCCCGGCCAGCGGCGTGGGCGGGGCGTTGAACCTCAACGGTCAATTCGGCCTGCACCCGTCGATGACCTCGCTGTACGAACTCTATCAGTCCAAGAAGCTGGCGGTCGTGCACGCCGCCGGTCTGACGACCGACACGCGCAGCCACTTCGACGCGCAGCAGTTCATCGAGCTGGGGACACCGGGCTCGAAGGCGTCGAGCACCGGTTGGATCACACGACACCTGCAGAGTTCACCCTATGGCCTCTCGGGGGCCACTTTCCCCGCGCTTTCGACTGGCGGCGGGCAGACGATGTCGCTGGCCGGCTACGAAAACGCCGTCGCGATGAACACGCCGGGCGACTTCAATCTTGTCGGCTGGGACAACTACGTCGCCAGCCAGCGCACGGCGCTGCGCAACTTCTACGCCGGGCCCGGCTTCCTCGACGCCGCCGCTCGCGAGACACTCGACACGATCGATCTGATCGAGAGCACCGCCCCAGGCGACTATGCCCCGGCCAACGGCGCGCAGTATCCAAACACGTCGTTCTCCGATAACCTGCAATCCATCGCGCAGCTGATCAAAATGAACCTCGGCCTGAGCGTGGCCACCGTCGATCTGGGCGGATGGGATACGCACGAGCATCAGGGCACCACGCCCACCGCCAACGATCAACTGGGCGGCTACTTCGGCAATCAGCTCAAACCGATGGCGGACGCGCTCAAGGCGTTCATCCTGGATCTGGACGGCAGCTGCCCTAACTGGGCCGCGAAGACCACGGTCGTCGTGATGAGCGAGTTTGGCCGGCGCGTCGATCAGAACGACAACGACGGCACCGACCACGGACACGGCAGCGCGATGCTCGTCTTGGGCGGCAGCATCCGCGGCGGCGCGGTTTACGGGAATTGGCCAGGCCTTGCGACGGCCCAGTTGTACGACAACGCCGACCTGGCCGTGACCACCGACTATCGCCAGGTGTTGTCCGAGATCCTGCAGTACCGGCTCGGCAACGTCAACACCGCCACGGTCTTCCCTGGCTTCACGCCGTCGGCGCCGCTCGGCGTCGCCATCGATCCCAACGCGATCACGCCGCCGACGTTCCCAGGGAATCTCACGCAGCGCCTCTACATGCCCATCATGCGCAAGCAGGGCTGCTGAGCGCCTCGCGCTTCGCTCGCAAACGGACACGTCACGACCTTGGTCGTGACGTGTCCGTTTGTGTGGGTGGCGCACGATTGGCTTCCGAGGTGTATCGATGCCCTCATGCTCGACCCGTCGTGGACGAACCCGCTCGGTTTCGACGCTTGCGCTCCGGCTCGGCCTCGTGTCGGCCTGGCTGGCGACCGCGTCTGGGTCGCCGGTCTACGCCGCGCCGCGCGTCATCACGCTGTCGCCGCCGGGCGTCGAGAGCTGCGCCGAGGAGTTCGAGACAATCGCCAACACGCTGACGGCCGGCGACACCTTGATCCTGCACGGCGGTCTCTACAGCCAGAGCTGCCGTCGGTTGTTGAGCGGCCTGCACGGCACGGCCGCCCAGCCGATCACGATCCGCGCCGCCGACGGCGAGACGCCCGTGCTCGCGCATCCCGAGACAGGCGGGACCGGCAACTACGATCAGAACAACCTCGAGATCGAGAACAGCCAATACCTGATCCTGCGCGGCATCGACTTCCAGGGCGGCGACGAAGGCGTGGTCTTTCTCGGTGACCTGAACGCATACATCACATTCGAGCAGAACCAGGTGCACGACACGGGCAGCGCCGCGTTGGCGCTCAATCGCGGCGACACGCTGGGCTTTGTGATCCGCGGCAACGACATCTACCGGGCCGGGCAGGCGACGGCCTACGATCCGAGCGGCGAAGGCCTGTACGTGGGCTGCAACAACGCGACCTGTGTGGCGCGCGGGCACGTGATCGACGGCAATCACATCCATGACCTGCGCGCGACGAGCGGCGGCGGCAACGACGGCATTGAGATCAAGGTCGGCTCGGGCGACAACCGGATCACCAACAACGTCATTCACGACACCATCACCGGGACGCGCTATCCATGCATCTTCGTGTACGGCGGCGGGCCGGGGCCGAACGTCGTCGCGGGCAACGTGCTGTGGCGCTGCGGCCAGGCGATCCAGGTGGCGGCCGACGCCGACATCTACAACAACCTGATCCTGGAATCCGACGAGGGCATCTATGCGCGCACGCACGCCCAGGTGCCACAGGTGCGCAGCGTCCGGATCTTCAACAACACGCTTTACGGGCATCGCGACGACTGCCTGAACATCCGCTGGGCAGCGGCGACCGGGACGCTCTGGCTGGCGAACAACGCCCTTTACTGCGACGGCGGTTTGGCCGTCGATGCCGACTCACTCGGGTCGGCCGTGGTCGTCGCCAACGCGGTGAGCGGGTCACTCAGCGGCGCCACGCTCGACGGCACGCGCTTCGTCAACGGCGGCACCGCGGCGGTCGCGTTCGTCGCGCCGGCTTCGCGCAACCTCTGGCTCAAGCCGGGCTCACCGCTGCTGGGTGGGGCGGTCGCGGCGTACGCGCCGTCGATCGACTTCAATGGCAGCTCGCGTTGGGCGCCGGTCGACATCGGCGCCTACGACGCCAACGGGCTGGCCGCCAACCCCGGCTGGGTTGTGGCGGCCGGGTTCAAGCAGCTCCTCACGCCGGGCTTTCCGCCGGGCCTCAACGATCGGCTCTGGCTGGTGCAACTGGGCCGCTGAATCGGCCTCGCGCCACGCCTCTGGATGGCTGTGCACCTCGTGCAATCCGTGGCAAATCCGTGGCGCCACGTCGAATAAGTCAGCAATGCGTATGCTAAAATCCGCGACATGAAGTATCACGTTTGGACAGAGGGCTGCCAGATGAACGTGGCGGACTCTCAACGCGTCGCCAGCGCGCTCGAGGCGCTCGGGTATCAGGCGGAAGCCGAAGCCGAGCGCGCCGACGTCATCGTGCTGAACACGTGCGTCGTGCGTCAGAGCGCGGAGGACAAGGCGTACGGTCGGTTGACGTCGTTGCTGCCGCTGAAACGGAAGCGGCCGGACCTGGTGATCAACCTCATGGGGTGTCTGGTCGGCGTGCGCGGCGCCGAGGCGCTCCGAACCAAACTGCCCATGGTCGACGTGTTCTCGCCGCCGTCAGAGCCCGGGCCGCTCGTGCGGTACCTGCTCGAGCGCGAGGGTCACGACCTGGCCGAGGCCGAACGCCTGCAGCGCTTCGCCTTCCAAGATGAAGCCACCACCGTGCTCAATACGCAAAGCGGCGGCTACACCCTGCCGGCGCCCGAGCGCGGACGCGCCGTGTCGGCGCACGTGCCGATCGTCTATGGATGCTCGCACGCGTGCACGTTCTGCATTATCCCGTTCAAGCGCGGCGTCGAGCGCTCGCGTCCGGTGGGCGAGGTGGCCGCCGACGTCCGCGGGCTGGTGGCGCAAGGCGTGCGTGAGGTGACGCTGCTCGGGCAGATCGTCGACCGCTATGGCCAGGACATCGAAGGCGGGCCGACTCTCGCGGGGCTGCTCCGCGCGATCCACGACATCGACGGCCTCGAGCGCATCCGTTTCCTGACGTCGCATCCGAACTGGATGACCGACGAGCTCCTGCGCACCGTCGCCGAGCTGCCCAAGGTGTGCGAACACATCGAGGTGCCGGTACAGGCCGGCGACGACGTCGTGCTGGCCAACATGAAGCGCGGCTACACGAACGCAGACTACCGCCGGCTCGTCGACCGCATCCGCACGATCATCCCGAACGTCTCGATCGGCACCGACATCATCGTCGGCTTCCCGGGGGAGACGGCGGAGCAATTCGACGAGACCTACAGGCTCCTCGAGGACCTCAAGCTCGACGTCGCGCATCTCGCGCGGTACTCGACCCGCCCGGGCACGGTCGCCCAGCGGCGCATGGTCGACGATGTGCCCGAGGCCGAAAAGGTGCGGCGCTTCCAGGCGCTCGAAGCACAGCAGGAACGCGTCGTCGGCGAGATCAACCAGCGCTTCTTGGGGCAACGCCAGGACGTGTTGATCGAGGACCTCCACAAGGGCAAATGGCGCGGACGCACGCGCAACAACAAGCTCGTGTTCTTCGAGGCCGCCGGCGACCACGACCTCCGCGGCCGCACCGTGACTGTCACGATCACTCAGGCGGGCGCGTGGAGCATGCAAGGCGAAGTGGCCGGACGCTGAGCATGACGGCGGGCGATACGCGGCCCCGGGCCTCATGGGCCGGCTCTCAATCGGGCTGAAGACCGGGGCTGTCGCAACGCGTTGCCCGGCCGGCCACGACTCTCGCCATGGGGCCGCGCCATCGGGCAAATCGCGGGAAATTCCGCGTTGATCGTCTTGAGATGCCAGCGCCTGGGTTGACGACCCACCTGTGCCCGTTTTCTTCTGACCATCTGGCAAAATAGTCAATTAGCGGTTATAACCGTCCGATAACGATGGCGGAATGGGCATGCGTACCATCCTGATTGCCGACCGCGACGCCGAGTTCGCGTCCTTCCTGGCCCGCGAGCTGGAGGCTCAGGCCGGTCTGCGCGTGTTGATCGCGACAAGCGCGGCGCTGGCTTTGCAACGCGTCTCCGAAATCCGGCCGGATGTGGCCGTGATCGACGCCGACCTGCCGGAGAGCTCGCTCGACGACCTGCTCGGTCGCCTGCGTGCCCACGTCCCGGAACTGCCGGTGGTGCTGCTGCCCCTGCCCAATCAGTCCGTGACCGCCAACCAGGTCCAGGCCCAGCTCAACAAGCCGGTCTTCTTGCCGGATCTGGTCACCGCCATCGAGACCCTGGCGCCCGAAATCGGTCCCGGCCTGACCGCCGTGCCGAATGTCACGCAGCCTGGCCGGCTGACGCGCCGCTCTCTGGGTGAGATGACGGCCGGGCTCACGCGGTCCGCGCCCGACCCGCGCCAGCTGTCCATCCCGCTCGCCCGACTCAGTCAGGAACTACAGAACGACCCGGTTCTGCTCACCGAAGGCGAGGTTGTGCTCGCCGCCGCCGGTCTGGGAGCCGAGGCGGCCGATGCGATGCAGCGCGCGATCGCCAACGCCTGGGCCGGGCAATCCGACGCCTCCGAAGTGCTGCGCTTCGCCAACGACGGCGCGGCCGACCGCTATGCCCTCTATTCCGTGCGCCTGATCGCTCATCGCCTCCTTTCGGTGGGCGTGCGCTCGCGGCTCCCGCTTGCGCAGGTGCGCCGCGCCGCGCGTCTGGCCGTGCGCGAGGTGGAAGGGCTGCTGCAGTAACGGCAGAGGGCCAACCGCGAAGACGCGAAGGGCGCGAGGATTCCAACGGTGAGTCTTCGCGCCCCTCGCGTCTTCGCGGTCCGCCGTTCGCGGCCACGGAAGAATACGGCGCCACCGGATACAATTACGCCATGCCGAAATCGCGAAAGACCCTCTACCTGATCGACGGGCACGGCCTGGCGTATCGCACGTATTTTGCGCTGACCGCCGCCTCGGATAGCTCGCGCTGGGTGACCAAGAGCGGCGAGCCCACCGCCGGCACCTACGGCTTTGCCGTCAAGATGCTCGACTACCTGGCCGAAGGTCCTGACTACCTGGCCGTGAGCTTCGACGTCGGTCGGACGTTTCGCGATGACATGTTTTCGAACTACAAGGGCACTCGCGAGAAGATGCCGGACGACCTGCGGGTGCAGATCGACCGTATCCAGGACCTGGTGCGCGCCTTCAACGTCCCGATCCTGACGGCCGAGGGCTACGAAGCCGACGACGTGCTCGGCACCGTCGCGCGCCGCGCGGCGAAGGCGGGGTTGGACGTCGTGATCATCACCGGCGACCGCGATCTGTTGCAGCTGGCGGACGCGCATGTCACGATCCGCCTGGCGGGCCAGAAGCTCAAGGACTCGAAGGATTACGGCCCGGACGAGGTCAAGGAACGCTTCGGCCTGACGCCGACCGAATACATCGACTACAAGGCGCTTGTCGGCGACACATCGGACAACATCCCCGGCGTCGCCGGCGTGGGCGAGAAGACGGCGACCGAGCTGCTCCAGAAATACGGTTCGCTCGACGCCATCTATGCCCACCTCGACGAGGTCGCGAATCGATTCAAGACCAAGCTCGAGGCCGGTCGCGACTCGGCTGCGCTGTCGAAGAAGCTGTCGACCATCGTCACCGATGTGCCGCTCGAGTTCGATCTCGAAGACTGCCGGGTCGGCACGCTCGATCGCAACAAGCTGTTCGAGCTGTTCCGAACGCTCGAGTTCAGTTCCTTGCTCAAGCGCCTGCCCGCCGGCGACGATGCGGAGGCCGAGACGCCACTTGAGGCGCCGGCCGAGGCGCCGCGTGTGCAGACGGGTGGGGTGGTCACGCCGGCCGGGCAGATGGGCCTGTTCGCGGAGCCCGTCGCCGTCGACACGAACCCGGCGCCGACCGAGACAATCATCGTCGACGACGAGGCCACGCTCGCCGGGCTTGTGCGCGATCTGAACTCGGCGCGCGCGATCGCGTTCGACACCGAGACCGATGGGCTCAGCCCGGTACGTGCCGGGCTGGTGGGCATCTCGCTCGCGGTGCGCGAGGGCCAGGGCTACTACATCCCGGTCGGGCATCGCGAGGGCAAGCAACTGCCGCTCGGCCGGGTGGTCGAGGCGCTGCGCGGTCCGCTGACCGACGCCCGGATCCCGAAACACGGCCACAACATCGACTTCGATTACATCGCGCTGGCGCGTGCCGGCATCCGGGTGGCGCCGCTCGGCGTCGACACCATGTTGGCCGAGTGGTTGACCGACCCCGCGTCGCACAGCCTCGGGTTGAAGAAGCTCGCGCTTGTGCGGCTCGGCGTCGAGATGACCGAGATCAGCGAACTGATCGGCACCGGCAAGAAGCAGATCTCCATGGACCTTGTGCCGATCGAGCGCGCCGCGCCGTACGCGGCCGCCGATGCCGACATGACTCTGCGGCTTGTGCCGGTGTTGGTGGCAGAGGTCGAGGCCAAGCACCAGACCGAGCTGCTGCGCGATCTGGAGATGCCGCTGATCCCGATCCTGGCCGACATGGAGATGGCCGGCATCAGCGTTGACGCGCCGTATCTGCAGGGGTTGTCGACCGAGATCGAGGCGCAACTCGCCAAGGTCGAGGCCGAGATCTATCACCTGGTTGGCTACAGCTTCAACATCAACTCGACCCAGCAGCTGTCTGAAGCGTTGTTCGGCAAACTGGGTCTGCGTCCGCCGGACAAGTCGCGCAAGACGGCGGCCGGCAAGTTCTCGACGGCGTCGGACGTGCTCGAGGATCTGCGCGACCGGCACCCGGTGATCAACCTGATCTTCGAGCAACGCGAACTGAGCAAGCTCAAGTCGACCTACGTCGATGCGCTGCCGCAACAGATCAACCCGGAGACCGGTCGGATCCACACCTCGTTTAATCAGGCAGGCGCCGTGACCGGGCGGTTGTCGTCGAGCGATCCGAATCTCCAAAACATCCCCATCCGCACCGAACTGGGCCGACGGGTCCGCCGCGCGTTCATCGCCGCGCCGGGCCAGACCTTGATCTCGGCCGACTATTCGCAGATCGAGCTGCGCATCGCCGCGCACGTCAGCGACGACCCGGTGCTCAAGACCGCCTTCGCCGAGGGCCAGGACATCCATACGGCAACGGCGGCGGCCGTGCTCGGGCTCAAGCCCGATCAGGTCAGCAAGGAGCAGCGCCGCCAGGCCAAGGCCATCAACTTCGGCCTGCTGTACGGCATGGGCTCGTTCGCGTTGTCGAAGCAGACCGGGTTGACGCTGAGCGAGGCCGACGCCTTTGTGAAGCAGTACTTCGAGCGCTTCCCGCGCATTCGGGCGTATATCGACGGCACAAAGGCATTCGCGGCCGAGAACGGCTACGTCCAGACTCTGCTGGGTCGCCGGAGGTACTTCCCGGGGCTCACCGGAGAGGGCGGTGGCGGCGGTCGCGAGGCTGCGATCGCGAAGGCGCGCGCCGAACGCGAGGCCATCAATGCCCCGATCCAGGGCACGGCGGCCGACATCGTCAAGCGCGCCATGCTCGAGATCGGGCCGGCGCTCGAGAAGGCCGGCGTGGCGGCGCGGTTGCTGTTGCAGGTGCACGACGAGCTTGTGTTCGAATGCCGCAAGAAGGACGTCCGCGCGGCGAGCGCCGTGGTTCGCGAGGTGATGGAAAACGCGTTCAAGCTCACCGTGCCGCTGGGCGTCGAGGTGCGCAGCGGCCCGAATTGGGACGAGCTCGGTTGAGGCTCGCGCGGGGTGCCCCGGATGCCACCCGTCGTCATTGTCCCGTACCGGCCCGAATGGCCGACCGAGTTCCAGGCGATCGCCGACGTGCTGCGACGGGCGCTTGGCCCGAGCGCGCAGCGCATCGACCATATCGGCTCGACTTCTGTGCCCGGTCTGGCCGCAAAGGACATCATCGACGTCCAGGTGACGGTCGCCGCCCTGACTGAGACGCTTGTGCCGGCGCTCGAGGCAGCCGGCTTCCAGCCTCTCGAGCGGTACTTCCGCGATCACGTCCCGCCCGGCATGGAAGACGCGTCGCCAGACTCCTGGGAGAAGCTGTTCTTCCGCCCCGCAAACGGCGAGCGCCCGGCCAATATCCATGTTCGCGTGGCCGGGCGGCCCAACCAGCGCTTTGCCCTGCTGTTTCGGGATTTCCTCCGCGCCAACCCGGCCTGCGCCGAAGCCTACGCCGAATTGAAACGGCGTCTGGCGGACGCCCTGGGCGACCCGACGACGTACCCGAACGTCAAGGAACCGGCCGTCGACCAGATCTACTTCTCCGCCGAGGCCTGGGCCGCAGCAGTCGGGTGGCAACCCGGGCCAGCCGACGCCTAGAGCCTGTAGAGCGCCTAGAGCCGTAAAGCCGTACAGCCGCAAAGCCGCAAAGCCGCAAGGCCGCAAAGCTCAGAAACCCTTTGGGCCCCCTCCGCGGAAACGCGCCGGGTGCCTGGGCCGTCGGACGACCGGTGCGCGTTTCGGTGGAGGGGGTTGGGGGTGGTCCCCACCGAGCGCGAACGCCTGTTCGGTTCGTGGTTCTCTAGCCACTAACCAAACCTCGCCGAGCCAACGCAACGGCACATAAATTGCACATGTAAATTCAGGGATAGCGGCTTGTGTTCCGGTAGACTGATTCAGATTATGGCTGGTCGACGCGACATTTTCGAACAATCACTGCAAGCGGGCCATGCGGCTGCCTGGGATGGCCAGTGGGATCAGGCGATCCAGGCGTATCAAACCGCCGTCGCCGAGTTCCCGGATGACGGCGTGGCTTTGAACGCGCTGGGTCTGGCCTTCCTGGAGAAGGGCCGTCTCAAAGAAGCCCTGGCCGTTTACCAGCGTGCCGCCAGCAAAACGCCGGGCGACCCCGTCGCGCCGGAGAAGTGCGGCGAGATCCTGGAGAAGCTGGGCCGATCGCCGGAGGCCGGGCAGGCCTACCTGTACGTCGCCGAGCTGCACATGAAGCGACAGGATGTGGCCAAGGCGGTCACGAACCTGGCGCGCAGTGTCAGGGCCACACCCGACAACCTTGGCGCGCGTTCGCGGCTGGCTCTGGCGCTCGAGCGTGCCGGCAAGTCGCAGGCGGCGGCGCTCGAGTTCATCGAGGTCGCGCGTTTATTCCAGAAGTCGAGCGACCCGGCCAAGGCCAACGCCGCGCTGCAGCGGGCGGTTCAGCTGAGCGCCCAACTGCCCGAGGCGCGCGAAGCCTTTTCGCGTTTGAAGAACGGTCAACCGATCCCGGCGTCGCTGCGCGGCGTCGAGCTGGCGCTCGAGGCGCCGCCGTCGAGCACCTCGCCGCTGACGCCGAACCCGCTGGGCGTATTCGCCGAAGCGGCCGCTTCGGCGCCGCCCGTCCGCAAGGCCAACGTGCTCGAGCAGGCGCGCGAAACCGCGCTAACCCTGTTGGCCGAGCTGCTCTTCGACGAAGACGCCGACACCACAAAGACCGCGTCGTCGGTCAGCGCGCTTTCGCGCGGGGCGGGCGCCTTGCGCGACGCGCAGGGCCAGCGCGCCCATGCCATCATGTACCTCGGGCAGGCGATCAACGAGCAGTCGCTCGGCAGCCGCGAGGCCGCGCTCAATCTCTATACCAACGCGATCAATTCGGGCCTCGATCAGCCGCTCGTGCATTTCATGCGCGGCCTGCTGCTGCTCGACCTGCGTCGACCGCAAGAGGCGCTGGCCGCGTTCCCGCCGGCGTTGCTCCACAGCGCCGTCGCCGCCGGGGCCAATTACGGCCTTGGCGAGGCCGCGCGTCAGCTTGGCCAGGCGCGCCACGCCTTCCATTACTTCTTCGACGCGCTCAAGATGCTCGACATGAGCCTGGCGCCGGCCGATCAACAGGACGGGATCGCCGACGGCTACGACACGCTCTCCGAATCCTTCACACGCCTGACCGACGACGAGCTCGGCCGCATGCTCCCCAACGTGCAGCACATGCTCTCCGGCGACAGCTGGGAAGAGCGGGCGCGCACGGCGCGCAAGCAGCTCGACCGCGACGGGGGCGGAGGGACGCTGGCCGATTTGCTGGCCACGCCCGGCAACGACGCGGCCATGGAGTCGCTCCGCAAGATCGAAGAGCACATGCGCCGCGGGCTGCTCGCCACGGCCATGGAAGAGGCGTATTACGCGCTCGACGCATCGCCGACCTATCTGCCCGTGCACATCCGCATGGCCGAGATTCTCAACGCCGAAGGGCGCGTCGAGGCCGCCGCGCAGAAATACCAGGTCGTCGCAGCGACGTACAAGGCGCGCGGCGAGATCGGGCGCGCGGTGCGGCTGCTCAACCGCGTGCTCAACCTGAACCCGATGGACGTGACGGCCCGCACCGAGCTGATCGATCTGCTCAAAGGCCAGGGCCAGATCACCGAAGCGATCACGCACACCGCCGAATTGGGCCGAACCTACTACGAGTTGGCCGACCTCGACGGCGCGCGCGATCAATACGCGCAGGCGCTCGAGCTGGCGCAGAAGGCCGGCGATCGCATCTGGTCGGTCAAGCTGCTCCACGAAATCGGCGACGTCGACGTCCAGCGGTTGGCCTGGCGCGAGGCGCTCAAGATCTACGAACAGATCAAGACCCTGTCGCCTGGCGACGAACGCGCCCGGATCGCCTTGATCGACCTGTACTTCCGGCTCGACAATCAACGCGCCGGCGTGACCGAGCTGGATGAGCAGCTCAAGCACCTGATCTCCAACCGCCAGTTCTCGAACGCAACCATCCTGCTCGAGGAACTGGCCACCAGCTACCCGGGGCACGGCGCCATCGTCGCCCGGCTGGCTCGCCTGTATCAGGACCAGGGCCGCAAGGCCGACGCCATCGACCGCTACGAAAGCCTGATCGAGCTGCAGATCCAGTCCGGGAACCAGACCCAGGCCCGCGAAACCATCCAGTCGGTCCTGGCCCTCAGCCCCGAGGATCCGGCGCCGTTTGTCCGTCTGCTGGGGCAACTGAACTGACACTGGTGCGCAGGGAGCGGAGAGCGCTCCCTGCGCGCTCGCGCTCCCCGCGCCATCCCCGACTTGCCGCACTCGCCCCAACAGCGTAAACTGAAGACGCTGTGACAGAATTCCTACAAGAGCTGACCTATTTCGCCAGTCAGCTGAATTGGGTCAGTGCGATCGACATTGGGCTGACCGCCCTGGTCATCCTAGCCGTGCTCCAATTGGTTCGGGGCACGCAGGCCGCGGCATTGCTGCGTGGCATCATCTTCCTGGTGATCGGTGTCACGCTGCTCACGCAGATTCTGCGTCTTCAGGCGTTTTCCTGGCTGCTCAGCACGACGTTGCCGGGCCTGGTGGTGGCGATCCCCGTGATCTTTGCGCCCGAGATCCGGCGGGCGCTTGAGCGGATCGGCCGCGCGACGGTCCTGCTCGACCGGCAACTGCCCGAGGGCGAGGCCGATGCCGTGATCGACGCGCTGGCGACGGGCGCCCAACGCCTGTCGGAACGGCGCCACGGCGCCTTGATCGTGATCGAGCGGCAGAGCGGGCTGAAGGAATTCATCGACACGGGCATGCGTCTGGACGCGGCCATCACGGCTCAGTTGCTGCTGCAGATTTTCTACCCGAACACGCCGATGCATGACGGCGCCGTGATCATCCAGGGCAATCGCATCACGGCCGCCGGTTGCGTCATGCCGCTGACGACCAACCCACAGGTGACCGGGCGGCAGATCGGCCTCCGACACCGGGCGGCGCTCGGCACGACCGAAACCACCGACGCGGTGGCGGTCGTGGTCTCCGAAGAGACAGGCATCATTTCGGTCGTCCACAACGGCCACATGATCCGGCCGCTGGACCGGGAGCGGCTCCGCAATGTGTTGAGCGCGTTCTACAAGCCCGTCAGCGATCGGTCGCTGGCCGGGACCGTGCGCAGCCTGCTGCGTGCGGCGCGCGGCAACGGCCCGGTCGTCAACGGGTCGGGCGCGCGCGCGATGTCGGCCGGGCGGGGTGAGACACCCCCGATCGAAGATCTTGGTCGCACCCGGGAGAAATCCGAGGACTAGGCTGCATTCGAGGTCGATCCTGCTGGCTCGGGTCGACGGAGTGCGGCGAGACGGGATGTCGTCGTGAAACTAGATTTTGCGGCCAGCGCGCTGCTGGCAGTGGTGTTGGCCGTCCTTGTCTGGTTTGTGGCGGCCAGCGAAAAAGATCAGTTCATCGAACAACGCCTGCCGCAAAGCGTCGAGGTGCAGTTCATCAATCTGGGCCAGGATCTGGTGTATGAGGGACCGCAATCCTCGCAGACCACCGTCACGCTGCGCGGCCCACAAAGCCTGCTCAACACGCTCGATCCGGCCAATATCGAGATCACGGCCGATCTCCACGGGCTCGGCCCGGGCGAGCATGAAGTCCCGCTGACCTACAACCCCCCGTCGCCGCTGAGCCTGGTCGATCTTTCGCCGGATGTCGTCACCGTGCGGATCGAGGCGATCGAGACGCGCACGATCGATATCGTGCTCCAGCAAAGCGGCGAACCGTCGACGGGGTTCGAAGCCGGGACGCCGCAATTGACCGTGATCACGGGAACCGTCACGGGTCCGTCGTCGCTCGTCGATCGCGTCAGCATGCTGGCTGCGCCGCTCAACATCGCCGGCGCGCGCCGCGACGTGGCCCAGGCCATCGATCTGCGGGCCCTGGATGCGCAGAACCAGATCGTCACCGGCGTCACCATCGCGCCGAAACAGGTGAGCGTGACGGTCCCGATCGCGACCCGGCCAGGCTATCGCGAGGTCGTCGTCCAGGTGACCCGCTCAGGCGAGCCGGCCGACGGCTACTACGTCTCGGCCGAGGTGCCGACGCCGCTGGTCGTGACGGTCTCGTCGAGCGACGCGCGGCAGGTCAACGAGATGCCGGGGTTCGTGGCGACGGAGCCGCTGGATATCACCGGCGTCACCGAGACCGTCATCCGCAAGGTCGGCCTGGTGCTGCCAGAGGGAGTCACCGTCCAGGGCGATCCGGCCGTGACGGTCGAGATCACGGTCAAACCGGTCGAGATCAGCATCCCGTTCCCGGGTGTTCGCGTCGAGCCGATCAACCTCGAGGCCGGTTTCAACGCCCGCGTCGAACCCGAGACCGTCTCGGTGCAGATCTTCGGGCCCGTGGCGCTGCTCAACCAGCTCAAGCCGGAAGACATCCAGATGTCGGTCGATCTGGCCGGGCTTGAGGCCGGCACGTATCTGCTCGAACCGAAGGTCGTCGGCGTGCCCGACGGGCTGTCGGTCGAGAGCATCCAGCCGGCGCAGGTGCAGGTCGTGGTCGCCCGCGGGCCGCGTCCGACCCGCACGCCGACCGCGCGCCCGACGTTCACGCAAACCCCGACGCCGACGCCGACGTTGTTGCCGCTGTTCACGCCCACGCCCACCGGAACGCCGGCGCAATAGCGTGGGGCGGGGAGCATTTGCGCTTCGCTCGCGTGGCGGCAGCATGAACACTCACTGCGGGCGTGCCAGCACGAGTTGCCAGATTGTCTTTGGCGCGAATCGCGCGATTTTCGCGAAAGTGAACCATTGGAGCCTAGCCGGCATTGTCACGTATCTTTCAGCGAAATCTGCGTAATCTGCGGCCAGATTCCGCGTCTGAAGACCAGCCCATGCACCCCGCGTGAGCGTGTAAGCTCGAGCGGTCAGTGGTCTTATTGCCGCTGATTGCGCAGATTTCGCAGATTTCGCGGAAACGATCAGCCGGGGCCTTGTCGGCAGCGTCACGGTTCCTTCAGCGAAATCCGCGCAATCAGCGGCCAAATCCCGCGCCCGACATCCAACCTGTGCCCACCCAAACGATTGCGTACTGCACGCCTCGCCTCGCCGGGTTACAATTCGCATCCATGTCAAAACCGATTGTCGCCATCGTCGGCCGGCCCAACGCCGGCAAATCGACGTTTTTCAACCGCCTCACCGGAGAGCGCCTGGCTGTCGTCGATGACACGCCGGGCACCACGCGCGACCGCCTTGTGGCCGAAGCGGAGTGGAACGGCCGCGCCTTCGACGTCATCGACACCGGCGGCATCGAGCCGATGCCGCGCACCGGCACCGGCGGCCAGGTGTTGGCCGAGGGTTCGGCGGCTTTCGTGCCCCAGATGCGCGCGCAGGCCGAGATGGCCATCGCCGACGCCGATGCCGTGATCTTCATGACCGAGGCCAAGCTCGGCCTGACCGAGGCCGATCGAGAGGTCGCCGAGATCCTCCGCCGGCGTCAAAAGCGCGGGCCGAACGGCGAATTGCACCCGCCCGTGCTGCTGGCGGTCAACAAGACCGAGTCGGAGACGGCCGAGCAATCCGCCTACATGTTTTACGAGCTGGGCATGGGCGACCCGCATCTGATCTCGGCCCTGCACGGCACGGGCATCGCCGATTTGCTCGACGCGCTTGTCGACGCGCTGCCGCCGGCCATGCCGGCCGAGGCCGACGAGAGCATCAAGATCGCGCTGGTGGGCCGCCCGAACGTGGGCAAGAGCTCGCTGCTCAACCGGCTGCTCGGCGAGGAACGCGCCATCGTCAGCCCGGTGCCCGGCACGACGCGTGACGCGACCGACACCCCGCTGACCTTCAACGGCATCAAGCTCACGCTGATCGACACGGCCGGCATACGCCGCCGCGGCAGCATCGATCCGGGCGTCGAAAAGTGGAGCGTGCTGCGAACCTTCCGCGCCATCTCGCGCTCCGACGTCGCGCTGCTGGTCGTCGACGCACAGGAGCCGTTCAAGGCTCAAGACGCGCATGTCGCGGGCTTCATCCTGGATGAGTCGAAGAGCGTGGTCGTCGTGGTGAACAAGTGGGACGTGATCGAGAAGGACTCGAACACGATGCAGGCGTACGCCGAACGGCTGCGCACGAATCTGCACTTCCTCGACTACGTGCCCGTGCTCTTCGTCTCGGCCAAGACGGGCCAACGCACCGGTCAGATCCTTGAGACGGCCCTCAAAGTGCAGGAAGAGCGCCTGGTGCGCATCCCGACGTCGGCCCTCAACAAGCTCGTGCGCAACGCCGTGGCGCGCCACGCGCCGCCGTCGAAGGGTGGGCGGCAGCTCAAGATCACGTTCGCCGAGCAGGTGCGCGTCAATCCGCCGACGATCCTGCTGCACGTCAACGACCCGGAGCTGGCGCACTTCACCTACAGGCGTTATCTCGAAAACGCGGTGCGGCACGAGTTCCCGTTCACCGGCACGCCCGTGCGGCTCAGCTTCCGCAAGAAGAACTGAGCGCCCGCGAGGGCAGGCGGTTCACGTGATCGGGACAAGCGATGGGCCCTCCCCGACAACGCCGGTCGAGCCGCGTAGGCAGCCACGCAGCCTGCTCACCGACACGCTCGTGGTCGTGGCGCTCGCGGCGGCGACGGTCTGGCTGCTGAACGCCTTGATCGTCACGCGGTTTCGCGTTGAGGGCGACAGCATGTTCCCCACGCTGCATTCGGGCGAATACGTGCTGGTCGACCGGATCGGGTACCGCCTCGCCGACCTCCACCGCGGTGACGTCATCGTCTTCCAGTATCCCTACGGCCCGGAGCGCGATTTCATCAAGCGCGTGATCGGATTGCCCGGCGACGTCGTCGCCATCGAGGCCGGGGTGGTCCACGTCAACGGCGTGGCGTTGGATGAGCCCTATGTGCCCGTGCCCCCGACGTATACCACGCGAACGTTGCTCGGACCCAACCAGCTTTACGTTCTGGGTGATAATCGCAACAACTCGGCCGATTCGCACAATTGGGGCGCGCTGGATCGAAGCTACCTGGTCGGCCGCGCCATCGTCGTGTATTGGCCGTTGACCTCGGCCCGCCTGGTCGAGCCTTACCCATATCCGCAGATCCCCAGTCGTGAGGTGTTTCCATGAGCCGCACACCCGAACAAATCGCCGCCTGCATCGATCACACACTGCTCAAGCCCGAAGCCACGCCGGCCCAGGTGGAGAAGGTCTGCGCCGAGGCGCGCACGCACCATTTCGCCTCGGTCTGTGTCAACCCGACGCACATCAAGCTCGTCGCCAAGTTGTTGCGCAAGTCGGGCGTAGCGCCGTGCACGGTCGTCGGCTTTCCGCTCGGCGCCAACGCGCCCGAGGTCAAGGCCTATGAAGCCGAGATCGCACTGGCTCAAGGCGCGACCGAGATCGACATGGTGATCAACGTCGGCGCGCTCAAGTTCGGCGACGATCGCCTTGTCGCGCGTGACATCCGCGGCGTGGCCGTCACCGTGCACGCCGCCGGCAAATTGCTCAAGGTCATCATCGAGACCGCGCTGCTGACCGACGACGAGAAGCGGCGGGCCTGCCTGATCGCCAAGCGGGCCGGCGCTGACTTCGTCAAGACCTCCACCGGCTTTTCGACCGCGGGCGCCACGGTCGCCGACGTCCGGTTGATGCGCGAGACGGTCGGGCCCAAGCTGGGCGTCAAGGCCGCCGGCGGCATCCGCTCGTTGGCCGACGCCGAAGCCATGCTTGACGCCGGAGCCACGCGTCTGGGCACCAGCGCCGGCGTCGCGATCATGCAGGGCCTCAAAGCCGCAACCAGCTATTGATATTGGCTATTGGTTAATGGCAATTGGCTATTGAGGAATCGATAACCAACGGCGAATGACCAATAGCCAACAACCAATGGCCAATAGCCAATGTCAATCGTACGCCGTCTCACACTCATCCTGCTCGCGGGCCAGGCCGTCGGTTCGGCGGCGTATCTGGCCGCGACCACGGTCGGGCCGTTGGCCGTGCTCGAGCTGAGCGGGCGGCATGAACTGACCGGCGTCGGTGGTTTCGTCTACCTGCTCGGGAGCGCCGGCAGCGCGTACGTCGCGGCGCGTTGGATGGCGCGGGGCGGCCGGCGCACCGGTCTGGCGAGCGGTTTCGCCCTGGGCACGATCGGCGCGGCCGTGGCCGGCGCCGCGATCATCGCCGGCGGCTTCCTGACCTTCTTGTTCGGGTATCTACTGCTCGGCGCGGCCCGGGGAATCACGGATCAGAGCCGCTATGCCGCGGCCGAAATGGTGACCCCCGGCGAGCGAGGCCGCGCGATCAGTTCGGTCGTCGTCGGCGGGACGTTCGGCGCCGTGCTCGGCCCCAGCCTGGTCGCGCCGCTCGGCGACGCCATGCGATCCTTCGGGCTCAACCCGCTCGCCGGACCCTGGGCGCTCGCGATGGTCATCTTCGCGGCGACCGCGATCTTGTTGTTCACGTCGCTGCGCCCCGATCCGATCGAGATCGCGCGTCAGCTGCCTTCCGACGAGGGCCATGAGTCCGAGACGTCGACCGCGCGCGCTGCGGATCGACCCTGGCGCGTGCTGCTGGCGGTTCCCGAAGTGCAGACGGCGCTGGCCGCGCTCATCCTCGGCCAGCTTGTGATGGTCATGGTCATGGCGATGACATCGGTGCATCTCCACGATCACGGTGGGGGGCTCGACTCGATCTCGTTGGTCATCACCGCGCACACGCTCGGCATGTTCGGGCCGTCGATCTTCAGCGGTCGCCTTGTGGACCGGTGGGGGCGCGTGCCCATGATCCTGCTCGGCAGCGTGCTGTTGATCGCGGCGTGTCTGCTGGCCCCGGCGTCGCTCGATACGCTCGTCCTCGCGTTTGCCTTGTTGTTGCTCGGGCTTGGCTGGAATTTCACCTACGTGGCCGGCGCGGCGCTGTTGACCGACGTGCTCACGGCCACCGAGCGCGCGCGTGGCCAGGGTACGACCGAGATGCTGGTCAACGCCGCGTCGGGTCTGGGTAGTCTGGTGGGCGGCCCGCTGATGGCGGTGGGCGGCTACCCGTTGATCAACGTGCTCGGCCTGTTGATCGCGTTTGCGCCGCTGCTGTTCGCTGCGAATCTCTGGCGTCTGCGACGCGGTGATCGGGCGCTGGCCGTCGACTGAGCAGCGACGTCACGAAACGTCGGCGACGCCGTCGGCCAGGTCCAGCGCGGCCACGGCCCAGGCCGTGACCCGCTCGCCATACCCATCGCGATCCTCAACGTCGATGTCGGCGACTGTTAACGGCCAGTCCAGCCCGACCGCCGCCTGGCAACACGTGCCGTCGGCCGTCATCTTCCAGCCCTTCGACGCATCTACACCGGCCGACCGGATCCGCTGACGTAATCCCGCCACGCTCACGCCATCGCGAAGATGGAGACGCAACAGCCCGCGCATCTCGAACCAGCCGCGCCGTGAGAGCCGCGTCGGATGCTGCAGCATGTAGGTCGCGACGGTGAGGTGATGAACCTTACCGTACGCCTCATCGACGAACTCGAGCGCGAGCAGCGCGCCGAACTGCCCCCAACATCCGTCAGGGTCGTCGAACGCGCCACCGCACTCAGGGCATCGAATGGCCATCCGCGCTCATGGCTCTGGGAAGATGACGCCGGGCGCCAGCTTGCTCTCGGGGTCGAGCGCGGCCTTGACCGCCCGCATCTGATCGAGGCCGGCGTCGCCGTACAACTGGCGCAGCAGCGCCTGCTTGGTGGCGTTGCGCCCGACGCCGTGCTCGGCCAGCGGGCTGCCGCCCATCGCCGTGACGATCCGACCGAGCCGCAGGATCGCGGCCTGGCCGGCCTCGGCCTCCTCGGCCGTGCGGGGCAGCGCGTTGGGGTGCAGGTTCCCATCCGAGATGTGGCCCCAGATGGCGTGCGGCAGCCTGAGCCGCGCGAATTCCTCTCGGAACAGGTGGATCATGTCGACGACGTGGTCGAAGGGCACGATCATGTCGGCCGCGACTTTGCTGATGCGCGGATCGATGTCGCGCTGGGCCCGGCCGATGCGCGCGTTGACGGCCAGGGGCACGCCGGCCCGTACGTCGAAGATCCGGCGCACGTTGACGACGTTGCCCGGCGCCGCGGCGATGATCTCGTCAGCGCGCGCCTCGGCGAGCAGTGTCACGAGCCGCGCCGTCGCCTGCGCCTCGTGCTCAGCTGCCGCCTCGCGCTGGATGATCAACGCGGCCCGCGCGTCGACGGGCAGCGCGACGCCGGTGACGGCGATCGGGTCTTCCTCCCGCAGCAGCGCCAGCGAGTCGGCGTCAAGGTACTCGATCGCGTTGATGTCGGGGCTGGCGTCGTCGCCGCGCCAGGCTCGCTGGGCGTCGAGGCGCAACGCAGCCGCCAGCCTGAGCGCGGCGGCCTCGTCGGAGAAGGGCACGAAGAGGATCGATGTGCGCGGCGCCGGCGTCACGACGCGCACGACGACGTCGGTGATGATGCCCAACGTCCCCTCAGAGCCGAGAAAGAGGTCGATCAGATCCATCTCGGGGGCGGCATAGTAGCCGGCCGAGATCTTGGCGACCTGCGGCAGGTGATACGTCGGCACCGGGATGCGACGACCGCCGCCCGCCCGGGCCAGTTCGAAGTAACCGTCGGGATGTGCGCGGTATTGGCCGCGCTCGAGCTCGAGCACTGAGCCGTCAGCCAGCACGACCGTGAGCCCGTCGACCCACCGTCGCGTCGCGCCGTACTTGAACGTCGCCGGGCCGGCGGCGTTTGTCGCGGCCGCCCCTCCGATCTGCGCGCCGGCATAGGCCGGCACCGGCGGGAAGAACGCGTCATGGCGGGCAAGGTGCGCCTGAAGTTCCGCAAGCGTCAGACCGGCGCCGACGCGCCAGCGGTCGGCCGACAGACGCTCGATCCCGCGCAGGTCGCGCAGTGCAAGCACCACCTCGCCCCGCGGCGTGGCGCCGCCGGTCAACGACGTCTGCGAGCCGATCGGCAGCACGGTCGCGTGCTCGCGCAGCACCCAGGCAACCTCCTCGACGCACGTCGGTACGGCGAGCGCCACAGTGTGACCGTCGGGAAAGTGGGCGGCATCGGCGCGCACGGTGGCCAGCACGGCCGGATCCGTGACCAGCCGGGCCGGACGGGGGGTGACTGCATGAGCGCGAACGATGTGCGTGGTCATCTGGGATCGGCCCTCGGTGACGTGTGCGAACGGATCAACGCGGATCGGCCAACGGCGCCACATGATAGGGCGTGCGCATCTGCCCGTACTCGGTGTCCATCTGCGCGAGTTGGAGCTTGCCCGAGAGTTCGTCGTTCACGCCGTGCCAGTAGGTGTAGTTGTCCAGCACCCAGATCCCGGATTCGCGCGAGCCGTTGCCACTGCCCTTGATGCCGCCGAACGGCATGTGCGCCTCTGCGCCGGTCGTGCTGTTGTTGATGCTCGACATCCCGGCCTGGATCTGATCTTTGAAGTGATAGGCCCACAGGCGGTTCTGCGTGTAGATCGCGCTTGACAACCCGTAGTCGACACTGTTGGCGACCGCGATGGCTTCATCGATCCCATCGACCGTCACCAGGTTGACCGTCGGCCCAAAGATCTCGGTTTGAAAGACCTTCATGCCCGGGCGCACGCCGTCCCAGACCGTCGGCCAGCCGAAGTGGGCGGCGGTCGGGTCGCCGCGGAAGCCCGGCGGCCGGTGCTCGGTCGTGATCCGGCCCTGGCCATAGGCCAGCGTGGCCCCATCGGCGCGGCCCCAGTCGTAGTGACTGGCCCAGACGTGGAAAAAGCGCTCGTTGATGAACGGTCCGTAGAGCACGTCATCGAACTGCCCGGGATCGCCGATCTTGATCTCGGCGACAGCGGCCAGGAACTTCGTGCGGAAGGGCCCCGCGATCGGCGCATCGAGGATCAGATTGCCCAGCGACGTGCACCGTTGCCCGGCCGTGCCAAAGGCCGCCCAGAGCGCGCCGGACACCGCGTTGTCGAGGTCGGCGTCGCGCATGACGATCATGGGGTTCTTGCCGCCCAGCTCGAGCGTGGGGTGGGTAAGGTTGCGACCCGCGATCGCGCCGATGTGCCGGCCGACCGCCGTGCTGCCCGTGAACGCGATCTTGTCGATGCGGCGTTCGTCGAGCATCTCGACCAGGAATTCGCCAGCCGCCCCCGCGCCGCCGCCAAAGACGACGTTGAGCACGCCGTCCGGCAATCCGCCCTCTTCGAACAATCGGGCCAACGCATACGACGTGGCTGGCGCGTCTTCGGAAGGCTTCCACACGATCGTGTTCCCGGTGAGCAACGCCGGGATCAATTTCCAGCTCGGCACGGCGACCGGGAAGTTTCCGGCCGTGATCACCCCAACCACGCCGAGCGGCCGCCGGTACGTCGTCAACTCTTTGTTGCGCATCTCCGATGGCACGGTTTGGCCGTAGAGCCGCCGCCCCTCGGATTGGAAGAAGTGGCAGGTGTCGATCGCTTCCTGAACGTCGCCGCGCGCCTCCCTCAGCGTCTTGCCCATCTCGCGCGACATCAGCCGCGACAGCGATTCCTGCTCGCGCTCGATGGCGCGACCGATCTGGCCGATGATCTGGCCGCGCACGGGCGCTGGCGTGTCGCGCCAGACGGCGAACGCGGCGCGCGCGGCATCGCAGGCCAGGCGCACCTGGTCGAGCGTGGCCTCCGGGAACAGACCGATCAGATCGGTGTGCCGGCTGGCGTTGCGCGTCTCGAACAACGCCGGGCTCGACACGGTCTTTCCGGCAATCAGGTGATGAAACGTGTTTGGGGTCATGGCGGACTCGTCGCGTGGGCGGTCGGTTGCTCCAAGTGGCCCGGATTGTACCGACTTTCGCGGAGAAGTGGTCGCGAGCGGGACGACCTGTGCGCGAGCGAGTTGACCGACGCCTTCGGCATGAGGTTTGATCGTGTACCCGGAGTTCGCCGACAGCCACGGATCACGCGAGTTCCGTGCGCTCGCTCCGGCCCGGGCGCATGTCGCGGCGGGTGGACAGCGCATCCGTGACCAATCAGGGCGGTTCGCGACCGGTATTGCGCTTAACGTGAGGCGACCAACCCAAGCTCACAAGGAGAGACACGCGATGACCGACGGCCGGCGCGACTTCGACTTCTGGATGGGATCCTGGCGGATCGACAACGAACGCCTTGTCGAACGATTGAAGGGATCGACAACCTGGGAACGTTTCGAGGCACGCGGCACGGCGCAACCGCTGCCGGGCGGGATCGGCAACGTCGACGACTTCGTGCCGATCGACTGGCGGCCCGGCTATGTCGGGATGTCGCTGCGTGTGTTCAATCCGACGACAGACCTGTGGAGCATCTACTGGCTTGATAACCGAACCGGGGGGCTCGACGTCGCTGGGTACCTGCTGCCGCCGGTCGTCGGGCGATTCACCGACGGCGTCGGCGTCTTCCAAGGCGACGACACGTTCGAGGGTCGCGCCATCCGCGTGCGCTTCATCTGGTCGGAGATCACGGCGACCGGCGCTCGATGGGAGCAGGCCTTCTCGCCCGACGGCGGCGTGACCTGGGAGACCAACTGGATCATGCAGATGACACGACTGGCTTAAGCGTTATCGCGGCTACAATGCGGGCGATCAGGAGAGACCATGACCGCTCGCAAGATCCTCGTCGTCGGCGCCGGCATCTTTGGGGTGTGCGCCGCGCGCTGCCTGCAGGCGCGTGGCAACGTCGTGACCCTGATCGACCCGGGGCCGCTGCCGCACCCCGACGCCGCCTCGACCGACATCAACAAGTTCGTGCGCATGGACTATGGTCCCGACGAGGCCTACACAGCCTGGATGGAGACGGCCTTCGGGGGTTGGGACGCCTGGAACCGCGACTGGCCGGAGCCCCTGTACCACGAGACCGGCGTGCTCTTCCTCGCGCGCACCCCGATGGCGCCCGGCGGCTTCGAGTACGAGTCGTACACGCGATTGCTGGCGCGCGGGCATCGCCCCGAACGGCTTGACGCCGCCGAGATCACGCGCCGCTATCCCGCCTGGCACTCGTCGGGATTCGTCGATGGCTACTACAACCCCGACGGCGGCTACGCCGAAACCGGGCGCGTGCTCGCTCAGCTGCTGGCCCTCGCCGGCGATGAGGGCGTGCGGGTTCGTCCGGGCCAGGCGATGACGCACCTCCTCGAGACCGATGGGCGCGTCGTTGGCGTCGCCATGTCGGCCGGCGAACGGCTGCTTGCCGATGAGGTGCTGGTCGCGGCCGGCGCGCGCACACCGTACCTGTTGCCCTGGTTGCGTGGAAGCCTGCGCGCGAACGGCATGCCGGTCGTGCATCTCAAGCCCGAGCCGGCCGCCTGGTTCGCGGACGCCGTCTTCCCGCCGTTCGCGGCCGATATCAGCCGCACCGGCTATTACGGGTTCCCGACCGGCCGCGCGGGCGTCGTCAAGATGGGCCACCACGGCACCGGTCGCGAGCTCGATCCCGCGACACCGGGCCACGCCGTGTCGCCGGCCGAGATCGACGCCCTGCGTGCGTTTCTCAAAGCGACGTTTCCAGAGCTGGCAGCCGCCCCGATCGTTCACAGCAAAATCTGTTTCTACTCGGACACCTGGGACGGGCACTTCTGGATCGATCGTGACCCCGAGCGTCCGGGGCTGACGGTCGCAGCTGGCGACTCCGGACACGCGATCAAGTTCGCGCCCGTGTTGGGCGACTTGATCGCCGACGCACTCGAGGGCCGACCCAACCCACACCTCGCGCGGTTTCGTTGGCGCCCTGACGTGCGTGCCGTCGCCGGTCAGGAGGCCGCGCGGGCATACGGCATCACACCCGAAGGCCGCCTGCTCCCGTCGGCACGCGAAAACAAAAAGACGAAGGCGCGCCGATGACGGCGTCGACCTTCGTCCTTTTGCTACATGCCAAATCGCCGTTCGAGCCTCACGCCGTCCAGTCGAGCACCACCTTGCCGCACTCGCCGCGGACGAGCATCTCAAAGCCGGTCAGGTAATCGCCGTAGGCCAGACGATGCGTGATGACGTTGCGCACCTGCAGTCCGCTTTGCAACATGGCGATCATCTTGTGCCAGGTCTCGAACATCTCGCGACCGTAGATGCCCTTGACCGTCAGCATCCGGAACACGATCTTCGACCAATCGACGGCAAACGCCTGGGTCGGGATGCCGAGCATCGCGATCCGCCCGCCCATGACGAGGTTGTCGATCATCTGCGCGAAGGCCGCCGGCGCGCCGCTCATCTCAAGCCCGACATCGAAGCCTTCCTTCATCTTGAGACGGTCCATCACGGCGTGCAGATCCTCCTGCGCCGTGTTGACCGGCGTGATGTCTGCGACCTGCGCCGCCAATTGCAGCCGGTGCGGGTTGACGTCGGTGATCACAACGTGCCGGGCCCCGACATGGCGCGCCACGGCGCCCGCCATGATGCCGATGGGGCCGGCGCCCGTGATCAACACGTCTTCGCCGACGAGGTTGTAGGTCAGCGCGGTGTGCACGGCATTGCCCAGCGGATCGAGTATCGCGCCGAGCTCGTCGTCGACGTCGTCGGGAAGCGGGATGACGTTGAAGGCGGGCACACGCACGTACTCGGCGAAAGCGCCGGGTCGGTTGACGCCGATGCCCTGCGTCTCGGGATCCAGATGGTAATGACCCGATCGACTCGCGCGGCTGCGCATGCCGACCACATGACCCTCGCCTGACACGCGCTGACCGATCTGCAACGTGCGCACACGCTCGCCCAGCGCCACGATCTCACCGGAATACTCGTGGCCGATGGTCATCGGCACCTTGATCGTTCGCTGTGCCCACTCGTCCCATTTGAAGATGTGGCCGTCTGTGCCGCACAAACCGGTCTTGTGGACTTTGATCAGCACGTCGTCGGTGCCGATCTCGGGGACCGGCACTTCTTCGAGCCACAGACCGCGCGCGGCCTGAGACTTCACCAATGCTTTCATGGCTTGTTTACCCCTCGTGTCGTAGCACACAACTCGTGGCGCACAGTCCGTCGAGCGTGGCGAGTGCAGGCATCATGTTTCGACGCGCTACGCCATATCGCTCGCGTTCTGCGCGCCACGTGACTAGATGATCCCCAGCGCCTTGCCCGCGTCCTTGAAGGCGGAGACGCCGAAGTCGACGTCGGCTTCGGTCAGCGCCGCGGACATCTGGGTGCGGATCCGCGCCAACCCGCGCGGCACGACCGGGTAGAAGAAACCGGCCACGTACACGCCGCGCTTGTCGAGCTCGGCCGCGAGACGTTGCGCCCGCTGCGCCTCGCCGAGCATCACGGGGATGATTGGCGTCTCGCCGGGAAGGAGCTCGAAACCCGCTTCGGTCAGACCCATGCGGAAGCGACGGGTGTTGGCGAACAGCTGATCGCGCAACGCCTGCCCGTTTTCGACCAACTCGAGCGCCTTGAGCGTGCCGCCGACGATCGAGGGCGCCAGGCTGTTCGAGAACAGATACGGCCGCGCGCGCTGGCGCAGCAGATCGATGATCGGTTGACTGGCGGCCACATACCCGCCCATCGCGCCGCCCAGCGCCTTGCCGAGCGTGCCGGTCAGGATCTCGACCCGATCACCGACACCCGTGTGCTCGGGCGTGCCGCGGCCGGTCGCGCCGATGAAGCCCGTGGCGTGACAATCGTCCACCAACACCACGGCGTTGTACTTCTCGGCGAGCGCACACACGCCTTGCAGGTTGGCGATGATGCCGTCCATCGAGAACACGCCGTCCGTGGCGATCAACTTGAAGCGGGCGCCGTCGCGATCCGCGATCTTGAGCTGATCCTCGAGGTCGTTGAGGTCGCTGTTGGCGAACCGGTAGCGGCGCGCCTTGCACAGCCGCACGCCGTCGATGATCGAGGCGTGGTTGAGCGAGTCGGAGATGATGGCGTCGTCGGGTCCCAGCAAGGGTTCGAACACGCCGCCGTTGGCGTCGAACGCCGCGGCGAACAGGATGGCGTCATCCTTTCCGAGGAAACGGGCGATGGCGCGTTCCAGTTCGCGGTGGATGTCCTGAGTGCCGCAGATGAAGCGCACCGACGCCATGCCAAAGCCGTGGGCGTCGAGCGCGGCATGCGCCGCGGCGATCACGTCGGGGTTGTCGGCCAATCCGAGATAATTGTTGGCGCACAGATTGAGCAGGGGGCGGCGTCCGCCATTGGCCTGGATCTCGATCCGCGGCCGCTGCGGCGTCACGATCAGTCGTTCACGTTTGAGCAATCCTTCGCGTTCGATGTCGATCAGTGTCTGTTGGACATGGTCCAGAAAAGGGGTCATGAGCACTCCGAAACCTGCAGGGGTATACGAAGTATACCCCTTTTGGGGGATAGCTGATTCTTCTGAGACGGGTCGGGCTACACAGACGAACGATCGGTCGCGGAGCCCGGACGTGGATCACGCGATGGGCGCGAATGAGGACGCGCGCAGGCTACCGGCCGATTCCGCCGTATTCGCGTCATGGGCGCCGTCGCAAACCCTTGCGCGCAGCCCAGCCCTTTCGTCGTGGGCCGGGTGCGCCACGCGTGTCGCCGGTTGTCACGCGCAGGCTAGGCGAATTGTCAGGAATAGGCGCGCGTGCTGGTCCAGGGCGGCCCCCACGCTTGACTTCCGACCTCGCCGGTGATACAATTAGTTCAATTATACAACTCATTCAATTTCCACCATGTTGATCCGTCTCGACGCACGCAGCCGTGTACCGATCTTCACCCAGGTGGTCGAGCAGGTAAAGGCGATGGTGTCGGCCGGGGTGCTCAAGCCCGGCGATCAGTTGCCGACGGTCCGCCAGCTCGCCGCCGATCTGCGGGTGAACTTCAACACAGTTGCGCGTGCCTACCGAACCCTGCACGAGGAAGGCGTGCTCTCGACCCAGCAAGGGCGGGGCACTTACATCCTCGAGCAACCTCTGCCCAGCCTTGGCGAGCAGCGCAAAGTGCGTCGCGCTCGGTTGGTCGAGCTGACCGGCCAGTTCCTCGAGGAAGCGATGCGGCTCGGATATGCGTCGGACGAAGTTCGTAAGTGCGTGGAGGCTGAGCTGGCCGCCCGTGAGACGGCCTAAGGAGGGTGAGCATGTTTTCGGCATTGCGGAGTGCAACGGATAATCTGACGGCCCGCACATCGGACTCGGGTCGCGGGGCGACGACCGTGCAGCGGCAGGCGAACACCGTCTCGGTCACGTTGTTCGTGGCGTTCATGTTGGTTGGCGTGCTCTTCGCCGTGATCGGCACGACCGTCTTCGGCATCTCGGACGGCGTGGCCGGGATCGGCGTGACGGTGTTCACGTTGATCGGCACGTACTTCCTCTTTGCGCTCAAGGTTGCGAACCAGTGGGAGAAAGCCGTCGTGCTCCGCTTCGGCAAGTTCCGCGGGCTCTTCGGCCCCGGGCTGTTCTGGGTCGTGCCGGTCATCGATAGCGTCTCCAGTTGGATCGATCATCGAACGATCGTCACGCCCTTCGCGGCTCAGAAGACCCTGACGCGCGACACCGTGCCGGTCGACGTCGACGCCGTGCTGTTCTGGGTGGTGTGGGACGCGCAGAAGGCCGCGCTCGAGGTCAAGGACTACGAGGCCGCCGTCGATTGGGCGGCCCAGACGGCACTCCGCGACATCATCGGCAAGATGCTGCTGGCCGATCTGCTAGTCGGGCGCGAGGCGATCGACCAGGAACTGCAAAAGATCATCGACGAGCGCACGACGCCATGGGGGGTCAGTGTGACCAGCGTCGAGATCCGCGACATCGTCATCCCGCAATCGCTCGAGGAGGCGATGAGCCGACAGGCGCAGGCCGAACGCGAGCGCCAGGCGCGCGTGATCCTGGGCGAGAGCGAGAAGCAGATCGCCGAATCGTTTGCGGAGGCATCGCACTCGTACGCCGAGAACCCGACCGCGCTCCATCTGCGCGCCATGAACATGCTCTTCGAAGGCCTGAAGGACAAGGGCGCGCTCGTGATCGTGCCGTCGTCGGCGGTGGACACCATGAACCTCGGCGGCATGGCCGGGATGGTGTCGCTGGCCAAGGCAGCCGGGAAGGGCGGGCCGTTGAGCGCCGGTGACGCCGCACCCTGAACGGCCGCGGTCGCGAGAGACAGCCGCACTGTCGGCAGCGGGCGAGGTCGGTTTCGGCCGATCTCGCCCGATATCTGTGTGGTCAGTCGCAGAAAGACTCCGAGGGGAACTATGTTGACGGTCACCTATGTATTGAACGCGTTGCTCATGATCGCCCTGCCGATCGCGTTGGGGATCTTCGTGACGCGGCGTTTCCGGACCCCGTGGAGCCTCTGGTTGTGGGGCGCCCTCGCGTTCATCGTGTCGCAGGGCATCCGGTTGCCGTTGCTGTATGGGCTGACCGCCTTGCTGCAAGGCCGCGAGCTGATGTCGCGCGAGGCCGCTGCCGTGTTCAACGTCGTCTTCCTGAGCCTGACGGCTGGCCTCTTCGAGGAGAGCGCGCGCTGGCTCGGCTACCGGTTCGTCATCCGCGACGCTCGCCGCTGGGAGCAGGGCGTCACCTACGGCGCGGGCCATGGCGGCATCGAGGCGATCATCTTCGGCGGGTTGGCCGGGTTGACCGTGCTGAACATGGTCGTCCTGCGCGGCATGGACCTGTCGGCCCTGCCGCTGCCGGCCGCGCAACAGGCGCAGACCGCCGCCGCCGTCGCCGCGTTCTGGGCGGCGCCCTGGTATGAGACGTTGCTTGGCGCGGTCGAGCGCGTGTTCGCGCTGACCCTGCATGTCACCCTCTCGGTGATGGTGCTCCAGTGCTTTGTCCGTCGTAACTGGCTGTGGCTCGTCGCCGCAATGTTATGGCATGGTCTGGCAAACATCGTCGGCGTCGGGCTGGCGCAATCGGTCGGGCCGTTGGCCGGTGAAGGCGGACTGGCGATCGTGGCCGTGATCAGCCTGGCGATCCTGTTCTGGCTGCGACGCGTCCCGGCGCCGCCGGCGGCGGAGGCAGTCGCATGATCCAGGTCGAAGGTCTGAGCAAGACGTTCCAGGGCGCCACGAAGGGCACGGTCGTCCAGGCCGTCCAGGACCTGACACTCAACGTGGCCGAGGGCGAGGTGTTCGGGTTCCTCGGCCCGAACGGCGCGGGCAAGACCACGACGGTGCGCATGCTGTGCGCCCTGATCGCGCCCACCAGCGGGCGGGCGTCGATCAACGGGCATGTCGTCGGGCGCGACGATCAGGCCATCCGCCGGACCGTCGGCATCCTGACCGAGACGCCGGGGCTGTACGATCGGTTGAGCGCCGAGGCCAACCTGCGCGTGTTCGCCGAGCTGTACGACGTGCCCGACCCCGGCGCGGCGGTGCGCCGGTATCTGGGCTTGCTCGGCCTATGGGATCGGCGGCACGACGCGGCCGGGAGCTTCTCGAAGGGCATGCGCCAGAAGCTGGCCATCGCCCGGGCGCTGCTGCACGAACCGCGCGTGCTCTTCCTCGACGAGCCGACCAGCGGGCTCGACCCCGAGGCGGCGCGTCTGGTCCGCGAGTTCATCACCGAGCTGCGCGGCGAGGGCCGCACCATTTTCCTGACCACGCACAACCTCGACGAGGCCGACCGGTTGTGCGACCGGATCGGCATCTTCAAGACCCGGCTGATGGCCGTGGACACGCCGGCGGCGCTGCGGCGCACGTTATACGGCCGTCAGGTGGTGTTCCATCTGGCGCGGCTCGATCCGGCGTGGGTCGAGGCCGTGGCGGCGCTGCCGCAGGTGCAGGGCGCGCGCGCCGCAGGCGAGCGCCTGATCGCGCGCGTCGAGACTCCCGAAACCGACAACCCCGGGATTGTGCGCACGTTGATCGCGCTCGGGGCCGATATACAGTTCGTCGGCGAGCTGCGGCATTCGCTCGAAGACATCTATCTGCGCTTCGTCAACCACGATCAGGAGCCGTCCGCATGAAGCACATCCGCACCCTGATCGAAAAAGAATGGGCCGAGGTCTTCAAGAACCGCATCGTGATCTTCACGGTCAGCGCCTTGCCGCTCTTGATGGCGTTGCTGCCGCTCGGCATCCTGCTCTCGATGCGTGGGGCGTCGTTCGGCGGCGGCGAAACGACGGATCTGCCGCCGTCGATGATCAAGGCCTGCGGCAACATCCCGATCGGCGACTGCTTTCAGGTTTATCTGCTGAACCAGTTCCTGCCGCTGTTCATGATGATGCCGCTGTTCATCCCGATCGCGATCGCGTCCTACAGCATCGTCGGCGAGAAGACGACCCGCAGCCTGGAGCCGTTGCTGGCGACGCCGATCACGACCGAGGAACTGCTGGGCGGCAAGGCCCTGGCGGCCGTCATCCCGGCCGTGGCCGCGACCTGGGGAAGCTTCGTGGTCTTTTTGATTGGCCTGCCGCTGGTCGGCGCGAGCCAGGCGGCGCTGCTGACCGCGCTCAGCCCGACCTGGTTCGCGGCGACGCTGTTGATCGGCCCGCTGGTATCGGTGCTGGCCGTGGTCTTTGCCTTGATGGTGTCGTCGCGGGTCAACGATCCGCGGGTGGCCGAGCAGATCTCGGGCGTTCTGGTCGTGCCCGTGTTGGGGCTTGTGTTCGGGCAACTGGCGGGCGTGCTGGTGTTGAACGTCCAGCTGATGTTGACGGTGGCGGCCGGCCTGGCCGCGATCGACGTGGTGCTTGTGTTCTTCGGCGCGCGGCTGTTTCAGCGCGAGGTGATCCTGACCCGATGGAAATGAAACGCCTCAGGCGATTGCTCCTCTGCGTGTTCGGTCTGGTGGGTTGGGCCTGGCTCGGCGGCGTCGCGGCGGCCCAGGACGACGCGCTGACGTTGTACGTGCGCCGCAACTTCGGCTACGGCGGCGGCGATCAGATCCAGGGCAACTTCCGGCTCGAGGTCGACGGCCCGTCGGATCTCGTTGCCGTCACATACCTGATCGACGGTCGGACGCTCGCGACTGCGCGCGAGGCGCCGTTCCGGATCGACTTTGAAACCGATTCGTATCCGCACGGTTGGCATGATCTCAGCGCCGTCGGCGAGCGGGGCGATGGGAGCTCGTTGACGTCAGCCACGCGCCGGTTCGAGTTCGTCTCGGCCGAGGTCGGCTGGCAGGCCGCCGGACGGATCGGCGGCCTCGCCCTGGGCGGTGTGGCGATCGTGATGGTGATCGTAATCGGGCTGCAGGTCTGGTTGGCGAGCCGCGACCGGAAGGCCGG
This sequence comes from Anaerolineales bacterium, assembly GCA_044224715.1. Lineage (GTDB taxonomy): Bacteria > Chloroflexota > Anaerolineae > Anaerolineales > UBA6663 > UBA6663. Next base: position 8,521 of record JBGAJV010000021.1, on the reverse strand, counting down.
CCGCAAGGGCTATGGCTTTCTCGGCGGCACCGTGTGCCCCAAGTGCGGCAGGCCCTTCGGCATGCACATCTGGGGCCTGAACGCGCTGGGCGGCAAGTACGACCGTTGCGATCATTGCGGCAAGTGGAGCTTCGTCAGCCGGGCGAGCCCGGCGGCGCTGGAGGCCGCCGAGGCGGCATTGGCACCGACGAACCCGACGTCGACCGCGTCGGCGGCCGACCGCCTCGAACGCCAGATCGACGAGACGCGTTACATCGACGAGCCGTGAGCTTGAACGTCGACCGGCGGTTTTCGTCGTGACGTGCGGCCCGCTCCAGCCGCGACCGAGGCGCCGGCTTTTCACGAAATACTCATGAAAAAAAAGGGTCAACAGGGGGCCGTTTGGGGGTGGGGCGCCGTGGCCGGGCGTTAGAATGATTCTTGCACGGGTTGAAACGTTCAGCCCCGATAACCGAAGAAGGTACAGCACACTATGAACTTGGGCGAGAACATCCGGGTCGCGCTGCGGGCGCTGGGCGCCAACAAGATGCGTTCGGCGTTGACCATGCTGGGTATCATCATCGGCGTGGGCGCCGTCGTCGGTCTGCTGGCCATCGGCAACGGCGCCTCGGCCGCGATCACGAACCAGGTGCAGGGCATCGGCTCCAACCTGGTTCAGGTGGTGGCCGGACGGATCCGGCAGGGCGGGCAGCCGACACAGGGCGTGCTGTACCTCTCGGATTACACGGCGCTGGAGCGCGAGCTCAAGAACTCCGCCGGCATCGCGCCGTTGGCGCAGGCCAGCGCGACCGTCACCTATGAGCGCGAGACCCTCTCGGCGCAGGTGACGGCCAGCACGCCCGACTTCCTTCAGGTACGCAGCTACGAAATCCAACGCGGACGCTTCCTCACCGACGCCGACCGCAACCGCGGGGCCCGTGTGGCCATCCTCGGCACCGAGACGGCGCGCCAGCTGTTCGGGGGGCTCAACCCCGTCGGGCGCACGATCAAGATCAATAGCGTGCAGTTCGAGGTCATCGGCCTGTTCGTGACCAAGGGCGGCGGCGGCTTCGGCAGCGCCGACGAGATCATCGTCATCCCGCTCGAAACCGGGTATGCCCGTCTCTCGGGCTCCACGACCGTGCGCAACGGCCGCCAGACGTTGAGCGGCATCAGCATCTCGGCGGCCAGCCCCGAAGTGCTCGATCAGGTCAAGAAGGACCTCGAGCGCATCATTCGACGCGAGCACAAGCTGCGCACCGACGACACCAATGACTTCACCATCTTCACCCAGGCCGAGTTGCTGAGCACCCTGGGCACGATCACGACCACGCTGCAGGTGTTCCTCGGCGCCATCGCCGGGATCTCGCTGCTGGTGGGCGGGATCGGGATCATGAACATCATGCTGGTCTCGGTCACCGAGCGCACCAAGGAGATCGGTCTGCGCAAGGCGGTCGGGGCGCGGCAGTCGACCATCCTCGGCCAATTCCTGGTCGAGACCATCGTGCTTAGCCTGGTCGGCGGGATCCTGGGCATCGGGCTGGGCCTCGCGATCGCTTTCGGCGTAACCGTGGCGAACCTGATCCAGGCTCAGGTGACCTGGCAATCGGTCGCCCTGGCGTTCGGGTTCTCCGCCGCGGTTGGGCTGTTTTTCGGCATTTATCCGGCGTACCGTGCCTCTCGGCTGCGGCCGATCGAGGCGCTGCGATACGAATGACGCGTTCACATGTAATTCCTAACGGCGCACACACCTTCCACACAAATCGCCACTATGCTCGTCAAGGTCCGGCACTCGGACGCTGACGGTAACGACCACGCAAACGCGTGTTATATGGAGGATGGGAATGACGCACGTGCATACAAGCTCGCTGCTTCGGGCGGGCAGCGCCCTGGCGGCCCTGGGGCTGCTGGCGGCTGCCTGCGCGCCGCAGACGACGCAGGCCCCCAAAACGGCGACGGTGACCACGATCGACACGCAGAGCGCCGTTGAGGCATCCGGGCCGATCGAAGCCGAGCAGAACGCCGCGATCTTCTGGCGGCTCAATACCGGGACGGTTTCGGCCGTCAACGTGACCACGGGGCAGATGGTCAAGGCCGGCGACGTGATGATGTCGGTCGACATCGCGACGGCGCCTCAAAACGTGATCCAGGCTCAGGCGGATCTGATCACGGCGCTGGACAACCTCGACACGGTCAAGAAGGGCCCGACCGACGATCAAATCGCGGCCGCGCAGCTGGCCGTCGTGCAGGCCGAAAAGACGGTCACCGATACGCAGCGCTCGCTCAACAACGTCCTGCATCCCGACATCGCCTATTACCAGGACCAGGTCAATCGGGCGCAGGAAAAGGTCCAGGCGGCGCAATCGAACGTGAACGCCGATCAATACCAGATCAGCCTGCGCTCGGCCACCGATGCCCTCAACAACGCCAAGAGCAATCTGGAGCAGTGGGAGCGGCTCGAGAACCTCTACCCGGGCTACGGCGTGCAGCACGGCGACGGCTACGTCAAGGCGCAGAACACGTACGCGCGCGCCTTGCAGGATTACAACGTCGCGGTGGCCAACGCACAGAACTCCGGGAACAACAACGAGAACACGCTGGCCGACGCGCAGGACGCGCTGGAAACGGCCCAGGCCAACCTGGCCGCGGCGCAGCGCGGCCCGAACCAGGACGACGTCAAGTTGTGGACGGCCAAGCTCGATCAGGCCAAGTCCGATCTGGCCGACAAGCAGGAGAAGTTGGCCGACTTGCTCGATGGCGTCAACAATGACGACCTGGCCAAGGCCCAGGCCGCCGTCGACGCAACGAAAGCGACAGTCGCGCAGCTAAACCTCACCGCGCCGTTCGACGGCGAGGTGCTGACCGTGAACTATCTGCCTGGCGACCCGGTGACCACGACCGAAGCCGGCGTCGTGCTGGCCCGGCGCGACAAACTGCACGTCAACGTCAACGTCGACGAGGCCGACATCACGAGCTTGAAGGTGACCGACGCCGTCTCGGTGACGTTCGACGCCATCAGCGGCCTCGAGCTGCCGGGCGTCGTCACCTACATCAACCCGCTCGGCACCACGACGCAGGGTCTTGTGCGCTACACGGTGCGCGTCGACCTGAACGAGATCGACCCGCGCGTGCTCCTGGGCATGACCGCTGACGTCAGCATCATCACCGCCTCGGAACGGGGCGTGCTGGCCGTGCCGCTCGATGCGGTACAGTCGGACAATGAAGGCGAGTACGTGATGCGGCTGAAGTCTGACGGCACGCCCGAGCGGGTGCCTGTGGAGACCGGCGTGGTGCAGGGCGACCTGATCGTCGTGCGCGGCAGCCTCTCCGACGGCGACACCGTTCAGGTGCCGGTGGCCAGCCCGCAGCAGAGCGGCCCGTTCGGCAACTGACGTCCGAGGATCCGTCATGATCGACATCACCGACGTCCGCAAGATCTACAAAATGGGCGACCAGGAGGTCCGCGCGCTCGACGGCATCGACGTCCACATCGGCAAGGGCGAGCTGGCAGCCATCATGGGCCCGTCGGGCTCGGGCAAGAGCACGCTGCTGGCGATCCTGGGCTGCCTCGACACGCCGACCTCGGGCTCGTATAAGCTCGACGGTATCGCGGTCGAGAAGATGAGCGACAACCAGCTCGCCGATGTGCGCAACCGCAAGATCGGCTTCGTCTTCCAGCAGTTCATGTTGCTGGCGCGCACCTCGGCGCTCGAGAACGTGATGCTTCCGTTGACCTACGCCGGCGTGAACGGCCGTGAGCGCCGCCGCCGGGCCGAGGAGGCCCTCGAACGCGTCGGGTTGAAGGAGCGCATGCACCATCGCCCGAACGAGCTCTCCGGCGGTCAGCAGCAGCGCGTCGCCATCGCGCGCGCGTTGGCGAACAGCCCCGCGATCCTGCTGGCCGACGAACCGACCGGCGCGCTCGACAGCAAGACCGGGGCCGACATCATGGCGCTCTTTCGCAGATTGCACGACGAGTACGATCAAACCGTGATCATCGTCACGCATGACCCGACCATCGCGTCGCAGACCAATCGCACGTTGCGTATCGCCGACGGCAAGATCGTGGGCGACGAAACGCACGTGAACGGACGGTCGCCCAACGGCGCCGCCGAGAACCCCGTGGCCGAATCCGCCGCGGCACATTGACGAGGATAGCCATGGATTTCCTTGAGAACGTGCGCATCGCCTTGCGCGCCTTGGGCGCCAACAAGCTGCGCTCGATTTTGACGATGCTGGGCATCATCATCGGCGTCGGCGCGGTCGTTGGCCTGCTGGCGATCGGAAACGGCGCGGCGGCGTCGATCACGTCGCAGGTGCAGGGGATCGGCTCCAACCTGATCCAGGTGATCCCGGGGAAAATGCAGGGCGGCATGGGCCGGGCGTCATCGAGCGCGGCCGTGCTCACCATGGACGATTACGATCTGCTGGCCAAAAACCTCAAGCATACGGCCGGGATCGCGCCCGTAGCGCAATTGGGCGCGACGGTGACGTACGCGAACACCACCGAGAGCCAGACGGTGACGGCCACGACGCCGGCGTATCTGGCGATCCGCAACCGCGAGATCATGCGGGGTCGGGCGTTGACAACCGCCGACGGTGAGCGGGCCGCGCGGGTGGCCGTGATCGGCACCGAAACGGCGCGCAAGGTGTTCGACGGGCTCGACCCGGTCGGGCGCACGTTCAAAATCAACGGCGTGCAGTTCGAGGTCGTGGGTCTGCTCACCGAGCAGGGCGGGTCGGGCTTTGGCAGCGCCGACGAAGTCATCCTGATCCCGCTCGAGACCGGCTTTCAGCGTCTGCTGGGCACCTCGACGGTGCAGGGCGGCCAGCGCACGGTCAACAGCATCCTCGTGTCGGCGGCCGATCCCGATCTGCTCGACACGGTCACCGGCGACATCGAACGGCTGCTGCGGCGCGAGCACAAGCTCACGACCGGGGTGGAGAACGACTTCTCGATCTTCACCCAGCAGGAGATCCTGTCGACGCTCGGCACGATCACGACCACGCTGCAGGTGTTCCTCGGCGCCATCGCCGGGATCTCGTTGCTGGTGGGCGGGATCGGGATCATGAACATCATGCTGGTGTCGGTCACCGAGCGCACCCGCGAGATCGGTCTGCGCAAGGCGGTCGGGGCGCGGCGCAACGTGATCCTGGGACAGTTCCTGACCGAGACGCTTGTGCTCAGCATCTTCGGCGGTCTGCTGGGCATCCTGTTCGGCGTCGGCATCGGCGCGATCACGACGGCCACGGGAATGTTGACGGCTCAGGTGACCTGGGAGTCGATCGCGATGGCGTTCGGTTTCTCGGCCGCGATCGGGTTGTTCTTCGGGATCTATCCGGCGTACCGGGCCGCAAACCTCAGGCCGATCGAAGCGTCGAAAAGGAATAGGTGAGTGATCGGTGGCCGAGTGATTGAGCGCGCTCAATCACTACCGTTCAATCACCCAAACGGCCAATGAAGAAAGTTCTGGTCGTCGACGACGAGCCCAAACTGGCCGCGATCGCGCGAGATTATCTGGTCGCGGCGGGGTTCGACGTCGTGGTAGCGGGCGACGGCCCGCACGGGCTGGCGCTGGCGCGGAAGGAACGGCCGGACCTGATCGTGCTCGACCTCATGCTGCCGGGCATGGACGGCCTCGACGTCTGCCGCGAGATCCGACGCGAGTCCAACGTGCCGATCGTCATGCTCACGGCGCGCATCGAGGAGACCGACAAGCTGATCGGCCTCGAGCTGGGCGCCGACGACTACCTCACCAAACCCTTTAGCCCGCGCGAGCTCGTCGCGCGCGTGCGCGTGATCCTCCGGCGCGCGGCGGGTGGCGACCCCCCCGAACTCATTCGCGCCGGCGAACTGATGCTCGATCGCGCCCGCTATCAGGCCGCTTTGGCCGGGCGCACCATGGACCTGACCCCGACCGAGTTCGAGATCCTGGCCACGCTGGCGGGCCAACCCGGGCGGATCTTCTCGCGCGACCAGCTGCTCAACGCCGCCCACGGCGTGTCGTTCGACGGCTATGAGCGCGCGATCGACTGGCACATCCGCAACCTCAGACGCAAGCTCGAGGCGGAAGCCCATATCATCACGGTTCATGGCGTTGGCTATAAGTATGTCGTCTGAGCGTCCCATCCCCGGCACGCCGCTCGATCCGCAGGCGTCGGCAGCGCTGATCCGCAAGCGGCTGTTGCGTCTCCTGGCGAGCGCGCTCGTGCTCACGCTGGCGACGGTCACCGTCATTCTGACCCTGGTGGGCGTGGCGGCCGGGATCGCGTTTCACGACGGGGTTCCGCCTTTTCCGAAACAAATCAGCGAGCTGCGCGACTATTACAGGAGCAACGGCACCTGGGTCGGCGTGCAACCCCTGTTCGACACGCGCTTTCGCAACTGGGTCCTGATCGGCACCGATGGGATCGTGTACGCACGCGGCCAGAATTACACCGGCGCGGTCGGAGAGCCGCTGCAGCGCACCGACGCCATCGAATTGCGGGTTCCGCTGCGCATCGACGACGCCATCGCCGGCGAGATGGTGACGTTCGGCGGGATCGGCTCTTTCAACGAGTTGCTGATCGACGTGCTTGGCCAGGTGGGGTTCGTGCTGTTCCTGTTGTTCCTCATCCTGGCATTCTTCGCCGGTCTGGTCGCGTATCAGCTGGCCCGCCGCTACGTCGACCCGCTGGCCGACGTCATCGCCGCCGCCCAAGCGGTCGCCGGGGGCCGCCTATCGGCGCGAGCGCCTGTGCGCGGCACCGGCGATCTGCGTGCGCTCAACGACAGCTTCAACCACATGGCCGACGCGCTGGAGCGCAGCGATCGCGAGCGCCGCGATCTGCTGGCCGATGTCGCGCACGAACTGCGCACGCCGCTCAGCATCGTCCAGGGGCGTCTCGAGGGCATGGTCGACGGCATCTACGATCTCACGCCGGAGTCGATTGCGCCCGCCCTCGAAGAGACCTATCTCCTGGAGCGGCTGGTCGAGGACTTGCGCACACTCACGCTGGCCGAGGCCGGCACCCTGGGGTTCGACACGCGCCCTGTGCAGATCGCCGACGTCGCCCGTCGCGTGGTCGGCGTCTTTCAAGCGGCCGCGAATGAACGCCAGGTTGAACTCCACCTGACAGGTCCACACAGCCCGCCGCTGATCGAGGCTGATCCGCAACGCCTCGAGCAGGTGATCGGCAATCTGGTGGACAACGGATTGCGCTACACGCCGGCGGGCGGGCGCGTTCAGATCGCCATGAGCTCGCTCGACGGGCACGTGCGAGTCGCTGTCGCCGACACGGGCCCCGGCGTGGCCGAGAAGGATATCGACCAGATCTTCGATCGATTCTGGCGCGGGGACAAATCGCGGTCACGCTCGGCGGGCGGCGCCGGTCTGGGGCTGGCCATCGTCCGCCAGTTGGTCGAGGCGCAGCGCGGAACCGTGCGTGCGGCGCTACGTGAAGGCGGCGGTCTTGTCATCACACTCGAATTTCCGAAGAGCCGCGCCTGACCGAACCCACTCCGATCTCCACACGAAGCACATACTAAACACACATATCCGTGATACGGTGCGTGGTGGCGACGAGAGCGGCCACTCGACTCCCACATACCTAGGGAGGCGTAAATGAATACGAATGCTTGGAAACCGACCCCAGCGTGGTCTTGGTTTGCGCGTGGGTTGGGGGCCATGGCATTGGCCCTAAGCGGGACGATGGCGCAGCCGGCGCTGGCCGACACGAATGCGCACATCACCCTATATGTGGTCGGCGCGCCGTCCACCGCCTGGGTCGAAGTGGAGTGGCAGAGCCCGGCCGATTCGAGCTGGCATCCCGTCAACGGCTGGCAGGGCAATCTGGACTACACGGATTCCGGCGCGGCATACAAGCAATGGACAGTCGCCAGTCGCGACTACGGCACCGGCCCGTTCCGCTGGGTGGTCTGCGCCGAAGAGGATGGCGCCGTCCTGGTGACGAGCCAAACCTTCAAGCTCCCGACGGATAACTCGGCCAATCTGGTCATGACGCTTAACGCGCCAGCGACCACCGTGCCGGCGGCGGCAACGCCCAAGCCGGCGGCTGCCACGACCACCACGACCACCACGGCGGCGTCGGCGCCGGTTCTGAAGTCCTGGACGACCAATGAAGGCTTTGACCCGAAGGGCCAGGCCATCGCCCGGATCACGCTCAAGATCGCCCAGGTCGCTCCAACCACGTACGTCGGCGTTCAATACAAGGACGCCAACGGCGTCTGGCAGGATGTCAAGGGATGGCAGACCGCGGCGACGATCGACCAGAAGGGCGTCGCGGTTGTCCAGTGGGCCGTCAACAAGGCCAACTTCGGACAGGGTCCGATGCGCTGGGTCGTCTATGGTGAGAAGGGCGGGGCCGTGGTCGGCGTGAGCCCGGACTTCAAGCTCCCGACCGACACCGGGGTCAATTTCGTGATGAACCTCTCGAAGTAGCGCGCGAATTGCGATAGAACCCAAGCGGGCTGCACCGCCCACCGCCATCCCGATCTCGGGCGGGAGCGTCAGCCCGGTAAGCAAAGCGGCGCCGGGATCGT
>JBGAJV010000020.1:0-85701 GCA_044224715.1 Anaerolineales bacterium | reverse complement strand
ATCGCGCCCTCGATCTTCGCCAGCATCGACCTCCGCCGTCTGGGGGATTACATCGCCATGGCCGCCGACGGCGGCGCCGATTGGATCCATCTCGACGTCATGGACGGGCATTTCGTGCCCAACCTCAGCTTTGGTCCCGTGCTGGTCGAGGCCGTCCGGCAGGCGACGACCCTGCCCGTCGACGTCCATCTGATGATCGAAATGCCCGAGCGCTCGCTCGCCGATTACGTCAGGGCCGGCGCTGACCGCGTCACCGTGCACGTCGAGGCGACGCCCCACGTCTACCGCGCGCTCGATCAGATCCACGAACTCGGCAAGCCCGCCGGCATCGCCCTCAACCCCGGCACGCCCGCCGAGGCCGTCACGGCAGCGCTGGCCAACGTCGAACTGGTGCTGGCCATGACGGTCAGCCCCGGCTTCTCGGGCCAGCGCTTCATCCACGCCATGCTGCCCAAGATCGCCCGACTGCGCGAGCTGATCGACGCCTCGGGCCGCGCCATCCACCTGCAGGTCGACGGCGGCGTCGACGCGGCCACGGCCCCGCTCTGCCGCGCCGCCGGAGCCGACGTCATCGTCGCCGCCAGCGCCGTGTATAAGGCTGGCAAGCCGGTCGCGGAGGCGATCCGGGATCTGCGAGGGGCGTAGCGCGGGGGAGCGCAGGAGCGGACGCTACCGCGCCAGTTGCGTTGTGTGCCGCTCTCGCGCTCCACGCGCCCCTGTCTTTTGGTATCATTCACCCGCCGCAGTCCGGCCAGGTCGCCGGTCTGCCGAGTACAGCCATGCCTGAAGAAGTCAATCCGCTCGGAAAGATCGAGGTCTCGCCGGTCGCGATCGCGACGGTCGCCAGCCATGCCGCCCTGCAGGCCTATGGCGTCGTCGGCATGGCGCCCAGAAACGTCTTCAACGGCCTGACCAACATCCTCACCCGCGACCCGCGCCAGGGTGTCGACGTGGCACAACGCGCCGCAGGCCTGGTGATCAACCTGTACGTCATCGTGGAGTTCGGCACCCGAGTCTCCACGGTCGCCAACAGCCTGGCGAACAGCGTCCGCTTCAACGTCGAGTCGACTTTTGGGCTGACCGTGGACGAGGTGAACGTGCACGTCCAGGGTCTGCGCATCAGCAATACCGACGCATGAGAAGTCCCTGATGACTGCTGCCGACATCGCACCCAAACCCGTCCCCGATCTGTATGCCTGCAACGGCCCCCAGTTCAAGCAACTGGCCGAGGCCGCGCTGATCTGGCTTGAGACCAACAAAGAGCTGGTCAATGCCCTGAACGTCTTCCCGATCCCCGACGGCGACACCGGCACGAACATGTCGCTGACGATGCAGGCCGCGATGCGCGAGGTCTCGTCGATCAACGACCGCAGCGCGGGCCGTGTCGCGCACGCCCTGGCGCACGGCGCGCTGATGGGCGCGCGCGGAAATTCGGGCGTGATCCTGTCGCAGATCTGGCGCGGCTTTGCGCGCGCGATCGACGGCAATGAGACCATCGACGCCCCGCTCTTCGCCAGCGCGCTGCGCGAGGCCAGCACCACGGCCTACCGCGCATCGGTGCGCCCGGTCGAGGGCACGATCCTGACCGTGATCAAGGACGCCGCGCTCGCCGCAGAAGACGCGGCGACGCGCCACCGCGAGTTGCGCACGCTGCTCGAGCGGATCGTCTCGGCCGCGCACATCTCGGTCGAGCGCACCCCCGAGCTGCTGCCGGTGCTCAAGCAGGCCGGGGTGGTCGACTCGGGCGGCAAAGGCCTGACGATCATCCTCGAGGGCATGCTCCGCTATCTGCGCGGACTACCGCTCGACGTCGCGGTCGAGACGGGCTATCGCCCGCTCAAGCTCGACGCGGTCGGCGCCGCGATGGAAACGGTCGAACCCGGGCAAGAGTGGGAAGTCATCGTCGACTTCAAGCCCAACCGCGAGATCGACCTGTCGTCGATGTACGGCCGGCTCGAGGCGATGGGCACGGCCATCCAGGTCGGCGAGGGCGACGGCCTCTTCCGCGTCCACATCCACTTATTGAAGAGCCGCCGGTACGAGCCGCTCGACCTGGCCGAGGACCTGGGCACGATCACGAACGTGCACATGGAGAACCTGCTCGCCCAGGTCGAAGACGCCGAGGCCGAGCCGCTCAAGCTGGCGACCGTCACGTCCGAACAGATCGGCGTGGTGGCGGTCTCGCCCGGTGACGGCCTGTCGCGCGTGTTGGCGTCGCTCGGCGCGGCGGCAATCGTCGGCGGCGGCCAGGCTCAGAACCCGTCCACCGAAGACATCCTGCGCGCGGTCGACAACCTGCCGTGCGAGCGCGTGATCATCCTGCCGAACAACAAGAACATCATCCTGGCGGCCAACCAGGTCCAGAGCCTGTCGACCAAGCAGGTGCGCGTGGTGCCGACCCGCTCGGTGCCGCAAGGCGTCGCAGCCCTGCTCCAGCTGCTGCCGGACGGCGATCTCGGCCAGGTCGCCGACGCGATGGGCCATGCACTCACGCAGGTCGACACCGGCGAGGTCACGATCGCGACCCGCACGGTCGAGCTCAACGGCGTCGCGATCAAGGACGGCCAGCACATCGGGCTGCACAACGGCCAGATCGTGGTCTCGGGCGAGGGGCTCGAGCCTACCTTGTTCGCGCTGCTCGAGGCGATGGACGCGCCCAGCCACGAAGTGCTCACGCTCTATCGCGGTCTGGAGACTTCCGAAGGGGATGCGGGGGCGCTCTCCGAGAAGATCCACGCGCTCTATCCCGAGTTGAGCATCGAGACGCATTTCGGCGGCCAGCCGCACTACCCATACATTCTGTCGCTCGAGTGAGCGACCCGATCCCACCAACGCCCGGTGCTCGACGGCACCGGGCGTTTTGATGACGCCGCCCGACGACCACGCTGCGTGGCCGGGCGATCGAGTAGCTTGCGCCATGCAAATCGTCACCGATACCTGTGCGTACTTCGCCGTCCCGCGTTTCGCCAAGGCCCATAACGTTACGGTCCTCCCGATCCGGATCAAGCTCGGAGACGAGATCGTGCGCGAGGACGAGATCACGGCCATCGACCTGTTCGACGCGATCGCGCAACGCGGCGTCACGCCCGAGATGATCGCGCCGACGCCGCAGGAGTTCGCCACGGCGTTCGAGACCATCGCGCGGCATGACGACGTGATCATGGCCATCCATTGCTCCGATCACCTCTGCCCGGTGCCCACCAACGCGCGGCTCGGCGCGGATCTGGTGCGCGGCCGGACGACCGTGCACATCATCGACACAGGCTCGGTCTCGCTCGGCGAGGGGCTCGTGGTCGAGGCCGCGGTCAAGGCCGCCGAGGCGTCGCAATCGCTCGAAGACGCGATCCGCCTGGCGCGCGGCAAGATCCACCAGTTATATTCGGTCTTCTTCAGCGAACATCCCGCGTACCTCGGCCGCGCCGGCCAGCTCGGCGCCGCGCATGCCATCGTCGGCCAGATGCTCGACGTCCGCCCGATCCTCAGCCTCGAGGAAGGCGAGTTCGTGCCGATGGAGAAAGCCCTGAACCGCGCGGCCGCGCTCGAGAAGCTGGCCGAGTTCTCGATCGAGGTGACCGACATCGAGCGCGGCGTGATCCTGCAGGCCGAACCTCAGCGCACGGCCGACACGCGTCAGCTGCTCGACCTGCTCGCTTCCGAGGGCAGCGACTACGATTGGCCGATCGCGCCGCTCGCGCCCTCGCTCGGCGTCCTGCTCGGCCCGGGCGCCATGGGCATCATGATCGCCGAGCGCTCCGCATCCGAATGATGGGCAAAACGATAGAGTGCTTCAACGTTCGGGGCTTCGCCCCGAACGTTGAAGCACTCTATCGTTTTGCCCTCAAACCTGTGTAGTACAATCGTTCCATGCTGCCTTCACTTGCCCAGTTGCAAAAGGTGCTGCAGACCGAGGTTGGGCTTAAATACGCCAACAAGGCCGTCATCGGCGGCCTGCCGAAGTTGATGACGTTTTGGGAGCCGAACGCCAAGCGCGACGGCCTCTCCGATGCGTTCATCCGCGACGTCGCCTCCCGGCTCCGCACCTATGTCGAAACCGATCTCGAGCGCCGCCCTGCGGCGTTGGGCGAGATCCTCGATGCCATCAAGGCCGAACAGGCCCGGATGGCCCCGCCGGCGCCGCCGGCCCGGCCGCGCGAACCTGCGCCACAGCCGCGCCGTGCCGATGAGCCACGCAACGACGCGCCCCGCGGCGATCGGCCCCAGCCGACCCGCGAGGGCCGGGCCGAGCGCGAACCCAGGCAGGAGCGTGGACCGCGACCCGAGGGCCGCCCCGCCCAGGAAGGCCGTGGGCCGCAGGACGGACGCCCAGCGCAAGAGGGTCGTGAGCGGCCCGATCGCGGCGAGCGTGGGGACCCCCGCGATCGCCGTGACCGGCCCGAACGCCAGCCGCGTCCGGCCCAGCCGGCACAACCCGTGGGCGAGGCCGAAGCGGCCCCCCCCGTCAACGAGGCGCCCCAGGCGAGCGAGGCTCGGCCCGAGGTTCGGCCCGATGTTCGGCAGGACCCTCGGCCGAAGCCGCAGCCCAAGCAGCCACAACAACCGCCCAAACCCAAGCCCAAGCAGCCGCAACCGTCCGGCCAACAGGGCGGCGGCGAGGCCCGCCGACGATTCGAGGGTGCCAGCCTGAGCGTCGAGCCGGTCGACCCCAAGCCGCGCCAGAGCCAGGGCCCCCGCCCGCTCCGCGCCGCCGACCCGGTCGACCCCAACGCCGGCCTGGCCGCGCCGCTGACCGTGCTGCGCGGCGTCGGCCCCGAGACCGCCAAAGACTTCGAGCGCCTGGGCCTGAACACGCTCGGCGATCTGCTCCATTACTACCCGCGCCGCTACGACAACTACGCGCGGATGAAGACGATCAACCGGCTGCAGTACGGCGAGGAGTGCACGCTGATCGCGACGGTCACGGACATGCGCGAGCGCAAGTTCCGGGGCAATCGCACGATGCTCCAGGTGACGCTCTCCGACGGCACCGGCACGGTCGAAGTCAGCGAGTTCAACCCGTTTCGCAAGCAACTGCTGACGCCCGGCCGCCAGGTCGTCGTGTCGGGCAAGGTCGATCAGTACCTCGGTCGGTTGACGATCAAGCCGCGCGAATGGGAGAAACTCGACGTCGAACTGCTCAACACGGGCCGCATCGTGCCCGTCTATGGCCTGACCGAGGGCCTGTACCAGCGCGGGCTGCGCAACCTGACCGCGCAGGTGACCAACTTCTGGGCCCGCCGGCAAACAGATCCGCTGCCGGGCGAGATCGTGTCGCGCGCCGCGCTGATGGCTTACGGCGAGGCGCTGGCGCAGATCCACTTCCCCGATAACGAAACCGCCCTGGCCGACGCGCAACATCGTCTGGCCTTCGACGAGTTGTTCGCGCTGCAGATCGGCGTGCTCCGCCAGCGCCGCGACTGGCAATCAACGCCGGCCCAGCCGCTGGCGATCACGGAGTCGGGTCTCGACGAATTCTTGCGTTCGCTGCCGTACGCGTTGACCGGCGCGCAAAAGCGCGTCGTCGCCGAGATCCGCGAGGACCTGGCGCGCCACACGCCGATGAACCGCCTGCTGCAGGGCGACGTCGGCTCGGGCAAGACGATCGTGGCAGCCGTCGCGATGGCGATCGCCACGGCCGCCGGCGCGCAGGCCGCGCTGATGGCCCCGACCAGCATCCTGGCCGAGCAACACTATCGGACGCTGTTGCGTCTGTTCGCGCCGCCCGTACCTGAGCCGGCGGCACCTGCGGAGCCGGCGGCACCTGCGGAGCCGGCGGCACCTGTGGAGCCGGCGGCACCTGTGGAGCCGGGCGACGGCGCCGACGTGAGACCCACCCCGCCCTCCCCGGTCCGCCTGCTGCAAGGCAGCACGCCGGCCGCCGAGAAAGCCGAGATCCTTGCGGGTTTGCGCGACGGATCGATCCGGTTCGTGGTGGGCACGCACGCCCTGATCGAGGACCCGGTCGAGTTCGCGAACCTCGGCCTGGCCGTGATCGACGAGCAGCATCGCTTCGGCGTCGCCCAGCGCGCCGCCTTGCGCGCGAAGGGCCGCGCCGCCGACGGCGCCGCAGGAGCCGCGGTCAGCCCGCACCTGCTGGTGATGACCGCCACGCCGATCCCGCGCACGCTGGCGTTGACGGTGTTCGGCGATCTGGATCTGTCGATCCTGGACGAGATGCCGCCGGGCCGACAGCCGATCACGACGTATCTGCTCCACGCCAACGAGCGCGAGCGCGGATACGCGTTCGTGCGCCGCGAGGTCAACAAGGGCCGACAGGCCTACCTGATCTTCCCGCTGGTCGAGGAGTCCGAGAAGATCGAGGCGCGCGCCGCAGTCGAAGAACACGCGCGTCTGCAGAAGGAGATCTTCCCCGAGTTCAAGCTCGGCCTGCTGCACGGGCGCATGAAGTCGGACGAGAAGGACGCGGTGATGGCCGAGTTCAAGGCCAACGAGAGCCAGATCCTGGTCTCGACGTCGGTCGTGGAAGTCGGCGTCGACGTCCCGAACGCGACGGTGATCCTGATCGACGGCGCCAATCGTTTCGGCCTCTCGCAGCTGCACCAGTTCCGCGGCCGTGTCGGGCGCGGCGAGCACGCGTCGTATTGTCTGCTGGCCTCCGACTCGCCCGACCCGACGCCTGACGAGCGGCTGCAGGCCATGGAACAGACGCAGGACGGGTTCGTCCTGGCCGAGAAGGACCTGGAGTTGCGTGGCCCCGGCGACTTCCTGGGGACGCGGCAATCGGGCTTCGCCGGTTTGCACGCGGCGGGCCTTGGCGACGTCGCCACGATCGAGAAGGCACGGCGCGAGGCGCGCACGGTGTTCGAGGTCGACCCCGAGCTGACGGCGCCCGAGCACGACGGGATCCGACGCCTCGTGGCCGATTTCTGGGAATGGGGAGCCGGCGATGTCAGTTGACGGCATCCGCCACATCACGGCCATCTACCCGGGCACGTTCGATCCGGTGCACTTCGGCCACATCGACATCATCCAGCGCAGCGCCGAACTGTTCAGCACGGTGGTGGTCGGCGTTTACGATCGACCGCTCAAGTCGCTGGCGTTCCCGTTCGAGGAGCGCATCGCGCTGGTCAACGAGGCCGTTCGCCAGCTCGACCTCGGCAACATCCGGGTCACGGGCTACAACGGCCTAACCGTGGACTTCTGCCGCAAAGTCGGCGGACAGGTGATCGTGCGCGGGTTGCGTGTGTTCTCGGATTTCGAGTTCGAGTTCCGCATGACCCTCGCCAACCAGCGGCTGGCGCCCGAGCTACAAACCGTCACCTTGATCTCGAAGGAACAGCACACCTTCCTCAGCAGCACGACCGTGCGCGAGATCGCGTCGCTCGGCGGCGACGTCAGCACCATGGTTCCGCTGCACGTCGAGAGCGCGCTACGCCGCCGGTTCCGCGAACTGGGCGGCGAGGGCAGCGTTCCACTGTCGCAACTCAGGGATTGAAGACAGCGCGGGAACGGGCATCGGCCGGGATTAGCCCCGGGCGATGCCCGTTCTCGGGTTAACGTCAAATTGCATTTCGCATGAATCCGTAGTATTTTTGGCGCATTCTTAAGCAATTCCGCACGTGGCGGAGGCCATGAATGGACATCCTGCATCTCGTTGACCGCCTTGAAGAGGTCTTCAATGACGGTCGCCCGCTCCCGCTGACCCGCAAATTGCTGGTGGACGAGGACCGCGTCCTCGAGTTGATCGATCAGATGCGCGTCTCGATTCCCGAAGAGGTCAAGAAGGCGCAGCAGATCATCAACTCGCGCGACAAGATCATGGCCCAGGCGACCGAAGAGTCGGAGCGCACGGTTCAGCTCGCCAAGGAGAAGGGCGACCAGCTGATCGAGCGCGACGTGCTCACCGAGAACGCCAAGCTCCGCGCCAGCGAGATCGTTCGCGCCGCCCAGGCCGAGGCCGAGGCCGCCCGCGCCGATGCCGACGAATACGCGCTCGACGTCCTCATGCGCCTCGAGGCCGAGATGGTCCGCTCGCTGACCCAGATCCGCAACGGCATCAACAAGCTCCGCGCCGACAAGGGCATGCCGCCCGTCGAGGAAGCGTAAAGCAACGAGCGAGGAGCGTGGAGCGAATACTCCACGCTCCTCGCTTGGCACGCCTCACGCCTCACCCAACGCTCCACGCATGCCCCGCTTCGACCACCTCAAAGGCGTCTTCGGGCTGTTGCCCACACCGTACAACCAGGATCTCGAGATCCGCACGCCCGATCTGCGCGCCGCGGCCGAGTTCTGCTGCGCGACGGGCCAGCACGGCATCGTCTGGCCGGTGATGGTCGGCGAGTTCTACTTCCTCGGCGAGGAGGAACGGCTGCGGAACCTCGACGCCGTCCTCGAGACCGTCAACGGGCGGCTGCCCGTGATCTTCGGCTGCTCGGGGATCTCGATCCCGCAGGTGCTGTCCTACGCGCGCGCGGCGGAGCGCGCCGGGGCCGATGCGATCATCGCGATGGCGCCGGCCCGATCGGATGCCGCGCAGACCATGACGATGTTCCGCCGTCTGGCCGAGGCCTATGCCGGCCCGATCGTGCTCCAGAACGCGGCCCAGTACGCGCCGCTCACGGGCGAGCAGGTCGCCACGCTGGTGCATGACGTCCCGACGATCCAGTACGTCAAGGAAGAACGCCCGCCAGGACCAAAACACATCGCCGAGATCAAGCGGCTGGTCGGCGATCAGGTCAAGACCATCTTCGGCGGTTTCGGCGGTCGTTTCCTGCCTGAGGAACTCAGCCGCGGCGCGGATGGCTGCATGCCGGCCTGCGAACTCGCCGACGTCCTCGCGCGGATCCAGGAGCGCTGGTGGGCCGGCGACGAGGCCGGCGCGCGCGAGCTGCACGGGCGGCTGTTACCCTTGCTGATCCGCGAGACCTGGCCGTTCATGCGCTATATGCTCAAACGCCGCGGCGTGTTCACCACGCTTTTCGAACGCGCGCCAGCCGGCGCCGAGGCTCTCGACGACGGCGATCAGGCCGAAATCGACGTCTTGCTCGAGGCGATCAAGGGCGACATAACGACATACCCCTTCCTCCCCCACTAGACGATTGCGAGCGACCGCTCGCGCGCTCCGCGTGCAAGCACGCATTGCCAGTTGGTCTGCCAGCGCCCGGTCTTGTACACGGATCACGCGGATGAGCACGGATGTCGCGGAGCGAATTCCTGCTGATTCCGCGTAATCGGCCACAATCCGCGTGATCCGCGTACCCGATCCGACCCGAGCCTTGAGCCGCCTGACAACGCGCCCGTGCACACCCGCGCTCCCTGCGCCCTCGCTCCCTTGACAGTCCGGGGCGGCACGTTATAATACATTCTTGCTGCCTGCCCTGTGCAGGCCTTATTTTGCCTGTGAAGGGCACAGCTCGTAAGGACGTTCGATCATGCCTCCGCATCCAAAACGCAAACACTCCAAGGGCCGCCGCGATCGCCGTCGCGCCCATGACGCCCTGAGCGCCATCAACCTCGCCGCTTGCTCGAATTGCGGCAAAATGGTGCCCGCGCACCGGGTCTGCCCCGAGTGCGGCTTCTACAACGGCAAGCAGGTCGTCGAGAAGAAGGCCGCCGCCTGAACGACAGGCGCTGAGGGATCGATCGAGAGAGGGCTGCCAGGCAGCCCTTTTTCATTTCTCGAACGGGTTCGGTTTGCTACAATCGCGCCATGACGACATTCACCCCCGGCACAACCGCATTCGTCTTCCCCGGTCAGGGCTCGCAGGCCCTGGGTATGGCTCGAGAGCTCGCCGACGGGTTCGCCAGCGCGCGCGCCGCGTTTCAGGAGGCCGATGACGCGCTCGGCTTCGCTCTGTCGCGGCTGTGTTGGGAAGGTCCCGAGGCCGAGCTGAACGACACGATCAACACACAGCCGGCGCTGTTGGCCGCGTCGATCGCGGCGCTGCGGGCCCTGCGCGAGCACCTGGGCGACGTCACCCCCGCCTACATGGCCGGCCACTCGGTCGGCGAAGTAACGGCGTTGGTTGCTGCCGGCGCGATCGGTTATGCCGATGGGCTGCGTCTGATCCGCCGGCGCGGCGAGGCCATGAAGGCGGCCGGCGCGCAGGCGCCCGGCGGCATGGCCGCCATCCTCAACCTCAACGCCGACGCGCTGCAGGTCATCTGTGCCGAAGCCAGCGCCGACGCCGGCCTGCCGGTGCAGGTGGCCAACGACAACTGCCCGGGGCAAGTCGTGATCTCGGGCGCGCTGCCGGCGTTGGAGAAGGCGATGGAACTGGCCAAAGCGCGCGGGGCGAAGCGCGCGTTGCGGCTTCAGGTGTCGATCGCGGCCCATTCGGCGCTGATGGCGCCCGAGGTGGCCGGCTATGCCGAGGCGGTGGCCGCGACACCGATCCAGACCCCGAGCGTCCCCGTGGTCGGGAACATCACGGCCAGCCCCCTGCCCGACATCGACGCCATCCGGCGCGAACTGCCGGCGCAACTGACCTCGCCGGTCCGCTGGACCGACTCGATCCGCTACCTGCACGCGCAGGGCGTGCGCACCTATGTGGAGTTGGGCTCGAAGGATGTGCTGACGGGGCTGCTCAAGCGCATCGACGCCGAAGCCGTCGGCGTGGCCGTCGGAATGCCCGAGGTCGTGCGCGGTCTGACGCTCGCGTAAGGCGTCAGCGGATCTGGCCGAGCGCGAAGACGGCGATCACCCCGACCACCATTCCGCCGACGAAGACGAGCGGATCCTGCACATTGGCGAAAGCCACCACGAGACCGCCGACGCCGGCCCCAAGCAGGATTTTGCCGATCGGGCTGGTGAGGAAGCGGCCGAAGCGCGAGTCGTGTCGAATCATGTCGTTGATTGTATCCAACTTAGCCGGATGCGATGGCCCCGGTTCTCTGACGATCAGGCCATCGCGTCGCTTTGTGGCCACATCCAACTGTGCCACGGAATCTGATGACTGTTCAGCCAAACAGGTCCTGAGCGAAGAACCGGGGTATGCGCCGGCTCTTTCCTCAGGACCCTCAATTGTTTGTCGAATAGTGCGGTAAGCGAAAGAGGATGGCGATGACGTCTACATTGTTGTTCGTTGGCGCGCACCCCGATGACGAGTCCTTCGGGCCCGGTGGCACGCTGGCCGAGTACGCGTTGCGCGGTCACAAGGTCGTATATGCGTGCGCGACGCGCGGCGAGGCGGGCTCGGCCGACGCGCAACACATGGAGGGCTACGCCAGCGTGGCCGACATGCGCACCGCCGAACTCGACGCGGCCGCCGCGGCGCTCGGCCTGGCCGAGGTCGTGCATCTGGGCTACCGCGACTCAGGCATGCCCGGGTCCGAAGCCAATGCCCACCCCGACGCACAGATCAACGCCTCGCTCGACGATGTCGCGGCGCGGGTCACGGCCGTCATTCGTCGATTGAAGCCCGAGGTGGTGTTCACCTTCGACCCGATCGGCGGATATCGGCACCCCGATCACATCCACATCCATCGGGCAACCGTGCTGGCCTTTCAGGCGGCCGGCAACGGCGAACTCTATCGCGATGCCGGGCCGGCCTTCGCGCCACGCAAGCTGTACTACTCGGTCTTTCCGAAAGGCTTTCTCCGATGGGCGGTGCGTCTGCTGCCGTTGATCGGGCAGGATCCGCGACGGTTCGGTCGCAATCACGACATCGACCTGGCGGAGTTGGCGCGGGTCGAGTTCCCGGTCCATTGCCGGGTTCGGCTCAGCCCGGCCGCGCTCGAGCGCAAGGACAGGGCCTCGGCCTGTCATAAGAGCCAGCTCGAGGGCGGGCCGCAGCGCGGCGGCGTGATCGCCCGCGCCGTGACGCGCTTCTTCGGCGGGACCGACGGTTACATGCGCGCCTGGCCCGAGGCCCCGGACAGGCTGCGCGAGGACGACCTGTTTGCGTGAGCCGAGCGCATCCGCCGAGACGCAGACCCGCAGCCGCCGGCCGGTTGCGTGGACCTCTCCGAATAATCAGACCACACAAAAACGATCGGGCTGAGATGGCTTTGGTCGCATCTCAGCCCGATCACGCGCCCGCGAGTAAATTGGGTCGCGATCAGCGTGTCCGCGGCCCCGGCTGCGCGACAAGCGATGCGTCGAGCCCGCCCGGGGCTCCGAGGCCGAACATCACCGTGTACGACCAGGAATAGCCTTCGCCTGCCGTGGGGCTCACGATGTGGATGCCCCACACGTACGGCGTGTCATTGGCGAAGCCCGTCGGAAGCGTCGTCAGATCGTAGTAGTCGCTGTAACCGAGCAGCCCCGATGTGAAGAAGACCGAGGCCTGATCGGTCAGCATGAACTCGTAGCTTTCGGACGTGTATCCGCCGCGTCGCCCCCAACTGAACTGGTAGGGGACCGGGACACTGGCCGCGTTGAGGTTCATCTGGATATTGGCGACGTCGATATCCGCGAAATCGTACGTCGTGTCGTAGGCGTAATTGCCGAGATCGAACGAGGCCCAGCTGAGCACGCGGGTGGTGTCGTATTGGGCGGGAGCGCCGGCGAGTGTCGGGTTGTAATAGCGCAGGTAGTAGTGCTCGCCCGGACCGAGCGCCATCGGCGTGACGAAAACGAAGTCCCCGTTTGCGTTGGTCGTCGCGGTGAAGGCGGCGTTTTCGGCGCCGGTGGAGACCGTGTAGTTCACCAGGTCGATCGTCGCGCCGGCCTCGGGCGCGCCGGCGAACAACAGGCGCCCCGTGATCTGGCCGGTCGGTTGATAGTCCTGATAGAACGCCGGGAAGTAAAGCTGTGTGCCGACTTGCCCCTTGACGGGCGACGTCGAGAGCAGACCGGTGCTCAACACACTCGCCAGCAAAAGTACGCCTCGTTTGACATGCACAACAGCCATCCGGACCTCCACATCCGCCGACCCGGTCGGTAAGACGCCGGCACCTCCGCTCGGCGCGCGCGCCGACACGAGGACTCCGGCCATCTGTGACCCTATTCTGTTATAGCGGCAAGTCGAGGCGACGTAAGGGTGGGATGGATGGCGACGCGTAGTTATGGTTTGCTGATGCGGCCCGGCCAGAAACGACGCCGGGCGCAAGTTGGCACTCGCGCCCGGTGTCGTTTCACACATGGTTGCGAGTCAGCGGTTTCGATCCGGTCGATCGGGGCCAGGTGCGAGCGGCAGATGGCCGTGCAGGCCTAACCCGGCCACGAGGTCATACGTGTTGATATTGGAGAACGTGATCCTGCGGCTTCGGGAGAAACCCAGCGAGTTGTCCGGCATCACGATGCCGATATTCCAGCCGTACAGGGTATTGGCCTGATAGCCGGCAGCCGCCGGGAATTGGCTGATATTCACCTGATCGACATAGCCCAGGTCGTCGGTCGATAGGGTTTCCAGAACGCCACCCGGATCGAACACGCGCCAATAGTAGATGTCGGTCGTCGTCGCTCGCCGTACCCAGGTGAACGTTGTCGGCATCGACGCCACAACCTGGTCGGCAGGCGACGACAGGTCGAGGCCGGTCACGTCCAGGGTGCCGAGATTGACAACCTGACCGGCAGCCAGCGCCGTTACATCCGCGCTGTATGCCCCGATCAAGAACGCCGGATCGGAGACCGTGGGGGTGTAGAACAGATAATACGCGTACGTGGTCGGCAGAGCCGGCACCTGCGCGAAAGCGTACGTGCCGTCGGCGGCAATCGTCGTGCTGACAACCAGGGTGGACGGATTGACGCCGGCAGGTTGATACGAGCGCAATTGGACGACGGTTCCGGCTGTGCTCCCGCGGCTGCTGGTCACGCTGCCAGTGATCCGACCCCAGGGCGCCTGGATGACGGGCAGATACACGGTGTTGCCTTGTTGGGCGCTCGGGCGCGCAACACCGGATGCCGCCAGGGTGCGAGGCGCGCCGCCCAGCACGCTCACCAGCAACGGCAACAGGCACGACCCACGAACGATACGAGTGAGAAAGCGGTTCATACGACCCCGATCATATATTGGCGCAGGTGGCGCAAAGATCCTGCGTTCGAACGGCAGAATCGGTGAAGTCCGTGGAACGGTCGACGCGCGGCCAGAGCACTATTCGGGCGCGTCGGCCAACCACCCCGTCAGGTCGCGCATGGCCTGACTGTTCATTTTATGGCCGACCAGGTACTCGCCGTAAGTCACGTCGGCGCCGGCTGTCGTCAGTCGATCGCGCATCAGCCGGGCCTGCTCGACCGGAACGGTCGTGTCGTCGAGACCATGCGCGATGAACGCACTCCGTCCGCTCAGGCGACCGCGCTTGGCCCAGACCCGCGCCGGCCGCGGCAGGAACCCGGCCAGCAGCGCGACGCGCTGGGCGATGCCAGGATTGTACAACCACAGCGCCGCGCAAACGGCGGCGCCCTGGCTGAACCCCATCAACACTACGCGTTTGCGATCGATCGGATGATGACGCGGCAGATCGAGGATGTAGGCCTCGAGCGCGCGAACGCCCAAGAGCACGTCGTCCTCGGTCGGATCCTCCGGGAACCACCCGTAGCTGTCCGGCCCGGCCGGATACACGCCGCGCGGGAGGAAGCGCGCGGCCCCGGCCGGCGTCGTCGACACGAAGGTCGACATCACGTTCTCGTTTCCCAGCCAGCCATGGACCATGACGACGACCGGCCAGGGCCCGGCGCTGTCGGGCAAAGCGATGCGACTTGGGAGCAGGAGATCCGATTCCATGATCCTCACGGGTGCGACGAACGCCGAACACTCGTCTCGGCGCGTCGTATTTGCCTAGGGTTTCGATACCATCCAATGGAACGCTGTTGGAACCGATGCAAGTATTGTCGCAGGAAAATGGCCCGAAAGTAAGGCGGTCGGCGGAAACCTGTATGGTATAGTCTCTCGGCTTTCGCACCGAAACGAAGACTGGAGGAGCAAGTGTCACTCAACGGAGCCTTCAATGCGCAGGCCGCCCTGGCCAGCGTGAATCTGCCCAAGCGCATCGCGCGTCTGGCCGATCTGGTCTACAACCTGTGGTGGACGTGGAATCCCGACGTCACCGAGATCTTCGAGTTCATCGACCGCCAGCTGTGGTCCGAGGTCGCCCACAACCCGATCAAGTTCCTGCGCCGCGTCAAGCGCCAGGATCTGAACGGCGCCCTGCAGAGCCCGCCCTTCCTCGACCTGTTCGACCGCGTCATCGTGCGCTTTGACGCGTATATGCGCGCCGAAGACACCTGGTACAAACGCGAGCACGCTGATAGGACCGATAACCTGATCGCGTACTTCTCGACCGAGTTCGGTCTGCACGAGTCCTTCCCGACGTATTCGGGCGGCCTGGGTGTGCTCTCCGGCGACCACGCCAAAGAGGCCTCGGACCTCGGCCTGCCGTTCATCGGCGTCGGCCTGTACTACGACCAGGGCTACTTCTCGCAGCACATCACCGAAGACGGCTGGCAGGAGGCCGGGTACATCACGTACTCGTTCGACGACCTGCCGATCATCCCGCTCAACGACGCCGATGGCCAGCCTCTGATGGTCTCGGTCGAGTTGCCGGGCCGCACCCTGCATACCCGGCTGTGGAAGATCCAGGTCGGGCGCATCCCGCTCGTGCTGCTCGACAGCGACGTGCCCGAGAATGCGCCGGCCGATCGCGACCTGACCGCTCGCCTGTACGGCGGCGACAAGGACACGCGCATCTGCCAGGAGATCGTGCTGGGCATCGGCGGCGTGCGCGCGCTGCGGCTGTTGGGCATCACGCCCAAGGTCTGGCACATGAACGAGGGGCACTCGGCCTTCCTCACGTTCGAGTGCATCCGCGAGCTTATCGCAACCGGCCTCGACTTCAAGACCGCCGTCGAAAAGGTCAAGTCGGAGACGGTCTTCACCACGCACACGCCCGTCCCGGCCGGTAACGAAGAGTTCCCGGATTGGATGATGGACCGGTACTTCAACCAGTACTGGCCGAGCCTTGGCCTGACCCGCGACGGCCTGATGGATCTGGCGCGGCTGCAGCAGAGCTGGGGCACGTCGTTCGGCATGTCGGTGCTCGCCATCCGCATGTCGCGGCAAAGCAACGGCGTGAGCGAACTGCACGGCCAGGTCAGCCGCAAGATGTGGCAGTTCCTGTTCCCGGGCACAGCCGTCGAGCGCGTGCCGATCGGCGCGATCACCAACGGCGTGCACACCGGCTCGTGGCTCGCGCGCGCGATGCGCACCCTGTACGACCGCTACCTCGACGCCGATTGGCTCGAGGAGGTCGACAACCCCGAGACCTGGCAACCGTTCCTGGCGGTGCCCGATGACGAACTGCGCGCGACCCGGCTGCACCTCAAGCGCAAGCTGATCAGTTACGTTCGGGATCGCGCCCGGCAGCAGTGGGTCACCACCCACCGCCACCCGGTGCAGATCGTCGCGGCCGGCACCCTGCTCGACCCGTACAAGCTGACGATCGGCTTTGCCCGCCGCTTCTCGACCTACAAGCGCGGCTCGCTTGTGATGCGCGACGTCGACCGGCTGCTGCGCCTCGTCAACAACGCCAAGATGCCGGTGCAGATCATCTTCGCCGGTAAGGCGCACCCGATGGACGATCCCGGCAAGAAGGTCATCCAGGAGGTCTACCGCCAGCTCAAGCGCGCCGAGTTCGCCGGCCGCATCGCCTTCCTCGAGGACTACGACATCAACCTGGCGCGCTACCTGGTGCAGGGCGTCGACGTGTGGATGAACAATCCGCGTCGACCGCTCGAGGCCTCGGGCACGTCTGGCATGAAGGCGGCGCTCAACGGCGCCCTGAACTTCTCGATCCTCGACGGGTGGTGGCAGGAAGGCTACAACGGCGAGAACGGCTGGGCGATCGGCGACGAGTCGGAGATGGATGACCACGAGGCGCAGGACGCCAAGGACGCGGCGAGCTTGTACGACGTGCTCGAGAACCAGATCCAGCCGCTGTACTACGAAGACGGCTCGATCGGGCCGTCGGCCGGTTGGCTGCGCCGCGTGCGCGAGTGCATCTCGACGCTGGCCCCGCAGTTCAGCATGCGCCGGATGGTCAAGCAATACGTCGAAGAGATGTACCTGGCCGGGCCGAACAAGGCCTGACGACGGACCACGCAGCGAGAGGGGCATCCGGCCGAGCCGGATGGCCCTCTCGCTGCGTTTTCTATTAACGAACCGCCGTCACCCCGAAGGCCCCGCGCGCCGGCTGGATACGCGTGAAGCCGGCCTCGCCGAGCCGCCGTGTGACGCCGCGCGTCACCTGCGCGCCGGACGGACTGTCCGGATCCCCGATGTAATGGAAGAGGCGCCCGCCGGGCCGCAATACCCGCCAACACTCGCGGTAGAAGTCGCCGCTATACAGCTCGCCGGCCAGGCTGAAGGTCGGTGGATCGTGGATGATCCGATCAAAGCCGGCCTCGGGCAGCGCGCCGGCCAGTTCGCCCACGTCGCCGATCAATTGCGTGATGCGCGGGTGGTCGAAGAGGCGGGCCGACCATGGGTTCTCGCGAGCCACGGCCTGACAGGCCGGGTCGAGCTCCACAGTGGTGACGTGCGTGGCGGTCTCGGCCGCCAGGATGGCGGTGTAGCCGAGGCCGGTGCAGGTGTCGAGCACGCGACCCGTCGGCGCCGCCGCCTTGATCTTGGCCTGGGTGTCGCGCCAGGGGTCCGTGTCCTTGATGCGATGCATCGGAAACCCGGCGACGAGCATCGACGGCGCGCCAGGTGTCGGATACAGGCTCACGGCGCGATCGGTCAGATCCGAGTAGGTCTGGATCTTTCGCGCGGCGCCGTCGACGATGGCGAACACGCCATTCTCGTCTTTGACGATCCGCTCGAGCACGCCCCACGCGATCACGGCCCCGCCCCACGCGACGCCGCCTGCGTCGAGCGTGACCACGACACGCGTCAGACCGAGGTCGAGCGTCGTCTCGACCGCCGCCACGCCCGCGTCGCGCGCGGTCAGCAGCGGTCGGACCTGAAAGTGACTGAGCACCATAATTCGATTACGGCGTGACGGGCGTCGCCAGCGGGTCGAGCGTCGGCGTGGCGTTCGGGTCGGGCGTCTCGGTCGGCGGCACGGGGCACTCGCTCTTCGTGTCGACCACGCGCCCGGAGACGGCCATGGCCGCGCCGTTCAGCTCGATCGGCGCGTTGAGCGTGACCACCGCGAACCAGGTGTTGCCCGGCTTGAGCGGGAGCGGCGCGCCGGCCGCGTCGCGCAATTGCAGATGCATGCCGGTGGACGCATCGCGCACCCAGGCGCCTTCGATCATCACCCCGTCGCGAAAGACGCGCGCGGGGCCGCTGGTCCAGAGCTGGATCTCGACGCCGCAGTTGCCGCCGTCGCGGAAATCCTCGGGCACGAAATTGTTCTGGTGGTTGACGCTGAGCAACACCACGTTCGCGGACGAGAGCTGCTGCTCGGTGACCGCGTCGACGTGCGGCACCAGATCGGCGCCAGGCGCGGACTCCTGCCAGCGCAGATATCGGCCGCTGGCCGCGTCGAAGTTCCACAGCACCTGCGCCGAGCCCGAGTAGTGCAACTGCACGTCGGTGACGGGCGTGCCGGTCGGGGCGACCGCCGCGAAAGCCAGACCGCGCAGGTCGGCGCGGCCTGGCGCGGCGGCGCCGGCCTTTTGGGCGGTCTGGGCCACGGCCGCGCGCAGCAGGGTCGTGCTCGTGAAAAGACTGTTCATGTCATCGGGGCGCTCGCGGCAGAGCGGCGGGCAGTTGTACGCCGACTCCTCGGAGACCAGACGCCAGATGTCGGCGCCCAGGAACCACGTCGTCCGGCGGAGCTTGTCCATCGTGCCGAACGACGAGCCCGACGTCACGAGCGCGGCTTGAAAGGCGGGCACGATTTCTGCATCGATAAAGCGGGCGGAGCGGATCGGCCCGATCTTGTCGACGTCGTTTTGCAGGAAGAACGCGGTGAAACGCGTCAACCCGGCCTCGGCCTGGTGCTCGAAGACGAGATCGGCCTGAGCCAACCCGTACTGTGGGCGCGCGCTGATCGGGAAGTTGGAGATTTTGACGGCGACCGGGATGCGCTCGAGTTGGGAAGCGTCGACGGTCTCGCCGGTCAACGGATTGACGTCCGCCGGATAGCTGTCCGGGCCGACCACGGCCGCCGCTGTGGGTTGCGGCGCGATGGTGGGAGCGGCGGTGGGCGTATCCCCCGCCACGACCACGGCCGCAGTCGGCAGCGTCGTCGCGGTCGGCGCGGCGGTGACTACGGGCGGTGCGGCGAGCGTCGGAGTCGCGGCCGGTGCGGAGGAACCGCAGGCCGCCAGGATCAGGGCGGAGGTGGCGCAGGAAAGCAGAAAGCGTGTTCGCATCGGAGAATCGGCCTCCCGTGAATGGAAGATCGATTCTAGCAGAACGCTTTTGCGGCCGGTTCGGGCCAACCCTTTCTACGCCAGCCACACCGCAACCCGCGTCTTTTCGCGGAGAATTTATCTACGTGGCGGGTGTCGTCACCCTATAATCGCCACGGCAGGGGTTTACGGAAGAACAGGCTCACCGAGGTCAGGATGCCGCTTAAAGGCAATTTGCGGGATTTCTCAATCGGACAGCTGCTCCACCTGATCAACCTGGCGCGCAAGACCGGCGCCCTGGTGATCGGGCCGAACGGCACGCAAGGCGTCAACGGCGCACCCGCGCCGAGCGCCCAGATCGCGTTCCGCGAGGGCAAGCTGGTCCACGCGCAGCTGGCGGAGGTCGACAACACCCTGCCCGGCATTCTGCGCAAGTACGGCAAGCTGACCGACGCTCAGACCGAGCTGGTGCGCGCCCGCGCCGGCGGCTCGAGCGATAAGGAGCTCGGCCTGCTGCTGATCAACGCCGGCTACGTCAAACAGGCCGACATCGTCAACTGTCTGCGCAGCCACACGCTCGAGATCATCTACAAGCTGTTCACCTGGAACGACGGCGTCTTCCAGTTCGAGCCGGCCATGATGCCCGGCGTCGACAAGATCACGGTGCCGATGGATCTGGAGAACGTCATCCTCGAAGGCGCGCGCCGCATGAAAGAGCACGAGCGCCTGGTCGAGGAGATCCCGGATCTCGACATGGCCCTCAAGTTCACCGAACGGCCGAACACCAACATCCGCCAGATGCACCTCAGCCCTGAGGAGTGGCGGGTGGTGTCGTACATCAGCCCGAAGAACACCATGCGGGCGATCGCCAAACACAACAAGCTCAGCGATCTCGAGCTGCGCCGGATCGTGTACGGCCTGATCCAGGCCGGTCTGGTCGAGGTCGTGCGGCCCGAGGGCCAGAGCGCCCGGCCGCAGACGGCGCCGATCGCGCGGCAGCAGGTGGCGACCCCGGTGCGCCCGGGCAGCGCCGCCATGGCGACCGCCACCGTGCCCGTCGTCGCCACCGCCGGCGTGAACGGCGGGATGAAGGCCGAGCCCGCGCGGCCCAACGGCGTGCGCCCGGGGACGACGGCCGCGCCGGTCACGGCGCCCAAGCTCGACGATCCGAAAGCCAAGACCGGCATCATCCAGCGCCTCATCTCGCGCATCCGGTCGCTCTAAAAGGGGAACAGGACGATGCCGCAAGCCGTCAAGATGGTGGTCACCGGTCCCTTCAGCTCCGGCAAGACCCAGTTCATCCAGACCATCAGCGAAATCGAAGTCGTCGCGACCGAGCGCAAGATCACATCGGACGCCGAGAAGATCAAGAACGCCACGACCGTGGCCATGGATTTCGGCCGCATCACGGTCGACGAAGAGCTGGTGCTGTATTTGTTCGGCACGCCCGGCCAGAAGCGTTTCGACTTCATGTGGGAGATCCTGTCGGAGGGCATGCTCGGCTTCGTGGTCATGGTCGACAGCACCCGACCCGAGACGTTCCGCGAGGCCATCAGCATCCTGCAGACCTTCAAGGCCTACGCCCCCACCCCGTACGTCGTCGCCGCCAACAAGCAAGACAGCGCCGACGCCTGGGACCTCGAAGACCTGCGCATCGCGCTGCGCCTCGACCCGGCGATCAAGCTTCTGCCCTGTGTCGCCAGGGACCGCGAGTCGGTCAAGAGCGTCCTGCTCGAACTGCTCTACGCCATCCTCGAGGAGATGGCCCCCGACACGAGCGTCGACATCAGCGCGCTGATGGGGTAATCACGTGGAGCGTGAAGCGATCCCGCTACCGCGCGGTAGCGGGGCATAGAACAAACGCGCCTATCGCGCTCCACGCTCTACGGTTTCTCATGTCCTCCCTCCTGACCGCCCGCGGCCCCGTGCATTACCAGGTCATCGGCCGGGGCGCGCCGTTGCTGCTGATCCACGGCTGGCTGGGCTCCTGGGACTTGTGGCTGCCGACCATGCGCGGCCTGGCGAACACGCACCGCTGCTACGCCGTCGACCTGTACGGCTTCGGTGAGTCGGGCAAGCGGCAGGACAGCGCACAGGTCGACGCTTACATCGACATGGTGCCGGTGTTCCTCGATGCGCTCGGCATCGAGCGCGCCACCGTGATCGGGCACTCGATGGGCGGCACGACCGCGTTGGGCGCCGCCATTCGGTACCCCGAGCGCGTGACGCGTGTCGGCGTGATCGGCTCGCCGATCGTCGGCTCGTCGCTGGCGCTGCTGCTCAAGCTGGCGAGCGTGCCCTGGATCGGGCGGCTGACCCGGCGCTATGTCGGCCTGCTGGCGCTGGGGTTGCGGCTCTACGCGCCGCTCGTGACGCGCGAGCCCGGCGTCTGGTATCCTATGGTCTCGCGCGACATAAAGCGAACCACGATCGAGTCGTTCTTTGGCAGCATCCGCTCGCTGCGGCACACCGACCTACGACCGACGTTGGCGCAGGTGGCGATGCCGGCGCTCGGCATCTACGGTCTGCGCGACGTGATCGTGCACCCGAATCAGCACGCCGTGATGTCGGCCGGGATCGCGCATGCGCAGGTCGAAACCCTGCCGCGATCCGGCCATTTTCCGATGCTCGACGAGCCCGCCGCCTTCGACCGATTGATCCGCGGCTTTGTCGCCGCCTGAAAGCGCCATGCACAAGGTCGTTCTGCGCGATCATCGCCACGTGGCCCCCTTCAATGAAGAGGCCCGCGATCTGCGCATCCAGAACAAGCCGCTCTGGCTGCATCAGCGCGACGTGCTCGGGCACTACACAAGCAACGAAGTCGAGTGTCAGACCCTGACGCAGGCGCCCCGCACCGGCGAGCCGACGATCGTCTATCGCGACAACCTCTTCTTCGATCAGCCGTTCATCGACGACTTCCTGGCGCAGGCCAAACGTCTGGACAAACCGTGTCGGGCCGCCTTTGCCGCCGACAACACGACGTTTCACACCCATGCGCTCCCGCTGGCCAACAGCTATGCGGCGGCCGGCGACCAGCACCTGGCTGACCTGTGGTATTTTCCGCGCGGCGTCGAGCCGGAAGCGGTCTGCGCGCCCGTCGTGGTCGATTTCCAGACCCGCGAGATGGGCTTCTACCGGGTGCCGACGTACATGGCGAGCGAGAGCGGCGACCTGGTGTATCAGGTGCCGCGGCGCGGGCTGATCGCCATCGATTCGTGGGTTCACATCTTCATCGCGGACCAGATCTACGGCCTCTTCGGGCGCGGCGCGCGGTTCGAGCACAGGCTCAACCGCGATCTGCTTTACAACGTCAAGGTGCTGGGGCTGGCCCTGCTCGAGCGGCAGCAGGTGCTGCGCTGTTCGGAGATCGTGCAGATCGGACGCAACTGCGTCATTCACCCCTCGGCCGTGATCAGCGGCCCGACCGTGATCGGCGACAACGTCACCATCGGCGCCGGGGCCGTGATCGACAACTGCACCATCGGCGACGGCGTCAACATCTCGCAGGGCGTCGAGCTGATGCTCTCGACCATCGGCGACGGCGTCTTCCTGCCCTTCCGGGCCGCGACCTTCCTGACCACGTTGATGGAGCACACCATCATCGCGCAGAACACGTGTCTGCAGATGTGCGTGGTCGGTCGCCGGACCTTCATCGGCGCGGGCAACACCTTCACCGACTACAACCTGCTCCCGATCCCGTTGCGCGCGCTCGCCGGCGACGGCAGCCTGCAGCCGACGGGGATGCCGGTGCTGGGTGGCGCGATCGGCCACAACTGCCGGATCGGCTCGGGCCTGGTGATCTACCCCGCCCGGACCATCGAATCCGACGTCGTGCTTTTCGCCTCACCGGAGCGCCGTGTGATCGACAGGCACGTGCGCTACGAGGACAGCGACCACTTCAAGACCCCGATGGCCGACCTGCACCGGCGCCTGTACCCGCGCCAGGGCGAGCGCGTTGCCGAGAGTTGGTAAGCGAAGACACCGGGAGTGCCCCGATGTATCCCGATGTCGGCGTTCCGCCGACATCGGGATACATCGGGGCACTCCCGGTGTCTTATTCAACGTTCTGCGCGGCGCCACTCCGTGACATACTGGCGGTACGCCTGCCGGGCGTGCTTGAGCCCTTGCGGAGTCGCGAGATTACCAAAACCCGATAAAACGGGCCTGGGGTTTGCCAAACCACTGCCGCTACCGGTGACATAGTCGGCGTAGCTGGAGAACACCCACTCGTCGGGTCTGCTCACAAAGCCGTCCTTTACCGGGTTGATGTGGATGTATCGACTGACCGCCTGCAAATCAGCGTCGCCCAGAATCAACCGGGCGGCAAAACGCCCCCGATACAAGGTGCCGACCCGATCGAAAACACTGTTGAATGACTTGGTATACGAGATCGAGAACCGGCGGTAGGCCTCGACAAAGTCATCCGTCAGGACCCGTGCCAGCAGGTGGTAATGGTTTGGCATCAAAGCAAATGCGAACAACTCGGCATGCGTTCCCAACACGTAGATCGACAGGCGATCCATAAAGAAGCGAAAGTTATCATCGGAGATATAGATGTTCGTCCGATTGTGGCCCTGGTTGGTCAGATGGTAGACTTGGTCGGCTTCGATAGGCTGGCGACGGCGCGGCATGATGTCCTCCTCAGGCCAGCATGTCGCCAAACGTGGTTAGCGCGATCCTCAGCCAGTCCTCGAGATCAAAGAGACCGGGAGTATCCCGATGTCCCCCTGCCGCCGACATCGGGATACATCGGGGCACTCCCGGTGTCTAGAGCTTCAGCCGCGGGTCGAGCGCGTCGCGCAGGGCGTCGCCGATGAAGTTGATCGACATCGAGGCCAGGAAGATCGCCAGACCCGGCACAAAGGCCCGCCACGGCTGAAGCATGATGAAGTCGCGCACGCCGTTGAGCATGCTGCCCCAGCTCGCCGACGGCGCCTGCACGCCAAAGCCCACGAACGACAACGCCGCCTCGGTGATGATCACGCCGCCGAAGTTGAACGTGGTCGAGACGATGATCGGCGCCAGCGTGTTCGGGATCATGTGCCGCGCGATGATGTGCAACGACGACGCGCCAAGCGCCTCCGCCGCCTCCGAATAGGTCGTGGATCGCAGCGTCAACACCTGCCCGCGTACCAGCCGCGCCAGGTTCTGCCATTGGAACAGGATCAGGATCAGCGCCAGGATCAGCACGCCCTCGGCGCGCTCGGCCGACATGTTCCAGATCCAGGCGAAGAGCTTCGTCACCGACACCGGGATCACGATCGGCAGCCCGCCGCGAATGCTCATCGCCGACAGGATCAGCAGCAGCGGCAGGATCGGCAGCGTCAGCAGGAAATCGACCAGGCGCATCGCCACCGCGTCGACCCAACCGCCGAAGTAACCGGCCGCCGCGCCCACCCCGACGCCGATCACCGTCGATGCCAGCGTGACCACCAGCGCCAGGAGCAACGAGATCCGGCCCGCGTACATCAGGCGCGTCATCACGTCGCGCCCGACGTCGTCGGTGCCCAACGGGTGCTCGGCCGTCAGTTCGCCGAAGATCGGGCCGACGAATTGCGCGTCCGGGTCGAAGCGGCTGAAGAGCGGCCCGGCGAACGACGCGACGAACAGCGCGATCAGCACCCACACCCCAAGCACTGCCAGCTTGTGGCGCGAGAACCGGCCCCATACCAGCGCCGCCTGGCTCACCTCGCGCGGACGCGCCAGGACTTCACCGACGGCAAGATCGGCAACGGCCATCAGGCCTCCCCCGTCGTGCGGCCTCGGGCGCCAGGCATCGGCGACGTTTCCGAGGTGTCCAGGCTCGGCGACATCGTTGGGATACCTGACGCCCGACGCCGCGCGACGTCACGTGATCCGAATACGCGGGTCGACCAGCGTGTACAGCACGTCGGCCAGGATGTTGGCGCCAACGGTCAGCACCGACAGCACCATCAGATAGGCCAACGCCACGGGCCAGTCGCTCTGCGTGAGCGAGTCGATGAAGAGCAGACCCATGCCCTGATAATTGAAGATGGTCTCCGTGATGATCGCCCCGCCGTACAACCCGGGCAACGCCAGCGCCACGATCGTGATCAGCGGGATCAGGGCGTTGCGCAGCGCGTGTCGAGAGATGACCAGCTGCTCGAGCAGGCCCTTTGCCCGCGCCGTGCGCACGTAATCCTGGCGCAACACCTCGAGCATGCTGGCGCGCGTGAAGCGGCTCCAGGCCGCCATCTGCAACAGGCTGAGCGTGATCGTGGGCATGATCAGACGGATCGCGCGATCGAGCCACGAGCCCGCGGTCACCAGGCCCAACCCGGGCAAGGCGTAGTCGCGCGCCGCCACAACACTGCCCGGCGGCAGATAGGGCAGCCCCCACTGCTTGAATTGAAAACTGAAGACCAGGATCAGCATCGAGCCCAGCCAGAAGACCGGCATCGAAATCCCCAGAAAGGTGCCCGCCGTCACAAGGTAGTCGGTGCGCGAATACTGGTGCACCGCCGAATACACGCCGATCGGCACCGCCACGATCAGCGCCAGCAGGGTCGAGGTCGTCATCAGGATCAGCGTATTGGGCAGCGGTCGCATCAACACCTGCAGCGTCGGCTCGTTCTGCGAGACGCGCCACGACAACCCGAGGTCGCCCCGGATCACCCCGGCGCGGTTCGGCCGATCGTCGAGCACGGGCCAGCCGAAGGCCCAGCGCGTGTAGGCCTGCCACAACGGCAGGTCGAGGTCGAACTGACGCTTAAGACGCTCGATGTCCTCCGGGTTGACCGGGAAGCGCGACGACTGCCGACGGAACTCCAGGATCTCGGTCATCGGCCCGCCCGGCGCCAGATACAGAAGCGCGAAGACCACGCCGGACGAGAACACCAGCACCAGAAACGATTCGCCAAGACGTCGGATCAGATAGTTGGTCATACGTATCGGATACAGCCCAGGACGACGCATGAGCGAGGAGGGGCATGCGTCGCCCTGGGCCCCACCCCGGTCTCAGTTGACTGTCGCGTGCAACGACCACACCTGCGAGTTCCAGGTGAACAACTCGGTCGAGTCGAGCGCCGCGCCGTCGAGCCCGGGCACAGTGCCGAGGTAGTTCGGCCGCAGATGCAGCGGGATCAATGGAAAGCCGCCGGTCTCGAACGCGTCGCCCTCGGGCGGTGCAAAATAGTGCTGCACGGCCTCGCGGTATAGATCCTGTCGCTCTTTTGTGTCCAGCGTCAGGAAGGCCGCCTGGGCCACCGCGTCCGAGGTCGTCTGCTCGCACCATCCGGCGTAGTTCCCGCCCGAGAAGTTGTTCTCGGGCAACGGGATCTGACCGCAGTTGGCGATGCCGAACCACCACGACCCGGGGTCCACGACCGTGAAGGTGTTGGCGAACTGGATCATGTCGAAGTTGCGGTTGTAGAGCACGTCCGTCGAGAACACGACCGAGGACGGTTGGAAGTTCAGGTTGACCTCGATGCCGATCTTGCCCAGGCTGGCCTGGATGATCTGCGCCGCGCGCTGCCGGGGCGTGCTACCCGAGGTCGTGATGTAATTCACCGAGGCGCGCACGCCGTTGCGCTCGCGCACGCCATCGCCGTCGCTGTCGACCCAGCCGGCCTCCTCGAGCAGCTTGGCGGCCGCGTTGGGGTCGAAGGACAGCGAACCGGCCGACTCGTCATACGACATCATCTGCGGCAGCTGCGGCTGTTCGACCACAGTCGACCCGCCGAAGAAGATCGTGTCGACCATCTGCTGCCGGTCGAGCGCCAGCGCGATCGCCTTGCGCACCGCGTAGTCGCCGAGCACCGGGTGCGGGGTCTTGAAGGTCGGATCCTTCGGGTCGTAGTAGTTCAGGTACAGCATCTCGAACGAGGCGGCGTTCGGGTCGGTCTCGAAGTTGATCACGCCCTGTTTGGCGGTCGACGTCATGAACGGCACCTGATCGACGTTGATGCCCGTGATGCCGCTGCTGGCGTCGATCTCGCCCGCGATCACGGCCGCCGACACCGCCGTCGCGTCGGCGTAGAACTTGTAGATCACTTTGCCGGTCACCGGCTTCGACCCTGACCAGAACGGGTCGGGCTCGACCGTGAGGTGATCGCCCTTGGCCCACTCAGTCATCTTGTACGGGCCGTACCCGAGCGGCTGGACGGTCTCGCCGCCCAGGTGGCGCTCGTCGTTGAGGATCTCCTCAGCCGTGAGGCCCTTGAACTGGTGCTCGGGGATGACGCCATACGGCGCGAACACGGTGATGAAGTACACCGGGTCGACCGCGCCGGGCACGTAGGTGGCGCGCACCGTCGTGTCATCCACGGCTTCGTAGTTCACCAGCTGGCCGACCGCGCCGACCGCGCTGTCGAGCGGGCAGTTCGTCAGGTCGAGCGCGCCCGAGCCGTCCGAGCAGTTGGTCTTCCAGGTGAAGACCAGGTCGTGCGCCGTCAGCGGCTCGCCGTCCGACCACTTGAGCCCCGGCCTGAGTTTGCCCGTGACGACCAGTTGCTTGACGCCGCTGGCATCGGCCGCGGCCCGCACGACGGTCAGTTTCTCCGGGTCGAAAATGGGCTCGCCGGCCTTGACGTCGACCGTGTTGAAGACCGCGCTGCCGTCGTTGCGATCGATCGACGGGAGGTCGCCGTCGACCAGATCGGGGTTGGCCGCGAAGCCGAAGTCGTTGCGCATCACGAACCGCGGCCGGATGAGCAGATCGATCTCGGCCGTGATCGATTGATTGTTGGCATAGGGCGAGAAGCTGCGCGGCTGCTGCCAGGTGCCGATGACGACCGTGTCCTTCTGCTGCGCCGGGACAGGGGTCGGCGTGACTTCGACGACGCGCTCCACGGGCGTGCCGGCGACGATCTGGGTCACCACCTGGGTCTGGACCATCGGCGTGGCCGGCGTGGCGCAGGCGCTGGCGATCAGGCCGGCGGCCAGGACCAGGCTAAGGCCGTAACGAGCTTTCTCCGTTGGCATGACGTCTCCTCCATGACTGGGCTTCTATGTGAATCTTGACATATAGATCGGCGTTGACGAGGGCTGGCGTGTCGGCGTCACCTCCTTGGCCCGACGAACAGGCGCGCGGCCACGCGCGGCGCGACGGCGTGTCGCGACGTGCTCACCGGCTCGATTGCGTTGCGTTCTGGCTCAGTCGCGTAACAAGAACCCGGGCTGGCTCAGTGAAGCCCCGCCCGTCACGGTCCGATGGGACCCGGACGTGCGCTCTGCCGAGCGTTCCTCAAGGAACTCAAGCGGCGACACACGCATCGCCGTCGCCGTCGGTTTCCACCGGACCGGCGCCGCAGCCGCGACGCTGGTCGGTTCAGGCACGGGGACGGTGGCGGGATCAGGTCGAAACGCCCGGTTGCCGTTCCAGACCAACAAGGCAACGAGGGCCAACCCGCCGAACTGCGCGGTCGCCTGCGCCAGCGTCATCAGCATTTGCCGCGGGCGCTGGGTGCGCACGATGCGCTGAACGTTCGACGTCAGGTCGGGCATGGCGTGCGGCCGATGCGCCAGCCCGTGACCGGCGTCGAGCAGCAAGGACTGCACGGCGCCGATGTCGGCGCGGTAGGCCCGGCAATCGGCGCATTCGGCCAGGTGAGCCCGCACGATCGCGGCCTCGTCCGTGCGCAGCGGTCGGTCGAGTTCGGCCTGGATCAAGAGATGGGCCTGCGAACAGGCCAGCGCCTCATGGGCGTTCATGGGTCCCCCATCGGGATTGGCCCAAAACCGGTTCCAGCCGATCGCGCAACCGCTCGCGGGCCGTGAACAACCTCGAGTGCACAGTCCCTTCGCTGATCCCCAGGATCTGGGCGATCTCGGCGACCGGCAGATCGTGGTAATAACGCAGGATCACGGGCAGGCGGTGCTTCTCGTCGAGCATCCGGACGGCCCGAGCCACGTCGCCCTGCGCCTCGCGATCGACAGCCACGTCCTCGGGCCGCTCGGGCGCCTGGCCGCGCAGGTGGAACCAGCTTTGAAGCACGTCGAGCAACCGTTGGCCGCTACGACGTTTCTGCAGGTGGCGGCGACACACGTTGAGCGCGATCGCGTAGACCCAGGTGCGCAGCGCCGCCTCGCCGCGGAAATCGTCCAGCCGGTTGACCGCTGCGACCAGGGCTTCCTGCGCAGCGTCCTCGGCCTCGTCGGCGTCTTCCAGGACGGAATAAGCCAGACGGTAGACCCCATGCTGGTGGGCGCGCACGAACTCGTCGACGGCCACCGGGGCAGCCGCCTCAAAAACGGGCTCGGCGTGGACCAATTCCAGCGTGTCTCTCACCTTGCTCTACATATTAGACCCACTTCGGGCCGAAAAGCTTCAGTCAGTTTTCGAACGAACAAAGACCGTGGCGGGACCACGCTGCCAGGCCGAACTCCGGGAGCACACGGCCCGCCCCTCCGCCCCATTCCAACTAACCCCAACCCACCATAAGCGCAGAATTACGTCAAAATAAGCGCGCCGGACCCGTGGAAGGGACAGGTACGCGACTTCACGTAAAATACGCGGGCCGGCAAGCCTTATGCAATGTCGTCCGTGCGCACCAGGCACAGGGCGAGACCGGGCGTACGCGCCGTCGGAGGGAACATTCATGAGCAAGGGTCGACTATTGGTAGTTGAGG
The DNA here is from genome assembly GCA_044224715.1 of Anaerolineales bacterium. GTDB lineage: Bacteria > Chloroflexota > Anaerolineae > Anaerolineales > UBA6663 > UBA6663. The sequence goes on along the minus strand of JBGAJV010000020.1, from coordinate 55,910 downwards.
ACGATTTCGACATCTCCAACATGCTGCGGATCTATTTCACGGGCCAGGGCTTCGACGTGTCCGTCGCGCCGCGCGGCGGCGAGGCGCTGGAGCTGACGCGCCGCGCCCTGCCCAACCTGATCCTGCTCGATATCATGTTGCCGGACATGGACGGGTACAGCGTGTGCCGCAACTTGCGGACCACCATCCGCACCAGCCACATCCCGATCCTGTTCCTGACGCAACGCGACGAGCGCGCGGACCGCATCGAAGGCCTCAGCCTGGGCGCCGACGATTACATCACCAAGCCCTTCGACATCGAAGAGCTCAAGTTGCGCGTGGTCAACGCGATCAATCGCCAGGAGCGCGAGAACTCGCTCGATCCACGCACCGGGTTGCCGTCGGGCCGACTGATCGAGGACCAGCTGCGCCGGATCGTGCGCGGCGGCGATTGGGCCTTGCTCGACCTTGGCATCCGCCACTTCGGCGTGTTCCGCGACGCTTACGGCTTCATCGCCGGCGACGAGGTGTTGCGCTTCACGGCCATGCTCCTCGGCGAGGTCATCGACGAGGTGGGCACCGCGCAGGACTTCATCGGCCATCCCGGCGCCGATAATTTCTTGATCATCTCGGCGCCCGAGCGCATCGGTCGGATCGCGTCCCGGCTGCGCGAGCGGTTCAACGAAGAAGTGTTGACGCACTACTCCTTCATGGATCGCGAACAGGGCTATGTCGCTGTTCCGAATGCGACGAACGGCGACGGGCGCGGCGAGTTGATGCGGCTGCAGGCCGGCGTGCTCCGGTCGACCGACCGGCCGTTTGCCGATATTCGCGAGATCACCGAAGCCGCCGCCGAGGCGCGCCGCGCCGACAACGAGTGATGGCGTCGTTCAGGACGGTCCACCCTCCGACCCGTTCCTGAGCGCCGGCATCGCCCCCTGGCTTTATGGACTGGATGGCCCTCCTGCTGCTCGCCGTTGGCCTCGCACTGCTGGTCGCAGTGTGGTTGGCGACGCGCGCCCTGTTGCAGGCGCCGCGAGACCGCAACGGCGCGGCCACCGGGCGGGCCGTGCCCCAGCTGGATGCGGACGGCGGCACGCTCGTCGTTCAAGTCGGCGGTCGTCTGCTGGCCATCGACGCCCGCGCCCGACAATTGCTCAACCTCGACGCGCAGACGGTGGAACTCAGCGACGTCGTCGCTCAGTGCGTGCCGGCTGAAGCCCTGCTCGAGATCGTCGCCCGCCCGGGCGTTGCTCGCGTGCAGGTCGGCGGCCATCATCTGGCGCTCGGCTCGGTCGAGATCCCCGGCCCTGGCCCTCAGCGGCTCCTGGTGACGGTGCATGACGCCGGCCGTCTACCGCAAACCGACACCGAAGCGCAAACGGCGATGGCCGCCCTCGCCCTGGCGGGCGCCGCGATCGCGGCCGCGCCCGGCCTCGACAGCGCAGATTTGGCCGTCGTCACGCAAACCGCGCAATTGCTCGGCGCGGACGATGCCGAACTGTGGCTTGAGGGCCAGGGCGGCCGCCTGACCCTGGCGGCCGCGCACGGCGCGGGATCCCACGGCACGTCCGAGGTCGAAACCCTGGCCGCGTCGGCCTACCGCAATCGCAGCCTGCAAACCGTGACGGATGGCGAGTCGCACTGGTCCGCCGCGCCGGTGCAGATGGGCGAGGCCAACCTCGGCGCGCTCGTGATCCGCAGCCGTCAGCCGCTGCCGGCGCAGACCGGCGATGTGCTGATGGGTTGGGCCGCCCAGGCCGCGGTCTGGATTGAGCGGGCGCGCCAGGCTGACGTCGAGCGCCGTCAGGCGGGCGAACTCGCCGAGCTGGCCGAGATCGCGCGCGAGATCGCCGGCGCGCTCGAAGACGCCGACGACCCGCGCCAGTTGCTGGGCCGTCTGACCGAGCGCATCGCGCGCTGGCTCGACGTCGAGATGGCCGGTCTGCTGATGCTCGATACCGCGGCCGGCGCCCTGATCGCGCAGCCGCCGTTCTTCGGCGTGCCCGACATCGTGCTCGAGAACTATCGGATCCGCCTCGCGCCGGGCACGCCCGCCGACGCGATCTGGCGCACACGCGAGCACGTGTCGAGCCGCAACGTCCGCGGCGACCTCCCGGCCGAATGGCTCGAACTGCGCGGCCTGGCCGAGACCGCCGGCGTGCGCACCACCCTGCTGACGCCGCTCTCGGTCGGCGGTCGGCGCGTCGGCGCGCTCCAGGTCGCCAATCGACGCGACCAGCAGCCGTTCGATCGCCGCGACGCGGAGCGGCTGGCCACGATCGCTCGCCAGGCGAGCGCCATGCTCGAGAACACCCGGCTGGTGCGAGAAGCGCGCGCCCGCGCGCAGCAGGCCGAGCGCCTGGCCGAGCTCGCCGGCGCGCTGGCGGCCGAGACCTCGATCGACGGCGTGGCCGGCACGGCGATCCGCATGACCCATCGCCTGCTGGGCTTCGACATCGGCGCCGTGATCCTGGTCGATGACGCGCGCGGCGATCTGGTGCCACAGCCCGAGTCGATCATCGGCCTGCCGAGCGGCGCCGGTGCGCTGCTCCATCTGCGCGAACGCGCCGAGACCGCGACCGGCCGCGGCGAACTCGTTCAGTTCGAGCGCGCGCTGCTCCACCCGGCCGCCACCGGCCCCTACAGCGCGCTGGTGATCGATCAACAGCTCGAGTCGCTCGCCGCCCAACCCTTGCTGGCCGGCGACCGCGCGCTGGGCGAGATCCTGATCGCGGCGCACAGCGAGCGCGCCTTCAGCCACGACGACCTGCAGCTGCTGGCCATCATCGCCGCGCAGATCGCGTCGGCGCTCGAGCGCGCCCGTCTGGTCGCGGCCACCGACCAGGACCTGCAGCGCCGGGTCGAACAGTTGACGGCGCTGACACATGTCAGCCGCGAACTCAACGGCAGCCTCGAACGCGAGCGCATCCTGCGCCTGGTGCACGCCGAAGCCGTGCGGGCCACGCGCGCCGACCGCGGCACGATCACGCTCTTGCTCGACGAAGCCTCGGCCGCCGGTCTGAGCCCCGATCGCCTGCTCGAGCGCGAGGCGCTCGCCACGGGCCGGCCGGCGCGCGCGTTTGACGGTCATGCGCTGGCCGTGCCGATCCTGGTCGAGGGCCGACCGGCGGGCGTGATGTGGCTCGAGACGAGTCGGCCCGGCGGCTTCGACGCCTCGGTCGAGGACATCCTCACCGCGCTGGCCGCGCAGACCGCGACGGCCATCGTCAACGCCCGGCGTTTCGAGGACGAAGCGCGACGCAGCGCCGTGATGCAGCAGCGCGCCGAGCAACTCAGCCACCTGCTCGACATCTCGCGCAGCGTCCGCGCGGACACGGCGTTGACCTCGAACCTGCAGGCGATCGCCACCGGTCTGCACGAGTCGGTCGGCTACAGCCAGGTCAGCGTCTACGTGCGCGACACGTTCGCGCAGTTCGGCCAGCGCTTGGCCGCGGTCGGCCCCGACGGGACGGCGCCGCTGCGAACTGCGCCGGTCGGTCAGCCGTGGTACCGGCTCGAGCGTCTGATGCGCGAGGCCTATCGCGTCAGCGCCTCGTATTTCCTGCCGGCCGAGCACGCCGCCGATCTGACCCAGGCCTTCACCGGCGGCCCGACCTCGCCGCTGCAGTCGGTGCCGGACGACGACGTTCGCGGTTGGCGCGTCGGCGACCTGCTCGTGGTGCCGATGGTGGGCGCCGGGCCGCAGAACCCCGACAGCGAGCCAAGCACCGACGACCCCGAGCCGGCCGGGCGCACGCTGCTCGGCGTGATCACGCTGGCCGCGCCCGTCGACGGCCGCCGACCCGACATCAGCCTGGTCGAGGTCGCCGAGATCTTCGCCAACCAGGCCGCGCTCGCGATCGAGAACGCGCGGCTCGTCCAGGCCGCGCAACGGCGTGCGGCGCAGCTGACCGCGCTGGCCGAGGCCACGCGCCAGATCAACGCCACGCTGCGCACCGGCGACGTCGCCGAAGGCGTCGTCGCGCACCTCGCGGGCGTCGTGCCCTTCGACAGCGCGACGCTCTGGCTGCGCGACGGCGACGACCTGCGCGTGGCCGCCGCTCGCGGCTTCGACAAACAGACCAAACCGCTGTCCGGCGCGAAGGCCGAAGGCCAGCCCGACGGCGACGCCGAGCGGATCGGGCTGCGCGTGGCCATCGCGGACAGCGCGCTGTTCTCGGAGATGGCGCGCACCGGCACCGCGATCGTCGTGCGCGACGTCGTGCTCGACCCGCGCTTCCCGGCCGGCATGTTCAGCTCGACCCACTCGTGGCTGGGCGTGCCGCTGGTGAGCAAGGGCCGCGTCATCGGCGCGCTCGCGCTCGACAAGGTCGAGCCCAATTTCTATGCCAACGACGTGGTCGGGCTGCTGACCGCCTTCGCCAACCAGGCCGCCACGGCGCTCGACAACGCGCGGCTGTTCGAGGAGAACGAGCAGCGGCGCATCGAGATCGACGCGCGCTCGCAGCGTCTGGCGCTGCTCAACCGCATCTCGAGCCAACTCAGCCGCACGCTCGATTTGTACGCGCTCTACGACACGCTGGTGCGCGAGGTCGCTTCGGCGCTCGACGCGCCGCAACTGGCGCTGTTCACGCTCGAGGGCGAAAACGGCGGACCGGTGCTGGCAGCGCACCAGCCGGCCAGCAGCTTCCCACCCGCGCCGCTGGCCGCGGCCTTCGCCCGCGCCCGCGAAACCCTGGCGCCGGTCGTCGTCGAAGACGTCGAGACCACGGGTCTGCTCGAGCCGTATCGCGAATCGCTGCGGCGCCGCGGCACGCGCTCGACCCTCATTCTGCCGCTCGTCGCCTCGGGCGTCCCGGTCGGCATGTTACAGATCGAAGAGACCCGCACACGCCGGCGCTACACGCCGGGCGAGATCGAGCTGGCGCAGACGCTGGCCAACCAGGCCGCCGTCGCGCTGCAGAATGCGCGCCTGCTCGTGGAAGTCCAGACCCGCGCGGTCGAGCTCGGCGAACGCAACGAGCGCATGACTTTCCTCAACCGGATGGCCAACTCGCTCAGCGCCACGCTCGACCTCGACCTGATCCTGCGCCAGGCGGCCGGCCAGCTGGTCGAGATCTTCACGGCCGACCACGCCGGGCTGATGCTCTTCGACGACACGCGCCGGGTCGGTCTGGTGGAGGCCGAGCACCCGTATGTCGGCGCGGTGGGGCAGCGCCTGAACGTGACGCAGGACGTCGTGGCGGGCGAAGTGCTCCAGCGGCATACCCTGGCCATCGAGGACATCGAGAACGATCTGCGGCTGAGCTCCGAGTTCCGCGGCAACCTGACGCGCTGCGGCGCGCGTTCGGCGCTTGTCGCGCCGCTCGTGTCGCAGGGCCTGGTCGTCGGTCTGTTCACGGTCGAGTCGCGCACGCTGCGCGAGTTCACGTCGGACGAGCTCGAGCTGAGCGAGACGGTCGCCGCGCAAATCGCGGCGGCGCTGACCAACGCCCAGTTCGCCAGCGACCTCGAGACGCGCGTCAACCAGCGCACGAAGGAAGTGTTGCGCGAGCGCGAACGCGTCGAGACGCTACTGCAGATCACGACCGAACTGGCCTCGAGCCTCGAGCTCGACCGCGTCTTGCACCGCGCGCTGCATCTGGTCACCGAGGCCGTCAACGCCGCGCAGGGCTCGATCTTCCTGCTGCAGCAGGACACCGGCAAGCTGATCTATCGCGCCGCGCTCGGCAGCCCGAAGGTGCTTCCGCCCGGCGGCGAGGAGATCCCGTTCCGCACCGGCGAGGGTCTGGTCGGCTGGGTGATCAAGAACCGCCAGCCCGTCATCATCCACAACCTCGATGTCGACGAGCGCTGGAAGAAGATCGTGGGCCAGAACGTCGACCACCGCAGCGCGCTGGCCGTGCCGATCCAGTGGAACGACGAGATCCTCGGCGCGCTGCTGGTCTACAGCCCGAGCGTCAACGCCTTCGACGACGACCACCTGCGCCTCGTCGCGGCCGCCTCGAACCAGGTCGGCTCGGCCATCAACAACGCCGAGCTGTACCGCCTGATCCGCGATCAGGCCGAGCGCCTGGGCGTGCTGCTGCGCGAGCAGCAGGTCGAGACGACCAAGAACCGCGCCATCCTCGAGGGCATCGGCGACGGCGTGCTGGTGGCCGACTCGGCCGGGCGCGTGACGCTGCTCAACGCCGCGGCCGAACAGATCTTCGGTCTCGAACGTGGCCTTGTGATGGGCAAACCGGTCGGCGCGCTCAACAGCCTGTTCACGCCCGAGGGCCGCACCTGGCTCGACTCCGCCGCGCGCGCCGGCTTCAACAGCGACGGGCCGCGGATCTTCACGCAGATCGAGCTGCTCGACAAACGGCTCGTGACGATCTCGCTCGCGCACGTCGTCGACGGCGACGAGTTCATCGGCACCGTGTCGTTGATCCGCGACGTCACCCGCGACGTCGAGGTCGAGCACATCAAGAGCGAGTTCGTGACGAACGTGAGCCACGAGCTGCGCACGCCGATCACGCCGATCAAGGGCTACGTCGACATGCTGCTGCTCGGCGCGGCGGGCCCAATGAGCGATCAGCAGAAGAAGCTGCTCGGCGTGGTCAAGTCGAACGCCGAGCGTCTGCACACGCTGGTCAACGATCTGCTCGAGATCTCACGGATCGAGTCGGGCCGCTTGAAGTTCGATCTGCGCCCGGTCTCGGCCGTCGATATCCTGGCGGTGCTCGCCGACCAGCTGCGCGGTCGCAGCCAGTCGGAAGGCAAGGCGATGACGGTCACGTCCGATGTGGCCGCCCGGCTGCCGGCTGTGTTGGCCGATCGCAACCGGCTGACGCAGGTGCTCGCCAACCTGGCGGACAACGCGTTCAGCTATACGCCGGCCGGCGGCACGATCACGTTCAAAGCCTGGGTCGATGCCGTCGAGCACGAGGCGCGCATCGACGTCAGCGACACCGGCGTCGGCTTTTCCGCCGATCACCAGAAGCGTCTGTTCGAGCGCTTCCTGCGGGCCGAGAACCCGCTGGTGATGGCCAAGGCCGGCACGGGTCTGGGGCTCTCGATCTCACGCCAGCTGATCGAGGCGCAGGGCGGGCGGTTGTGGCTGGCTCAGTCGGTCGAGGGTCAGGGCAGCACGTTCTCGTTGGCGCTGCCGCTGGCCGAGGCCGGCGAACGCATATTGGTGTAGTGCGCGCGGCTGCATGAAGCAGCCCTGCGCGGTGAGGTGTTTATGGCCAAGATCCTGGTTGCAGAAGACGAGCGCGACATCCGCGACCTCATCCAGTTCACGCTGGAGTTCGCGGGTCACCAGGTGGTGACCGCCGCAAACGGCGAGGAGGCCGTGCATGTCGCCCAGCGCGAGGTGCCCGAGCTGATCCTCAGCGACGTCCGCATGCCGCGGTTGAGCGGGTATGAGGCCTGCAAGCTGATCAAGGCGGACCCGGCCACCGCGCACATCCCGGTGGTGTTCCTGTCGGCCAAGGGCCAGGACGCCGAAGTGCAATCCGGCCTCGATGCCGGCGCGGCCGAGTACCTGCTCAAGCCGTTCGCGCCCGACCAATTAATGGCCAAGGTGGCGGAAATTCTCGCACGAGCGTGAGCACGCCGGAGCCGAGAGCGATGGATACTCGATCACAACGAGGTGCCGGAGCGCCGAGGGATAGCGCGGAAGCGGCGCGTCGCGCAAAGCGCGCGCATCGCGCCACGCGCCATGCCCCACGCTCCATGGTATTCATATGAGCGCATTAATCGTCGACGGCGACGTCGTCCACTACGAGGTGCTTGGCCGGGGCCGGCCGCTGATCTTCGTGCACGGCTGGCTGGGGTCGTGGCGCTATTGGGTGCCGACCCTCCAGGCCGTCAGCAGCGAGTACCGCGCCTACGCGCTTGACCTGTGGGGCTTCGGCGACTCGGCCCGGCGCCGGGCCGACTACAGCCTCGACGGCCAGGTCGAATTGCTGCGCACGTTCATGGACCGGCTGGCCATCGTCAAGGCCGCCTTCATCGGGCACGGGCTCGGGGCGGCCGTCGTCGCCCTGCTCTGCCGGCTTTATCCGGCCCTGGCCGACCGCGCGTTGCTCGTCGGTCTGCCCATCGACACGATCGACCTCAACGACCGTCAGCTGGAGGCCGCGCCCGGCACGTTGATCGAGAGCTTCGTCGACCGCGGCCCGCACCTCGATCTGCTGCTGCGCGAAGCGGCGAAGACCGATCGCGGCGCGTTGGCGACGAGCGTCGACGCGCTCCGCGCCGCCGAGATGGCGCGGCTCCTGGCCGAGCTGCAGCAGCCTGTGCTGCTCGCGCACGGCGCGCGCGATACGCTGGTGACTGCCCCCGGCGAAAACGTCGTCGAGGCGCTGGGCGCCAACGTACACGGCGTCGTCCTGGGCGAGTCGCGCCACTTCCCGATGCTCGACGAGACCGCGCGCTTCAACCGCCTGGTCAGCGACTTCCTGAGCCTCAAGGACCCGAACGATCTGCGCAGCCTGACTCTGAAGGATGAGTGGGTGCGGCGCGTGCGGTAGAGCGCGCGTTGCCAATCCGATTCGAACCGGGCATAATGGGCTCATGGCCCGAATCCTTGGCGTCAATGCCATCATCCTCTTCGCCAACGACCCCGCTGCCCTGGCTGCCTGGTACGAAAAACGGCTCGGGCTTGCCACGCTCCACAACCTGGACGACGACAACTGGTACGGCGAGATCGACGATCCACATTCGGGTCTGACGTTCCAATTTGCGATCTTCCCCGCCAAACCGCCGCTGGCCGCCGGCGGACGTGGGTTGATGGTGACGTACCGCGTCGACGACCTCGACCAGTTCCTGCGCGGTCTCGAGGCCGAAGGCGAGCGCGTCCAGCGTATGACGGCCGAGTACGGGCGCTTCGCCAGACTGCAGGATCCCGAGGGCAACCCGATCGAACTGTGGGCCTGGGATCGGCCCGACGATATGCTGGGCGCGGTCAACGATCACCATCATGGGCACCATCACCATGATTCGCCCGAAGCCGATGCGTGACGAGAGGGCGGCCGAGAGGGCGGCCGAGAGGGCGGCCACAAGGGCCGCCCCTACGACCGCCCATACGACCGCCCATACGACGGCCCATACGACCATTTCGGCCTTCGCGCTTCTCGCGCTCCTCGCGCTGACGGCCTGCGGGCCCGGCGGCACGCGGACGCCCACGATCTTTCCGGCGACACGCACGCCGGCCGCGACGGAAACGCTCGGCCCGGCCTACACCGAGACCCCCAACCCCGGCCAGGCCATCTTCACACTCACGCCGACCCGTCCGCCGGTGGTCACGCTGGCGCCAACACTCGGCGGCCCGTGCTCCAACGACGCCAAATTCGTGGCCGATGTGACCGTGCCCGACGGCGCGCAATTCCTGCCCGGCCAGGTCTTCGCCAAACGCTGGCGGATGCTCAACGCCGGCACGTGCGACTGGGGCCCCGACTACGCCATCACGCTGACCAACGGCGAGCCCATGGGAACCGTGACGGAGGCCGCGATCTACCCCGCTCGCGCGGGCACCGAAGCGGTCTGGGAGGTCGAACTCCGCGCGCCGGACGCGCCCGGCTCGTACACCGGCCGCTGGCAGGCGCGCGCGCCCGACGGCACCAATTTCGGCCAGACCGTGTTCGTCACGATCCAGGTCATCCCGCTGCCCGTGACCGACACGCCGACGCCGTGAACGCGCTCGGCTCAAAACAAAAAACGCCGCAGCGCAGGCTGCGGCGTTTTGATTCTGTTCGAACAGGGCCTATGGCGTCGGCGTCACGGCGGGCACCGAGGTGACGTATACGGGTCCAGAGTTGCGATTGAACGTGCCGTTGAAGAGCATCGGCAGGAACGTCAGACTCAGACACCCGAAGAAGATGACCGCCCAGAACAAGATGCCGACCAACGACGTGCCGAGGGCCACCCACCCCAAGGTCAGCGTCCGGCGTCGGTTCAGCGATTGCCCGGCCTGGAGCACCGCCACCAGCCCGAGCACAACCCCGAAAATCGGCAGCACATACAACGCACCGAAATTGGCGGCGAAAGCGATCACGCCGATGACGGCGGCCACAAGCGCCAGGACGTCGAGCGTATTGCCTTGATAGGGGGCGGTCGGGCCGAGGGGGAGGCGTTGGGCGTCGGCCTGCGCGTCGTCGTGCGCATCGACGTATCGTTCGGGCGGCACGACCGGCTCGCCCTGCGCCTTGCGCGTCTGCGCGTGGTCTTCGCACAGGCGCTCGCCGTCCTCGGTGTACCACAGACACGCGGCGCATACCGCGCGCCCGCAGGTCTCGCACTGCTCGATCGCGGCCCGATCGGGATGGCGATAACAAGTCATTGGTTGACTGGGTGAACCGGTGAGTGAGCGATCGGGAAGTGAGCAATCGCGCGGCAGCGCAATCACCCACTCCCCAATCGCTCAATGACTCAATTCTTACGTTCCCTCTTCCCAGGAGTTCAGGTACTTGTCTTGTTCGGCGGTGAGTGTGTCGACCAACACGCCCATGGCCTGGAGCTTGAGCCGCGCGATCTCCTTGTCCATCGCTTCGGGGATCGTCACGACCTTTGGCCCGAGGTTCTTGGCGTTCTTGACCATGAACTCGGCGCCCAGCGCCTGGTTGGCGAACGACATATCCATCACGCTCGCCGGGTGGCCTTCCGCCGAGGCCAGGTTGATCAAGCGGCCTTCGCCGAGCAGGTTGATGCGCCGGCCATCCTTGAGCGTGTACTGATCGACGAACTCGCGCACGCGCTTCTTGCCGCTCGCGAGGGCCTCGAGCGCGTCGATGTTGATCTCGACGTTGAAGTGGCCCGAGTTCGCCACGATCGCGCCGTCCTTCATGACCTCGAAGTGGTGCTTGTCGAGCACGTGGATGTCGCCGGTGACGGTGCAGAACACGTCGCCGATCTTGGCCGCCTCGGCCATCGGCATCACGCGGAAGCCGTCCATCACGGCCTCGAGCGCCTTGAGCGGATCGACCTCGGTCACCACCACGTCGGAGCCGATGCCGCGCGCGCGCGACGCCAGACCGCGGCCGCACCAGCCGTAGCCGGCGACGACGAAGGTCTTGCCCGCGAGCAGCACGTTTGTCGCGCGGACGATGCCGTCGATCGTGCTTTGGCCCGTGCCATAGCGGTTATCGAAGAAGTGCTTGGTCGCCGAGTCGTTCACGGCCATCACCGGGAACTTGAGCACGCCGTGCGCTTCCATCGCGCGCAGACGAATCACGCCGGTCGTGGTCTCTTCGGTGCCGGCGATGATCCCCGGCAGCAACTCGGTGCGATCCTTGTGGATCGTGCTCACCAGGTCGCAGCCGTCGTCCATGGTCATGTGCGGCTTGTGATCGAGCGCGGCCGTGATGTGCTTGTAATAGGTCTTGTTGTCTTCGCCCTTGATGGCGTAGACCGGGATCTCGTCGTGCACGACGAGCGAGGCGGCCACGTCGTCCTGGGTCGAGAGCGGGTTCGACGCGCACAGCACCACGTCGGCCCCGCCGGCCTGCAGCGTACGCATCAGGTTCGCGGTCTCGGCCGTGACGTGCAGGCAGGCGCTGACACGCAGGCCTTTGAGCGGCTGCTCGACCTTGAAGCGCTCGTAGATCTGCTTCAGCACCGGCATCTCGGTGCCGGCCCAATCGATGCGATAGCGGCCGCCCTCGGCCAGCTTGGCATCCTTGATGTCGTGCTCGATCGTCATGCTCTTTCTCCTGTGAATTGGCTGGAGACGGCGACCATCGGGCCTTTCGTCTCCGCCCCACTGCTCACCGCGCGGGCGAGCCTAGAACAACTCGCTCAACAAGCCGCCGTCGTCGAAGCTCTGGCGAAAACGCGTCAGGAACTCGGCTCGCGTGTAGTGGTGGTTCTGCGGGCCGTTCTGCTCGAGACAATACGTCGCCGCGAGTGCGCCGACCTGGCCGCACATGGCCCAGGGCCAACCCGCCGCCACGCCGCGCAGAAAGCCGCCGCGGAACGCGTCGCCGACGCCGGTCGGGTCGACGATCTCCTTGGGCGCGACGGCCGCGACATCGGTCCGGGTGCCGTCGGCGAAGATCGTGGCGCCGTCCTCGCCGCGGGTGATGACCAGCACCGGCAATTTCGCGGCCAGCTGGGCCTCCGTCAGCGACGTCATCTTCTCGATCAGGCCGGCTTCGTAATCGTTCACGATCAACATCCACGCGCCGTCGACGCCCTCGATCACTTCATCGGCCGAGATGCGCGCCAACTGCTGGCTGGGGTCATACACGAAACGGATGCCGAGCTCGCGCGCCTCGCGCACGAACTTGCGCATCGCGTCGGGCGCTGAGGGCGAGATCACCACGAGGTCGGGAGCCGGCTCGACCTCGTGAAGCGACTGCACACCGGCCAGGGCCATCGCGCCCGGAAAGAACGACGCGATTTGGGCGTTGTTGCGATCCGTGTTGCAGAAGAACGAGGCCGTAAACGTGCCCGGGATGACCTTGGCGTACTGGGTGTGGACGCCCTGGGCCTCGAGCCAGTTGCGGTAATCGGCGAAGTCCTCGCCGACGGTGCCCAGCAGATGAGCGTCGCCGCCCAACAGCGCGAGGGTGTAGGCGATGTTCGGCCCGATCCCGCCGCGCTGGCGTGTCATCCCATCGACCAGGAAGCTGACACTGATCCGCTCCAGGCGATCCGGGAGGATGTGCTCATGGAAGTATCCCGGGAACGTCATCAGATAATCCCAGGCGATCGAGCCGGTGCATAGGACGCGCATCAGTCAGCCACCTTACACAATGAGGGCGCACCCCGATTGGGAAGCGCCCGTGTGGAACGCCGCGATTATAACAGGCCCACGTGAGGCCGCAAGGCGTGTGAACGCGAGAGCGCGGAGCGCAACGCTGCCGCGATATCGTGCGGTAACGTGATCGCACCTGCGCTTCCCGCTCCGGCGCTCCCGCGTGCCCGCCGTCTCCATAGAATTGCCGAGACCGCTCAGACTCGCGTGATACGATGACGCCATGCGCACCCTGCTCAGGCATGCGGCCCTCGTGGCGGCGGCCGGCGCCCTGATCGCGTGCAACGCGACGCCCCCGCCGGCGACAGTTCCACCGACCTACACGGCGGCGCCCACGCTGACGCCCGACCCAACCGCGACACCCAGCGCCGTCAGCCTCGCGGCGCAGGCCGAGGCGGCGTTGTACGCCGGTGATCCGCAATACGCCGTGACGCTGTATCGCTCCGCGTTGGCGCAGGACTCGGCCGACCCGGCCGCGCAACTTGGACTCGGTCGCGCGCTGGTCGCCGCTGGGCAGTCGGCCGAGGCGAGCCAGGTGTTCTCGGCCACCGTGGCGGCCCTCGACCCGGCGAGTGGCCTCGAGGGCGTCGCCGGGGCCGGCCCGACGGCCCAACCCCAGGATGCAGCGGCCGTCGCGGCCGCCGAGTTCTGGCTCGGCGACCTGGCGCACGCCGACGGCGATCAGGCCGGTGCGATCACGCACTACAGGCGGTATCTGGCCCTGCAGCCCGGCGTGATCGACAGCTACGTGCAGGCCCGGATCGCGTCGGGCGCCGAGACGTTGGGCGACACCGAAGCCGCGATCGCGGCCTGGCGTGCCGCAATCGAAGCGCCGCGTGCCGATTCGGGCGGCGAACTGCGCGAGGCCCTCGCCGCGGCGCTGATTCGGTCCGGCGACGTCGCGGGCGGTTTGGCGGCCTACGACGACATCCTGGCCTCCGACGCACCCGACTGGCGCAAGGCGCGCGCACTCGTCCTGGCCGGCCAGGCGCAGGCGACGAACGGCGATTCGGAGGGCGCTTACCAGCGATACCTCGACGCCGTCGCGACGTACCCCGCCGCCCCGGTGACGCTGGAGGCCTTGCGCGCCCTGGTCGATGCGGGCGTGCCGGTCGACGAGTTCCAACGCGGTCTGGTCAACCTCAACGCCGCCAACTATGCGCCGGCCGTCGCGACCTTCCAGCGCATCCTGGCCGAACAGCCCGGCAACCTCACCGCGTGGTTCTACCTCGGCCGCACCTACGCGGCGCAGGAGGACGCGGCCAACGCCCTGGCCGCCTATCGCCAGATCACGAGCGTGTCGCGCGCCGATGCCGCGGCGCTGCCCGGCGCCGAGCTCTGGGGTCAGGCCCACATCGAGATCGGCGAGCTCGCGCCCTTCCCCGAAGACGTGCAGGGTCTGACCGCCTTCGTCGACGCCGCGCCCGATGCAGCCGAGGCGCCCAAGGCCCTCGATCGCGCCGCGCGTTTCTGCGAGCGCAACGACGATCTCGCCTGCGCCGTGACGCTCTGGACCCGGCTCGCGCAGGACTACCCAGCGTCTGATCTTTCAGCCAACGCGGCCAACGAAGCCGGCGTCGTGCTGGCGCGCCAGGCGCGCTGGTCCGACGCCGAGGCGTCTTTCGAGCGAGCGACGACTCTGGGAACCGACGCCGTGCAGCAGGCGCGCGGCTGGCTCTGGGTCGGCAAGGCCCGGGCGGCTCAATCTGACGTGGCGGGCGCGCAAGAAGCCTGGGCGAAGGCTGCGGCCCTGGCGCCCGACGATTACTACGGCCTGCGCGCCGCGCAGTTGATCACAGGCATGACGCCGTTCGAGCCGCCGAGCCGGCTGACCTGGACCAGCGACGAGGCCGCCGACCTGACGGAGGCCGATGCGTGGATGGCCACGCACTTCGCGAGCGACGCCGGTGTCGCGCCGAGCGTGGCCACGCTCGGTGACGCGCTGCGTGGCGACGGTCGCTACACGCGCGGCCTCGAGTTGTGGCGCCTCGGCCTCGAGCCGGAGGCGCACGCTGAGTTCGAGGCCCTGCGTCAGGCGTATTGGGGAGACGGTTGGGCGCTGGCGCAGATCGCCGTGGATCTCCACGCTCGCGGCGTGTACGACGTCGCCATCCGCAGCGCGCGCCAGGTGCTCGACCTGGCCGGGCTGGTCGACAGCACGCAAGGCCCGCGCCTCTTCCAGCGGCTGCGCTTCCCGACGCCGTTCCTGGATCTGGTCGAGCAGGCCGGCGCCGAGTTCGATCTGCATCCGTTCGCGCTCTACAGCAAGATGCGGATCGAGTCGTTCTTCTGGAAGTATTCGTATTCGAGCGCGGACGCGCGCGGACTTAATCAGATCATCCCCACCACGGCTGAGCAGATCGCGCGCGATC
This sequence comes from Anaerolineales bacterium, assembly GCA_044224715.1. Taxonomy (GTDB): domain Bacteria; phylum Chloroflexota; class Anaerolineae; order Anaerolineales; family UBA6663; genus UBA6663. The sequence continues at coordinate 40,850 of JBGAJV010000020.1, read as the reverse complement.
TCGGGCTGGCGAATTTCACGCTCGACGATCTGTACCGACCGAGCCAATCGATCCGCATGGGCGCGTACTATTTGCACTATGTCGCGACCCAGGTGAAGCCCGACACCGCCGTGCTCATGGCCGGCTACTACGCCGGCCCCGGCAACGCCCAGCGCTGGCTCGACCTGGCCGGCGGCGATCCCGATCTCTTCGTCGAGGTCATCCGGCTTCCCGATGCCAAAGGTTACGTGACGACGACGTTCGGTTACTTCGAGATGTACCGGAAGCTGTACGGCCGCGATTGAGCCCCGGCGGGTTGCGGCATGGCCGGGACAACGCGACAAAGATGACGATGGCTCCGCGGGTCGAGCTGACGCTGCGACCCATGGAGCCATCGATTGTCGGAGCCCGGCTGAAACATCCCGCTGGCCTCGCCAGACGACGCGACCGTGCCGCTACACGCTCAGGTGCAAGATGGAGTTGACCCCGACGTCGGTCGGCAGGTTGAACGTCGGGCTGTAGCCGACGATCGTGCCGCCCTTCTCGCCGTAGATCACCCAGCGGAGCGGCCCCTGGCCGAAGCTGGTCTTCTCGACGCCCCACTGCACCGTGGCAAGGCCCCTGGCATCGACTGTGACGATGGATTGCCAACCGGCCACGTCTTTCCACCCGCCGCTGACATCCTGATACTGGACGACAAGGTACGCGGTCGGCGAGACGCCCGACACGCTCGCCGTGATCCGCGAGAACTCACCGCCTTGGGTGTCGAACCCGACGTTCTCGGTCGTCGCGGCCAACACGGGCGGCGTGGTGACTCGCCGCGGCGCGCGGTTGTACACCGCGACGGTGCCGGTCACGGTCACGGTCTGATTGACGCCGTTGACCTTGGGCAGGTTGAACCCGTCGCTCGTGGCCCAGACGGCGCCGCCCTGCTCGACGTACACGACCCAGCGATACGTGCCCTTGCCATAGTCGTCGCTTGAAACGGCCCATTGCTTGTAAGGCACGCCCTGCCGCGTGTAGCTGAGCGCGCCTTCCCAACCCGAGACGGTCTGCCAGCTCCCGCTCGCGGTGTCCTGGTGCTGTACGACGACCCAGGCGGCTGCCGGCGCGCCGGGGATGTACGCCGTGATGCGTGCCGAGTAGGCTGCCTGAGCCGGCTGAGCGGCGACCGCCAGACCGGCGACAAGGGCGACGGCGCCGAGGGCCTTGGCGACCCACGACCAGACGGGAAGACGCGTTCGATTGTCCATGTTCACCCTACGAAGTTTGGGCCAGCCGCCGTTGACGCGAATGGACCCCGACCCGATCTCGTTCAGGGTAGTCGCAGGTTGTTCAGGCGCGGACTAGATCGGGCGCCGCCCGCAGTTGAAGCGGAGCGAGCTGGTAGGCTCGCCCCGCTTCGAACGGCGTGCGGATCGGTCATGACGATCTCGCGTTCACCGCGCGAGGTGCAGGATGAAGTCGACGCCGCTTTGCGTCGGCAGGTCGAAGCTGGGGCTGACGCCGATGATCGCGCCGCCGTTCGCCGAGTAAACCACCCAGCGCATGGGGCCTTGGCCGAAGTTTGCGGCGGCGACGCCCCATTGCACGACGGCCACGCCATAGTCGTTGATCGTGACACCGGTCTGCCAGCCCTCAACGTTCTGCCAGACGCCGGCCGCGTCCTGATACTGCACGCCGACAAAGATGGTCGGCGAGACGTTGGCGATCTGCATCGTGATCCGCGCGGCGTTCGTGCCGCCGGCATCGAAGTTGACGTTTTCGCTCCAGGCCGACAGCTCGGTCGAGGCGGCCGTCGTCGAGGCAGTCGCGGCGGTCGCTGCCGTCGCGGCGGCGGCGGGCGTGACCGCGGTCACGGCGGCGGTGGACACGATGGATTCCTCGACGTTCTGACCAACCGAGTCGGGCAGATCGAACGAGTTGCTGACGGCCCAGACCGCGCCGCCCTCGGTCGTGTACACCACCCACCGGAACGGGCCTTTGCCATAGTCGGCGCTGTCCACCGCCCACTGTTTGTAGGCCACGCCGTAGGTCGTGTAGTCCAGATCGCCCTGCCACCCATCGACGGTGTACCAGGTCGAGTCGGTGTTCTGCCATTGCACGGCGATCCAGGCGGTGGCCGGCGCGCCGGGCGCATACGCCGTGATCGTCGAAGGGCTTTCGGCCAATACAGGCTGCGCGACCAGCAGGCTCGCGGTCAACACGGCAACGCTCATGCCTCGTGCGGCCCAGTCTTTGCTCGGGGTGAGTTTCCAGATTTTCATCTTGTCTCCTATTGAAGTCGTCGGAACGAAGCGGCCGCTCGTCTCGAGATGTGCTGACGATAGGTCCACCATGTTCACGCGAAGACAAGACCAGCTGTGAGGCAGCTGAAGTTTTGATTTAGGACGAACGCGATGACTTCGGATGACCGGCCGCCCTGAACCGCGAAATAGAAGAAGGCCGGCGCGGGGCCGGCCTTGTCGTCAGGAATGCGCGACTCTCAGTGCACCGACCTGCCGTTGACGCAAGTCGGCCCGGCTGCGCGGGTCAGAACGTCAAGCTATCGGTTCGCGGCTCGAGGAGAGCCAGAGCCCGGCTAAACCCGGCTGTCCCACAATGTTTCGCCGTGGCCGGCAGCCCGGTTTTCGAAACGCGCCATGACGAAGAGGAGATCGGAGAGACGATTGAGGTACGCGCCGACGTGGGCGCCCACCGACTCGGTGTGCTGCAGCGTCGTCACATCGCGCTCGGCCCGGCGGCAGATCGTGCGCGCGAGGTGGAGCTGCGCCGCGCCGACCGTGCCGCCCGGCAGGATGAAGTTCGCCAGCGGCCCGACCACGTCGTTGAGTTGATCGATCCAGCCCTCCAGGCGTTCGACGTGCCGAGTCTCGATCTGCGGGATGGCGAAGCGCTGTTTGTCTTCCTCGATGAAACACAGATCCGAGCCCAGATGAAAGAGCTCGTTCTGGATCACGGCCAGCATCTGCGTCAACTCGGGCGCGAGGCCGTGCGTCAACGCCACGCCCAGCGCCGAATTCAGTTCGTCGACCGTGCCGTACGCGACGACCCGCGGCGAGTCTTTCTGCACGCGTTGGCCGCCGCCCAGCGAGGTCGACCCATCGTCGCCCTTGCGTGTGTAGATCTTGGTCAAACGCGGCATGTGTGGCTCCGGGGTTGGCGCAGGTGGAATGTGTGGACGCGCGTCGACGAATTAGAGCACAACCCGCGCCATTCGTCAGCCGGCGTCAAGCGAGTGTCCATGCACGCGCTGGCGGCGTATGGCCGCGACACGTCTCGCGAACTCGGCCAGACACGCTGGATGCAATAGTTCGAATTCGGCAACTGCTCAGCCAGCAGGAAGTTGGGTGAAAAGCGGGGTGGGCCCAGGGTCGGGGCGAAGCCCTGACCCTGGGCCCACCCCGCTTTTCACCATGTATTTCCGTTGGCGGCGGAACAGTTACCCAATTCGCGAAAATCGCGGCCAGATTCCGCTCCCGACAACTCACCTGTGAACCCGGGAGTGATCACGCTACGCGATCGGGCTGCGGCTGCGCAGCAACACCCAGGCCACGACCGGGACGCCGAAGAGCGCGGTGACGGTGTTGAGGGGCAGGACGGCCTGGCTGCCGGGCACCTGGGCAATCAGGTCCGCGATCAGGGCCAACAGCGCGCCAACCGCGAGCGTGGCGGGCACGACCTGGCGATGATCCGAGGTGCCCAACACGGCGCGGGTCACATGCGGCACGGCGACGCCGATAAAGCCGACCGGCCCGCAGAAGGCGGTCGTCGCGCCGGCCAAGAGCGAGGCGCTCACGATCACGATCAGCCGCGCGATGCGCACGTTGACGCCCATGCTGCGCGCGTAGGCCTCGCCCAGCAGAAGCGCGTTGAGCGTTTTGGGCAGCAGCAGGGCCACGACCAACGCCACGCCGACGACGGGCGCAAACGCGCCGAGCTGCGACCAGGTCACGCCCGAGAAGCTGCCCGCCGACCACAGGCTGAAAGCCTGGATCCGCTCGGGCCGCGAGGTGTACACCAGCAGGCTGACCAGCGCGCTGGTCAGATAGCCGAGCATGAGGCCCAGGATGAGCAGCGCGAGCATGTTGTGGGTCCAACGCATGAGCACGAGCACCACGCCCAACACCAGCGCCGCGCCCAGGCTGGCCGCCACGGCGAGGCTGAGCTCGCCAAAGAGGCCGAGACCCTGGCTGAGGAGCAGCCCGCCGCCCGCGCCCGTGCCGAGGATGACGATGGCCACGCCCAGGCTCGCGCCCGAACTCACGCCGAGGATGTAGGGATCGGCCAGCGGGTTGCGGAACAGGGTCTGCAGTTGCAGACCGGCGACGGCCAGACCGGCGCCGGCCAGCACGGCCGTGATCGCCTTGGGCACGCGGAAGAGCCAGATGATGTCGGTCCAGGCGGCGCGCTGCGCCTCGCCGCCCGTCAGAACGCGCACGACGTCGCCGAGCGGGATGCGCACCGAGCCCAACATCAGGCTGAGCGCGAACGCCGTCGCCAGCGCCAGGATCAGCACCAGCCAGACGCCCAGCGTGCGCGGCCAACGCGCGACGCCGACGTTCGAACGAGGGAGTGTCAAATCCGCCATGCCGTCACCTCGTTGGGCCGGCGCGTCGGGCGCCCGACGCGCCGGCCCCGGTGTGTTCATTGAAGCTGGCGGTAGTACACCAGCGTGTGATCGGGCAACAGATCCGGGTGCAGGATCTTGATCAGGTCCGCCAGCACCACGTCGGGATCGGCCGCCGCGGTTTCGTAATAGTCGTTGCCGCCCGCCGCCGACGTCCGCGCGTCGTTGTTCCACACGGCGCCGTCCTGATAGGCCTTGAACTCCGAGAACCGCGCGTCCTGCGCGAGCAGGCCCTTCAGGTCGCTGACGTAGCCGAGGTTGAGCCACAGGTCGGCGTCGCCGGCGCGCTCGAACACGGCCTCGAACGCAAGCGACAGACTTCCGGTCGACCCATCGTCGGCCCAGGGATACGTGGCGCCCGCGTCGTACAGATACGTGGCGGCGAAGCTGCCGCCGCCCGGCACGTACCACGTGCCTTCGAACGGCGTGCCGATGAGCACGCTCGGTCGGGTGTCGGTGTTGCGCACCAAGGCCTGCAGCCCTTCGTATTTGCCGGCGGTCGCGTCAAAGGCCGTCTCCGCCGACGACTCGGCGTTGAAGAAGGCGGCGATGAACTTGCCCCACTCCGCCCTGCCCAGCGGCGCGTTCTCGAGCCAGTCGGCGTTGAACACGACGCTCAACCCGGCCTCCTGCAGCTTCGGATACGAGTCGAACTCGGGGCTGCCCGAGCCGTAGGCCAGCACCAGATCCGGCTCGAGCGCGAGCGCCTGCTCGACGTTGATCTGCTGACCGCCGCCGATCACGCTCACCGTGCCGGCGGTTACGGCGTCGAGCACCTTCTGGTTGCTCACGAACGTGGCATCGTCGACGGCGACCAGCCGGTCGACGACGCCCAGGCGATCGAGATACGGGAGGTTGGTCGTCGACAGGCTGATCACGCGCTTGACCGGCACTTCGACGATCTGGGCCGCATCGAACCCGTCGGGGGTGGGCGTGCCGCACTGCACCAGCGCGTATTCGATCGGCTGGCCGCCGGGATACGGCGTCTGCACGGTGATGACTTTGTAGTTGCCGTGATAAGCGATGCTGAACCCCGCGGCGTACGACACCGTAACCTTATCGGGGAAGTAGTCGACGCCCTCGGCGTAGGCCTCGACGCAGCCGTCGCGCAGATTGGTCGTCGGGGCCGCCACGGTCGGCGCCTCGGTCGGCGCCAACGTGGGTTCAGCCGTCGGCGCCTCGGTCGGCGCGCTGATGGCCGGCGCGGCGACCGTCGCCGCGACCTCGGTCGGCGCTGGCGCCGCCGTCGGGGCTGCCGCGCATCCGGCGACGAGCGCGCCGGTCAATACCAGTGAAACGATCCGCGTCTTCATCTTCCTCTCCCTGCCAAGGGCCAGGGACATCGCGCGGCGTGCAGCAAGAGGCGGTTCCGGTGCGCACGTCACGACGACGCCGGCATCCACACCCTACAGCGAGGCCCGTGGCATACACACCACAGGCGGGCGACCTGGCTTGTTGGCACTTCTCCCTGCGGCCAACTTACAGTTGCGCGTCAGCGCCGGACTTGCACCGGCTTCGCCGTTTCCGTCTTCGACCTTCCGGGATCGAAGACACCTGTGATGTCGACTATGTGATTGGTTCGCAGTATAGGACTGCGAAAAAACCGTGTCAACTTCTGCAAAGGTCATACAGTCGCAAAGTGCAGACACTCGATCACAAAGTGCAAAGCGATTCGCGAATCGAGGGGACGAATCCGCCATCGAGGGTTGATAGACAAGAGACGGGCGGGCCCGTCTCTTGCCGAAGTTCCTGCGTGTCAAGGCTTTTCGCCGGTCCACTTCAGGGGCGAATGTCTCGAACGCCTTCGGCGCCACTTGCGCATATGCTACGATCGGCCGCATGGTGCAGAAACGCGACTTCCGCCACATCACCCACTTTCCCGGCACACACGGCAACGACCTCGACCGTCTGCTGCACCTGATGGACGACTGCGAGAAGATCCCGGCGGGTGTGTTCGTCGGTCTGTTGTTGCTGTTGGCGTTGCCCGCGGCGTGGTCGAGCTGGAACGCGGCCGGCATGCTGTGGGTGTTCATGCTGGGCGATTGGGCGATGCTCGCCGGGCTGCCGCGCCGCCGCGTGTCGTTTGGGCCGGCGAAGGCCAACGTCTTGATCCTGGGCCTGCTGCGTCTGCCGTTTGCCTTTCTGCCCGATGCCTGGATGCTCGGCGTGCAGTTGATCGGCAGCGCGCTGGTCGCTTACGGGTTCTGGATCGAGCCGCGGCGCCTGACCGTGACCCATCAGACGCTCGTCAGCGCCAAGCTCGACCCGGCCCGGCCGCCGTTGCGCGTCCTGCATCTCGGCGATCTGCACGTCGAACGCCTCACCGAGCGTGAGCGCACCGTCGTGGCGTTGACGCGCCAGCTCGCGCCGGACGTCGTGCTCTTCAGCGGCGACTTCCTCAACCTCTCCTATATCCACGACCCGGTGGCCCAGGCCGACTGTCGCCAGATCCTGACCGAGTTGGGTCAGCTGTCGATCCCGCTGGGCGTGATCGCGGTCACAGGCAGTCCGGCCGTCGATCAGGACGACGTCGTGCCCGACCTGCTCGCGGGTCTGCCGCTGCGCTGGCTGCGCCACGAGCGGGTTTCGCTCGAACACAACGGGCATCGCTTCGACGTGATCGGTCTGCCCTGCAGCCACAAACCCTTTGAGGACGCACCGCAGATGGCCGCGTTGCTCGACGGCGGGATCAAGGAGCGGCTGACCATCCTGCTCTACCACTCGCCCGACCTCGCGCCGGACGCGGCCGAGCTGGGCGTCGACCTGCAGCTCTCCGGTCACACCCACGCCGGGCAGATCCGCTTTCCCGGCATTGGCCCCCTGATGACCGGCTCGCTGTACGGTCGCGCACTCGAAAGCGGGCGAAAGCAACTCGGCCCGCTGACCCTCTACGTCACCCGCGGGATCGGGCTTGAGGGCAAGGGCGCGCCTCGCATGCGGTTCCTGTGCCCGCCCGAGATCATCCTGTGGGAGATCCGCGGCGCCCAATAAAACGAACCGGCGGGCCATTGTGGCCCGCCGGCGTCGTTTCTACGTGGCTGGGGTCGCGCTCAGATGCGGCGATAGATCTGGCTGAACACGTTACCGACCGCCGGGCCCAGGAGGCTGAGGATGACGATCACCACGATGGCGACGAGCACCAGGATGAGCGCGTACTCGACGAGACCCTGTCCACGCTTGTTAGAAGTAAAAGACAACATCGCAATCTCCATGATGACTAGATGGCAACAGCTTAACCTCCAACCATATGGGTAAGCGTTGGCGTTGGCGGGCGATCGTTAGCAACTCCCCCGCGGAAACTAGATCCTGACGACAATCTGGCTGTACATGTTTCCAACCGCAGGCCCAAGCAGGGCCACCACCACGACCACCACAATCGCCACCAGCATCAAGATGAAGGCATACTCCACAAGACCCTGCCCCCGCTTGAAGCGCCCTTGAGTTAACATAACACCTCGCTGGGGCCGGCAGATGAGGATGCCGACCGAAATGATGCGATCGAGCGTAATAGAAATCGAAACGGGAAACTGTTTGGAAAGGGCTGGCTTGGGCCGCGATCGTTAGGCCGGACGACGGCCCGCGTGGACGGCATTGGCGCCGAACATATGACGCTCAAAGCGGACATCCACAAAACCGGCCTGGCGCATCCGGTCCGCCAGGGCCTCCGCCGGCAGGAAACCCACGGTCGTGTCGGGCAAGTAGCGATAGGCGTCGTCGGCCCCGGTGATCAGGCGGCCCAGGGTCGGGATCACGAACCGCATGTGGAAGCCGATGAAGGGCGACAGCAGGTTGCGGGCGGGCGGCGTCGTGTCGAGGCAGACCACACGCCCGCCGGGGCGCAGCACGCGAAACTGCTCGGCCCAGGCGCGGTCGAGGTCGCCGACATTGCGCATCAAATATCCGGACGTGATCGCGTCGAACGACTCGTCGGCAAACGGCAGATTGAGCGCGTCGGTCGCCGACCAGCGCACGCCGGCACCGCCCACGCGGGTCCGGCCGACGCGCATCATCTCGAGGGTGAAGTCACCGCCGACGACCCTGCCGGTCGGCGTGGCTTTCAGGGCCGTGAACGCCAGATCGCCCGTGCCGGTGCCCAGGTCGAGCAGCCGTTCGCCGGGCTGCAGCGCGGCCAGCGCGATCACCCGCCGGCGGACAGCCTGGTCCTGCCCGAACGTCATCAACCGATTGACGAGATCATACCGATGCGCGATGCGCGTGAACATCGCCTGCACATACGCGCCACGTTGTGAGCCAGTGAGCTGTGCCATTGCGGCCTAAGTGTAGCAAACTCGGGGACCGCGGGAGCGCAAGGAGCGCAACGCTCCCCGCTCCCCGCCCCTTCCCGTTTGGCCCCAGTGTCGTTATAATCACCGGGTTGCAGACGCGGGTGTAGTTCAGTGGTAGAACGCTTGCTTCCCAAGCAAGATATCGTGGGTTCGAATCCCATCACCCGCTCACGAGCACACAAGGGATGCAGATCGGTTCCCGCCAGACACCGACATCTGACATCCCTTCTTTTCTGTCTGGGGCAAGCAGGCGGCCTCCTACCGCCAGGCGGGGTGCGTAAACGCCGAAGGTCGGCTTTTAACGACCTTTTTACGCCCATCGCTAAGGACCAATCCCCCCAGGCTGGGCTACAATACGGGAGCAAGAGGCCGGAGCATGCCCAAGGCGCATATCCTCTACATTGAGGACAATCCGGACAACCGGATTCTGGTCAGCCGAGTGTTACAGGCGGAAGGTTACGCCGTAACGCTCGCCAACGACGGGCCCAGCGGGCTCGTGGCGGCGCGGCAGCGGCGGCCGGATCTGGTTTTGATGGATATCAATTTGCCCGAGGTCGACGGTTACGCGATGACCGAGTTGTTTCGGGCGACGCCGGGGCTCAATCTCATCCCGATCGTCGCCCTGACAGCCAACGTCATGAAGGGTGATCGCGAGCGTAGTTTGGCCGCGGGTTGTAGCGGATACATTCAGAAGCCGATCGACGTCGACGCCTTGCCGACACAGATCGCGGAATATTTGGCGCGCACCCCAAGCGCCTAGCATGGAGGCTGGCGGTCATGAACCGAATTGCGGTGGATCCGAAGGAAGCCACGATCCTGATCGTGGAGGACAACGTGTCCAACTTCGTGCTCATGGCGCGCATGCTGGCCTACATGGGCGTGCCGCGGTGTGAGTGGAAGACCTCGGGCTGGCAGGTCGTCGAGTTCGCCGACACGCTGCCCAAGATCGACCTCATCCTGATGGACCTGCGTCTTCCATACGAAGACGGCTATGGCGCGCTCAAGAAGGTGCGCGCCACCCCGAAGATCAAAGACACGATCGTGGTCGCCGTGACCGCCGAAGCCAGCCAGGAGCAACTCAACCGGGCGCGCGAGGCGGGTTTCGACGGCTTCCTTGGCAAACCACTCGATCCCGACCGCTTCCCGGAGCAGATCCGCCGCCTGCTGCGCGGCGAACAGGTCTGGGAGCAATAGCTCCATTGCGGGAGGCCGCGTGTCCGACGCCCCCACCCCGATTCGTCAACGCAGTGGCGGGCTGGGTCGCACACTCTCCCTCGCCTTTTTAGTTCTGGCTCTTCTCCCGGCGCTCGTCAGCGGCTTCGTGCTGTATCAGCGCGCGTCGGCCACCCTCGAACAATCCGCGCTCGCGCAAGACGAATCTCTGGCGGATCTTCGGCGCATCGACGTCATCACCTGGGTCAATCAGCGCGAGCGCACGCTCGCGGCATTGGCGCGCGACGCCGACCTTTTGGCCGCGCTCGAACCCGGCCGGACGAACCCGGCCGTGGTGTCGACCTGGCTCGAGCAGCACGCCAATGACGACCCCGCCTTCGCGGCCATCCTGATCATCAACGCCGGCGATGGCCAGATCTGGGCCGCGTCGGAAACGCGGGCCACGCGCGTCGGCCAGGTCTTCCCCGGGTGGAAGAGCGTGCGGCCTGACGGCGTTTCGCCGGCGCGCTATGAACCCGGCCTGAGCAGCGACCGTCTGACGCTCCTGTTCGCCACGCCCATCGACGTTCCTGCGCCCGACTCCGAAGGCTGGACCATCGTCGGCGAGTCCTCGATCACGGACCTGCAGAGGCTGGTCAGCAGCCTCTCCGAAACGCCCGGCACGTTGCGCGCGTATCTGGTCACGCCCGAGGGCGATCCACTGATCGGGATCAACGGTTCGGCGCCGGTGCCGGTCGAGGGCGAGATCATCCGCGCCGCGGCGTCGGCCCAAGACGGCAGTGGCCGCTTCGCCGGCGAACAGGCGGGCCAGACCATGATCGGCGCCTATCGCTGGCTGGGCGACAGCCTCGGCCTCGCGCTGATCGTCGAGCAGAACGCCCTCGACGCTGCCGCCCCGCTCAACAGCGCCATCGGGTGGGCCCTGCTGGCCCTTGTGCCGACGCTGGCTGTGCTCGGCATCGTGGTGTGGTGGCTGGTCAAACGCCAGCTGGCGCCGCTGCAGACCCTCTCGGAAGCGGCGTTGCGTCTGTCGGGCAGCAATCTGAACGCCTCGTTGCCGCAATTGCCCGACGACGAGATCGGCGCCGTCGGCGCCGCGTTCACCCGCATGTCGAACGACCTGCGCCGTCAGTTCAGCGCGCTCGAGGCGCAGGCGACGGCCCGCGCGAAGACGTTGTCGTCGGCCGAAGCCGTGCTGGCGGCCACCGCTGCACCGCAGCGCCTCGACGTCTTGCTCGCGCGCGCCTGCAACGCCATTCAGGAGCAATTCGGCAGCGACGCCGTGCTGATCTTCGTGCACGACGATCAGGACCGGCGTCTGCATCTGAGGGCCGCGACCGAGCCGGCGGCTTCGCGCTTGTTGGCTCGAGGCCTGGCGTACGCGATCGAGCCCGCCACCTTCGTGGGCTGGACCGCCGTCGAACGCTCGGCCCGTCTGGCGCCGGATGTGCGCGAAGACAATCTCTACACGCCGTTGCCCGAGTTGCCCGACGTGCGCGCCGCGCTGGCCCTGCCGATGCTGCTTGGTGAAGACGTGATCGGCGTGCTGCTTCTCGAAGCGCGCCAACCGGGCGTCTTCACTCAGACCGACCTCGCCGTCTATCAAATCATGGCCGACCATCTGGCCGTGTCCATCGCAAACAGCCGCCAATTCGAACGCTCGCAACGCACGCGTCTGGTCGAGGACGTGATCGTGGCGCTGGCCGAGCAGGTCAGCCAGACCACCGACCCCGAACGCGTGCTGACCATCGGCGCCCGCGTCCTCGGCTCGGCGCTCGACGCGCGCCGGGCGATCATCCGGCTCGGGCCGGCCGGCGACTCGCACGGTCGCCCCGCCCCGATCGAGGAGGCCCGATGATCGCCAATCGCCAGCGCAGCGCCAGCTATCTGGCGATCGCCCTGTTGGCGATTACGACGGTGTTGATGCTGTACACCGGAAACCAGTGGCGTCTGAACGGCGGGCTGACGCTCGGCATCGTCACCTTCAGCCTTGGCATCTTCTTCGTCATCGCGGCCTCGGCCGTCTTCCTGGCCTATCGCAAGATGGCCGATTTCGCGACCTGGTTGTTGATGGCGGCCCAGAGCGGTCTGTTCATCCTGGTCACGGTCCTGGTCAGCGACATCGCGCCGCTGCTGGCGATCGCGGAGTTGTTCACTGTCGCGCTGTTTGCGCTGCTGTCGCTGCGGCCCGGCCGCCCGGCCGGAGCGTTGATCGCCGTCGGGGTGTTCGTCGGCCTCGCGCTGCTCACGATCGACTTCGCCTTCGATACGTTCGGCAACTGGCCGCGGCTCGCGCCCGATGCCACGCTGACGCGCTTTCTGCTGCCGGGTCTGCTGATCGCGCTGACGGTGTTCGGGGCGGCCCTGCTGTTCACGCGCATGCGCGAGGCCTCGTTGACGGTCAAGATCCTGGCTACGATGGCCGGCATCACGGTCGTCCCGGTCTTCGTCGCGAGCGTGGTCAACAACTCGCAGACGGACCTGGCGCTGCGCGACTCGGTCAGCCTCAACCTATACACGTCGGCGCTGCAGGCGGCCTCGTCGGTGGACAACTTCGTCGACTCGAACCTCTCGGCGGTCAGCGCCGAGGCGCGTCTGACCACGCTGCGCGACTACATCCTCCTGCCCGACTCGCTGCGCGCCGGCGGCAAGGACCAGATCCTGGCCACGCTGCACAGCTGGCAACGCGCGGCATTGGCCGGCGTCGAGACGTCCGAGGCGCGACCGTTCGTGCGCGAGTTCGTCGTGCTCGATGCACAGGCCCGGCAGCTGATCGGCACCCGCACCGACGACAACCGCTTCCTGGCGGCCGACATGGCCCGCGTGGCGATCGAGCGCGACCGTTCTTTCGCGCAGGGCGTGTTCTTCGAAAGCGCCGATCTGCGCTGGCTGTACTTCTTCGCGCCGGTGCCCGGTGAGGACGGTCGGCCGATCGGCGCGCTCGTGGCGCTCGTCGACGCCGGCTGGCTCGACCGGCTGCTCCAGCGCAACAACGAATTGCTCGGGGCCGGCTCGCAATCGTGGGCCATGCTGTACGACGAGAACACGCAGCAACTCGCCTCCGGCCAGACGCTGCCGAACGACGGGCCGCGCTTCGTCGTCCGGCCCGATCCGGGCACCTTGCTGGCGCTGCAGGCCGAGGGCCGCATCGCCGAGTCGCCGCTCAGTTCCGGCGACGACTTCGACGAGCTGTATCAGGCGCTGCTGCGCGCGCGGCAACTATCCAATCAGCCGTCGTACTACACCGGCTCGATCGACACGGGCCTCGGGACGGGTCGGTATCTGGCGGCGTTGACCCCGTTGCGCAGCCTGCCCTCGTGGACCCTGGCGTACGTCCAGCCCGAGGTCATCGCGCTCCAGACCCCGCGCAACCAGATCCGTTTCCTGATCGCAATCACGCTCGCGCTCACGTCGATCGTGGCGGTGGCGACGTGGTGGTCGGCGCGGCGCCTGACCCGCCCGCTGATCGCGTTGACGCGCATCGCCCGCCGCGTGAGCGAGGGGGATCTGAGCGCGCGCGCCGAGGCCAGCGCCCCCGACGAACGCGGCCAACTCGCCAGCGCGTTCAACGCCATGACCGACCGCCTGCAGGAGGCGCTGCGCGAGCTCGACCAGCGCGTCCAGCGCCGCACGGCGCAGTTGCAGGCCACGGCCGAGATCAGCCGCCTGACGGCCATCATCCGCGACGTGCCGGAGCTGCTTCGCGAGGCCGTCGTGCTGATCCAGGACCGGTTTGGCTTCTACCACGTCGCCGTGTTCATGCTCGACGCGCAGGGCGCCGGTCTCGTGTTGCGCGACGCCGCGGGCGAAAGCGCCGCGGCGCGCCTGGCCCACGGCCAGACCTACGTCATCGGCTCACGGTCGCTGGTCGGCTGGGTCGGGCAGCGCCGGCAGGCGCGCATCGCCTACGCCGACTCGGCCGACGCCTACTTCACGCCCGACGCCGAACTGCCCGAGGTCAAATCGATCCTCGCGCTGCCGTTGGCCGTCGGCGATCGCCTGCTCGGCGTGTTGATGCTCTACAGCCGCGACGTGGACGCCTTCCGGCCGACCGACCAGCAGGCACTGCAGACGCTGGCCGATCAGATCAGCGTCACCATCGAAAACGCCGAGAGCTTCCAGCGCACGCAACAGGCCCTCGCCGACGTGCGCGGTCTGTATCAACGCACGCTCAACCAGGGTTGGGAGTCGTGGGCCGAAGGCCAGCCGCGCGAGCAGGTGCTCGTGCTGCGCCCGGGTCCCGGCGACGTCGGCTTCACGATCCAGGTGCCGGTGCGCATGCGCGACACCGTGGTCGGCACGATCGAGCTCGAACTACCCGCTGGCGCGCCGCCGCTCTCCGCGCAGGAAACCGCGGCGCTCGAAACCGCCGCCGCGCAGCTGGCCACCGCGCTCGAGAGCTCGGCGCTCGTCAACGAGAGCCAGGCCCGCAGCCGGCGCGAGCAGTTGATCATCGAGATCACCGACCAGATGCGGGCCTCGCTCAGCCCTGAACTCATCCTGCAGAACGGCATCCGCCACCTCGGGCGGGCGCTGGGCGGCGCCGAGGTGACGGTGCGGCTGAACGCCCCGCACTGGCCGAACGAAGAAACCGCCCCCGGAGGACCGACCGGTGACTGAGCACCAGCCTCCGGCCACCGCCGCGCCCGATCCCCTGACCGCGCCGCCCGGCACGTTCGGCACGGCGACGACCGCGGACCACGCCATCAAGGCCGCGCGCAACGACATGCTGTCGCAGATGCTGCGCAATTGGGCGCTCGGCGGCCTGCTCGCCGGCGTGGCCAGCGCGTGGCTCGCGGCGACGCCGAACCTGCGCTGGGTGACCGCCACCGCCGCCGCGCTCCTGTGTCTCATCGCGTACGGGTTGTCACGCTGGCAGAGTCTGTCCTACACCCGCCGCGCGGCGATCACGCTGGTGCTGGCCTTCGCGGTCAGCGTGGCCAGCCTGCTCAACAACGGTCTGGTCGGCGCCGGTCGTCTGTTCTTGCTGGCCTTCGTCCTGCAGGGCAC
The DNA here is from genome assembly GCA_044224715.1 of Anaerolineales bacterium. Classification (GTDB taxonomy): domain Bacteria; phylum Chloroflexota; class Anaerolineae; order Anaerolineales; family UBA6663; genus UBA6663. The sequence goes on along the minus strand of JBGAJV010000020.1, from coordinate 25,772 downwards.
GATGCTCTTCGGCCGCCGCGGCGGTCTGGCGACGCTGGCCCTAAGCCTGATCACGTGGTTCGTGTTCGGTGCGCTCAACCAGTCGGGCATCCTCAAGCCGGCGCTTGTGCCCTCCGACGACAATCTGGTGTACTGGTTCTCGGCCGCGCTGACGCTGCTGGTCGTGGTGATGACGATGCTGCCCGCGCAGCGCCTGCTGATCGAGACCCAGTCGTTCGTCGTCGCCCTGGCCGGCCAGAAGGACGCGCTCGAGAACGCCCGCACCCGGCTGGTCGGGCAGACCGCGGCGCTCGAGCAGACCCGCGACGAACTGGCCGCGGCCAACGAGCGCCTGAACACACAACGCACGGCGCTCAGCCGGCGCGCCTCGCAGCTTGAGGTCAGCGCCGAGGTCGCGCGCATCGCCACCACGCTGCACGACCTGCCCACCCTGCTCGACACCGCCGTGCACCTCGTCAGCGAGCGCTTCGCCTATTACCACGTCGGCATCTTCCTGATCGACGAATCGAAGGAATGGGCGGTGCTGCGCGCCTCGAACAGCGCGCCGGGACGCCGCATGCTGGCCCGCAGCCATCGCCTGCGCGTCGGGCAGCAGGGACTGGTCGGGCTCGTGACGCAGACCGGCCAATCGCGCATCGTCAACCAGGTCGCCACGGACGTCGTCCATTACAAGAACCCGGATCTGCCCGAGACGCGCTCCGAGGGCGTGCTGCCGCTGCGCAGCCGCAATGTCGTGATCGGCGCGCTCGACGTGCAGAGCACCGAGTCTGACGCCTTCCCGGATGACGAAGTGCGCATGTTGCAGGCGCTGGCCGATCAGTTGGCCGTGGCCATCGACAACGCCCGTCTGTTCCAGGCCACCGAGCACCAGCTCGCCGAGCTGCAACACATGCATCAGGCCAGGCTCGAGCGCGAGATGATCGACGCCGAGGGCGCGCCGTTGGCGTTCCGCTACGACGGCGTCGAAGTCGACAGCGCGACAAGCGCGGCGACGCCCGCCAACGGTGCGACCGTCGCCGTCCCGTTGAAGATTGGCACGCAAACGCTCGGCGTCATCGAGGTGCACGCCGCCGGCGGCCCCCTGACCGAGGCCGAGCGCGACCTGACCGCCGCGGTCGCCGAGCGCATGGGGCTGGCCCTCGAAAACGCGCAGTTGTTCCGCCAGGCGCGCGACAACGCGAAACGCATGGAATCGCTCTCGACCGCGATCCTGCGTCTCACCGGCCCGCAGGACGACCGCGCCCGGCTGCTCGAGGCGATCGGGCGCGAGGCGATGGCTCTGGCCAACGGCGAGGGCGTCGGCGTCTACGTGACGACGGACGACGGGCTGACCCTCGCTTACAGTCACGACCTCCCGATGCCCATCCACGATCAGGTGTTGCACGCCAGCGTCGGCCCGGTCTGGCGCGCCTACAAGACCCGGCAGCCGGTGCGCGTCGACGAAGCCGACGACCACGCGGCCAGCCCGGCGACGTTGGCCGTTCCGCTGCGCTGGCGCGACTCGGACCTGGGCGTGCTGGCGCTCACGCAATCGCAGCCGCGCCGACGTTTCACAAACGACGACGAGCAGATCGTGCGGCTGTACGCGGCGGCCGCGGCCTCGGCGCTGCAAAACATCAGCCTGTTCGACGACCAACAGGAGCAGTTCCGCCAGCAACTCGCGCTGAACGCGATCGGTCAGGCGCTGCGCAACGAGCGCCGGTTCGACCTGGCGTTGCAGGAAGTCGGGCGCCAGATCGAGACGATCTTCCCGGCCGACGCCGTCGTTGTCGCGCTGGTCGAACCCGGCAGCGAGCTGCTGTCGTTCCCGCTCTACCGCGTGAGCGGCGAACAGCGGTCGCTACCGCCGCAGCCCGTCACCGCCGGGCCCCTGGCACATATCCTGAGGCTGCGCGAACCGCTTGTGCTCGCCTCTGAGCAGCCGGCGCCGATCGGCCTCCAGGATGAAGACCCGCTGCCGCCGTCGTGGCGCACGTTCATGGGCGTGCCGATGCTGCTCGGCGACGAGATCAAGGGCGTGATCGCCGTCGAAAACGCCCAGCAGGAGCGTGCGTTCGACGACAGCCAGCAGCGGCTGCTCGAGATCATCGCCGGCACGGTCGCCGTCACGCGCCACAACGCCCAGCTCTTCGCGCAAGCCGAGCAGGCGCGCATCGAGGCCTCGCAGCTCTACACGGCCAGCGCGGCCCTCAACCTGTCGGCCACGGCCCAGGAACTGCTCAACGCGTTGCGCCAGAACACGCTGCTCGAAGGCGCGTCGCAACTGATGCTGAACATCTTCGAGCGCCGCTGGTCGATCCGCGGCGAGGCGCCGGAATACAGCGAGCGCATCGCCTTCTATCCCGAGACCCGTCAGGCTTCGGCCGCCAGCGAGATCCGCAGCCGCATCGCGCCGTGGCTGCGCCGACTCCTGCGCCCCGACCAGATCGTGGCGATCGAGGACATCACCGAGCACGAGGGTCTCGACGCCAGCGCGCGCGGCCTGTTCACCATCCGCTACAACGCCCGCAGCGCGCTGTATGTGCCGCTGGTCAGCGGCAGCGAGGCAATCGGGTTCATCACAGCGCTCTATCCCGATACGCGCGGCTTCCCGTCCGACGCGCTCGAGCGCTTGAAGCTGCTGGCGCAGCAGGCCGCCGTGCTGATCGCGAACCTGCTCGGCGCGCACGAGCTCGAGCGCCGCGCCCAGCAACTGCAGACGGCGAGCCAGATCAGCCGCGCCGCGACCTCGATCGTCGACGTCGACAACCTGGTGATCACGTCGACCGAGCTGATCCAGGAACAGTTCAACCTGTACTATGTCGCCCTGTTCCTGGTCGACGAGACCGGGCGCGTGGCGGTGCTCAAGCACGCGACCGGCGAGCCCGGGCGCCAGCTGATGGCCATGGGCCATCGGCTCGACGTCGGCGGCAATTCGATGATCGGTCAGGCGATCTACACGCGCGACTTCAAGGTCGCCAACCAGGCCCGCGGCGTCGCCGAGCGGTACGACAACCCGCTGCTGCCCAACACCGAATCCGAGTTGGCGCTGCCGCTGGTCGTCAACGACAGGGCGCTCGGCGCCGTCAGCGTGCAGTCGATCAAGCCCAACGCCTTCGGCGAGGCCGACATCCAGGTACTGCAATCGATGGCCAGCCAGATCGCCATCGCCATCCGGAACGCGCAGCTGGTGAGCGACCTGCGCCGCCGCGCCGACCAGGTCGAGGTGGCCGCCGCGATCGGCCAGTCGATCAGCGCCCTGCTGGTCGAGGAAGACCTGCTGCGCCTGGCCGTGCAACAGATCCAGGAGCGCTTTGCCTATCCCGGCGTCGGCCTGTATCTGACCGACGCCGAGGGCCGCACGCGTCTGGCGCAGTCGCAGGGCGACCCGAGCGCGCTACCGCCGACCGTCTCGACGCAACACGACGACCTGCTCGGGCGCGCGTTGGCGACACGCCAGTCGCAGTACGGCGGGCGGGTGCTCGCCCTGCCCCTCAGCGGCGCCGGCGGAGCGCTGGGCGTGCTGGCCGTGCTCGGCGCGACGCCGTTCAACCTCGACGACGTCTCGGTGCTGCAGCCGCTGGCCGACCAGATCGCGGCGTCGCTCAGCAACGCCCGCCAGTACGCGCGCGAACAGCGCACGATCGAACAACTGCGCGAAGTCGACCGTCTGAAGAGCCAGTTCCTGGCCAACATGAGCCACGAGCTGCGCACGCCGCTCAACTCGATCATCGGCTTCTCGCGTCTGATGCTCAAGGGCATGTCCGGCCCGGTCGGCGAAGAGCAGAGCAAGGACCTGACGATCATCCACAGCTCGGGTCAGCATCTGCTCGGCCTGATCAACAACGTCCTCGACCTGTCGCGCTTCGAAGCCGGCAAGATGGACCTGGCGCTCGAGGTGATCGACGTGCGCCCGATCGTCGAGGCCACGGTCGCGGCGGCCAACGGCCTGATCAAGGGTCGACCGATCAAGCTCGAGGTCGACCTGCCGACGACGCTGCCGCCCGTCTACGCCGACGCGACCCGCCTGCGACAGGTGATGCTCAACCTGTTGGGCAACGCCGCCAAGTTCACCGAGCAAGGCTTTATTCGGGTCAGCGCCGCTGTGACCGGCCCGCGCGACGGCCGACGCTGGATCGAGGTCTCGGTCGCCGACAGCGGCGTGGGCATCGCCGAGCAAGACCGACGCAAGCTCTTCGAACGCTTTTCGCAGGTCGATGATTCGCCGACGCGCCGCCACGAAGGCAGCGGTCTCGGCCTGTACATCAGCCGACAGCTGGTCGAGCTGCACGGCGGCAAGATCGGAGTCAACAGCGCCGGCGTCCCCGGCGAGGGCAGCACCTTCACGTTCGCGCTGCCCGAGTATCTGCCACCTGAGCCAGAGCCTGTCGAACAATCGAAGGAAGGAGCCCTGACCGGCGATTGACCACGCCGGGCGGGAACACGCCGACATGCTTGAACGAATCTTCGCAGTCTGCCAGGATTGCGGACACCGTCGACCCTACGTCCTGACCGACTTCATCTGTCCGCGTTGCGGCAGTGAGTTCTCGGAGGCCGAATATCCGCTGGATGCGCGCGACGCCTTGCTCGTCGAATGGCGCAATCGCGATATCGGTCTGCGCCGGTTCGCCCCGCTGCTGCCGCTGCGCGAACCCGAGCGTATGGTCACGCTCGGCGAGGGCGACACGCCCCTGATCCTGCTCGACCATCTCGGCCAGCTGCTCGGTCATCCGCGGCTGTACGCCAAGGACGAGCGTCAGAGCCCGACCGCGTCGTTCAAGGATCGACAGGCGGCGCTTGCCGTCTCGGCCATGAAAGAGCACGGCCTGACCGAGGCCGTGGTCTCGTCGACCGGCAACGTCGCCATCGCCTATGCCGCCTACTGCGCGCGCGCCGGGATCCGGCTGACGGCGTTCCTGACCCCGACCGTGCCGGCCGAGAAGATGCGCGAGTGCGCGCTTTACGGCGCCCACATCATCAAGGTCACGACCTCGTACGACGCCTCGAAGAAGCTCGCGTTGCGCTTCGCCGAGGAGCGCGGGCTGCACTACGACCGCGGTCTGCGCAGCATCCCGTCGCTCGAGAGCATGAAGACGATCGCGTTCGAGATCGCCGAACAGCTGGCGGCCCTCGAACGCCGCGCCGGCGCCCCGCGCTACGTGGCGCCCGATTGGTACGTGCAATCGGTCAGCGGCGGGCTCGGCCCGATCGGCGTCGGCAAGGGGTTCCGCGAGTTGTACGGCCTCGGCCTGACCGATCGCCTGCCCAAGCTCGCCGCGATCCAGGTCGACGGCTGCGCGCCGATCGTCTCGAGCTATGCGCGCGGGCTGAACGCCGCCGAGCCGATCAAAGACCCGCGCACGCGCGTGAGCACGCTGGCGACGGGCGACCCGGGCCGCGCGTACGACCGCATCAAGAACTACGTCGACGCACACGGCGGCGCGATGCTGTCGGTCAGCGACGAGGACGGCTTCCGCGCGATGCATCAGCTCGCCAAGCTCGAAGGCCTGTCGATGGAGCCCGGGGCGGCCGTCGCCTTCGCCGGCATCATCAAGCTGATCCGTAGCGGCGTGATCTCGCCCGACGAAACCGTGGTGATCAACTGCACCGGCCACACCTTCCCGGTCGAACCGGAGGTGCTCGGCCAGCAGTGGTGGCGCGACTGGGAGACGATCGACACGCCGGCGCAGACCGGGATGCTGACGGCCCGGGCCGAGGCCGAGGGCATGCCCGAGGCGATCAGCCACATCGACACCCGGGTGCGCTCGATCGCCATCCTCGAAGACAACGCCGACAGCGCTCGTCTGCTGCGGCGCGTGTTGCAGGCGCACAGCGACTTCGCGATCTTCGAGGCCAACGACGGCGTGACCGGCCTCGAGTTGATCCGCGAGCGCCGACCCGATCTCATCTTGCTCGATCTGATGATGCCGCGGCTCGACGGGTTTGGCGTGCTCGACGCACTCCGCGCCGACGAGACGCTGCGCGGCATCCCGGTCATCGTCGTGACCGCGCGCACGCTCAGCGCCGAGGAACGCCAGCGGCTGGCCGCTCAGGCCGGCGCGGTCTGGCACAAGGGCGAGTTCCTCGATGACGACCTGCTCGTCGATGTCGAACGGGTGCTTGGATGAAGTCGCCCGGGCAGGCACGCGCGCTCAACCTGGGCGTCCTGGCGGCCGCGCTGGCGGCCGTCGCCGCCGGGTTGCTGCCGATCTTCGCCAAGCAGGCCTATGCGGCCGGCGCGGCGCCGATCGCGGTCGCCATGCTGCGGACCGTGGGCGCCGCCGGCCTGCTCTGGGTCATCCACCTGCTCTTCTATCGCAAGCACCTGCAGATCTACCCCTTCGCGCTCGGCGCCTGCCTCGTCGCCGGCGCGGTCAACGGCGTCGGGTCCCTGTTCTTCTACGTCGGGCTGTCGCGCGTCGACGCCGCGTTGGCCCAGCTGCTCTTCACCCTGCACGTCATCTTCCTCACCGTCTTCTCCTGGCTCGACGGTCACCGCTTCTCGGCGCTCACCTGGCTGCGGATCGGATTGGGCATCGTGGCGGTCGGGCTGCTGAAGTGGTCGGGCTCGGAAGAGCTGGATTGGATGTCGGCCGCCATGCTGGTGACGGCGGGCGGCCTGTACGCGCTGCACGTCTTCATCAATCAACGCACGCTGTTCGACGTCCCGGCGCCCACCGTCACGCTCTACACGTTGACGGGCATGGCCGTGACCGTCGTGATCGGCTACGTCGTGGTCGGCTTCCCGGCCGTGCCGCAGTCGGCCGCCGGTTGGGCGCCGATCGTGCTGCTCACGCTCTTCACGATCTTCCAGCGTCTGACGCTGTTCCTCGGGGTGAAAGCGCTCGGTGGGCCGCAGACGATCCTGCTCAATCTCGCCGAGGCGTTCGTCACCATCCTGGCGGCCGCGTTGTGGCTGGGCGAGACGCTCACGCCCGGGCAATGGCTTGGGGTCGCGGTGCTGGCCGCCTCGATCTGGCTGATCACACGCGAAGACGCGCTCGGCGCGCTGCCTCGCCCGCGGCCCTGGGTGCAGATCTTCACGTCGCTGTATCACACCCTGACGGGCGGCGCCGAACGATCAGGCGCACGACCGCATCTGCCGCCCGCGCCGACGCTGAATGGATCGACCACGCCCGAGACGCATCTAAACGGGTCGTCCGCCGAGGAAGAGCCCGTGCGCGAGATCGAGACGCCCTAACCGGACGCGCTCTCGATCGCGGGTCGCCGTCGCGCGTGGCGCAGGCACACAGAGGGCGCTGTTCAACGGCGCCTGAATTTGGAATGGGTATAATCGCGCGTGCTCGCGCCAGATGCGCCCGCACTTCGCACTGCTTCGGGTGAGCGGCAAGGTCGCCCCCGTCGAAAGAGAACAATCGGCATGCGGTACACCAAGATTGTCTGCACCATCGGCCCGGCCTGCAACACCGACGAGAAGATCACGGCTCTGATCGAGGCGGGCATGAATGTGGCCCGGCTGAACTTCTCGCACGGTACGCACGACGACCACGCCGCCAACGTCGCGCGCATCCGGCGCGTGGCCAATCGTCTCAATCGGCCCGTCGCCATCCTGCAAGACCTGCAGGGGCCCAAGATCCGCACCGGTTGGCTGACCGATCATCAGCCCGTCGAGCTCGTCGACGGCGCGGAGTTCATGATCACGACGCGCGACGTGCCCGGCGACGTCAACGCGGTCTCGACGACCTATGAGGGCCTGCCCGGTGACGTCAAGGTCGGCGCCCGCATCCTGCTCGACGACGGTCTGCTCGAGCTCAAGGTCACGGCCATCCACGGCGAAGACGTGCACACGCGCGTCGTGCACGGCGGCATCCTCAAGGAACACAAGGGCATCAACCTCCCGGGTCTGCTGGTCAACACGCCGTCGATGACCAAGAAGGACCGCGAGGACCTGGCCTTTGGCATCGCGCAGGGCGTCGATTTCGTGGCGCTCAGCTTCGTGCGCCGCGCTGAGGACGTCGCGCTGATCAAGCGCGCGCTGGTCGAGATCGACCCGCACGCCGCCAAGACCCCGATCATCGCCAAGCTCGAGAAGCCCTCGGCGCTCGACAACCTCGACTCGATCGTGGACATGGCCGACGGCGTCATGGTCGCCCGCGGCGACCTGGGCGTCGAGCTCTCGCCGCAGCAGGTGCCGACCGCGCAGAAGCGCATCATCGAGACCGCCAATCGCATGCGCAAGATCGTGATCACGGCCACGCAGATGCTCGAGTCGATGATCCACAACCCGATCCCGACCCGCGCCGAAGTGTCCGACGTGGCCAATGCGATCTTCGACGGCACCGACGCCGTCATGCTCTCGGGCGAGACCGCCACGGGCCTGTACCCGGTCGAGGCCGTCAAGATGATGGCCGCGATCGCCGAGGAGGCCGAGGCCAACGGCGCGCAGTACGCGCGCTGGCATTCGCCGACCGAGATCACGTCCGACGACTCGGTCGCGCTGGCCCGCGCGGCGCGGGAGCTGGCGCACGACCGCGAGGTGCAAGCCATCGCCGTCTTCACGCTCACCGGCCGCAACGCGCGCGTGCTCTCCAAGACCCGCCCGCACGTCCCGATCCTGGCCTTCACGCCGGACCCGGTGACCCACTTGCGCATGAACCTGATGTGGGGCGTCACGCCCTATCTTGTGCCGCAGGCCGACAGCGTCGAGGCCATGCTGGCGCACGTCGAGGCCGCGATGCTGCTCAATTCGCCGGTTCGCCCTGGCCAGCAGGTCATCATCATCGCCGGTCTGCCGTCGACCAAGCTCGTGCCCGCGAACTTCATCCTGCTCCACACGGTGGGGAGATCGTAGAGCGCGAGAGCGCACACGCTCGCCGAAACCCCACGGCCCCTCAGACGTATAATCCCAACGATGGCCGACATCGCCACGTGCACGCAGTGCGGTTCAGAACTCACTCCGACCCCGGGCCAGGTGTTCGTCAAGTGCCGAAGCTGCGGGGCCGCGGTCTACATCGACCGCAGCCAGGTCGTCTTCCATTTCGTGCTCGAGCCCACGGTCGACGACGCGCATGCCCGCGGCCTGCTCGCGCGCTGGATGGCCGGCAACGACACGGTCAAGGACCTCGACCGCAAGGCGGCGATTCAATCGGTCTCGTTCAGCTACTTCCCGCTCTGGTACTTCAAACGCGCCGAGGCCAAAGGCTACAGCGTCATGCTCGAGCCCGCGGCGGCGACCTCGATCAGCGAACTGCGCAAGCTGCAACTGCCGGCCGGCGATCTCAAGGCCTACGAAAGCCAGTACGAGGGTCGCTCGATCGAACCGACCGTCCCGCTCGAGGCGGCGCTCGACTGGGTCAAACAGCAGGGTGTGCCGCGTGAGCGCGTCACCGAATCGACGCTCGTGCACGTCCCGCTGTTCACGTGCAAGTACCTGTTCAACGGCCAGACCTACACGACCGTGATCGAGGCCGCGACCGGAAGGGTCATGGCCAATCTCTTCCCGGCCAAGGCGGAGGCGCCGTACCAGATCGCCGGCGTGATCACAGGCGCCGTGTTCCTCATCCTGGCATTGCTGCCGGTCGGCGGGCTGATGATGGGCGGCAACGCCTTCCTCGGCGGCCTGCTGGCCTGTCTGGCCATCGGAGCGGTGGCCGCCGTGCCGCTGTTCGTGCTCGCCGCCTGGATCGCGGCCAAGGTCTGACGATGAGCGACGTCCCTGCCCCGCTGCCCGCGGAAGCCCGCGCGCCGGCGCGCCCGACAACCGGCCTGACCTGCCCGCGCTGCGGCGGCGCGATCGCCGTGCCCGATGGCCAGGCCCTGGTGAAGTGCCCGTTTTGCGGCCAGGCCTCGCTGGTGGACGGCGAACGCGGCGTGCCCCGCTATCAGGTGCCCGTCCGCGTCGATCGCGCGGCCGTCGATGGCGCCTTCAAGCGCTTCCTCTCGGGCAACATGTCGATCGCGTTCGATGCCGGCTCGCGCGGTCGTGTCACCGAGGTCTTCATGGTCTCGGTGCCCTTCTGGGCCTCCTGGGGCCGTGTGCTCGGGTGGGTCTTTGGCCGCAAACGCGTGCAGTCGGGCAAGTCCTCGCGCATGGACCCGCGCGAGATCAAGATCACCGAGGACGCGGCCTGGACCGGGCCGGCCTGCGACATCTCGGAGTTCGGCGTCGGCTACATCCCGCTCGACGGCCGCCCGATCGAGCCGTATAACGACGTGGATCTGCACGCGCGCGGCATGGTGTTCGAGCCGGTCGGCGCCATCGCGCAGGCGCGTGAGGCGGCAGCGGCCTGGTATGGCGGCTACGCGGCCCGGCGCGCGGACCTGACCGAGGTGGATCAGTCGATCGTGCGGCTGATCAACACGACCTTCGGCCTCGTCTACTATCCGCTCTGGGTGCTGCGCTACGAATACCGCGGCCGCCTCTATCAACTCGTGATCGACGGCTACACCGGCGACGTGATCTACGGTCGCGCGCCGGGCAACACGCTCTATCGCGCGGCGACGCTCGTCGGCGGCATGGCCATCGGTTCGGTCCTGGGCGTATCGGTGCCGTGCTCGCTGTTGCTCACGCTCGGCGATACCGGCGGACGAAACAGCTCCACGGGCATCCTGGTCTTCGCCGGCGTGGTGGCCCTGGCCGGTTTCGGCATGATCGCGGCGGCCTATCGCGCCTTCCGCTACGGCGAGGTGTACGAGTTGCGCCGGTACCGGGCATCGGTCGAGGCCGCGCCCGCCAATGACCTCTTCAAGCTCGCCACCGAAGGGTTTCAGCAACTGCTGAATCAGTAAGTACGACGATGCCTGCCCTCATCCCGCTCACCTGTCCCTCCTGCCGCGCCGGGCTCGATGGCGAACCCGACCAGGTCGTGTTCATCTGCCCGCAGTGCGCGGCCAGCTGGCATCTCGACGATACGCCCGGCGCGCCGGCCCGGCTACTGAGCCTCACCATCCGCTACGCCGAAGAGCTGCGCGGCAGCGCCATGGGCCGGCCGTTCTGGGCCGCCGGCGGGCAGGTGCAGGTCGGGCGGCGCGACATTCATGGCTGGGGCAGTCAGGAGCGCCAATCCGTCGACCAATGGGCGGCGCCGCGCCGGTTCTTTGTGCCGGCCTTCAAGTGCGACTTGAAGAACACGCTCGACTTCGGGCGGAGGTTGCTGGCCGAGTCGCCCCGGCCGCCAGCGGGTTCGCCCGCGCCCTTCGTCCCGGCGGTGGTCTCGGCCCGTGATTTGCACGGGCTGGCCGAATTCATCATCGTCAGCGTCGAGGCCGAACGCGGCGATAACCTCAAAACCCTGCGGTTTGCGCTCGAGCTTGGCGAGCCCGAGTTGTGGATCCTGCCGTAAGCCGGGACGAACCGCGAGGAAGCAAAGGGCGCAAAGTCATGTTCTGACTGGGCGCAAAGTCATGTTCTGACTTTGCGCCCTTTGCTTCCTCGCGGTTAGCCCCGATTTGCATTTGCCCTGGGGGAGCGTCCCGCGCGGATCCAGACGGTCACATACAGCAACAATCCGAACATGAGGTAACTCATGCCGCGCACGTCGAAGGCCGAGCCGTAGGCGCCGCCGCCCGGCTGGTACCGGCTGAGGAAATCGCCGAGCGCCGGGATGACGATGCGATCGTAGAGCGCGATCAGGCCGGCGCCAAGAAGCGCGCCCGGCACGCTGCCGGCGCCGCCAAGGACCACCATCGCCAGGACCATCGTCGATACGCGAAAGTCCAGCGAGTCCGGGTCGATATACGTGAACGTGCTGGCATAGAGCGCGCCGGCCAGCCCGGCGATGGCCGTGCTGAGCACGAACGCCAGCGTCTTGTAGCGGGTCAGGTCGACGCCGCTGGCCTCCGCCGCCGTCGGGTCCTCCGACAGGGCCAGCCACGCGCGACCGACGCGCGATCGGAGCACCCGCAGGCTCGCGACGACCAGCGCCGCGACCAGAACCAGGGCCAACAAGTAACGCGCCGTGGGCGTCGCGAGCGAGATCTGCGCGATACGTGGCGCCGCGACCGCCGCCAGGCTGTCCGGCCCGGCGAGAAAGACGATCAGGCCCCGCGCGATCTGACCCAAGGCCAGGGTCACGATCGCCAGGTAGTCGCCGCGCAACCGCAGCGTCAGCCAGCCGTTGATCGCGCCGAAGATGCCGGCCCCCAGGGCCGCCGCCAGCGCCACCACGACGAATTCCATCCGCCCGCCCGAGACATCCGACACCGTCGCGGCGATGTAGCCGCCGAGGCCGAAACACACCGCGTAGCCGAGATCCAGGAGCCCGGCCATGCCAAGGAGCAGGTTGAGCCCCAACGCCATCAACATGAAGATCAGGATGCTGTTGAGCCCGACGAGATCGGCGTTGCTCAACGCCAGCGGCGCGACGGCCGCCATGAAGAGCGCGACGCCCAGGATCCGCTTCAATCGCGGCGAGGTTTGCGTGGCCACGCTGGCCGTCAGCGCATCGCGGTCGGATCCGGTGTCGGGGCCCTGCAGCCGCGCGGCCCGCAGGAGGATCAGGCCGATCAGCAGAGTCTGCACCAGCACCGATGTCACAGCCGGCGAGAGGAAGTAGTCGCTGAACGAGCGGGCAAGACCGATGGCCAGGCCAGCCGCCAGCGCGCCCATGGGGTTGCCGATGCCGCCCAGGAGCGCAGCGGCAAACGCCACGAGTCCGCTGGCCGCGCCATAGGTGCTGTACGGCGCGGTGTAGTAGGTCGCGTGCAAAAACGCCGCCAGGCCGGCCAGCCCCCCGCCGATCAAGAAGGCGCGATTGATCTGGACCGCCGGATCGATGCCCAGGATCTGGGCCGCCTCGGCGTTCTCGGCACACGCGCGGATCGCGCGACCCAGGCGTGTGCGCGCCATCAGATACGCGACGGCGAGCGCGGCACCCACGGCGACGACGAGCACGATCACGTCCTTGGCCAGGATCGGGGCGCCCGCCAGGGTGAACACCGGCATGGTCGGGAGCACGTCGGGGATGCTGTCGCGCGGAAACTCCGGGATGCCGGGAACGCTGCGGTGCTCGCCCGGGATCCAGTTCGGGAGCAGATACCGCCAAACGATCCCGCCTTGATAGAGCATGAACGAGATCCCCAGCGTGGCCACAAGCGGGGCCAGTCGCGAGCGGCCGCGAAACGGGCGAAAGGCCGCTCGCTCGATCAGGCCGCTCGCACCCGCTGCCAGGCCGACCGTCACCACGAGTGTCAGAGCCAACCCGCCCGCAAGCGCGCCCGGGTTGCTGCCTGGGCCCAGCGCCAACACCTTGACCAACGACGTGGTGACTACCGTCGCCAGCGCGAAGAGGTCGCCATGCGCGAGGTTGAGCGTGCGCACGGTGCTGTAGATGAGCGTGATCGCGACGGCGTTCAGCGCGATCAGGGCGCCGCCGGTCAGGCCGATGTTCAACAGACGAATGAGGGTTTCGGGTGTTGGCGGCATGGGCGGACTGTCAGCCGTTCGTCGGCCGCGCGACACGGGCCGCGGCCTTGCGGTGATAGTAGCGACGCGCCTTGTCGAGGCTGCCGCAGTCCGACATCGCGCACCAACGGCGGCTGTGGTTTTTCGTGGTGTCGAGGAACAGCCACCCACATCCACGCGGATCCTGACACTGGCCGACGCGCTGCAGGTCGGGCCCGGTCACAAGCGGCGCAGCAGCCAGCATCACGCGCCAGAGGATCGTGGACAGATCCGCAGCGGCAATCCGCAAGGCATAGCCTGTGGCCGTCGCCTGCAGCTCGGCCTGCGCACCCGCCTGAGCCAGCGCCAGACTCAGCGCGGCATGATCCTTCCAATTTGGTCGATCGCCGACGGCGTGCGCGGCGAGGAAACGATGGAGCGCATCACGCGTCATGACCGCGTTCCGCCGAGCGACCTCGGCGCGGCGGGGTTGGCGGCCGGCGAGACGCCGCAACGCGATCGCTTCGGGCAGCGAGACGATACCGGTCTGCGACGCCCAATCCACCAGACGATCGTAGTCGGTGAGCAATTCGTTGTACGTTGGCCGACCCCGCCAGTGGACGGTGTTGCAGAAATCCAATGCGACGTGGCCGCCGCGGAACTTGAAGACCGCCGGGTATCGTTTCGAGGACATGAGCCATTTTACTATCTAAATCTACTTAGATAGTAAAGTCGCCAAATCGCCCGCGGATTTGTTCGGCCATCGTGGGGAGATGAGGTGAAAACGGGGTGTGTCATGGGTCAGGCTCCGCGCCGACCCATGACACACCCCGTTTTCACCAAACTTCCTGTCTGGCCAACGACTTAAAATATGACCCGCCCTGAATTGGGTCTCGATCGTACTGCGACCCAATGAGAGCGGGCTAGCCGTGCATGTGCAATTTTAGCGACAGTAAATGTAACCAGCGACGTTCGAAAAGTGCGCGTATATGAAGAGACAATACGACGCGCCATGGACACCGTCAATGGAGTGGAAGTCACGACCAAGTCGTGACCGTGACTACATGACTATTGTCTATGACGGGGTTATGTTTGGGCGATATCCGGCTGAATACTGTTCATTTCGCAACTGCGCCAGACACCAACCGACGGTCGGGTCTCACAAGCACGCGTTCGATCTCTGATCCGATCAGGCTATCGCTCCATCGAGCACGCCCCTCGTCGGCTTGCCTCATCGAGAAACACACGTGCCCGATTCACAGCGCGATGCGTCGCCCCGTCGACTGCTATACTCGGCCCCAACTGGTTTTCGAGGGCGCGTGCGCCCCCACCATCGTCGAGCCGTGTCGCCCGTGTCTGTCCCAAACCCGCCACCGAATGCGCCGAGCCCTCGCTCGCGCATTGCCGAGACGCTGTCAGCGATCGCGCCGATCGTCGTAGCGCTCTTGACGCTTGTCGTCATGCTCTGGGCTGCTTATTGGGCGATCCGCACGCCAGATGCGGGGCTGCTCAGGGTTTCGGGCCAGACGCCAATACGCCTCTTGGACCTTGAAGACACACAGCCGGGCAAGTTCAACCTCGGTGATACGCTCCTCAGCATCAACGGCGTGCCGTTGAGAAAAGATAGCTCCCCACTGGCGGGTGCCCGGGTCGGCGATGTCTGGCAGATAGAAGTGGCGGATCCCCAGGGAGTCGTCCGAACCGAAACCGTGATCCTGGCGCCCCCGTTGTCATGGGCGGTCCTTGTATATCGATTTGCACCGCTACTGGTAGCGGTCGTGTTCTGGATGGCGTCAGTTACCACCATGGGGCTGACTCGGTCGGCGAAAGGGCCGGCCTCAATCCGCGTACTCTTCTTTGCCGTCAACCAGCTTGTGGCTGTGCTGGTATCCACGATTCATGCGATCGGGTCACAAGGCGGCGACATCATTCCGACCGCTGCCCTCGCGACGTTCTGGTTGGGGACGCTCGCCATTCATCTCCATTTTCACTTCCCGGTGAGGGTTGAAGGTAAAGGGTTGCGATGGGTTGTGCTGACCGTCGCCTATGGCGTGGCGGTTGCGGGCACACTGGTCATCATCGGGATGGCGATCCTGGATGACGCGGCGTTGACCTCCTATGGGGAAGATCTTCTCGATATAGGTGGCGTATGGGTGGTGCTCTGCATTGCGATTGTCATTCTGTTGTTGATTGCGGCGATGCGCAAACACGCTGGCGCCCCCGAATATCTCAACACCCGTCTAGTATCGTTGTTCGCCGTCATTGGCACGCTTCCGATGCTGGTGTTAGCGTTGGTGCCTCAGGCGCTTGACAGCCCGTATGCATTGAGTATTGCCAACACGATTCTGCCGTTTGGCATCGTCCCAATCGGCTACAGCTATGCGATCCTGCGCTATCGCCTGATCCAGTACGACGGGCTGGTCAGCCGCGGCATCGGCTACCTCGTCGCCATCGTCATCCTGGCCACTCTGCTCGTCGCCGCCGTCATCGGCCTCCTCTCCGCCGGCGTCGCCCCCTCCGGCCCGGGCTTCGTCGTCGGCCTCGTCGCCCTCGCCGCCCTCCTGTCCGTCGCCTTCGAACCCGCACGCCGCCGCATCCAGGACTCCGTCGATCGACTCTTCTATCGCCCCTACGACGACTTCCGCGCCACCCTCCGTCAGGTCGATCTGGCCCTCTCCGCCCCGACCGACGTCGCCGCCTGGGCTCAGGCCCTCTGCCAGCAGTTTGCCTCCGCCCTCAACGTCACCCCGGTCGGCCTGCTCTTCCGCGTCGGCAAGGCCTTCCGCCTCATCGCCTTCGACCCGAACGCCGTCGCCGCCCCGCTCGCCGTCGAACTCGATGCGCTCTCGCCGCTCTTCGCCCAACTCGCCGCCTGGGCTGAACCCTGCACCTCCGCCGACCTCCGCACCGCCGTCGAGCGGCCCGGCCTCTCCGAGCCCGAAGGCCTCTGGCTCGCCACGCCCGCCTTCGACCTCTGGTGGCCCATCCTCGCCCACGGCGCCCTCCAGGCCGTCCTCGTCCTGGGTCCCAGGGCCAGCGCCTTCGCCCCAGAGGAGGTCGAACTCGTCGCCCTTGCTTCCCGTCAGATCGGCGCCGCCCTCGAAAACGCCCAGTTCGCCCACGAGCTCGAGCAACTCTCCCGCGCCGCCCTCCAGACCCGCGAGGACGAGCGCAAGCGCGTCTCTCGCGAGCTCCACGACCACATCATCCAGCCGCTCGTCGGCCTCAACTTCTCCCTCGCCAGTGCCCGCGACATCCCCGCCGCCGCCGAGGCCCGTGCCCAGGTCGCCGACCTGATCACCCACGTCCGCCGCATCTCGGCCGATCTCCGCCCGCCTGCCCTCGACGAAGTCGGCCTGCCCGCCGCCGCCCGCGGCCTCGTCCGCGGCTTCGCCCGCCAGACCGGCCTGGTCGTCGACTTCGTCGTCCGCCCCGACGAGGACCTTGAGGTCCCTGAGCCGCTCGCCTCGGCCCTCTTCAGCGCGCTGCGCGAGGCCCTCTCCAACGTCGAGCGCCACGCCAAGGCCAGTCGCGTCTCGGTGCTGATTGAGGCCCAGGCCGGCTGGCTGACCCTCGTCGTCCACGACGACGGTGTCGGCTTCACACCCCCGGCGCGCCTCGGCCAGCTCGCCCCGGCCGGCCACTTCGGCCTGCTCGGCCTCCAGGAACGCCTCGCCGCCCTCGGCGGCTCGCTCGCCCTCCACGCCGAGCCCGACCAGGGCACCCGGCTCGAGTGCCACGCCCCTCTGTTATCATGAGTCATTACCGATGAACGCCGATCACCCTTATCGCATCATCATTGCCGACGACCATAAGCTCGTGCGCAACGCGCTGCGCGCTGAGATCGCGCGCGAAATCGACATGCAGGCCGTGGGCGAATGCACCACCGGCGATGAGGTTCTGCCGCTGGTTGCCGGCACCGACGCCGACGTGGTGCTGCTCGATTTGAGCATGCCGGGGATGAGTGCGATCAACGTCATACGCCAGCTGGCCAGCACGCATCCCGCGGTGCGTGTACTCGTGACCACGGCCTCCGGTGACGCCGAGACCATCCGCGCATTCCTGCGGAACGGCGCGTTGGGGTACTTCGTTAAAAACGACGATCCGGCCGACATCGCCGTCGCGGTGCGTTCGATCATGGCCGGCAAGACCTGGGTGAGCGCCATGGCGGCCGCCGCGTTGGCCGAGGCCGAGTCGTCACCGCTCGATCGTACGGTGGAGCCGCTCAGCCATCGCGAGGCGCAGGTGCTGCGGCTCCTGGCGCGGGGCTCCACCAACAGCGAGATCGCTCAGGCGCTCTGCATCGCAGAAGGCACCGTCAAGAACCACATCTCAAACCTCTATCAACGGCTCAATCTGCACAGCCGAGCCGAGGCCGCGGCCTGGGCCTGGAAACACGGCTACGTCGATAAGAACGACGGGCCGAATTAGCCGGACGACAACGACCCATTCAGCCGAACATGAGCGGGGCAACGGGTGCGGCACTGCACCCGTTTTTTTTTGGCATCGACCCAGACGTCGCTGAGACATCCATAGCCGCACAAACGCCGCCCCCGTTTATCAAGGACAACTCGAGGATCGCGCGCAGCGTCACCCTTCTAAACTGAGCCTGCCGTTCAAGGGGGAAGGGCATGCTTGCCAAGGTCATCAGCTGTGCGGTGGTCGGTCTCGACGGCCACATTGTCGAGGTCGAAGTCGATACCGCCAACGGCCTGCCCAACTTCACGATCGTCGGGCTGCCGGACATCGCCGTACAAGAGAGTCGCGAACGGGTAGCCGCCGCGGTCCGCAACACCGGCCACACCATGCCGCTGCGACGGCTCACGGTCAACCTCGCGCCGGCGGCGCTGCGTAAAGAGGGTCCGGCCTACGACCTACCGATCGCGCTTGGCGTGCTGGCGGCAGCCGGTGTGATCCTGCCTGAGGCTTTCGAACGGATACTGGTCGTTGGCGAGCTGGCGTTGGACGGCCTGGTGCGGCACGTGCGCGGCGTGCTCCCGATGACGGCGCTGGCCCGCGCGCAGGGGTATAGATCCATCATCGTCCCGGCAGTCGATGCCCGCGAGGCCGCGCTGGTGCCGGGCGTCGACGTCATCGGCGCGCGGTCGCTCGAGGACATCGTCCAGCACCTGTTGGGCCTCGCGCCCATCGCGCCCGAGCATGAAACGCCCGCGCTCCGACCCGGCCCAGTCTTCGTGCCCACCGATTTTCAAGACGTCAAAGGACAGGAGCACGTCAAGCGCGCGCTCGAAGTCGCGGCGGCCGGCGGGCACAATGTGTTGATGTCGGGCAGTCCCGGCGCCGGAAAAACTCTGCTCGCGCGCGCCCTGCCCTCGATCCTGCCGAGGTTGAGCGTCGACGAGGCGCTCGACGTCACGCGCGTTTACTCGGTGGCCGATCAACTCCCGGCCGACACGCCCTTGATCCAGCAACGTCCGTTCCGCAGTCCGCACCACACCATCAGCCATGCCGGGTTGGTCGGGGGTGGCAACGTGCCACGGCCCGGCGAGATCTCGCTCGCGCACCGTGGCGTGCTGTTCTTGGATGAGTTGCCCGAGTTTGCTCAGCGGACGCTCGAGGTGCTCCGCCAACCGCTTGAGGATCGTGTGGTCACGATCTCTCGCGCGCGGGGCACATTGACCTTTCCAGCCAATTTCATGCTGGTTGCGAGCATGAACCCATGCCCATGCGGTTACGCCAGCGACCCGAGCCGCGAGTGCACGTGCTCGCCGGGCATGATCGCCAAATATCAGAAGCGCCTGTCGGGCCCATTGCTCGACCGGATCGACATCCACATCGACGTTCCGCGGGTCGAGTACGAGAAGCTGGCCGATACGCGCGTGGCCGAGCCCTCCGCGGCGATCCGGGCCCGGGTCGAGACCGCCCGCGACCGACAGCGTCTGCGTTTTACCGGCAGCACGTGCGTGTGCAACGCCGACATGCGTCCGGGCGAGCTGCGCCAGCATGCGCAGCTCGACGACGCCGGGTCGGCCGTGATGAAGGCCGCGATGAGCCGTCTCGGCCTATCGGCGCGCGCCTTTCATCGCGTGCTCAAGCTAGCGCGCACCATCGCCGATCTGGCCGGCGTCGACGCGATCACGGCCGGGCATCTGGCCGAAGCGCTGCAATATCGACCGAAGGCGACGACCTGATCTCGCTGCGATCGCCAGCACCCGCTCAAGCAGCGAGCGCCGGCGCCAGGAAATCGACCACGCGACCCACGACACCGGCGTCGCGCAGGATCAAGCGATGACCGAGACCGCTGGTCGCATGCAGCTCGGCCCGCGGCAACCGCGTGACATAGACTTGGGCCTGCACGAACGGCACGACGAGGTCACGCTGATCGTGAACGATCAACACCGGCTGCGCAAAACGTGAACCGACCTGAGCGGCGTCGAACTCGGCCGGATAACCGCCGATCCGGCGCTTGAACTCCTCGCGAAAGGCCTGGCGGAGTGTCTCGTCGCCGGCTGCGAACGACGTGTAGCCATGGAGCAGGAACTCGACGTCGGTGGCGGCCGAGATGCTGACGACGCGATCCACGCCGGGAAGCGCGCGCTCGACGCCATGACCTTGCCCCAGCAGCCAGAACGTCGCCATGCCGCCGAAGCTGTGCCCGACGATGGCCCGCACGCCGCCGACGGCTTCGGCAACCGAACGCACCGCGGCCGTGTAGTCGAGCAACGTCGACATCCGGCCGCCGCTCCGTCCGTGCGCGGGCGCGTCGTAGGCGACGACCCGCCAGCCGGCTGTTTGAAGCGGCGCGATGAACGCCTCCCAGCGCCCGGCCTGCCACTCCCAGCCGTGCGCCAGCAGCACGGTAGGGCTGTTTGGGCGTGGGCCGGGCCAGGCATAGGCAGCCAGCTGGATCTCGGCGTCCTGCGGGCCAGGCGGCCATTGCAGCACCTGGCGATGCGGCACGCTGAACCGCTCCGCCGTTTCGAGGACGCGTGTGTTTTTGGGCGACGTCTCACGTGTCGCCGGTGTGCGAAACTGATCCCAGGCGGCCTGCACGATCTGGTCGACGTCGGTCTCGCGCGGCGTGTTCATCGCGCCGTCCCGGTCGCGCGGCGGCGTCGATCGTGAAACGTTTCGATCTGCGCGGCGTGCTCGTACTGGTGGCCGTAGTAGGCGTAAACGACGAAGTCATCCAGCGAGCCGGCAGGGTCCCAGGCCAATGTGCCCTCCTCGACCCAGCGCTCCGGCGGCACGCGTGTCGCGATTGCCAGCACGCGCTCCCAGGCCATGTCGTACGCGGCGCGCACGTCGGCCGGAGACAGGGCTGCGGCGATCGTGCCATGTTTGGCGTTGAAGCCGTCCTCGCCCAACTGCTTGAAGTCCTCGATATAGGGCGACGGCAGCGTGACGCCCGCATGCGGGGCCAGGAATTCCTCGAAGTAAGCGGCCCAGCCCGTCAAGTGGGCCACGATCTGCTGCGTCGACCAAACCCCACACACGCCGGGCAGGCCCCACTCGGGCTCGCTCAAAGCGGTTGTGACCTCGTGGATGCGTCGGTGGGCGTGCTTCAGGATGACCAGCGTGTGCATCGTTGCTCCTCGTGTAGGCGTGTCGGGCCCACCAAGGGTATCACGGCGGTCGTTGGGCTCCGGCTTTGGTTAGAATTTCCTGGCCAGTTCAATTGAATGGTTTTTTGAATAGCCTTGTTTTGTGGGGTTTCTGAGTCGACCTGTCAGGTCGAAAGTTAGAACCTGCACTTTTTGCCGTTTTCCGGTATGCTCCGACCGGATTATCCCGCGCGCATGACCGATACCCTCACCGAAACCTGCCCGGGCTGCGGCGCCGTCCTGCCGCTCAGCCAGGGGCCCACCCACCGGTACATCGGCGCCTCGGCCAGTTGCTGGGAACGCTATTCGATGCTCAACGGGCTCGCCGACCCGATGGTCTTCGTCGACTCCTTCAATGGACTGGTCGTCGACGCCTACGCCGCGCAACACGTCGGCACGCCGTCGGATCAGTCGATCCAGTCGGTGGCCGTCCACCTGCTGACGCTGTACGGCGTGCTGCTCCAGGGCGTCTCGCCCGACCAGGCGCTCTGGCTGCGCCAACGCGCGCTGCGCCCAGGCCTGCCGGAGAAGCACGAACGCTTTTTGTGGCTCACGCCGCCGGATTTCGCCAACGGACCCCGCATCGTGGACGTCGATGCCGCCGAACCATTGCAGCGCGCCGCCGCCTGCCGCGCCTACATCCAACAGATCTGGTCCGCCTGGTCGCGCACGCAGCATCTGCCGACCCTGGCCACCTGGTATCAGACGTACGTCGTCGCCGATCATATCGGACCCGATCGCACCGGACCCGAAAGGAAAGAGGCATGATCGCCATCACGGCGCTCACGCGATCCTACGGCCTGCGCCCCGTCCTGCGCGGCGTCGATTTCGCCGCCGACGCGGGGACGATCACGGCCATCTTCGGCCCGAACGGCACGGGCAAGAGCACGCTGTTGCGCGTCGTGGCCACGCTGATCCGCCCCAGCGGCGGTCAGGTGACGGTGGCCGGCTACGCGCTGCCGGCGCAGGCCGAAGCCGTGCGCGGCGCCATCGGTGCCGTGCTTCATGGGCCATTGCTCTACAGCGAGTTGAGCGCCGACGAGAACCTCACGTTCTACGCCCGGCTGTATGACCTGCCCGCGCCGCAGAGCCGGATCGACGCGCTGCTCGAACGCGTCGGTTTGACCCGGCGACGCAAAGACCCGGTACGCGTGTACTCGCGCGGCATGCAGCAGCGACTGGCGCTTGCGCGGGCGTTGCTCCATAGCCCCAAGGTGCTCCTGCTCGACGAGCCTTACACCGGCCTCGATCCGGCCGGCACGGCCCTGCTCGACGACGTGCTCCGCGAACAGGCCAACGCGGGCACGACCGTCGTGTTGACCTCGCACGATCTGGCCCATGGCCTGGCGCTGGCCGACCGCGTGGTCGTGCTCGCGCGCGGCAAGGTCCAGCTGGCCGCGTCATCGGCCGACTTCACACCTGAATCGTTCGCGGCCCGCTATGCGGAGGTCGTCGCATGAAGCGCTATCTTCGCGTCGTGGGCGCCGTCGTCTGGAAGGACCTGGCCGCCGAGCTGCGCTCGCGCGAGACGTTCAGCGCCATGGTCGTGTTCTCGTTGTTGATGGTGCTGGTCTTCAGCATCGCGCTCGAGCTGAATCGCGGCGCGCGCGAGAGCACGGCGGCCGGTGTGCTATGGGCCACGGCACTGTTCTCGGGGACGCTCGGGCTCAACCGCGGGCTCGGTCGCGAGCAGGATCGCGGGACGCTCGAGGGCCTGTTGCTGGCGCCGGCCGACCGGAGCGCCCTGTTCTTTGGCAAGTTCCTCAGCAGCTGGGTGTTGATCCTGGCGGTCCAGGTCGTCACCGTTCCTGTGCTGACCGTGCTGTACAACTTCAACCTGGCGCAGCCGCTGGTGATCGTCTCGCTGTTGTTGGGCACGCTGGGCTACACGGGCGTCGGCACGTTGCTGTCGGCCGTCAGCGCCCAGACCCGCGCCCGCGACGTGCTGCTGCCGATCCTGCTCCTGCCGGTGTCCGTGCCGGTGCTCATGGCCGGCGTGCAGAGCTCGGGCGGGGCGCTCGCCGGGACGCCCTGGGCCGAGATCTCGATCTGGTTCAGTCTGCTCGTCACCTATGACCTCATTTTTCTGGCAGTGGCCGTCATGGTCTTCGAGGCCGTCGTCGGCGAATAATTCCGACCGCGAAAGCGGTAGAATCCCTGTCCCGGGCAGGGCGTAACTTTCGACGCCGTGGCCCGACCTGTCTTCATCGTGAGGCGTCCGCCAATCCCGGCGGCGCCCTGGAGCATGCGCATGAAATCCCTCACCTGGCTCAACATCACGGCCGCCGCGTTGATGGCCATCAGCCTGGGTCTCGTCTGGTTTGCCGCGCCGCTCGAAGCCACCATGGGTGCCGTGCAGAAGATCTTCTACTTCCATCTGGCCGCCGCGTGGGTCGGCATGGTCGGCTTCTTGATCACGTTCGGCGCCGGCATCGCCTACCTCGTCAAACCCAATCGGAAGTGGGACTGGCTCGGCGCGGCAACGGCCGAGGTCGGCCTGCTGCTGTCGATCATCGCCACCGTCACGGGCTCGATCTGGGCCCGGCCGGCGTGGAACACGTGGTGGACCTGGGACGTGCGGTTGACCACGTACACGATCACGATCCTGATCTACATCGCCTATCTCTTCCTCCGCAGCGCGATCGAGGATCCGATCCGTCGGGCGCGTTTCTCGGCCGTGTACGGCATCGTGGGCTTTATCTCCGTGCCGTTGACCTTCCTGTCGATCCGGCTGTGGCAATCGATCCACCCGGTCGTCGTCGGCTCGGCTTCACCGACAGCCAAGGGCGGCATGGATATGGCGCCGATCATGACCGTGATCGTGGTGCTGGCGCAGGTGACCACCGTGATCCTGTTCGCGGCGTTGGTGGCCAACCGGTATCGTCAACTCGAGTTGCAGGAAAAAGTCGAGGGGCAGAAAGCCCGCGCGCTGCAGGCCGAGGGCGACCTGCCGGCCAGCGCGCCGTCGACCGTGCCCAGCAAGTAACATCGGCTTCGTTTCAAAGAGGTCCCCATGCCCCCAGACACTTACTTCTACATGTATCTGGCGTTCGCGGCCTACCTCGGCCTGCTCGGCGCCTATGTCATCAGCCTGATCGTCCGCCGCCGCAATCTCGAACGCGACTCGGCCACCCTGGCCGAAATGCAGGCCGACCTCGACCGCACCAACTCAACGCCCGGGTGGACGGCAGACCGGGGTCTGCCGTCCACCGTCCTTTGACAACTGCCCAATACCTGTGTTAACCTGAGCGCGATCGGCCCTGCCGATCGTGCATGCGGCCTCTTCCGCGATCCTCCGCCAAGCGACTTGGCTGGCAATGCTGGCGGGTGCCGCACGCGCCGACCCATCCCCCCCTCACCCGACCCACCTGGCTTCATCGTCTCCTGCTCGGCGTCGCCTTCACGGCCGATCTCTGACGTCCTCGACACCGACGCGTTTCGCGGCAGCTCCGGCGCGCCGCCGTATTGATCGAACCGTTGCGTGTTTGAGGAGATCTCATCATGAAAGTGTTGTTATTGGGCGTGGGCGCGGTCGGCGAAGCGATCGCCAAAGTCGCGCGCGGACGCCTGTGGCTGGAGAAGATGGTGCTGGCCGATTCGCGGCTGGAGCGTCTAGAGGCGGTTCAGAAGAAGCTCGGCAATCCGCGGCGCTTCCCGATCGCGGTCTTGAACGCGTCGGACACGAAGGTCATCACCCAGCTGGCCGTCGAACATGGCGTCGATCTGATCATGAACGCCGTGACGCCGTATCTGAACACGCGCATCATGGACGCGGCCCTGCGCGCCGGGGTGATGTACATGGACATGGCCATGACCCCGACCAAGCCGCACCCGACCGAGCCCTTCAAAAAGGTCGGCCGACCGCTCGGCGAGGCGCAGTTCAAGGATCATCGCCAGTGGAAGAAGAAGGGCCTGCTCGCCATGATCGGCATGGGCATGGACCCGGGCGTCTCGGGCGTGTTCGCCAAGTACGCCGAGAAGCATCTCTTCGACCGCGTCGACGAGATCCACGTCAAGGACGGCGGCAACCTGACGATCGAGGGCTACGCCTTCGCCCCGACCTTTAGCATCTGGACCACGATCGAGGAGTGTCTGAACCCCCCTGTGGTGTACACCGCCCGCAAGGGCCACTTCACCAAGGAGCCGTTCTCGGATCCCGAGCTCTTCGACTTCCCCGACGGGATCGGGCCGCAGAAGCTGGTCAACGTCGAACACGAAGAGCTGGTGACGTTTCCGCACCACATCAAGGGTGTCAAGAAGGTCAGTTTCAAGCTCGGCCTGGGCGATCAGTTCATGGACGTGCTCAAGATGCTGCACCTGATCGGCCTCGACAGCGTGTTGCCGGTGCGCGTCGGCGACATCGAGGTCTCACCCCGCGACGTGGTCGCGGCCGTCACGCCCAACCCGGCCACGCTGGCCGACAAGATGACGGGCAAGGCCTGCGTGGGTCTGTTGATCAAAGGCCGTCACAACCGCAAGCCGCGTGAGCTCTTCATCTATCAAACCACCGACAGCGCCGACTCGCGCAGGAAGTACGGGCTGCAAGCCGTGGCGCTGCAGACCGCCGTCGGGCCCGTGATCGCCATGGACCTGCTCAACAGCGGCGCCTGGAAGGGCGCGGGCGTCCTCCCGCCCGAGGCCTTCGACCCCGATCCGTTCATGGCCCTGATGGAAACGTATCAGTTCTCGTTCGGCATCGAGGATCGCTGAGAGAAGCCAACGACGGTGTGCGTGGGCGAGTTGTCCGGCGCGAGGTCTGGTCGCGAATTGCGAGAATGACCCGAATTGGAGTCCGCGCATCCGTCACAGCGGATCCAGCAGCACTCGCGGCAAAGAAACGCTGACGACTCGTGCATACACGCCAGCGAGGCGGGGCGGCCGAAGTT
>JBGAJV010000106.1:0-11411 GCA_044224715.1 Anaerolineales bacterium | reverse complement strand
GAGGGGAGCACGGTGCAGACCTACTGCCCGAATCCCGTGGCGGTCGACTGCGGCAATCCGACCCAGGCGGCTGCGCCGGCCGGCACCGTGACCGATACAACCACCGCCGGCCAGACGTACGTGACCCTGATGACCGGCGCGGCCCTGACCACCGCCAACGTCGACTCGAGCCGCGGCACCATCGGCATCGACTTCCGGCTCAACCCGCAGGGCACCACGCTGTTCGCCACGCATACGACGAACAACGTCGGCAATTACCTGGCGATCGTGCTCGACAAGACCGTGATCTCGGCGCCGGTCATCAACAGCGCGATCACGGGCGGAACGGGCATCATCTCGGGCCGCTTCGACCTCGAGAGCGCCAACCGCCTGGCGCTGCAGCTGAAGTACGGCTCGCTGCCCGTGCCGCTCAAGGTGGCTCAGCAGACGCAGGTCGGCCCGACGCTCGGTCAGGATTCGATCCGCAAGTCCGAGATCGCGGGCATCGTCGGTCTGTCGGCCGTGATCCTGTTCATGATCCTGTACTACCGGCTCCCGGGCGTGATCGCCGCGACCGCCCTCGGCTTCTACGCCGTGATCACGTTCGCGCTCTTCGTCATCATCCCGGTGACCCTGACGCTCCCCGGCATCGCGGGCTTCATCTTATCGGTGGGTGTGGCCGTCGACGCCAACATCCTCATCTTTGAGAGAATGAAAGAAGAGTTACGCGGCGGGCGCGCGCTGCGCGCCGCCGTCGACACCGGTTTCGGACGCGCCTGGCCGTCGATCCGCGACTCGAACGTGTCGACGTTGATCACGTGCACGATCCTGTGGTTCTTCGGCAGCGCGTTCGGCGCCAGCCTGGTCCAGGGCTTCGCCCTGACCCTGGCCCTCGGCGTGCTGGTCAGCCTGTTCACAGCCATCCTTGTGACGCGGACGCTGATGCACCTGATCCTCGACAACATCGACTTCTCCGAGCGCCATGCCTGGTTCGGGATCTAAGAGGCGGCCGCAACCGGTAAACCAACCATGTTCCAGATCATCCAACGCCGTTATCTCTACTTCGCGATCTCGCTGCTGGTCATCGTGCCGGGCCTGATCGGCCTCGCCGTGTGGGGACTGCCGCTGTCGATCGACTTCACCGGTGGCTCGCTGGTCGAGGCGCGCTTCTCGCAGAGCACGCAGGCCATCGACCTCGAGCAGGTTCGGCAGGCCTATGCCGCCGAGGGATTCACCGACGTGTCCGTCCAGTCGACGCGCGACGCCGCGTCGGGGCTCGACAACGGCATCGTCGTGCGCAGCCAGGCGCTGACCCAGGCGCAGCAGAGCGCGATCCTCAACTCCCTGAGCACGAATTACGGTCCGGCCACCGTCGAAAGCGCCGAGACCGTGGGTCCAAGCGTTGGGCGCGAGGTCGCGCAGAACGCGGCCCTGGCCGTGCTTGCCGCGGCGCTGGCGATCCTGGCGTACGTCACGTTCGCGTTCCGGGGCGTCGAGCACGCCTACCGCTACGGCGTCGCGGCCATCGTCGCCCTGCTCCACGACGTGCTGGTCGTGATCGGCCTCTCGGCCCTCGCCGGGCACTTCCTCGGCTGGCAGATCAACAGCCTGTTCCTGACCGCGCTGCTCACGGTCGTCGGCTTCTCGGTCCACGACACGATCGTGGTGTTCGACCGGATCCGCGAGAACCTGCGGCTGTACCGCCGGTTGGACTACGAAACCGTGGTCAACCACAGCGTCGTGCAGACGCTCGACCGCTCGATCAACACCCAGCTGACCGTGCTGTTCACCCTGCTGGCGTTGGCGCTGTTCGGCGGCGAGACCACGCGTCCGTTCGTGATCACCCTGCTCGTCGGCATCGCCTCGGGCACGTACTCGTCGATCTTCAACGCGGCCGCCCTGCTGGTGGTCTGGGAGAAGCGCGAGTGGCGGACCTGGTTTGGGCGCGGCGAGGCGACCGTGTCAGCCTGAACCCACGTTACGTGGAAACAAAAAAGAGAGCGGATCCGGGTTTCCGGATCCGCTCTCTTTTTTGTTTCCACGCACTCACTGGCGCGACAACACCGGCAGATACACCAGTTTAGCCTGGAAGGGTGTGTACGTCATCGACCAGGTCATATCGTCGCCGAGGGTCGTGCCGTCGCACACGCGGCGCTCGACCCACTCCCGGTTGCACGCCGTCAGGCTGCCGCCGCTGTAATAGAAGGCAGGCTGCGTCAGCGTGTAGACGCCGGACCGGCCGGCCCAATACAGACGCCGCGCAAACGGATTGTCGCCCGGCGCGATCGAGTGGATCGACACCCAGTACTTGGCGCCGGACCGCAGCCAGACCGTGCTCTGCGGCGTCAGATGATACGTGACGTTCGTGATCTGGCCGGCGCAATTTCCGGCCGTGCCCTCGGCGACCGTCGCGATCGATTGGGCGAACACCGTGCCCGGTTTGCCGTTGTCGGTATCCCCCGAATTGTTGTAGAAGACCATCCAGACCTGGTCTCCCATGCCGCTGTCCAGACACATGTTCCCGATAAACGCCATGCCGGTGACCCACCACCAGTTGAGACCTGCCGGCACGATCAGATCGTCAGCCGCGATCTTGTCGCTGCCGGGCACCAACTCGAACCGACTCGAGAGGATGTTGCCTGTATCCGGCGGATAGGCATTGTCGAGCTGGGTGAGCACATCTTGCGTGCCCTCGAGCCCGCCCTGGGCTTGGGCCAGCGGCGCGCCGACCAGAGTCAGCGACAGAGCCACAGCGGTCAGAAAGGCGAAGCGGGTGCGAAAGAACATACAGGCCTCCCGGGAAAGACGACTCGCGCTGATTCGATATCGGGTTTGATACGCCAAACCTGAATCGTTACGTCACGCCGCGCCAAGCCAGACGCGGATGGCCGGCGCGAAGAAATACAGGGCCAGCGCCCCGATCGCGAGAAACGGGCCGTAGGCGATGGGTTGATGCGGGTCATAGCGACCGCGGAGCAATTGCACGAGCACCAGACCGATGGCGAAGATGCCGCCGATTCCAACGCCGATCAACAAAGCGAAGATCACACCGGGCCAGCCGGCCGTGAGCCCGACCAGTGCCGCGAGGTTGACGTCACCGCCGCCGAACGCTACTTCATCGAGCGGTTGTCCCCGCCGACGCGCCACCCAGGCGGCATAGCCCTGGCCGACCAGGAACATCAGGAACACCAGCCCAAAGCCGACCGCCCCGCCGATCAGGGATTTCTCCCAGCCCATGGTCGGCCGCAGGACCGCGACGCCCAGCAAAACCAGCGCCGAGACCCACACGGTCCGCCACAAGATCAGGCGGTGCTCGATGTCGATCACCGAGATCAACGCATAGACGGTGAAGACCAGCGCGCCCAGAGCCCAACGCGCGAGATCGGCCTCGGCCCAGAGCGCCAGCGCGGCGAAAGTCAAGGCGAACACGCCTTCGACCACAACCGGCCGCCAGCCCTCAACCGCGCCGCAGTCGGGGCACCGGCGGCCCATCAGAAGACGAGCAAGCGCCGAGTAGCGACCGATCGGTCGGGCGGCCCCGCAATGCGGACAGTGCGGCGGGCGCAGCTGGCCCACGCCGCCGGCTTCCGACGTCGGCGGGAGGTCATCGGCCAGCATGTTCACCAGGCCGCCGACCACCCACCCGATCAGTGCGGAGAGAACCGCCAGGAATCCGGACATCGCGCGGATTATATCAACCGCCCTCCCTCGTTACGGTTAGGTTAGGCGAGCGATGGTAGGGGCCACGCCCGGCCGGCCTTGCCCAAGCCGAGCAAGCGAGCCCCAGGCGCCTCCACACGAGTATTTGCCGCATACGGCGCGATTTGCCGCCAAACACCGGAGCTTTGAGACCCAGCCGCCGACACCGATTACAATGCCCATGTGAAATCGCGTGCGACCCCGGATGTCAATCAACTTAGCGTCGTCGGCGGCGTAGTCTGCCTGGTGTTTGCCGCCGGCCGTTACGCAGTGTCCGCCAATGACAGCGGCACGAACACCGTCATCGCCGGGCTGGCTGCCCTGGTCGCCGGGACAGGCGCCGTGACCGTCATGCGTCCACAGAGCGGTGCCGCGCGTCAACCGGCCTGGTTCAGCGGGATCGTGCCGGCCGCGGCCGCGGCCGTGTTGGGGCTGGGCCTCGCGCAACTGCCGGTCGGGGCGCCCTGGTGGCTCGGCCTTGCTGGAGCCGCGGCGTTGTGGCTGATCGTCGTGCTGGCCGAGTACGTCACGTTGGATCCGGACGAGGGTCGACGCCCGCTCGCCACCCTGGGCCTGGGCGTCCTGACCTACATCCTGGTCTTCGTGCTCTTCACGGCGCTGGCCGCTGCCGGGGCCCGAGCCGCCATCTCGGCGACTTCGTGCGGCGCGCTGGCCGGGCTGCTGGCCTGGCGTCTGTTCGCCTTGCAGCCTCGCGCAGAGATCGGACGCGCCGGCCTCTATGCCCTGGTCGTCGGTTTGTTCGCGGCCGAGGTGATGTGGGCGCTGGGATATTGGCGGGTGCGGCCGGTGACCGCGGCCGCCGTTGGGCTGGCGCTCTTCTACATGACGGTCGGCTTGCTGGGCGCCCAGCTTCAGGGCCGCCTGCGCCGCCGGCTGTGGATCGAGTACGGCGTGGTCGGCGTCCTGGCGCTCGCGCTGGCGGCCGCGGCGAGTCTGTAACGACTGCCGAACGAAAAAAGGA
Organism: Anaerolineales bacterium; assembly: GCA_044224715.1. Lineage (GTDB taxonomy): Bacteria > Chloroflexota > Anaerolineae > Anaerolineales > UBA6663 > UBA6663. The sequence continues at coordinate 6,751 of JBGAJV010000106.1, read as the reverse complement.
CGAACGGCGTGTGTGCGACACCCTTCGTCCTTCAGGCGTGATCGGACGTTCGCGGTCGGTCCCCTTCGGGCTCGTCTACCCCAACCGCGTGACCGAACCGCAGAACTCACATCGGATCTCGGTCTGGCCGCGCATGACCGGGCGCGTGAAGTTGGCGCCGCAGGTCGGGCACTTGGTCGGCGCGCTGGCTGAGTGGTCGGCCTTTGGCGCGAGCTTGACGGCGCGCTCCTTGTCGAACTCGCCGGCCTTCGCGCGCTCCACCCAGGTCACCCACAGTTTGTTGTCCTGACCGTCGAGATGGAAATGCGCGCCGCGAACGGGCGCCTCGGACGAGAAGGCGATGTCGAGGTGATCCTCATTGCCGAACAAGCCCTTGTCAGTCGCCTTGAGGCCCTCGACCTCGCGCACCGGCACCTCGAGCAACAGCTCGTGCACCATCTCCTTCGCGGTCGCGACGAAGAGAATCTTCTTGGTGGCGACCTCCTCGCGGCGCTCGAACAGCACCCGCTGATCCGTCAGGAACAGGCGGCCCTTGGGGTCGTCCTTGCCGTCGCGGTCCCACTTGGCGGCGACCGCGGCGTACACGCCTTCGTTCTCCATCAACGTGAATTTGGAGTCGCGCGTCCATTCGACGATGCGCTTGGCGTCGGTGACCCGCGCCGCGATCTGATCGGCTTCGCGCTTGAACGCGTCAAAGCTGCCGCGGATGGCCTTCTGAGCCGCCGCGACGCGCGCTTCGAGGTTCTCGAGGCCGGGCACGGCATCGGCGGCCAAACGCGTCGCCGTGGCGACCTGGGCCTGCTGGCGCTTGAGATTGGCGAGCTTGGCTGTGAGCGGGTGCAAAGCCGTCTGCAGATCGGGGGTCTGCTTGGCGATCTGGCTCTTGGCGGTGATGCGCAGCGCCGGCCACTGTTTGACGGCCGCCGCAACCTTGTCCTCCAGATCGTGCCCGTAGACGAAGCCCAGACCGCGGACCTCCTTGAGGTTGGCGGCCAGTTGCCCGACCGAGGTATCAAGGTTTTCAACCTCGTCCTGTACGTCGGCCAGACGCACGTCGGATTGGAGGGCTGTGATCCGCCGGTCCAGATCGCTGATCTGGCTGGCGAGCTCGGCAGCGGCTTGCGTGGGGTCGGTGGTCATAGCTGGTCACCTCGCGAGTCTGAAAAGAAAACGATTAGGCCCGGCGATGCAATAAACGCGCCGTCAGGCGGTTTTATCATCGGCCGTCGCGGGCGACAGTTTAGTCCTTTTCACGCAGCGTGCAGGCGGGACTTACCCGGGATTTGGTCAGCTTGACGGTTGACGGCGCCTAGCTCGACCTCTATACTGCCCCGCATTCGGGCACGCTTTGTCTCACAGGAGGAGAACCAATGCGCACCCCCACCCCGATCCGCTGGTCAACCCTAATAAGCGGAGTCGCGGTCCTCAGCATGCTGCTGGCTGCCTGCGGACCCGCCTCCACCCCGATCCCGGTCGACGAGCCGACCGTCGCGCCGACCCAGGCGAGCACCGGGAGCGACGCCACAGCCGCGCCTGAACCGACGGCCGAGCCGACGGCGGCCCCGACGGGCAGCGGCACGGTCAAGATCTCGTTCGTGCAGGAACCCGACTCGCTCAACCCGATCTACTCGGCCATGTACTTCTCGTCGATCACGCGCGACTTCTGGCTGCGCGGCCTGTTCATCTTCGACGAGCAGCTCAACCCCGTGCCGCAACTCGCGGCCGAGGTGCCGACCACCGAGAACGGCGGGATCAGCGCCGACGGCAAGACGATCACGATCAAGCTGCGCGACGGCGTCGCCTGGAGCGACGGCGAACCGGTCACGGCCGATGACTTCGTCTTCACCTACGAGATGATCGTCTCCGATAAGAACACGGTGCAGACCCGCTATCCCTACGACACCGTGATCGAGTCGGTCACGGCGCAGGACGCGGGCACCGTCGTGATCAAGCTCAACCAGGTGTTCGCGGCCTGGCGCACGTCGCTCTTCCTCTACGTGCTGCCCAAGCACGTGCTGCAGCCCGTCTTCGACTCCGCAGGCACGCTCGATAACGCCGAGTGGAACCGCGCCCCGACCGTGGGCGTCGGGCCGTTCGTCTTCGAGGAATTCGAATCCGGCAGCCACCTGTCGTTCGTGGCCAACCCGAACTGGTTCGAGCCGCCCGCGATCGAGCGCGTCTTCATCCAGATCGTGCCGGACGACGCCGCGCAGGAAGCCGCGATCATCGCCGGCGACGTCGACCTGGGTCTGTTCCTGTCGTCGGATCAGATCGAGCGCCTCGAGGCCGGCGGCGACGTCAAGGTCGTGGCGGTCCAATCCGGCTACGACGAGGGCTGGTTCCTGAACATGCGCGAAGGCCTGGCCCACCCGGCCATGCTCGACAAGAACGTGCGTCTGGCGCTGGCGCTGGCCACCGATCGCTTCACGATCGTGCGCGACCTGCTCGTGGAAGACCTCAACCCGGTCAACGCCACCTTCTGGTCGAACAACCCGCCCTACGCGAGCCAGACGCTCGAGCCGTACCCGTATGACCCCGAGAAGGCCAAGAGCCTGCTCGACGAGGCCGGCTGGGTCGACAGCGACGGCGACGGCATCCGCGACAAGACGATCGACGGCGCGAAAGTCGATCTGGTGCTGCGCTACGTCACCACCACCCGCGAGCTGCGCAAGAACGTCCAGGCCGTGGTCGCCCAGCAATGGGAGGCCGTGGGCATCAAAGCTGATCTGCGCAACGTCGAGGCCGATCAGTTCTTCGCGGGCTATGCCGACCAGGGGCCGGTGGCCATCGGCGACTTCGACGTGGCCGAGTGGTCCGACCTGCCGACCAGCTTCCCGGACCCGGATGCGTCGGAGAAGTGGCGCTGCGCCGACATCCCGACCGACGAGAACCCGACCGGCCAGAACCAGGGCGGGTACTGCAACCCCGAGTTCGACAAGCTGCTCGAGGAGCAATCGGGCATCACCGACGCCGACGCCCGCATCGCCGTGTACGAACAGATCCAACAGATGATGTACGACGACGTGGCTTACATCGGCATGTGGCTGGACCCCGACCTGTGGTCGATCAACCAGCGCGTGCAGGGCGTGAGCATCGGCGGCGTCAATCCGTTCTGGAACGTCACGACCTGGACCCTCAAGTAATTGGTTATTGAGCCATTGGCTATTGGTTATTGAGGTACCCTCAATAGCCAATAGCCAATGACCAATAACTCAATGTCATGACCGCCTTCGTCATCCGACGCGTGCTGCAGGCCGTGCCGCAGCTCTTCATCATCAGCGTGCTGCTTTTTGCGCTGATGCAGGCGTTCGGGGATCCGATCGCAACCCTGGGCGGGCGCACCCCGCCCAGGGCCGAGGATCGCCAACGCCTGACCCGCCTCTTGGGTCTCGACCAACCCGTCTGGATGCAATACGCCTTCTGGCTGGCCGGGAACGATTGGTTCATGATGGATCGCGACGGCGACGGCGTCGGCGACACACCCGGCGGCCGTCGCGGCGTGCTGCGCGGCGACTGGGGCGCCTCGCTCGTCACGCGCAAGCCCGTGATGGAAGACATCGCCGATCGCCTGCCCAACACCTTGCTGCTGGGCCTGGTCGGCGAGATCGTGATCATCATCGGTTCTTTGACGATCGGGATCTACTCCGCCCTCAACCGGTATACCTTCATCGACAATATCATCACGGCCCTGTCGTTCGCCGGCTTCTCGATGCCGGTGTTCTGGCTCGCCCTGATGCTGATGTACATCTTCGCCGTGAACTTCCGGCGCTGGGGTCTGCCCTATCTGCCGACCGTCGGCATGTTCGATCCCGACGTCGGCCCGAGCCTGAGCGAACTGGTCCGTCACATGGTGTTGCCGGTGGCGACGCTGTCGCTGATCAGCATCGCGGGCTATAGCCGCTATGTGCGGTCGAGCATGCTCGACGTGCTCGGGCAGGATTACATCCGTACCGCCAAGGCCAAGGGCCTGACGGCGCTCAAGGTGCTCCGCAAGCATGCGCTGCAAAACGCGGCCCTGCCGTTCGTGACCCTGATCGGGCTCGACCTTCCGTTCCTGCTGGCCGGCGCCACAGTGACCGAGAGCATCTTCGCCTGGCCGGGAATGGGCCGGCTGTTCCTCGAACGCACCGACCGGGCCGACTACCCGACCTTGATGGCGATCCTGATGTTGATCTCGATCGCCGTGGTGTTCTTCCAACTCATCACGGATCTGGTCTATTCGTTTCTGGATCCGCGCATTCGGCTGGAATAACAGATGACAGCCATTGCGCCCTCCGCCCGCCTCGATGCCGAAGCGCTGCCGCCCCAACCGGCCAGCCCCGCCACGATCGCCTGGCGTCGCTTCCAACGGCATCGGCTGGCCATGTCCGGCATGGTCATGCTGGCCATCGTCGCGTTGTTCGTCACGGTCGGCTCGCTCTTCGTCCACGGTTATTGCAACGGTTTGAAGCAGGACGTGGTCGGCGAACGCTGGGCCAACTGCAACGACACCTCGCAGATCCGGCAGCCGCCCTCGTCGCAGTACCTGTTCGGCACAGACAGCGTCGGACGCGACCTGTTCGCCCGCGTCATCTTTGGCGGCCAGATCTCGCTGCTGATCGGCGTATGCTCGGCGCTGCTCGAAGTGCTGGTCGGTTCGATCGTGGGCGCCGTCGCGGCCTATTACGGCGGCTGGATCGACAACCTCCTCATGCGCTTCACCGAGGCGATGCTCAATATCCCGAGCCTGTTCCTGTTGATCGTGATCTCCAAGTTCTTCGGCGGGGCGCTGCCCGACATCAACCTGTTCGGGCGTCAGCTCACCGGCTCGGTGGCCGTGATCATCCTGGTGATCGCGCTGACGTCGTGGATGTACCTGGCGCGGATCGTGCGCGCGAGCGTGCTGTCGCTGCGCGAACGCGATTTCGTCGCGGCGGCGCGGGCCTTGGGCGTGTCGGATCGGCGGATCATCTTCACGCATCTGCTGCCCAACACCCTGGCCCCGATCGTCGTGACGGCGACGCTCGGCATCGCCAACGCCATCCTCTCCGAGGCTTACGTCAGCTTCCTCGGCCTGGGCGTCACCGGCGCCACGGCGACCTGGGGCAACATGCTCGAGGGCGCCTATCGCTACCTCGAGGCCGCGCCCTGGTTGTGGTTCTTCCCGGGCATGTTCATCCTGCTCACCGTCCTGGGCGTCAATTTCGTCGGCGACGGCCTGCGCGATGCGCTGGACCCGGGTGGCCTGAAAGACCTGTAAGCCGCACCCGCTTGAGCCCTGGCTAAGGCCGCTGATCCAACCGCCAAGTCGGACTGCGCCGAATTCGTGTGTGGCGCCCTCACGGCGCCATCTGCGGCCGGTTTCGACACCCCGCCGAAGACAGGGCCGGCGCAGGCCGGCCTCGCCATCGTCCGCAGCGGCTTCAGCCGCCGCGCCTTGACGAAGCGCCCCCGTGAAGTACAATCGTACAATTACGCACCAGCCTTCCAAATTCGACAGGAGGTGATCGCACGGCGCCCTACCGCTGGATGGTCGTTTCGTCCGCCGGGGGCGTCAGACCCAGACCCCAACGCCGACATCCCCTATTGACCCGGTCCGTATCACAGGAGGAAACCAGAGAATGCCCAGCACGACGAAATGGTTCAAGGCCCTGAGCGGCCTGTCGGCCGCCGCCCTGCTCGTGGCCGCCTGCGCCCCGGCCGCGACGCCGACTGCGGCCCCGGAGCCGACGGCGGTCCCCGCCACCGAAGCGCCTCAGCCCACCAAGGCCCCCAAACCCACCGAAGCGCCTGCTGCCACCGAAGCCCCGGTCGCCACGTACGAAGGCATGAAGGTCGAGGCCGATAGCTGCGACTACGGCGGCGAGTTCAAGTCGATCGAGGCCGTGGATCAGTACACGGTCAAGTTCACGCTCTGCTCGCCGGATCCCGACTTCCTGTCNGAAGCCCCGGTCGCCACGTACGAAGGCATGAAGGTCGAGGCCGATAGCTGCGACTACGGCGGCGAGTTCAAGTCGATCGAGGCCGTGGATCAGTACACGGTCAAGTTCACGCTCTGCTCGCCGGATCCCGACTTCCTGTCAAAGGTCGCCTTCTCCGTATTCGCGATCCAGGACAAAGACTACCTCGATGCCAATGGCGGCGACTCGGTCAAGATGAGCGAGCAGCCCAACGGCACCGGCCCGTACATGGTTGACGAGTGGCGCCGTGGCGAGCAGATCACGCTCAAGGCTCATCCGGATTACTGGGGTACCAAGGCGATCGTTGAGACAGCGATTTTGCGTTGGAACCCGGACTCGGCAGCCCGCTTCCTGGCGCTGCAATCGGGTGAGGTCGATGCCATCGACAATGCCGCAGCTCAGGATATCGTTACGGCAGAGTCCGATCCGAATCTTCTCGTGAAGCCCCGCGAAGGCATGAACGTCTTCTACATCGGCTTCAACAACACGGTCGCGCCGTTCGACAAAGTCGAAGTCCGCAAGGCGATCGCGTTGGCGCTCGATCGCCAGCGCATCATCGATACGTACTATCCTACCGGCTCGACCGTTGCCGATCAGTTCGTACCTGATTCGTTCTCGCCCGGCTTCAGCACCACTGGCGACGGCGCCAAGTGGTACGACCAGAACCTCGACGAAGCCAAGGCGCTGCTGGCCCAAGCCGGCGTTGCCGAGGGAACCGAGCTCGAGCTGTCATATCGCCCGAACCCGCGCGGCTATTTGCCGGAGCCGCCGGCGATCGCGCAGGAAATCCAGGCCCAGCTGGCCGAGATCGG
>JBGAJV010000019.1:0-86081 GCA_044224715.1 Anaerolineales bacterium | reverse complement strand
GATGTCGGCGTGGGCCGCGCCGACATCGGGGTACTCCCGGTGTCTTGCGTCGAAGAATTATGTCACTGCAATACATCAAAAAAGATCATCCAGTATTGCTTTCTTGACTCTTTTTGATGTATTGTGTTACTTAAATCTCAGATCCAGCCCATTAAACATCATGATCGATCACGTCTTGCCAAGCCAAGAGCAGCCTGCCCCGGCATCGTCCTATGAGCGCCAGGCTCGGCTGCTGTCGTACATCCAGGCTCACCAACGGATCTCGGTGCCGCAGGTCGTCGAGGCCTTTGCGATCAGCGTCGCGACGGCTCGGCGGGACCTGGACGCCCTGGCCGAACGCGGCCAGGTGCAGCGCGTGCACGGCGGCGCCATCGCGCTCCAGCAGGCCCCGCCCGAGCCGCCGGTCGTCCAGCGCGCCGACGAGCAGGCCGACGAGAAGCGCCGGATCGGCCAGGCGGCGGCCGCGCTCGTCCAGGACGGCGAAACCGTGTTCCTGGGCACGGGCAGCACCGTGCTCGAGGTCGCCCGTAACCTGCGCCAGCACAGCAACCTGACGGTGATCACGAACTCGATCCCGGTCGTCAACATGCTCGCGGGCGCACCGGGCGTCGCCCTGGTCTGCCTGGGCGGAGAGTTGCGCAAAAGCGAGATGTCATTGATCGGCCACATCGCGGAACAGGCGCTGGCCGAACTGCGCACCAGCCGTGTCATCCTCGGCATCCGGGCCATTGATCTCGAACACGGGCTAACCAACGAATACCTTCAGGAAAGCATGATCGACCGCGCCATCCTGAAGATCGGTCCTGAGGCCATCGTCGTGGCCGATCACACCAAGTGCGGGCGCGTGTCGACCGCGTATGTCGCGCCGGTGACGGCGATGCACACGCTGGTCACCGATCACGCGGCCCCCGAGACATTCGTCCAGTCGCTGCGCGCACAGGGCGTGCGCGTCGCGCTGGCCTGAGAGGCGCCATGTTGCTCAGCGACTTCAAGCCACGTTCCAAGCTGGTGACCAAAACGACACTTGTCGAGCGCCCGCGCTTCCCGGTTATCGACGCGCACAATCACCTCGCCGATCCGTTTGGCGGTGGGTGGGATAAACGCCCCGTCTCCGAGTTGCTCGACACGCTCGATCAGGCGTACGTGACCGCCTACATCGACCTCGACGGCGGTTGGGGCGAAGACCTTCTGCACAGCCACCTAGACCTGTTCAAAAACGCGGCGCCTGAGCGCTTCCGGATCTTCGGCGGCGTCGACTGGGGGCGCTGGCCCGAGTTCGGCGACTCGTTCGGCGAATGGGCGGCCGGCCGCTTCCGCGAGCAAGTGCGGCGCGGTGCCGAAGGCCTCAAGATCTGGAAACCGTTCGGGCTGCACGTCCGCGATCAGCACCAAAAGCTCGTCGCAGTCGACGATCGGCGGCTCGACCCGCTCTGGGCGGCGGCCGGCGAGTTCGGCCTGCCGGTCATGGTGCATGTGGCCGACCCGGTCGCGTTCTTCGACCCGATCGACGCCAACAACGAACGCTGGGAGGAGCTCGGCGCGCACCCGGATTGGAGCTTCCCCTCGCCGCCCTTCCCGCCCTTCCTCGATATCGTCAACGGCTTCGCGGCCGTCATCGCCCGGCACCCGGCCACGACCTTTATCGGAGCGCATGTCGGTTGCTATGCCGAGGATCTGGGCTGGGTGGGCGCCGTGCTCGACAGGTGTCCGAACTTCTTCGTCGATTTCAGCGCGCGCATCGGTGAGCTCGGCCGGCAGCCGTATACGGCGCGTCGGTTCTTCCTCCAGCATGCGGACCAGATTCTGTTCGGCCTCGACGCGGGGCCCGATCTGGACGGCTACCGCCTGTACTACCGCTTCCTCGAGACCGACGACGAGTATTTCAATTACAACGTCAGCGAAGTGCCGCAACAGGGCCGCTGGTACGCCTACGGTCTTCACCTACCCGACGACGTGCTCGCCAAGGTGTATCGCGACAACGCGGCGAGGATCTTCAAATTCGGGGGACACACACCGAACGATAAGTGATGACGGCCACCGCCGGCCGGTCTTCGTCATTCAGTATTCGTCTTGAAGAAAGCACCGAAACCCATGTCTACCGGACTTCACACCGACCACGAAATCCAATCCCAGCCGGAGAGCTGGCGCGCCGCGCTCGCGGTATTGACCGTCGAGCGCCAGGACCTGATCAACTTCGGCCGTGCCCTGCGCGCCGAGCCGGGCGCGGCCGTGATCGTCACCGGCTGCGGCTCGACGTACTACCTGGCGGTGGCCGCCGCCGCCGCGCTCCAGACCCACGTTGGGTTGCCCGCGCGCGCCCTGCCCGCCTCCGAGGTCTGGCTCAATGCCAACGCGGCGCCGCCGGCCGGGCGCACGTGTCTGATCGCGGTCAGCCGCTCGGGCGAGACCACCGAAACGATCCGCGCATGCGAGGCGTTCCGGGCGCGCGGGCTCGGTCCGATCCTGACGATGTCGTGCTACCCCGATCGGGCGTTGACCACGCTCGGCGATTACAACCTTGTGCTCCCCTCGGGTCAGGAGGAGAGCGTGGCACAGACGCGCGCGTTCAGCACGCTGTATCTGGCCACGCTGGGCATCGCCGCGCTCTGGGGCGATGACGCCCGGCTCTGGCAGGAGTTGCAGCGCACACCGGACGCCTGCGCCGATGTGCTCGCTCGCAGCCGGGGGCTAGCCGAACAACTCGGCAACGACGCCTCGCTCGATCGGTTCTATTTTCTCGGCTCCGGGTTGCGCTACGGCCTGGCGAGCGAGATCAGCCTCAAAATGAAGGAAATGTCGCTCACCCACAGCGAGCCGTTCCACGTGCTCGAGTTCCGGCATGGGCCGATGTCGATGATCACGTCGGGCGCGCTCCTTGTGGTGCAGCTCTCGGATGCGCAAGGCGACGCGGAACGCGCCGTCGTCGCCGACATGCGCAAGCTCGGCGGACGGGTCATGACCATCGCCGAGAAGGATGCCGATTTCGAACTCGCCTCGGGGCTGGGCGAAACCGCGCGCAGTCTGTTGGCCCTGCCGATCGGCCAGCGTCTGGCCTTCGCGCGCTCGACATCCAAGGGGCTCAACCCCGATCGGCCGACGAACCTGGAGACCGTCGTCACCCTGGTGTAGTTCGCTCCCTGGCGTCGGAGCGTGTTGTCACATGGTTTTCACACTCGCAAGGAGGAAACAGATGAAGCACAAGTTGATTGGCGGCCTGATCGCCGCGACCCTGTTCGTGAGCGCCTGCGGCTCGCCCACGCCCGCGGCCGATCAGCCGACGGCCGCTCCCGAGGCGCAGGCCACCGAAGCCCCGTCCACCGGCGACAAGATCGAATTGCGCGTCTGGGGGCACCAGGCACCGGCATTCAACGCCGCCGACCAGGCCATGTTCGATGAGTTCCAGAAGCAGAACCCGAACGTAACCATCAAGTACGAAACGTTCCCGTGGGACGTGTTCATCCAGACCATCCAGACCTCGTTGCCGGCCGGCAACACGGCCGACGTCATCCTCATCCCCGGCGGCTACACCTGTCGCTACGCCTCGGGCGGTCAGTTGCTCGAGGTACCGGCGAACATAATGACCCTGGCCCAGGCACAGGAGGCGTTTTATGCGGCTCCGCTCGGCGGTCAGACCTGTGACGGCAAGTTGTACGGCTTCCCGGCCGAGTACAACATCGAATACGGCGGCGCGTATGTGAACCCCGCGTTGTTCGAGGCCGCCGGGCTCACGTACCCGCCCAAGTGGAGCACGTGGGACGACGTCGTCGCCGACGCCAAGAAGCTGACCCAGGTCGGGTCGGACGGCGTGATGACCGTCGCGGGCATGCATTACACAAACAGCGACCAGCTGTTCACATACTTCCTGGCCGGCATCCTCGAACAGGGCAGCAGCTACTTCGCCGACGACGGCAAGCACTTCAACTTCAACTCGCCCGAGGCCGTGGCCACGATCCAGAAGCTGATCGACATGGCCCAGACCGACAAGGTGGTCGACCCGATCATCTTCAACGCCGAAAGCGAGTGGGTCGGCGAGTCGTTCGCGCAGGGCCACAACGGCATCGGCGTGCTTGGCTCCTGGTACGTCGGTGACGCAAAGATCGGCTACCCCGATCTGAAGTTCGACTACGTCGCCTTGCCGCCCATGATGAGCTCGACCCATAAGTTCTCATCGGTCGGCGGCTGGGGCTACGTCGTCAGCCAGAGCACGACGCATGCCGACCTGGCCTGGAAACTGGCCGCCTTCCTGGGCGCCGAGCAGGCCAACGTCTTCGCCTTCAACTCGACGACCGCCACGATCCCGGCGATGAAAGCGGTCGCCGGCGACCCGAAGCTTCTCGAAGCTGCGCCGCATATGGCGGCGGTGCTGCCGATCCTGGACGCCGGACAGTATCAGGGCAACCTGACTGACCCCGATCAGCTGGCCTACGAGATCGTGTACCCGACGATCCTGAGCGCGGTGCAGGGCAATATGAGCGCCGAAGAAGCCGCGAACCAGATCCATGAAGAAGCCAACGCGATGGTCGACGCCGCCAAGTAAGTTCGGCTAGACAACCCGCAGATCGGGTCCCCGCTCGCAGTTCGGGCGGGGACCCGCTTCGGCACTCAACCCTGGCATAGTCGTTCGGATCGGCTGACTGCTCATGACCACTCTCTCGCAGCCTCAACCCGCCCCCGGCGCCCTGGCCAAACAGCAGCGGCGATTCGCTTACGCGAGCCTGTCGCCGATCATGATCTATCTCGGCGTGTTCTCGCTCTTCCCGATCGTGTGGGCGCTCGTGCTGGGATTCTTCAGCTACACGCCGATACGACAGGGCACGTGGTTCCTGGGTCTGGGCGGCCAGAACCCGTTTGTCGGGATCGACAATTACATCGAGCTTGCCACCGGCACCGGCAAGCCGGCCGAGGTGTTCCGACTGGCGTTCCGTAACACCTTCATCTTCACGGCGCTTGTGTTGCCGCTGAACCTCGCCGTGACTCTGCCGTTGGCGGTCATGCTCGAGAGCATCAACGAGCGCTTCAAGACGGTGTTCCGCGCGATCTACTTTCTGCCGACGATCTCGTCGTCGGTCGCCCTCGTGATCATCTGGTCGTATATGTACGCGCCAGGCTGGGGCCTGCTCAGCCAGATGTTCAAGTGGGTCGGGCTCGTGCCGCCGAAATCATGGCTGCAGGATCCGAGCACGGTGTACTTCGGCGTGCCGCTGGCCATGCTCTGCGTGGTGATCGCGCACGTCTGGCAGGATTTCGGCTACAACCTGGTCATCTTCGTGGCGGCGTTGCAGGGCATCCCGAAGTCGTTGCGCGACGCCGCGCGCGTCGACGGCGCCAGCCCGTGGCAGGAATTCTGGCTGGTCGTCGTCCCGTTGCTGCGGCGGACCGTGCTGCTGACGTCGGTGCTGACCGTGATCTCGTCGCTGCAGGTTTTCGTCATCTTCCAATTGCTCACCCGCGGCGGGCCGCAGAACCAGACGCAGACCATGCTGCTGAGCATCTACGAGAACGCCTTCCGCTTTGCCAACAACCTGGGGCTCTCGGCCGCGATGTCCATGGTGCTGTTCATGTTCATCCTCGTGCTGACCGTGATCCAGTTCCGTCTCTTGCGCACGGAGTGGGAGTACTGACATGCTCAGCACCCGCAAACGCTTCAACCCGTTCTGGCTGTTGGGCCGCTCCGGTGCGTACGTCGTGCTGCTTGTGGGCCTGGTCGCGACCCTGTTGCCGTTCTTCTACATCATCGTCTCGTCGCTCAAGACCGAGGCCGAGTTACGCAAGACGCCGCCAGATTTCTTCCCGGCCGTGCCGACGCTCAAGTACTACGAAGCGATCATCAACGACGACCGCATCCCGCTCGAGCGGAACTTGATGAACAGCGTCGTGGTTTCGCTCTCGCGCGTCGTGATCACGTTGTTTACGAGCTCGTATGCGGGCTACATCTTCGCCAAGTACCACTTTCGCGGAAAGAACCTGGCTTTCGGCGTCATCCTGATCCAGATCATGATCCCGTTCCAGGTCGTCATGATCCCCAACTATCTGTTGACGGTGCGTCTGGGTCTGATCGACTCGCTCTGGGCGCTGATCATCCCGTTCATGGTCGATGCCTACGGCATCTTCATGATGAAGCAATTCATCGAGGCGCTGCCGGCCGAGTTGATGGACGCGGCCCGGATCGACGGCGCCAGCGAGTTCGGCATTTACTGGCGCATCGTGCTGCCGCAGATGGGGCCGCCGCTGGCCTCGCTCGGGATCTTCACCTTCATGGGCACCTGGAACGACTATCTCTGGCCCTTGATCGTGCTCACGTCGCCCGAGAACCGCACGATCCCGTTGCTGCTCGTCTGGTTCCAGACCCAGCACACGTCGAACCAGGGCATGATCCTGGCAGCCTCGATCCTGACGTTGTTGCCGATCTTCCTGGTCTATGTCTTCCTGCAGCGCTGGATCGTCGACCAGGCCACTCAAAGCGCGTTCAAGTAAATCGCGATGGAGTTGCTGAGTGATCGGGCGATGTGTCGCCGATCACCCGGCCGCCCTATCGCCCAGTTACAACACACCATGACCAAGATCACCTTCATCGGCGCCGGCAGCCTGGGCTTCACGGGCGAGCTGGTGCGCGACATCCTCACGTTTCCGCTTCTGCAAGACGCCACCATCAGCCTGATGGACATCAACGCCGAACGTCTGGCGTGGGCCAAGAAGGGCGTCGAGAAACTCGTCGCCGCCGGGAACCGGCCGGCCAAGGTCGAGGCCACGCTCGATCGCGCCGAGGCGCTCAAGGGCGCCGACGTGGTGCTGACCACGATCCTGGCGGGCTCGACCGAGGTCTGGCGGCACGACATCGAGATCCCGAAGAAGTACGGGATCGACATCAACGTCGGCGACACCCGCGGACCGAGCGGCATCTTCCGCTTCCTGCGCACGATCAACCCGCTGATGGACGTCGTGCGCGACATGGAGCGCTACTGTCCGAACGCGATGCTGCTCAACTACACCAACCCGATGGCGATGCTGGTGTCGGCCATCCAGAAGCAGACCTTCGTGCCCGTCACGGGGTTGTGCCACTCGGTGCAGGGCACGGCGATGATGCTGGCCGATTGGATCGGCGCTCCGTATGGCGAGATCGACTATCTATGCGCGGGCATCAACCACCAGGCCTGGTACCTCGACTTCACGTGGAACGGACTTGACGCGTACCCGTTGATCCACAAGGCGATCACCGAGCGGCCCGAGATCTACAACGCCGAGCCGGTGCGCAACGAGATGTACCTGGCGCTCGGCAAGTACGTGACCGAGTCGAGCGGGCACAACTCGGAATACAACTGGTGGTTCCGCAAGCGCCCCGATCTGATCGAGAAGTACTGCACGCACGGCACTAACTGGAACCCGGGCGAATACGCCTACATCCTCAAGGAGTACCAGCACAACGAGGCCACCTGGCAGGATCAGGTCAAGGAGCGGCTGGCGCAGCCGCTGACGGCGGAGGATCTGCAACGCGAGCACGAGTACGCGGCCTACATCATCAACGCGCTCAAGGGCGGCGAGCCGTTCAAGTTCAACGGCAACGTGCGCAACACGGGTCTGATCGACAATCTGCCGCAGGATGCGTGCGTCGAAGTACCCGTGCTGGTCGACCGGTCGGGCATCCACCCGTTCCATGTCGGCGCCCTGCCCCGCGAGGTCGCGCTGCTCACTCAGCTCTCGAGCGGCATCGAAGAAGCGGCCATCGCCGGCTCGCTCGCGGGCGACCCGACCCTGATCTACCGCGCGATCTGCCACGACCCGCTGACGGCGTCGGTGCTATCGCTGGCCGAGATCCGGCAATTGACCAACGAGCTGTTCGCGCAGCACAAGGACTACCTGCCGCAGTTCAAACATCACAAGGTGTAGGCCGCTGACCACGAACGGCGAACAACGAACGGCGGTCATGGCGCCAAAGCGTCTCGCCGCCGGCTTGTTCGTCAGGCGTCCCAACCCATCGTTTGGGGGAGTTCCGTCATGCACGACTCCATCGTCATCATCGGCGCCGGGAGCGCTCAGTTCACGCGCGGACTTGTGGCCGCGTTGATCCGTCAGGGCCAGCCGGTCGATCTGGCGCTGGTCGACGTCGACCCGCGGGCGTTGCGGGTCGCCGAAGGACTGACGCGCAAAATGGTCGCGGCCGGCGGCGCGCCGATCACGGTCCGCGCGACGACCGACCGGCGGCAGGCGCTCGCGGGCGCCACGGCCGTGATCTGCACGATCGGCGTCGGCGGGCGGCGCGCCTGGGAACAGGACGTCTTCATCCCGCGGCGGCACGGGCTGTACGCGCCGGTCGGCGACACAGTGGGCCCGGGTGGATCGTCGCGGGCGCTGCGGATGATCCCGGCCATGGTCACGATCGCGCGTGACGTGCTCGATCTGGCGCCCAGGGCCGTCTTCGTCAATTACAGCAACCCGATGACCGCGATCTGTCGCGCCGTGCGCAAAGCCACGGGCGCGGACGTGATCGGGCTGTGCCATGGCGTGGACTCTGTGGCCGACTATCTGGCCGAGGCGCTGCATGAGCCTCGACCAGACCTGACATACACGGCCGTCGGGGTCAATCATCTGACCTGGTTCGTCGACGTCCGGGTGCGCGGGCAGGATGCGACGGCGCGGTTGCGCGCCCTGGCGGAGGAAAATCTGGCAAGGGGCGTTGACCCAGACGCGCCGTTGCCCGCCTACCCGTTCGCCGGCATGGACTGGCCGCACCACAACCTGTTCAGCTGGGAACTCGTTCGGCGCTTTGGCGCGATCGCCGCCGCAGGCGACCGACACACATCCGAGTTCTTCCCGCAGTTCTTCCGGCATGGTCGGTACTACGGCCAGACGTTGGGCGTCGACGCCTTCAGCTTCGAGACCACCATCGCCGAGGGCGACGCGACCTTCGCCGAGATGCAACGGCTCGCGCTCGATCCGATGCCGTTGCCTTCCGAGGTGTTGGCGCCGGACGATCCGGAGCCCGAGCGCGCGATCGCCGTCCTGCGCGCGCTGCGCGACGGCGGTGACCTGATCGTGTCGGCCAACCTGCCCAACACCGGCCAGGTGCCAAACCTGCCGCGCGACGCCGTGTTGGAGTCGCCGGCGCAGGTCGCGGGCGGCCGTCTTCAGGCTCTGCCCGTGCCCGCGCTCCCGGCCGGCATCGTCGGCACGTTGGCGACGCGGCTGGCCTGGGTCGAGACGATCGTCGAGGCCGCCCTCGAAGGCAGCCGCGAGAAGTTCATTCAGGCGCTGGTGCTCGATGGGTATGTCGAGTCGTTCGACGTTGCCGCACAACTGGCCGACGAACTCCTGACCGCTCAAGCCGCGCACCTGCCGCAGTTTGGGTCGTCATGACATCGGATCTGAAACCGTTGGCCGGTCGCGACGGCCTCGTGGCCGCCGCCGTATTCGTGGCGGCTCTGGCACTGTACGCGCGGACGGCGGCGCCCGGCCTGCTGCTGGGCGACAGCGCCGAGCTGCAGGTGCAGGCCTACGTTCTGGGGCACACCCACCCCACCGGCTATCCCGTCTACGTCCTGGCGGTTCGGGCCTTCACCAGCCTTGCCACAGGCGACCTGGCTGCTCGCGTCAGTCTGTTCTCCGCCGTCTGTGCATCCGGCGTGCTGGCCGCGCTCTATCTGGGCGGGCGCCTGCTCGGCGGCTGGCGCGTCGCCGCGCTCATCGGCCCGGCGACGCTGGCGGTCGTGCCGCTCTTCTGGATGCACGCCGCCATCGCCGAGCTGTATGCGCCGGCAGCGCTGTTGCTCGCGGTCGTGATGCTGCTGTTGGTATTGGGCCGCGAACGCCGCGACGCGCGCTGGCTGGCGGCCGGCGCGACCCTCGGCGGCCTGAGCCTGGGCGTGCACCCCACAGTCGCCCTGGCCGCTCCGGCCGCGCTCGTGTACGTCGCCGGCCTCGACGTTCCGGGGAAATGGCGCGCGTCGTTCGTCGGCGCACTGGCCGGCATCCTGCTCGCGTTGGGGGCCTTCTTCGTCGTGGACGCGATCAACGCGCCGGCCAGTTACTTCAATACGGTCGTCGCGCCGTCGTTCTCCGCCTGGGGACTCGCGGCGCAGGACCTGGATCAGCCCTGGGAGCGCCTGGCTTTCTCGCTCGAGGCGCGGCAGTTTCAGCACGTGATGGCCGTCGACCCGCTGAACAGCTTGAATGACAACGGTCCTGCTTACCTCGAGACCCTGCAGGCGATGTGGTCGCCCGCCGCGCTGGTATTGGCCGGGCTTGGCGCGCTCGGGCTCTTGATCCGCCGGACGCGCGAGGGCGTGCTCGTGGGAATGGCGTGGCTGATCCAGTTCGCGTTCGTGCTCAACTACGGCGTCTTCGACATCCAGGTCTTCTACGTCCCGGGCTACGCCTTGATCGCGCTGGCCGTCTCGTACGGCGCAGCCACGCTCCTGGACGGCGTCGCGCGCGCGATCGATCGCGACGAGGCCGACGCCGGACGTCGCCGTGTGGCCGGTGCGGCCGGGCTGATCCTGGCCGCGATCGTACTCTGGCCCGGCGTCGCGGTCGTTCGAACCGCATGGACGACCGGTCGGCTCCCGGGGCTGGCCCGGCTGGGGTTCAGCGCTTATCCCTATCCAGTCGCCACGCCCGACGCGCCACTGACCGACGCGCGGGCACTGGTCGATGGGCTCGAGGACAACGCCATCGTCTTCACCAGCTGGGACACGCTGTACGCCGACATCTTCGTCGCGCATGTGCTCGAGGGGCGCAGCGGCATCGCCTTTCACGAGACGCTGCCGCAGGACGGCATGAGCGGGCTGGCCGATTCAACCCTGGCCTATATCGAGACCGTCTGGTCGTCGCGGCCCGTGTACTTCACCGAACGCCCAGGCCAGGATATTCAACGCCGTTATCAACTCGATAGCGTCGACGGCCTGTACAAGATCACGGCCAAACGAACACCATGATGCCGATCGAGCGACCGCGCTATCGTGCGATCGGCGAGCGGGCCAATCACCCCTATGCCGAAAGATAACGGGACGGCGGAGCCGAAGCCACGAAGCTCGAAGGTCAGGCCGGGACCAAAGGCCGCCCTGCGTCTGGTCCTGGGCCTCGTCCTCGCGCTTGTGACCTGGCAGTCTGGCAGGATCGTCATGGCCTCCCCGGTCGCACAACAGATCCAGCAGACCCTGCTCGCCGCCATCATGAAGACCCACGCCGGCGAGACCACGACCCCCACGGCCACGCCGTCGGCGGCGGCCTGCACGCGGGTGGTCGCGACGATCGGCGACGACACCGGCCCGGGCACGCCCGCGGCCCCGTGGCGCACGATCCAGCACGCGGCCGACACCGCCGTGGCGGGCGACGTCGTGTGCGTACGCGGTGGCGTGTATGGCGAGCGTGTGAGCTTCAGCGTTTCAGGCGCCCCGGGCGCCCCGATCCGATTCCGCAGCTATCCCGGCGAGACCGCCATCGTCGACGGCACGGGGCTGACGGTGCCCGCGGCCGAGACCGCGCTGCTGCTGATCACGAGCCAGCACGACCTGATCGTGCAGGGCTTCGACGTGCGCAACTATCGGACGTCGACCTCGGGCCGGGTGCCTGTCGGCATCCGGATCTTTGGCGCGGCTCACGACATCGAACTGCGCGACAACATCATCCACCACATCGAGCACAACGGGACGGGGGCCAACGGCACCGACGCGCACGGGATCGCCGTGCATGGCACATCGGGCACTCAATCGGTGAACCACATCGTCATCGAGGGCAACGAACTCTACGCGCTCAAGCTGGGCTCGAGCGAGGCCCTTGTGCTCAACGGCAACGTCGAGAACTGGTCGGTGACGCACAACCGCGTGCACGACAGCAACAACATCGGCATCGACGTGATTGGGTTCGAGGGAACGGCTCCGGCCAATGACCAGGCGCGCAACGGCGTCATCGCCGACAACGAGGTCTTCAACATCGACACCTACGGCAATCCGGCCTATGGCACAGACCGAAGCGCCGGCTGCATCTACGTCGACGGCGGCGCCGACGTGATCATCGAACGGAACCGCGCCCACCACTGCAATCTCGGCGTCGAAATCGCCAGCGAACACGCCAGCCACGCCACAAGCCGGGTGACCGTGCGCGACAACTTCATCTACGCGAACAGCGAAGCCGGCGTGGCCCTGGGCGGCTACGACGAGCAGCGCGGCAGCACAGAGGCGTGCGTGATCGTCAACAACACGCTGTTCGGCAACAACACCTCCGACGGCTATGGCGCCGAGCTCTACATCCAGTTCGACACGCGGAACAACGTGATCAAGAACAACATCGTCGCCGCTGGCCCGGCGGGCTGGCTGATCAGGAGCTGGAGCCCGGTCATGCAGGGCAACGTCGTCGACGCCAACCTGTATGCCGCGGCCGGCGCCGCTCGTTGGGAGTGGCGCGGCACGGACTACACCGGCGCCAACGCCTTCACGGCATATCGGGGCGCCAGCGGTAACGATGGCAACTCGATTGCCGGTCAAGATCCAGCGCTTGTGGACCCCACGACCGGCGACCTGCATCTCAAGGACAACTCGCCCGCCGTCGGCAAAGGCGAAAGCCTGAGCGCGGCTGGGCTATTCGACATCGACGGCGAGGCGCGCGTCCAGACCGTCATCGACCTGGGCGCCGACGAGGTGCCCTGACGGCGCGTGCGCCGGACACAGAGGACATCATGACTGACACCACGATCGGCAAACTCCGTGGGCTGCAACAGATCAGCACCGCGAACGGCGTGTTCGGCTGGTTGGCGCTCGACCAGCGCAACAATCTGCGGCAGGCCCTTGGCGGCGGCAACGCTTCGACCGTGACGGCCGCGGCGTTGAGCGCATTCAAACAAGACGTGATCGGCGCCGTCGCGAGCGCGGCATCGTGCGCGCTGCTCGACCCTGAATTCGGCGCGGCGCAGTGCATCGGCGCCGGTTCGCTCCCGGGCGCCACGGGCCTGATGGTCGCGGTCGAAGCGACGGGCTACACCGGCGACCCGACGGCCCGGCGGGCCCAGGTGCTCCCGGGCTGGAGCGTCGCCAAGGCCAGGCGCATCGGCGCAAACGCCGTCAAATTGCTGGTCTACTATCATCCCGACTCCCCCAGCGCGGGTGAGATCGAAACGCTGGTGAAGCAAGTGGCCGCCGACACCGTCGCGCACGACATGACACTGTGCGTCGAGCCGTTGTCGTACCCGCTCGACCCGACCGTCAAGAAACTCGGCGGCGCCGAGTTGCGGCGCGTCATCGTCGAGAGCGCCCGGCGCCTGGTCGTGCCCGGCGTGGACGTGCTCAAGGCCGAATTTCCGATCGACATCCAGCACCAGCCCGACGAGGCCGCCTGGGCCGACGCCTGCGCGGAACTCACCGCCGCCAGCCCCGCGCCGTGGGTGTTGCTCTCGGCCGGCGTGGATTTCGCGACGTACTTACGCCAGGTGCGCGTCGCCTGTCTGGCCGGCGCCTCGGGCGTCGCCGCCGGACGCGCCGTGTGGAAAGAAGCCACCGCGCTCGATGGACCGGAGCGCGGCGCGTTCCTGGCGACGACCGCGCGTCAGCGGATGGCGCGTCTGACCGCGTTGTGCGACGCGCTCGCCCGCCCCTGGACGGCGTGCTGGCAGGCGCCGCGCGTGGAGGAAGGCTGGTATGTCGGCTATGGCGACTGACCCACGTGAACTCGACGTGCTCGTTGTTGGCGAGCTCAATT
Organism: Anaerolineales bacterium; assembly: GCA_044224715.1. Taxonomy (GTDB): domain Bacteria; phylum Chloroflexota; class Anaerolineae; order Anaerolineales; family UBA6663; genus UBA6663. Next base: position 72,398 of record JBGAJV010000019.1, on the reverse strand, counting down.
GCGATCTGATCCTGCGCGGCGACGTCACGCCGGCGTTTGGCCAGGTCGAAAAGCTGATCGACGATGCCGAACTGACCATCGGTTCCTCGTCGGCGATCTTCGCCTGCGGCGCGGCTCGGCTCGGGCTGCGCGTCGGCTTCATCGGCAAGGTCGGCGGCGATAGTTTCGGGCGCTTCATGATCGAGTCGTTGACCGCGCGCGGCATCGACACGCGCGGCATCGTCGTGGATCCCGCCATCAAAACGGGTTTGACCGTCATCCTCTCCCGCGGCAACGATCGCGCCATCCTCACCTACCTCGGATCGATCGCGGCGCTGCGGCCGGATGAGGTCGATCTCGCGCAGTTGCGCCGCGCACGACACCTGCATCTGGGCAGCTACTTCCTGCTTGATGCGCTCCGGCCGGCAGTGCCCGCGTTATACGCGGCTGCGCACGCCGCCGGGCTGACGACCTCGCTCGACACCAACTACGATCCCCGCGAAGCCTGGGACGGCGGTCTGAGCGCCGTGCTCGCCCACACCGACGTCTTTCTGCCGAACGCGGCCGAGTTGCTGGCGATTACGCACACGGCGGAGATCGATGCGGGCCTGGCGACGCTGCGGGAGCGCGTCGGCACGATCGCGGTCAAGCTCGGCGCCGACGGATCGCGCGCCGTGCAGGGGCGCCACGACACCCGCGCCGGGATCGTGCCCGTCGACCTGGTCGACACGACCGGCGCCGGCGACTCGTTCGATGCGGGGTTCGTCTACGGCTTTCTGGCCGGCTGGGAGCTTGAGCGCACGTTGCGTCTGGCTGCGGCCTGTGGCTCGCTTTCGACGCGGGCGGCTGGCGGCACGGCGGCGCAGGCGACGCTGGCCGAGGCGCTCGCTCACGTTTGAGCCGAGCGGCTTTGGTTAGAAAATCACCGCCGTTTTCTCAAAATAGCGATTTTGAATGGCCTACGTTTCCCGAGAATCACGAGTCGACCTGTCAGGTCCAAGGTTAGAATCCATGCGCGCCTTATCCAGTCTCGTCTGTGCCGCCCTCCTGATCCTCGCCGGTTGCGCGGCGCCGCCGGGCCCGGAGCCCACACCGACGATCGTCACGTTTCAGCCGACCGACGCCGATATCGCCAACCCCGAACGCGGGTTCTTCTCGCCGCTCGATATCATCACCGCGCCGACCGACTACGCTACGATCCGCACGGCGCTCGGCCACACGCTGGTGCACACGGATGTGCGGCTCGACGCCTATCGCGATCAGGATCTGCCACCCGAACTGCTCGACACGCTGACCGCGTCGCTGGCCTCGATCCGCGTCGGCGGGGTCAAGCTCGTCCTGCGCTTCACATACAACTTCGGGCCGTATCCCGACTCGGAGCCCGACGCCTCGCTTGAGCAGGTGCTGCGTCATATCGGGCAACTCAAACCGATCCTGCAGGCGAACAGCGACGTCATCGCCTGGATGGAGGCCGGCTTCGTCGGCGCGTGGGGCGAGTGGCATACGTCGACGCACGGGCTCGATCGCGATCCCGACGCCAAGCGAGCCATCGTCGAGGCCCTGCTCGACGCGCTGCCCATCGATCGCGCGATCCAGCTCCGCTACCCGGGCGACATCCGCGTCCTGGTCGGCGAGCCGCTGACGCCCGAGACGGCGATCACGGCCCTCGCCTCGGGCGACATCCGCGCGCGGATCGGGCATCACAACGATTGCTTTCTCGCGAGCGACACAGACCAGGGCACCTACGAGCGCGAGGGCGCGACGATCGACGAAGAGAAGGCCTTCATCGAAGCCGTGACCGCCTACACGCCGATGGGCGGCGAGACCTGTCAGAACAATCCGCCCCGCTCCGATTGCCCGACGACTCTGCTCGAGATGGAGCGCTTCCACTACACCGAGATCAATGCCAGTTACAACCCGCAAGTGGTGCGCGGTTGGAAGCGCGGCGGCTGTCTCGACGAGATCAGTCGACGTCTCGGTTATCGCCTCGTCCTCGAGACCGCGACGGTCGACGGTGCGGTCCGTCCAGGGGGCGTGCTCGATTTGGCGGTCACGCTGCGCAATGACGGCTTTGCCGCGCCGGTCAACCCGCGCTCGGTCGAGGTCGTGCTTGACGGCCCGACGCGGTATTCGGTCGCGTTGAGCGACGTCGACGTGCGTTTGTGGGCACCGGGGAGACGGACCAGCTTCACGGCTCGGGTGCGGGTGCCCGCCGACGCGCCCGCCGGAACATACCGCCTCGCGCTCTGGCTGCCCGATGCGGCGCCGAGCCTGCGAGACCGGCCCGTCTACGCGATCCGGTTCGCCAACGAGGGTCTGTGGGATGAGGCGTCCGGGCTCAACGTGCTGCTGCCGGCGGTGTCGATCGACCCGGGTGCCGGCGGCGCCGTCGATGCGTCGGCCAAGGACCTGGTCGTGCTGCCCTGACGAAGTCCAGCTTCGGCTGTAGACCCCCGGGTCGGTTCACCACAACCGGTGGCCGGTACAAGAAAAAAGGCACACCACCCAGCGCGGCGGAAACGCGCTTCGGGGGGTGTGCCTATGCGATTGTGGGAGACCGGGTTCAGGCCGCGAGCGGCGTGCCGGCGAGGTCGGCCAGCAGACGCCTCAGCGTCGCCTCGCGGACCTTGAGCATTTGACGGAAGTCGTAGCTGTCGGTGTCCGCGATTTCCATGCGCAGATCGCCGATGGCGCTCTCGATGGTCTCGGCCAACGTGTTCCGGGTCTCTTCGTCGAGTTGAAGATGATGCATGATGCCCTCCCAGCTCAGGAAGCACTGAGCCAATTCCCGTCCACTCTATCCATGGAACGAATTGGGAGTAGGGCCTTCTGCCATGCTCATCACCTGAACTTTGTCATATGCGTGAATCGCATACGCCGACGGTGGATGAAGTGCCATAGTAGGCGCGCGCGTCGTTGGGCAACTTGTCCAGACAGGTTGTGATTGGAACAAGCGCGCCGATTCCACCGCGGGCCAAAAGTTCGGCAGTCGTTCCTGGTTGCCCATAACGAGCGAAGCCGGCTTGCGCCGGCTTCGCATTCCGTCAGTCACGGCTTGAGCCGCCGCCGCTCACCGCAGTTTGTCGAGCGCGACCACGCGCATGAACGACTCGCCGCCGAACAGATCGCGGATCTGTTTGCGCAGCGAGACGCCCGGATGCGCCCGCTTGCCCGCGGGCACGTCCTTGTACTCGAGCCGCAGACGCTTCGACTTGACCGAGTACAGGTCGATGCCCGATTCGGATGCGACAAGCGCCGCGCCCGCCATCGGCCCGATCGCTTCGGTCACCTTGAGGATCTGCACGCCCTGCCCCGCCCGGCCCTGAACCGGGAACTCGTCAAGTCCGACGCGGCGGATCATGCCCTCGGTCGTCAGCAGCACCAGGGCCTTCTTGTCCGAGCCGGGCTCGAACAGCAGGCCGCCACGCACCGCCTCGCCCTCCGGCAGCTTGATGCCGGCCATACCGCGCGCGCTCGGCGTCGCCTGCGGATTGACCGCCGACGCCGGGAAGCGCAGCATCTTGGACTCGCCCGTGGCGCCTTCGCTGTACAGGAAGATCTGGGCTTCATCGCTGCCGACGCCGGCGAAGACCACCTGGTCTTCGTCATCGAGGCCGATGATCATGGCCCAGCTGGCCTCGACGCCCTTGAGCGCGTCTTCCATGTTGACGCGCTTGATGTTGCCGCCCAGCGTCGCCAGCACGAGCTTGCCCACCGGGTCGGCGAGGCCCGCATAGACGAGCTGATCGCCCTCGAGCTGCAGGCCCTGCGCCAGACGCGCGACGCTGCCCTTCCACAATCGGCCGCTGGCGCTGATCAGCACCACCTTGGCCTCGGGCTCGGCCAGGAAGCGCTGGACGATCACCTCGACCGCGCGCGCTGACGGCGTGCCCGGCGCGACCTTGTCTTTGTAGCCGCTCGCGTCTTCGGTGCGCACGCCCTCGTCGCTGACGACCACGACCTGCGGACCCTCGGCCGCGATCGGCCCGGTGACCACGGCCTTGTGGCCCTGCTCGCTATCGATGATGATCGTCTTGCGCGGCGTGGCGAACTTGTCCTTGATCTCCTTGGTCTCGGCGACCACGATCTCGAGGCGCTTCTTCTCCGAGCCGATAATCGCCTTGAGTTCCTTGATGCGGGCTTCGAGCTCCTTGCGCTCGTCGTCGAGCTTCTTGTACTCGAGGCGCGCCAGGCGGCGCAGCTGCATGTCGAGGATGGCGTTGGCCTGGATCTCGTCGATGCTCAGGCGCTTCATCAACTTCTTGCGCGCGTCGTCGACGTCGGCCGAGGTCCGGATGATCTTGATCACGGCGTCGATGTCGTTGATCGCCTTGAGCAAGGCGGCGACGATGTGCAACCGGGCTTCGGCGCGCTCGAGTTCGTACTTGCTGCGCCGGATGATGACCTCGAGCCGGAAGTTGACGAACTCGGTCAGCAGCGTGCGCAGGCTGCAGGTCTGCGGGCGGCGCCGCCCGTCGGCGTCGCGGACGAGCGCCACGGCGTTGTAGCTCTGGCTGTCGCGCAGCTGGGTCTTGTCGAGCGCGAACTGCAGGACGTTGGCGGGCTCGAAGCCGCGTACGGTCTCGAGCACCAGACGCATGCCCTTCCGGTCCGACTGGTCGGCGACGTTGGCGACGCCGGCGTTGCGGAAGGCGTCGCGGTTGTCGGCGATGCGGTCCTTGATCGTGCTCTTCCAGACCTGGAAGGGGATCTCGGTGACGACGATCTCGCTCTTGCCGCCGCCGATCTCCTGGATGTCGACCGCCGCCTGCACGACGAACACGGCCTTGCCGGTGTCGTAGGCCTGATAGATCACGTCGACCGGCTCGCCGGTTTCCTTGTCTTCTCGATAGCGATAGACCACGCCGCCGGTCGGATAATCGGGCCCGGGGATGATCTTCATCAGTTCCGTGGTCTTGATCTTGTCGCGCGTGTCCCACTTGTTGGCCACGTGGACAACGGCGTCGCAGACCTCACCGACGTTGTGCGGCGGGATCGACGTGGCCATGCCGACCGCGATGCCGTTCGAGCCGTTGATCAGCAGGTTCGGGATGCGCGTGGGCAGGACGATCGGCTCGTCGAGCGAGCCGTCGAAGTTCGGCTGGAAATCGACCGTGTTCGACTTGATGTCGGCCAGCATGATCTCGCCGGCCTGGCTCAGCCGCGCCTCGGTGTAGCGCATCGCGGCCGCCGAGTCGCCGTCCTGCGAGCCGAAGTTGCCCTGCCCGTCGATCAAGGGCAGACGCAGCGAGAAATCCTGCGCCAGGATCACCATCGCGTCGTACACCGACTTGTCGCCGTGCGGGTGGAACTTGCCGAGCACGTCGCCGACGACGCGGGCCGACTTCTTGTGCGGGCCGCTGGCGTTCAGGCCGAGCTCGATCAGCATGTCGTACAGGATGCGCCGATGCACGGGCTTGAGGCCGTCGCGCGCGTCGGGGATGGCGCGGCCGAGCACGACCATCTCGGCGTAGCGCCGGTAGTTCGCGTCGAGCAGCAGCGCGCCGGGCACGCCCTTGGCCAGGGCGGTGCCGTTCTCGATCAGGCGATCCACTTCCTCGGCCGCGTTGCGCTCGCTGCGCATGGGCAGCGACGGCTGGGGAGCTTTCTCAACCGGCTTGGATGGCTTGACCGGCTTGGTGGGTTTCTTTGGTTTGGCCATAGTTCATGTGATTTGCGATTGGCGATTGGTGATTTGCGATTTCCTCTGGACAAAGAGGAAATCGCAAATCACCAATCGCCAATCGCAAATGTCTTACTCCTGTTCCCCTCTCCAACCGGTTCCCATCAGCCAGTCGCGGCGCTGCTCGACGCTGCGGCCCATGAGCAGCTCGAGCGTCTTCTGCATCGCCTTGGCATCGTCGGCTGTGACCTTGAGTTCGTGCGCGTGCCGGGCGAAATCGTCGCGCGTCAGCGACTCGGACCGGCCGTTGATGGATTCGGGCGGCAGCGCCAGCGCCGTCTCGTTCAACTGCTCGGCGTTCATCTCGCCAAGACCCTTGTAACGCTGGACGTGGACGTTGCTCATGCCGCCGAGCTTGTTGACGTAGGCATCGCGCTCGTTTTCGGTGTAGGCGTATCGCGGTTCGCCCTTCTTGGGCTTGACCTGATAGAGCGGCGGGCGCGAGACGTACAGCCGCCCGGCCTTGATCAGCTCGGGGCGCAGCTTCCAGAACATCGTGATCAGCAGACAGACGATGTGCGCGCCGTCGTCGTCGGCGTCGGCCATCAACGAAACACGGCCGTAGCGCATCTGCTCGGGATCGAAGGTCTCACCCTTGTCGTCGATGCCGCCGATCGCGCGCAGGATCGTGGCGATCTCGGCGCTCTTGAGAATGTCGACCAGCTTGCGATCCCATACGTTGTCGATCTTGCCGCGCAACGCCAGGATGGCCTGATGCGTGGCCGTCCGGCCCTGCTTGGCCGAGCCGCCGGCCGAGTCGCCTTCGACCAGGAAGAGCGCTGTGTGATCGACCGGGACGAGCGGCTGCCCATTGCGGCGCTGGATGTCGGCCAGTTTCTTGATCGTCAGCTCCGAGCCGGCGTCGTCGAGGCCGCCGCCGCGGCTGATCACGGCCTGGCGCGCCAGCTGCGCGGCCTCGCGACCGTGCGAGCTGGCCAGGGCCTGGTTGACGATCAACTTGCCGACCGGGATGTTCTTGTTCAGGTACCCCTGCATGGCCTCGTAGACGGTGCTCATCACGGGGCCGTAGATCTCGGGGCTGTTGAGTGCGTCTTTCGTCTGACCCTGGAACTGCGGCGTCCAGGTCATCTCGATGGCGATCACGCTGGTCAAGCCGAGGAGCACGTCATCGGACCGCAGGTCTTCCTTCTTGATCAGCTTCTTGTCGTCGGCGAAGGCCTTGACCGCCTTCATCAGGCCGGTCTGGAACCCCTGAACGTGCTTGCCGCCCTGCGCCGTCGGGATGTTGTTGACGAACGATTCGAGATGCGTCATGTCGCCCGCATATTGCAGGGCGATGTGGATTTTGAGCGTCTGCTGTGCGTCGTTGACCTCGAGCGGCAACTCCTTCTCGATCTCGATCGGCTTGTGCAGCGGCTCTTCGCCGTCGTTGAGCCAGCTCAGATAACCGAGCAGGCCCTTGTCGGATTCGAAGGTCTCGGTCTCGCCGCCGGAGCGCTTGTCCGTGAACTTGAACTTGACGCCGGCGTTCAGGAACGAGGCCTGGCGCAGCCGCGTGCGCAGCCGCTCGGCGTCCCACGGCACGGCCGCGTCCTTGGTCCATTCCATCGCCTTGGCATCGAAGAAGCCGCGCTCGGGCAGGAACGACACCGACGTGCCCGTGCGCGTGTCTTTGAGCGCCTTGAACTTGACCGGCTTGCCCTTGACCAGGACCTTGGTGGCCAATTGGTTCTTGTCGAGCTCGATGGAGAAGTGCTCGCTGATCTCGGCGATCTGGCCGTCGGCGTCGTAGACCTCGACGGGCGTGATCTTGTCCCCGCCCTGCTCGAAGCGCTGGACGAAGCGCAGGCCGTGGCGGCGCACCGTCACCTCGAGCCAGGCCGACAGGGCGTTGCAGGCCTTTGTGCCGATTCCATGCATGCCGCCCGAGCTCGAGTAGGCCGAAGCGCCCTTCTTCGGGTCGCGTTCCTTGTCCTTGAACTTGCCGCCGGCGTGCAGGGCGGTGAACAGCAGGGTCAGCGCCGAGCGGTTCGACTCGGGCTTCCATTCGATCGGGATGCCGCGGCCCTGGTCGACGACCGTGGCGCTGCCGTCCTTCTCGAGCACGATCTCGATCTGCTTGCCAAAGCCGGCGACGGCCTCGTCGATCGAGTTCGAGATGATCTCCCACAGGATGTGGTGCAGGCCATGCTCGCGGGCGTCGCCCACGTACATGCCCGGGTTGGCGCGGACGGCGCGGCTCCAATTGAGCTGCTCGACGTCGGCGCCGGAATACGCGTGTTTGGTCGCTGTCGTCACACTCACCTCGTCACTTGGTGTTCCGATGGCCGGCTGCCCGGATTCTGGCCGCACATGAGGGGCCGAAACTCGCCCGGTCGCCGGCTTTTTCGCAATAGCGCAAGACCTAGGGCAAGCCCTCGATTTTATCGAACCGCCCTGGTTATGCAAGCGCTCGACCCGCCAGGTCTGGCGCTTGCTATTAGAACAAAAGTTCTGTATTCTGTAAAGGGTCTGGCGCCCACGGAGCAGCGGTCACTTCCCGGCGCGGGCGCAGGCCGATACACGCTGAAAGCCGCGCGAAGCGTTTGACGTCCTGCGGGCCAGAGTCAGCCACACCCACGGCATGAGGATTCTCGACAGGTCTGGTGGTCACGGTCGCCGGCGGCGCTCGCAGGGGGATACGTCATGAGTTCGAAACCGAAAAACCCAAAAGAAGAAAGGAAGACCGAGCACGAACTCGAGGTCAGCCTGACCGTCCAGAAGCGACTGACCTCGTTTCACGGGCGTTTGCCGTCTCGTTGGCTGTTCGTGTTGGCCCTCATCGTTCTGGCGCGTTTTCTGCCGGATCTCTGGCACGCGGTTCAATCGGTCTGGGCACTCGTGGGGTGGCACTGATGCTGAGGGGTATCATCGTCGCCATGGATCAACCGTCGTCGCCGGAGGCCGCAGTGAGGGTCGATATCACCGACCTCGAGGTGGTGTGTACGCGACCCTCGGGCCTCGTCGAGCGTGTTCGGTGGGACGCGCTACGCGCGGTTCTGATCGAGACGACCGATGCAGGGCCGTGGATGACCGACGTGTATTGGATCCTGATCGGCTCGACCGGCGGCTGCGTCGTGCCTAAGGGCGCGACGGGCGAGACCCAGCTCCTGAGGCGGCTGCAGGCCCTCCACGGCTTCGATAACCAGGCCGTGATCGCGGCTATGGCCAGCACCGAGAACGCGCGCTTCTTGTGCTGGCAACACCCCGAAAGTTAGAATCCCAAAATACCTGTTGAAAATCGCGTCTTGTTTCCCAGTAACGCAGATGGACCTGTCAGGTCGAAAGAGAGAGACGTTGGGCATGTGGGCCAAACGTCACTACAAGTCTGACGCAGCCTGTGCTAGTGTGGAAAGTGCCTTCTGATCAACCTCGCGCCGATCAGGGGGACGGCGCCCTGCCCCATGGGAGGTCGTCACCATGAAGACCTGTCTTGAACGCATCCAAAGCCTGGCACATCAGGCGGACGTGCCTTTTGAGACGCTGCATCACCGCGAGGTGTACACGATGCAGCAGGTAGCCGCCGAGCTACACGAAAAGGGCGCGCACGTCGCCAAGGTCGTGATCGCCCAGGTCGACGACGAGCTCGTGATGCTCGTCGTGGCCGCCTCCGCTCATGTCGACTTCGACCGTGTCCGAACGGCGCTGGGCGCCCAGCACGCGATCCCGGTCCGCGAGGCCGACTTCCGCGATCGTTTCCCGGACTGCGCTGCCGGCGCCATGCCGCCCTTCGGCAAGTTCTACGACATGCGCACGCTGGTCGACGAAGGCCTGGCACACACCGACATGATCGTGTTCCAGGCCGGCACCCATCGCGACACGTTGAAGATGGCCACCGCCGATTACCTCAAACTGGCGCTGCCCGACATCGCCAGCTTCACTTTCGCGCCCGTCCACGCCGCGTAGGTCGACGCGCGCAGGAGAAAGGAGCCGAGCACCCGCTTTTCGTCACCGGTTTCGTCAAGGGTACGTCTACCGTTTAGGAGACCGTATGTCACGCCTTTCCCTCGACGATGTTCGTCCATTGCTCTCCGTCCTACCGAACCCCGGGGTATCGCTCTACGCGCCCAACCGGCGCACCGGCACGCACAGTTCCGAAAACCGAACCCAACTGCGCACCCTCGTCCGCACCGCCGACGAATTGTTGACGACGGCCGGTCTGGACGCTGAGACGCGCGCCGACCTGCTGGCGCCGGCGCGGCGTCTGAGCGACGATAGCGGGTTCTGGCGGCGGCCGCCCGCCGGGCTGGCGCTTTTTCTGGGTGGCGCCACGCAACTGGTGCTCGAACTGGACGCGCCTGTGGAGCGTCAGGCGTTCGTCGGCAGTCGCTTTCACGTCAAACCGCTGTGGCCGATCGTCACCGATCGGCTGACGTACTACCTCCTGGCGTTGAGCCAGAAGTTCGCGCGCCTCTATCGCGGCGACGAACAGGGCCTACATGAGGTCGTGGCCGAGGCCTTGCCCCATGCGCTGATGGAGACGTTGCGCACCGACGTCGCGCCGGCCGCGCAGATCCGTCTGCGGAGCGCCGGGCCCGTCGGCGTGGGCGGCCGGCGCGGCGCCGTCGTGCACTATGGCGCGGCCTCCAACGAGGAGCCGTTGCGCGACGAACAGGTGCACTTCTGTCAGAGGGTCGACGCCGCGCTGACGGCCTGGTTGCCGCCCGAGCGGCCGCCGCTGGTGCTGGCCGGCGTTCGGTATCTGCTGGACATCTATCGCCAGGTGAGCCGCTATCCAGCATTGATCGACGCCGAGATCAGCGGCAACGTCGATCGCTGGGAGCCCACCGGCCTGCATGAGACGGCCTGGGAGCGGCTGGCGCCCGAACGCGGCGCGCGGCGCATCGCGGCGCTCGCCGACATCGATCGCCTGGCGCACACGGGTCGCGTGACGACCGATCTGCGCAAGATCCTGCCAGCGGCGCGGCAGGGTCGGATCGCCCAACTGTTTGTCGCCTCCGATCGGACCGTCTGGGGCAGCTTCGACGAGGCCACGGAGGCCGTCCATATCGACGGCGAGGTGCGGGGCTCGGGGTTGCGCGACGACCTGCTCGACGTTGCAGCCGGCGCGGCCTGGGCGACGGGCGGCGACGTTCACGTCGTCCCGCAAGGTCAGATGCCGGGCAAGGCGCTATGCGCGGCCGTGCTGCGGTTCTGATACCCGACTGAGCGTTGGGCCGGACGCGATTGTCCGGCCCAACGTCTTATCCCGCAAACGCCAGATAGAGCAGATACGCGAGCGCGATCACCACGGGCACGCCCACCAGCAACCCGATGATCCAGCTTACCGCGCTCGCAGGGGCGAGAATGCCCATCTGCTTGTACGCCGCACCGGGGTCGAGGTGTTTCAGGTCGGCGTCGGGACGTGCCGCCGCAAGCGCGTTCCGGAGCGCCTGAAAACGCGGGTCTGCGGCGTCGACAAACACGCGGCGCTGCCCGCTACGACCAACGTGGTGATAGGTCACGAGCAATTCGCTGTCGAACGATGGATCCGTCACCAGTTGGCGGTTGACGCGTTGCACGACCGTCGCGGCACCGATCGCGCCGGCGACGTAGAAGTGACGGATCTCGCTCAGATCCAGCTCGAGCGATCGCGGCCGATCGAGCAGCCCGTTGCCGTGCGAACGGATGATGAGCCTGCGCCCGTCGAGCGCGAGATCGACCGTGCCGTTGGCGTGCTCGAGGCGATAGGTCAGCGGTTGATCCATGCGGGATGTCCTCTTGGGTGATGGCGGCAAGTGTATTCGATTCGCCCCGCGTGGTATCGCCGCTGCTGGCGCCTCGCGTGACCCGGGTGGCACGCCTGGGGGCGCCAACTGCCGCCCGAGCCGCGAAGGCTCAGGGTGCGTCCGCCGATCGATCAGAGAAACCCCGCGCGATCAACCATCCGGCGGCGGCGATCTCGACCAGCGCCATCGGCATCAGCAGCAGGAATTCGACGGCCCCGCCAAAGAACGGCAACGCGACCGCCAGGATTTCGAGCGCGCCGGCGGTCAAACCCAGCCCCGCGAGGAGACGCGGCACCAATCGCCGGCGAAAGAGCAGACCGTAATAGACGACTACGGTGGCACCGGCCATGATCAAACCCGCCAGATGCGACCAGTTCCGGGAGCTCTCCACAACGCTCAGCATCGCCGGGAACGTCGCTCGACCACCGGCGTCCGCCGCGGCATAGGCCTGGCTCAACGACACCAGCGACATGACCTGCGCTTGTTCGGCGACGGCGGCGGCACAGACGACCGCGGCGACTGCGATCAGCAGCGTACCCTGCCCGGGCGCCCGCTGCCGCGTCACCGCGTGCGTCAGGACCGCGATCCCGATGCCGAGCAGGCCGTTCAGCAGGCCAAGCAGGGCCGACACACCGATCGCCTGGGCATGATCGGCCGCCGTCAATAGCGGGCCCGACGGGTCGGTGAGCGGCGCTGTCAACACGAAGTTGACGACGATCCCGAGCACGATTTGAGTCAGCGAGAGCAACCCGATCAGACGACCTGTTTGGCGAAGCATACGTTTCGTGGCTCCTTCCCGCCCGTGCGGCGGCACAGCGGGCCAGCATGAGGCGCTGCGCCCGCAGCCACTATGTGGGAGCCGGTCTTGTTGCCGTAGCTACCAAAGTAGGGTTCCGCCCGTCAGACTGGGGAAACGCGCGAGCCCGCCCGGTGCTCTTGTGAGCACGGGGCGGGCTCGCCGTTGAAGCAATCGGTCTCCGCGTGACAGCGGGTTAAGGCCGTCCCGGGCCGCGGCGCGATCGATACTGCCAGCGCGACGGGCGGCGGTTGGCGCCAGCGGCGGGCGGCTGCGGGACCTCGTTCGGTCGCGCATGACCACCCTGACGGGGCTCGCCAGCCGCGGCGGCGGGACGGGCGGGCTGCGCCGCGGGTCGATGCGACGTGCGCTCGCGTTGATCGGGATGCGGCCCACGCGACCCGCGCGCCGGCTCACGACGGTCCGACGTCTCAGGCGATCGTCGCGGCGCGCCACCACGGCCGCGCTCACGGCCAACCGGTTGCGGCTCGCGCGGCGGCGCCGCGGCGGCGTAGTCGAAGCCGGCCAGAGTCTGGCGCGGGATGCGCTGCCCCATGATCTTCTCGAGCGCGCGCACCATCGCGTCGTCTTCGGGCGTCAACAGCGTGAACGCGTCGCCCGTGCGCTGCGCGCGACCCGTGCGGCCGATGCGATGGATGTAGGCGTCGGCCGTGTCAGGCATGTCGTAGTTGATCACGTGCGAGATGCTCTCGACGTCCAGCCCGCGCGCCGCGATGTCGGTGGCGACCATGATCTGGTACGCCCCGCCCTTGAACCCGTTGAGCGCCGCCTGGCGCTGGTTCTGGCTGCGGTTGCTGTGCAGGCTCGTGACCTTGTAGCCCTCGCGCTCGATCTGGCGCGCCAACCGCTGGGCGCGATGCTTGGTGCGCGTGAAGATCAGCACCGAGTCGGTGCTGGTCTGTTGCAGAAGCGCGAGGAGCAGGTTGGTCTTGAGATGCGGCGCGACCGGGAACAGCGCGTGCGTGACGGTGTGCGCCGGGCGCGCCAAATCGACCGCGATGCGCTCGGGCCGATGCAGGCTCTGGCTGGCCAGTTCTTCGACCTCGCGCGGGAACGTGGCCGAGAACAACATGGTCTGACGGCGGCTGGGCAGATGCTTGAGGATCTTGCGCACCGACGGCAGGAAGCCCATGTCGAACATGCGGTCCGCCTCGTCGAGCACCAGTACCTCGAGCGCGCCGAGTTTGGCATGGCGCTGGTCGATCAGGTCCAGCAGCCGGCCAGGGCAGGCGACCAGGATCTCGACGCCGTCGCGCAGCGCCCGCACTTGGGGCGCCTGCCCGACGCCGCCATAGATCGTGGCGCTGCGCAGCGAGGTGCCGGCGGCCAGCGCCTTGAACGTGTCGTTGATCTGCTCCGCCAGCTCACGCGTCGGCGTGATCACAAGCGCGCGCACCTGGTTGCGCGGGCCCGGCATCAGCCGCTGCAGGATCGGCAGGACGAAGGCCGCGGTCTTGCCCGTGCCGGTCTGCGCCGTGCCGATCAGGTCACGGCCCGACAGCGCTACCGGAATGGCGGCCTTCTGAATGGGGGTGGGCTCGGTGTAGCCTGCCCGGGCAATGCCGGTCATCAGGCGTGCATCGAGGTTGAACGATTTGAAACTCACCAACGATCCGATCTTCAGAAGTCAACGGGGCATTACGCGGAGGTCGTGCTCAACGAAAAGACACACCAGGACTGCTGAACTAGCGTTCGATATCTTCGCCAGTTTACCACGACCGGGTCGGTCCGAAAATATCGTCGCCCAGGGACCCTGGCTCTTGCCGGGATTGACGCGACAATTCGGCCAACGTGGGTCGATGAGGCGCAAACGGGTGCGGCCTGGGTCGGGGCGAAGCCCGCGCCCCCCAGGCCGCACCCGTTTGCGCCCAACTTCTGTTTGGCTGAGCGGCTACGAAGGACGCGTCTTGGCGTCTGAGGAGTGCTACCCGGATCTGCACGTTGACAGCGTCTCGGTTTCGTGAGAAGACCTTGCGCATGTCCATCCCAAAGTCCCCTCCCACAAGCGACCTGCTTGCAGTGAAGCTCAGCCAGCCGGCCCATCGCGCCCTGGCCGGCGCCGGGATCAAATCCCTGGCACAACTGGCCAAACGCACCGAGGCTGAGGTGCTGGCGCTGCACGGCGTCGGCCCGACGGCCATCCCGGAGATGAAGGCCGCCTTGAAAGCCAAAGGGCTGATGTTTAAGAGCACGAAGCCGGCCAAGGCGGCGCCCAAAGCCGCGCTGAAACCGACCGCCAAAACCGCCGCAAAACCGGCCAAGAAGACGGCCGGCCAGGCCGCATCGTCCGCCGCGGCCAGTGCCGCGTCGAAGCAGATCGATGCCTACCTCGCCGGCCTTGGTGATTGGCGTGGTGCGATGCTCTCCCGAATCCGCAAAGTCGTGCTTGCCGCAGTGCCAGACGTGATCGAGACCTGGAAATGGAACGTGCCGGTTTGGGGGAGAAACGGAAACATCGTGGCCGCCAGCGCCATGAAGCAATACGTCAAGATCAATTTCTTCTTTGGAGCATCGCTGGCAGACCCTCAGAAGCTATTCAATGCCGGGCTGGAGTCGAAGGTGATGCGCTCGATCGACATCCACCCAAATGACAAGCTCAACGAGGCGGGGCTCAAGGCGCTCCTGGCCGCGGCCGCCGCGCTCGACGGGGCAAAGGGCTGAACATGTCCGAAAAAAGCGAACGCGACGCCAAGATCTTCCAGTCGTATCTCGACAGTATCAAGGCCAAGACCGGCAAGACGCCCAAGGACTTTCAGGCGCTGGCGAAAAAGAAAGGCCTGACCCAGCACGGCGAGCTCGTGGCCTGGCTCAAATCGGAATTCGGGCTCGGCCATGGACACGCCAACGCCGTCGTGCACCTGATCAAGGCCGCGCCCACGGCCGGCCCCGCGAAGACCGCCGATCCCGTGGCCGGGCACTTCTCGGGCGCCAAGGCGGGCTGGCGCAAGGCCTATGACGGGCTGGCTGCCCGTATCGCGAAGTTCGGGCCCGACGTCGAGATCGCGCCAAACCGAACGTACATCAACCTCGTGCGCGGCACACGCAAGTTCGGCATCATCCAGATCTCGTCCGCCGAGCGGATCGATATCGGCATCAAGCTCAAGGGCGTCGACCCGACCGAGCGCTTTGAGGCCGCGGGTTCGTGGAATGCCATGGTGACGCACCGCGTGCGCATCGCCGACGCGAAACAGATCGACAAGGACGTCCTGGCCTGGTTGAAGCGCGCGTACGCCGCCGCGTAGTTCACGCGACATACCTGCGATAGCAAAAACGGCCCCGTAGGGGGCCGTTTTTGTTTCGATGAGGCGCCTCAGGCCGGCTCGGCCAGAGCGGGCGCCGGTTCGGGCGTTCGGCGCTCGGGCACCTGCGTCAGGATGATCAACGCGATCAGGGCGATCCCCGCCCAGAACAGAAACGGCATGCCCGGGCCGAAATCCGCGAGCGAGTTGCCGATCGGCGGAGCGAGCAGATTGCCGAGGTTCGCAAACAGGACGACGAACCCGGTCGCGGTCCCGGCATAGCGCGGGCCGACGCCCTTGACTTCCACCACGGCGGTCATGAAGATCGCCATGAAGCCGTCGCGCACGAAACCGGCGAGCACCACCGCCCCCCACACGGCCGGGCCGGAGACCAGGCCCAACGCCCCGATGCCAAGCGTGACCGCGACGAGGGCGGCCAGCAGAACGCGTTTGCGCGACCCGAGCCGGTCCGAGCCGAGCGCGATGGGCAGCGTGCAGATCAGGCTCACGGTGTGGAAGAGCGCGAGCGCGCTGTCGGCGGTGGCCGGCTCCCAGCCCACGCCGCGCAGGTACAACGGCAGGTAGCCGAGCATCGCCTGAACGCTTCCGGACAACCCGAACAACACGAAGCCCAGCAGCCAGATCGAACGCAATTGGCTGACGGCTCCGAGCGATTCGCGCATCGGCACCGCACGCTTTGCCGCGCCATGCGGGTGGTCGGCCTCGACGGGTGATTCTTGTGTGAACAGCCAGGGGATGGTCAACAGGAAACCGAGCACGCCGTACAGGAGCAGGACGTTGCGCCAGCCGCCGAGCGCGGGTGACAACCAGGTCGCGCTGATGAGCGATCCGATCATGAAACCGCCCGCCATGCCGAGCGATAGGATGCCGTTGGCCAGACCCAATTGTTTGGGCGCGAACCACATACCGCAGATCTTGAAGCCGTTCAGGGTCACCAAGGCGATCAGACCGCCCCAGATCAGGTTGAGGATGAGGAGCGACGTGAAATCGAACGCGAAGCCTCGCAGCCCGCCGACGATGCTGGCCGTCACACACACGAAGAGGATCAGGCGCTTTGGGCCGATGCGATCACCGAGCGCCCCACCCAACAGGCTGGTGAGCACGCCCGGCAGAGATGAGATGCTCCACAACAGGCCCACCTCGACCAGGCTCACTTTGAGGTCCCGCTGGATCTCGTTGAACAGGACCGATAACGCCATCATGGGCGCCGCGACCAGAAGCAGATTGGTCAGCGTCGCAAGTGCCAGGACGTACCACCGATAGGGTTGTTCACCGCGTGTGTCGGACATATCCCCAGGGCTGAGCCGCGAGCGATCCACGGCTACTCTGCCGCCGATGCCGAAGCCAAGACGGGGTCCACTATAACACCGCCAATAACTGGGTGATTGAGTGATTGGGCGAATGGGAGATTGAAGCTCTAGTACCCTTCGCTCGATCACCCAATCATCCAATCACCCAGGCACCCAATCCCCCACTCACCCAATCACCAGGTCGTTCACGGTTTGGCCAGGTACTCGACCAGGGCGGTGTCGCGCGCCTGCGTGGTCGCGATCAGGCTGTCGACCGCGTCGCGGAAGGCTGTGGTGTCGTCGGACTCGGCAAGCACAGGCTCGATCAAAGCCGCCAGTTGCGTGTACCGGGCCGCCAACGTGTCGGCGTCGAAGGTCGCGTCGATCTGGCGCAGCGCTGCGAGATAGCGCGCCTGATACTCGGCGTCGTCGAGCAGATAGCGGATCAGCGGCCAATCGGTGCCGACTTCGGTCAGCTCGAAGCTCGTGACCCCGCGCGAAGGTCCACCGCCGCCGCGACCGCCCGGCCCGAATTGCGCGCCGAGGGTCTGGTTGTGATCCCACGAGATGAAATCGAGTTGGCCGGTCTCCGGGTTGTGATACAGGTAATAGTTGTGCGACATCCCGCCGTAGCTGTCCCAGTGCTGGATCACGGTTTTGAGCGCCAGCCATGTCAGGAAGTCGTCGACGTTGAACAGCGCCTCAAGTTGCGCGCGCCACGCCGCCGGGTCGGTCGTGCGCAGATCGCTGTTGAGCAGCGTCTGCAACGCTTCGACGTCGCTCCAGTCGGCCTCGTCTGTGTTGTTTTCTTTCTGGAAGGACGCTTCGATCTGATCCTGCGTGCCCGCGGCCAGGCTGGCTGCGGCTCCGTCGGCTTCGTAGACGTTGCCCGAGTCGTCGCCGTAGACGCGATCGATCACGGTGTCGTCGACGACTTCGACCGCGAGGTACAACCCCAGGTCGACCGGACCTTCGCCATAGTCGATCGTGACCTTGTAATACGCGGTCTCGGATGCCGTGAGCCCGGCCTCCGCCAGAAGTTCGTACGACACGGCCTCGCGCATGTACGTGGCGTCGCCGAAGCCGTTGGCGAGCGACAGTTGTTTGAAGCCGTAGAAGCGCTGATCGGCGATCTCGGGGTATTGATCCTCGTACTGATCGAAATCGAGCTTGAGCGGGAGCTTGAGCGAGCCGCTTGACCAGGTGCTGCGCAGCGACGAGTTGCCCTTGAAGCGCACGCCGACGTTGGTCCAGGTTTCGCCGTTGAAGGTGATGGTAGCCGCCACCCACATCGGGTTCTCGGCATTGCTGACGCCCATCGGGCCGCCGGCGTTTTGGGGTCCGTTGCCTCCCGGCCCGCCGCCCTGCCCCGTGCCCCGTTCGCCGAAGATGTCGGTCATGTTCGCCAGCATCGCGTCCCAATCCTCGGGCGCGATCGTGATCGCCAGTTCGTTGACCGCATCGTCGGGAAAAACGACGGCGTAATCGGGCTCGACGTCGGCGCCGTGGCTGGCCTCCGACCAAGCCGCCGGACGCGCGACCGCGTCGGTCTCGGCGCCATCTGTTGCGGCCTCGGTCGCGCTTGACGCGGCGGTGGCCGCCTGCGACGGTTCGGTGATGGCCGACGGGGATGCGGTGGATCCCGCTGGCGTCGCCAGCCCGCAACCGGCGAGACCGAGGGCCAGGATCAGGCCGGCGCCCTGACGGAACCGGCGTTGGAAGCTGTGTTTCATGGGGCTGTGCTCCGGAGAAGTGGATGCCAGTCGGCCGGGCCCTGTGGACCCGACCGACCGGCAAGAGAGAGGAGAGGGCTCACGCCGGAGAGACCGCCTAATCGTCGTCCCCGACGACCACCACATCATCGGCCGAGCGGCGTTGGGTGCGCGGCTCGTCGTAGTAGATCTTCAATCGGGCCGAGTCGTTGATCAGGTCGATGCCACCGATCTCGACGCGCTCCACCGGCAGCCCGGTGCGCGTGCGCAGGTCGGCCAGCAGGGCCTGGTGGTTCTCGGGCCGGATCAGGTCGACGCGCTCGTAGCGAATGGTCTTGGAGCTCGTGTAGCGGAAGCCCCACTCGCGCTCGAGCACGAACAGGATGGCCATCAGCGCGACGTTGAGCGCGGCCAGCGTGGCCCAGTCGCTTTCACGCTGCAGCACCGAGTTGATCACGGGCAGGCCGATCAGCACGAACAGATAAGTCATCTCCCGCGTCGCCATGGCGTCGGTGCGATAGCGCAGCACCGAGAAGATGGCGAACAACCCGAAGCCCACCCCGACGCCGATCTCAGCGGTCGACAGCACGCTCATCACGAAATAGATAATCGTGTTGAAGGCCAGGAACGTGAACACGTAGTTCTTGTTCTGCTTGGCCGGGTAATAGATGAACCGCACGATCGCGACGGCGATCGCCAGGTTGAGCGCGAAACCCGTGAAGAGACTGACCATGTCCATACCTCACCCCTTGTCGGCCAACGCGGCCACGACCCGTAATTGCGGCAGGAAATTGTTGTGCTTGACCTGCGGATAAAGGAGGCTGACGCCGATGCAATACTTGCTGAACCCGCCGGGCCGGATGCCCTGGCGATGCATGAGCTGGATGAACGCCGTCGGTCGCGGCCGCCCGGCCTGTTTGACCTCGGCCGTCACGATGCCCGGCAACGCCAGCGTGCGATCCTCGGTGTCGAAGCGCATATCGAGATCGAGTGTGACCCGCTCCTCGACGAACCGGTTCACCAGCGTGATTCGGCCGTACAGGTTCCACAGCTTCGGCTGCAGACGCTCGGTGCCCGCCGGCAGACGTTCGCGCAGGAACCGCGCGGCTTCGGGCGTCAGCCGTGTGACGAGGTCATGGGTCGGAATACGTTCCTTCACCGTCTGGAAGCGGTTGACCTTATGCTTGAGCTCGAAGAACGACGCGTTGGTCTGCACGTAGCGGCGGCTGCGCACCTTGTACCGGTTGCGACCGCCGGCGTGATGCCAGCGGAAGAGTTCGAACTCCGGCGTGTCGAAGTACAGCGTGTGGTACGGGCTCAACCGGACGCCCTCGACCTCGAGGGCACGATAGTTCTGGCTGAGCAGCGGCAGCGCCTCGTTCAGTTGCTCGATCCGCAGCAGGTACTTGGTGTCGGTCCGGCTGAGCAACGCCACAGCGTCCATCTCCGTCAAGGAGATCGGGTCGAAAGCGGCCAGTCCGTTCAGCAGATCGGTCGTCTGGCGCTTGCGGGTCGCGATCGGCATCGATCGCTTCGGGGTGGCATCACACATCGGGTTCATCGCGTTGTATCGGGCCATTGCGGGGCCCGCCTCGAGCTACGTTCGTTGACCCTGTTTTAAGCGCCCGGTATTCAGATCGGGTTCAGGCCATGTCCAGACGGTATTCACGTTGAACCCATTTGAAAACGAAAGGGCGGGACCCGGATCACCCGAGCCCCGCCCCTGGTTGTGACAGACGTCCAAGTTCGGTCAGCCGCCGACGAAGCGCAGCCCCTCACGCGCCGCGACGCCACGGATGAAATCGGCGGCGGCGGCGTACTCGCCCTCGCCCTCGAGGTGTTCGAGCATCAACGGCACATCGACGTGCAGCCGATCGAGCTCGCGCAGGAACGTTGCGTAATCCAGCCCGCCAAGCCCCGGCCGTACCTCGCTCAGATGCGAGATGAAGCGCGCCTCACGCGCTACGTCCTTGCCATGGCAGCTGCGGATGTGCGGGCCGAGTCGCTCAAAGCATTCGCGCAGGAAGTCGCCGGACCGGTCGTATAACCGCGAGTGCGTGATCAGATTCACCGGGTCGAGATGCACCGCGAACGCGCGCCGATCGATGGCGCGGATCAAGGCCTCGTAGCTCTCGATCGAATCCGGTGGGACCCACGGCATCGGCTCGAGCGCGTACACGGCATGCACCGGGCGCACCGCGTCGATGATCTCGCGGGTCGTGGCCACGATCAGGTCGAAGGTCTCGCTCGAGAAGTTATCGGGCTCCGGGCCGTCCCACAGATCGCCGCGCGAACCCGCGATGTTGACGCAGCACCGCGCGCCGATGGCCTCGGCCAACGCGAGGCGGCGCTGGCAATACGTGATCGCGGCGCGCCGGGCCGTCTCGTCGCGGCTCAGCGGATTACTCCACGCGCCGACCTCGGCGATGACGAGGTCGGCGGCCTGCGCCGCGTGGGCATAGGCCGCGATGGTTTCGGCATCGGTTGTCTCGTCGACCGGGCAATACGCGGCGCCGTAGCCGAGGCGTCGCACCTCGGCCACCCAGCCGTCTGGATCCGAATAGGGTCGAAACGTCGGTCCACCGAGGCGCATGATCAAACCCTCCCATCCAACATGAGATCGAACAACGCCCGATCGACGCGATAGCCGCTCATGTTCTCATAGACGGCGCCGGGCCGACCGTGATCGATGATGCCGAACGCGCCTTCGAAGTTCCACATCGCGTACCCCCAGCCAAAGGCCTTGAACAACGCGAACAGGTCCGCGAACCAGCGCAGCGCTGAGTCGTTGGGCGTCTGGTTGTAGCATCCGAACTCGCCGATATGGACCGTCGCGCCTGCGGCCTCGACATCGCGCCACGGCTGATAGAACGCGCGCAACGTCTCGCGATCCCACACGTGGCCGGCGAATCGCGTGCCCGGATAGGTCGGCCCGTCGCCGGCGCGCCAGTCTTCGGACCACTCGGCGCCCCAATGGCTGACCGGGTAGGGCTGATAGGCGCGCCCGCTGTGGGTGACGTTCAGATCGACCAGTTCGGGCATCGCCAGGTTGCCGCCGGCCAGGCCGTCGATCGCCATCGGCCGCTCGGGCGTGAGTGCTCGGATCGCCGCCGCCGTCCGCCGGATGATCGCCGCATGGTTCTCGCGCGTCATCCCGTATTGGCCGACCTGCGGCGGTTCGTTGACGAGATCGAAGCTCAAGGCCTCGCCCGGGACGTCGCGATAGCGCGCCGCGAAAGTCTCCCACAGAAAGACGAAGGCATCCTGCGCGACGGGATCGAGCCACAGGTTGTGCTTCTCACGATCGTTGCCGTTGATGCAGTAGCCGGGCGCGCGATGGAGGTTGAGGCTGACATGCAGACCGCGCGACCGACACGCGGCGACGTAGCCGTCGATCACGTCGAACACCCGCACGTCCGGGTGGAAGTAATTGAAGTCGCGGGTCCAGAACCAATAATCCAGCGGCACGCGCACGAAGTTGAAGCCGTGCTCGACCAGGAAGTCGAGCGCGCGTTCGTCGGCCGGTTCGGGCGCGCGACCATCGCGGTGGCTGAACATCCATTGGAAGTTGAAACCGTAATGCACGGCGCCTCCCTGCCCGTAAGCGAGAACGATCTACGGCGCGTCGGCGCTCAACTTGAGCGCCAGGTCTTTGTCGAAGTCCGGCACGGCCAGGGTGACGGCGCCGCCCGTGACGATCGCGGGCTCCGTCGACAGCCAATCGCCGGTCTGCGGCGAGAACCAGCGCGCCTCGTACGCGCCATCCGTCAGGCCCGAGAGCGTAACCGTCACGCCCGTCAGGGTCTCGAACCTGCCGTCGGGCACGTTGGTCGCGACCAACAGCGTCGCGGCATCGTAGGTCTGGTTGCGGATCCAGACCAATGCGCGGGCGTCGTTCTGCAGGGTGAGCGCGACGACCGCCGGATCGGCTTCGGCCCGACCCGGCGTCAGGCTTGCCAGGCGCTCGCCGGCGATGAACGTCGCGAACGGCCGGTAGACGCCCCACCGATCGCCGGGATCGAGATACGTGTCCCACCACCATGTGAAGGCGGTGCCGGCGTAGCCCAGAAACGGCGGCGCCCACACGCCGTTGTGGAGCGTGATGTCCTCACGGTCGCGGGTCGTATCGGCGCCGTAGGCCGAGAAGCCCTGCTCGGCGGCGAGCGCCGGCTTGGGGTGCGCGCCGGTATTGCGCTGCACTTTCTCGAGTTCGCGACCGAGATAGATCACCGGGTCGACGCCGGAGTAGTCGTGCACCTGTGCGAAATCCAGCTCGGGCTCGCGCCAGATCCGCGTGTAGCTGCCGCCGGCGTAGCTCGAGCTGATCAGGTGATCGTTCGGATCCAGCCCTTGCAGCTCGGCCGTCATCGTCTGGATCCAGGGTTTGAGCGCCTCATCGCTGATCGGCGTGAGGCTGACTTCGTTCCACCACTCCCAGGCCATCAGGTTCGGGCTGTAGCCCCAACGCGCGGCGATGTAGCGCAGCCGGCGTTTGAAGAACGCGATCGCCTGCTCATCCGACACAAACGACGCCGGCGCGGTGAGCATGCCGCCGTTCGCGGCGTTGTACGGGTTTGCGTCCCATTCGGGGTTGGTGCTCGTGCTGAACGCGCCGTGGTTGAGCAGACACAGCTCGATGAACACGTCGTTCGCCGCGGCGAGGTCAAAGACCTGATCGAGCAGCCAGGCTCGCAGCAGGCGTTTGCGATAGTCGCCCAGGCCCGTGTCCTGCCATTCGATGCCCAGGCTCCAGGAGGCCATCCACACGCGGGCCAGGTTGCCGCCGTTGGCGCTCAGGCGACCGAACCAGCGCCCGTAATCGCTCGTCGTGGCCTCGAGCGACGTCGCCCAACCGATGTTGGCCCCGATGGGCACGTAGGGATCGCCGTTGTCGAACGCAAAGTAACGCGGGTTGTCTGGATCGATCCGGATAAAGCCGCGTGCCGCGTCATCGGCCGCGACGTCGAAGGTCACGGGCGCGCTTTCGAGCGCCGGTGCGGCCATGACTGCCGTGGCCGTCCACGACCCGGGCGTCGGCGGCGTGAACCGGGCGCGCCAGCCCGGTTGCCCGACGGGCGTGAGGGTCGCCGGGTCGAAGTCCTGATAGAAGAAGGCCGGCACGGTGGCCCCCCGACCGTCTGGGCCCGAGAACCGCACAGCCAGATCGACCTCGGCCGGATCGAATGGATTGGCGTAGACGCCGTCGGTGTCGAGCGCGACCTCGACGCGACCGTATTGCGTCACGCCATCGCTCAACAGCGTCAGGCCCAGGCGGGTGGCGGCATGGGGCGCGAGGGTCGCCGTCGGCCCGGCTGTCGGGCTCGGCGCCGGAACGGTCGGTGGCTGGGTCGCCGCGGCGGCCGGCGTGGCCGTCGGCGACGCCGAGCTCGCGCAGGCGGTCAACACCTGCGCGAGCCCGAGCGTGAGGGTCAAAGCGATGTGGACGGGTCGGGCGGCGTTCGGCATGTGCGAGCGTGTCCTCCCGTGGCGCGCCGCGCCAGACGGCGCCCGGTGCATGTCGGCCCGGTCGCTTAGAGGGCCGAATTGGCTTTCATGAAGTCCAGGATCTCGTCGACATACCCGAACGCCAGGCCGGTCACCGTGTCGGCGGCGCCGTAGTAGATGGCGATGCGGCCGGTGTCGGCATCGGTCAACGCCGCGCACGGGAAGACGACGTTGGGCACGTCGCCGACGCACTCGTACAACATCTGCGGCGACATCAGATACGGCGCTGTGCGGTAGATCACCTTCCAGGGCTGATCGAGGTCGAGCAGCGCGGCGCCGAAGCTGTAGACGAAACCGTTGCACGAGGTCAACACGCCGTGATAGAAGAGCAGCCAGCCTTCGGTCGTCTCGATCGGCGTCGGGCCGGCGCCGATCTTGGTGCTCTGCCAGGTCCAGGCCTTCGGGGCCATGACGAAGCGATGCTTGCCCCAGTGCACGAGGTCCGGGCTCTCGCTGTAGAAGATATCGCCGAAGGGCGTATGGCCCGTGTCGCTTGGGCGGCTGTACATCGCGTATTTGCCGTTGATGCGCCGCGGGAAGAGCACGCCGTTGCGGTTATGGGGCAGGAAGGCGTTCTCCATCTGCACGAACGACTTGAAGTCATGCGTGTAGCCCATGCCGATCGTCGGGCCATGATAGCCGTTGCACCAGGAGACGTAGTAGCGGTCTTCAATCCAGCACACGCGTGGATCGTACCGATGCTGGAAAGCCGCAATCTCGGGATCATCGCACGCGAACTGGATCGGCTGCGGGTTGATGGTCCAGTTGACGCCATCGGGGCTGTGGCCGACGTGCACGTCCATGACGCGGCGCCGATCGTCGCAGCGGAACACCCCGGCATACGCGCCCTCGAACGGCACCACGGCGCTGTTGAAGATGCTGTTCGAGGTCGATGTGGCGTTGCGCTGAATGACGGGGTTGCCGTCGTAGCGCCAGACCACGTCGCTCAACCCGGTCGGTCTGTCCTGCCAGGGCATCTTGGGGAGCGCAGCGCCGATGATCGTCCGTTTGGTTGGGGGCATGGGGGACCTCGCGACTTTAGTAAAGAATTTACTAAAAGATACCAGGGTACCCGGCGGAGTCAAGTGACAAAACCCATCGCGCCGGGCCGCCCCACCCGCGCGGAAGCCGCGAACGCGATCAGGTCAGGCCCGGGGCCGCGATGGAACCGCGTTCGATCAAGCGAGGGGAGAGCACGGCCACGACGCGCTCGGAGTCTGGGAACTCGATGCGGTTCTGGATCAACTGCACGGCCATCCGCCCCATCCCGACCTTGTCGACGCGCAGCGTGGTCAGGCCGGGAGACACGTGTTCGGCCAACTCGATGTCGTCGAAGCCGATGACCGACAGATCCTCGGGCACGCGTCGGCCAAGCGCCTGGGCGGCGCGCATGGCCGCGATGGCGACCGCGTCGTTGACGCCGAAGATCGCGGTCACGTCGGGACGTTCGCGCAGAAGGCGCTGGGTCGCCTCCGCCGCGTCCTCATGCGTCAGGCCCGAGTCGGCGACGGCGTCGGTCGGCAAACCATGCCGGGCGAGCGTCTGCGCCCAACTCTGGCGCCGTTCATGGAGGCTCGGATATGCGCCGGGATGACCACCGACCATGCCGATACGGCGATGTCCGGCGGCAATCAGGTGCTCGACGGCCTGGGCCGCCCCGCCGACGTTGTCGGAGAGCACGGCATCGAACGCGTCACGGCTCGAATAGGCATCGACGAGCACGACAGGCTCCGGACGTGCCGTGAACAACGTGCCGAAAGCGGCGTCGACGTAGGTGCCCACCAGCAGCAGACCGTCGGCGTGTTGTTCGGTGAGCAAACGCGGCACCTCGACGGGCACGTTGTTCTCATCCACCGGCAGGGTGGCGTACAGCAGGTTGAAGCTTTGCTTGCGGCAGACTTCTTCGATGCCGGCCATCACGTGGAGGTAGAACGGGTTGGCCGGCGGCGGGACGTTGTGGTCGATCTTGATGATCACGCCCAGGCTGCGCGGGCTTGTCCCGGTGCGCAGCCCGCGCCCGTCCAGACGATTGCGCGGTTTGTAGCCCAGCGCCTGGGCGGTCTCGAAGATCCGTTGTCGGGTCTCGGCAGGGATTCCGGGCTTATCACGGAGGACGAGCGACACCGTCGAGAGCGACACCTTACTCGTTCGGGCGATGTCGGCCAGGGTGACTTTTTTGGTCATGGTCGGCGGTTTTCGGCGAGTAAGGGCCGAGTATACACGATCGGCGTGTGCAGGAACGCGGCGCAGGGCAAGCACATCAAAACGCCGGATAGCGGATTTTGCCGCGAATGACGCGAATTGCCGCGTTGCACGATCCCTTCGCGAAGATCGCGATATTCGCGGCGACCTTTCTCAACCGGAATACACAATGCGAATGCCCTGGACATCCCACCTGATTTTCCGATCCCATTGACTGGCCACGAATGACGCCCATTTCGCGAAAGGGTTGTGCGCTTTGACGAATCGCGGCAAGACCCGTGTTCCTCGCACGAGACGCCGTTGCCCTGCAGGCCCGTCATCGCGAAACCGCGCGGGACTTGCGTGGCCATTGTGGCTGCCCGGGGATCCGGCGCCGCTCCGACCTTGCCGAGTCAACAAACCAGGCCGGACCTGTCGGTCCGGCCTGGTAAGGCAAGCGCGAAAAGAAGCGCTGGGCGTCAGGGATTCTGCAGGATGGTCCAGGTCGCGGCGGCCGTCGACGACCAGGTCGTATTGCCGCTTTCGAAGCCCGGGTTGGCGAGCTTGTTGGCGCCGCCCGACGGGCCCAGGAAGACGTCGTCGACGTACACCGTGCCCGCGCCGTTGACGGCCGTTTCCAGGTCGATCAGCAGCGACGTGCGCGAACCGGTGTTGAACGAAAGCGTGCACTGCGTCCAGGTGCCGCTGGCCACGCAGTTCTTCGTCGCGACCGTCACCGTCCACGCGCCATTCCATACGTTGAGCGCGATCGTGCCGGTGCCCTTGATCCACAGGCTGGCCACATACGCGGTGTTGGTTGTGACGGCGATCGGTCCTTGATACAGGTCCTTGAAGTTGGCGGTCGCCGGCAACGTGCCGCGCGCGGCCCAGGTGCCCGCATGCGTATTGCCGCTGGGCGCCGTGGTGGCCGTTGACGTGCGGGTCGGCGTCGCGGTCGCCGTACGAGTCGCCGTCGCCGTGGCGGTGCGCGTGGCCGTCGGCGTGTTCGTCGGGCCGATGACGGTAGCCGTTGACGTGCGCGTCGGGGTTGCGGTCGCCGTACGAGTCGCCGTCGCCGTCGACGTGCTCGTCGGGCCGGGGGTCGGCGTTGGACCCGTGCCGTTTTGGATCTGATCGCGCAGGGTGCTGACGACGGACTGCAACTGCGGATCGGCGCCGAACTCGGTGATGAAGTTCCACCAGAACACGCCGCCGACGCTGCTCCCGTACGCAAACGATGCCGGGTAATACTGGGCCGCCGTGCCGCGCAGGCCGGCGCCGGTCGGGTCAGTCTGGCTGAAAGCCCACCAGTACTGCTGACCCGGGATCCAGTATCCGAGCTCGCCGAGGCCGACCTGCTGGCTTGGGAACTCGGTGTGCAGCTGGTTCATCACCTGATCGAAGACCAGGCCCATCGGCGCCTGCTCGGCGTACTGCGACATGAGCACGACGTCGATGTTCGCGCGCACGGCCGCGGGGAGGTTCGCGCGCGCCCAATTGAACATCGAGGTCGCCACGGCGTCGGTGTTGATCTGCCAGAACAGCGTGAGCACCGTCTTGGCGGCGGGTTGACGCGTGCGCACTTCCTGCGCGGCGTCGGCGACGCGGCCGGCGATGTCGGCGCTGAGCCAGCTGCCGTTCACTTCGTTGCCGACCTCCCACCCTTCCAGCGCCGGGTGCGCGACGCCGTTGTAGTAGGTCAGGAAATCGATAAACCGTTGCTTGTACTGCGCGCGGGTGTAGCCGGTGTCGAAGGCCGAGTCGACCGGCTGACCCAGCACCTTGAGACCCTTGGACTTTGCGTAGCTGATCAGGGCGTCATAGTCCGCCGGGCCCTTGCCCGCGTCGAAGACGACGCGCACCCAGCCGTACGGCTGTGTCAACGTCGCGGCCAGGTCGAGGTTGGCCTGATAGTTGATGGTCGTGTCGATCGTCACGCCCAGCCAGGGCGTGCGCGTGCCCAGGTTGGCGTGGGCATAGACCGGGCCGTACTCGGCCAGCAGCGCGTCATAGGCGACGGCCAGTTGATCGAGCGCCAGGTAGCCTTCCTTGCCCTTGGTCGACTCGGTCGCGCCGCCGGCCGTGGCGGCCGCGATATGCGCCACCGCGGAGTCGTAGGCGGTCTGAAACGTCGTCGAGTGGACGTAGTCGGGCCGGGCGGTCAGCGCGGCGTCGAGCCTGCGCTTTGTGTCGAGCGCTGCCTGAAAGGTGAAGTTGACCGTCCCGGTGCCCGTGAACCCGCCGCCGCCGTTGTCGACGATGACAAGCGAATAACCCTTGGGGGTGGTCGGCCAGTTGAGCGCGAACGCCACGGGCTGGCTGGGCACCGAGAACGTGGCCGCTCCGGAGCCCGGGAGCGGGTTGAGGGTCAGCACTTCGAGCGTCGTCGGGTTGAGCAGCGCGTCGTTGTCGTACCCGGCCGTGCCGTTGTTCGAGAGCGTGCGCATCTGGCTCAAGGTCAACGCGGCGCCGGCGCGGTCGTAGAACAGCACGGTGACCGTGCCGGCCGCTAGTGCGGGCGGCGCGCCCAGGGCGCAGACGAGCATGGCGAACGCGGCGGCGAGGCTGAGCAATCGTCGTGGCAACATGGCGTCCTCCTGAGCAGGCGATGGGTGTTGACGGCCGGCGGGAGTCAATATATCATCATGACAATTTCAGGGTCAATATAACAACATATCAAGTTGACCTATCGAGCCGACGATGACGATCCCCACCCTTCGCAGTCAGATGCCGATGTACTTCCGCATCGAGCAAGAGATCCTCGAACAGATCCAACGCGGCGGGCTGCGGCCCGGCGCGCAGCTGCCGACCGAGGCCGAACTCGCGCGTCGGTACAAGGTCAGCCGGATCACGGCGAAGCGCGCGCTCGACGACCTGGTCGGTCAGGGGCGAGCGTTCCGCCAGCAGGGCCGCGGCACCTTCGTCGCCCACGCGCGGATCCGCGAGATCTCGGGCTTTCGCAGCTTTAGCGACGACATTCGCGCCCGCGGGCTCGAGCCCAGCTCGCGTGTCCTCGTTTTCAAAGAGGTCGAGCCCGACGAAGACGTGCGCGCCGCGCTGCATCTACCGGCCGGCGAGCGCGCGATCCGGCTCAAGCGCGTGCGGCTCGCCAGCGGCGACCCGGTCGCCGTGGAGACGGCCTACCTCCCCACCCGGCTGTGCCCCGGGCTGCTCGACGAGGACCTGGCGAACGCGTCGCTCTATCAGGTGCTGACGCGGCGCTTCGGCTACGTCCCGGCCTGGGCCGACGCCGAGATCGAGGCCCGCGCGGCCACCAAAGAAGAAGCGCTGCTGTTGAAGATGAAGCCGGCCAAGCCCGTGCTCGCCGCGCGCCGCATCACGTTCCTGGCCAACTACGACGTGATCGAGTGCGTCGACTCGATCTATCGCGGCGATCGGTTCACGTTTTACACAGGCCGCCAGCAGATCATCTAACGGGAGCCCACGCATGCCGCTATCACTTGCCACGATCGCCGGCCCGTACTTCACCGTCCAGGGCCGCGCGTTCATGCCGATCGGCGCCCATTGGGTGCCGGCCAAAGCCGGTCTGCAATGGCCGACCGAGTGGGACGAAGCCGAGGTCGAAGCCGACTTCGCCAAGATGCGTGAGCTCGGCTTCAACACCCTGCGCTTCGACCTGTTCTGGGCCTGGTTCGAGCCGCGTCCCGGCGACTACAACCCAGAGGCCTTCCGGCAGTTCGACGTCTTTGTCAGGCTCGCGCACGCCTACGACATCTACCTGCATCCGACGTTCTTCATCGGCGGCGAGGTCGGCGAGGCGTTCTGGGACGTGCCGTGGCGTCAGGGCCGCCATCCCCACGCCGACGCCGAGATGCTGCGGCTGCAGACCGACCACGCGGCGGCTTTCGCGCGCCGCTATCGCGACGAGCCCGCGATCCTGGCGTGGGACCTGACCGACGAGCCGCCGTTCTGGATCGTGGGCGATCAGACCACCGACGCGATGGCGATCAACTGGACGCGCCTGATCGCCGGCGCGCTGCGCCGCTATGACCCCGCGCACGTGCTGTGCGTCGGCACCAACGTCGAGGACCTCGCCCACGGACCGTTTCGACCCGACACGATCATCGACGAGGTCGACTTCCTGTCGGTGCATCCTTATTCGATCTACACCCTCGATCGCTTCCCGGACCCGATGCTCTCTGAGCGCGGGACGTACGCGGCCGCGTATCAAACAACGCTCTCGGGCGGCGCCGGCAAGCCGGTGATGATCCACGAGTTCGGCGCGTCGGCCGCGCAGTACAGCCCGGCGCGGATCGCGGCGTTCGACCGGGTGACGATGTACTCGGGTCTCGCGGCCGGGTCGTGCGGGTTCCTGCCGTGGTGCTACACCGACGCCGCGCCGGCGCAGTACACACGCACCCCGTATCGGCGCGCCCCGCACGAGACCCAGTTCGGCCTGACGACCTGGGATCGTCAGGATCGGCCGCGCGGCAAGGAATTGCGCGACTTCAGCCAGGTGTTGGGCCAGATGGACTTCACCGGCGTCGCACCTGCGCTGGGCGAGGCGGCCCTGATCGTGCCACTCGAGTGGGCCAAGCCGCACGGCGACTTCGCGCGGCTGGGGCTGAGCGGCGCGAGCGCGATCCCGTACACGTCGACGCAGGACCGCTTCGACATGAGCGACGCGAACGTGTGGTTCACGCGCGCGACGTTGAGCGCCTTCATCCTCGGCCGCCGCGCCGGGCTCAAGGTCGACATGCCGCGCGAAACCATGGACTGGCGGACTCGGCCGCTGCTGCTGCTCCCCGCCCCGCTCACCAGCACCGAACGCAACCTCGTCCACGTGCACACGCCGTTCTGGGACGACGTGCGCGACTACGTTCGTGCCGGCGGCGCCGTCTACGCCTCGGTCTGCGCCGACGCCGCGATCCCGGACATGGCTGACCTGTTCGGCGCCGAGCTGGCCGATCACGTCCACGCCGCCGACGTGGCCCTGACCTTTGTCGCGCCCTTCGGCGACATCGCGGCCGGAACGACCTGGCGCTACACGGCGGACCCTGGCGACCCGCGCCAGTGGCCGGCGACGTTGACGCTGGCCGATGGCGAGGTGCTGGCTGTCGATCAAGACGGACGACCGGCGTTGGTGCGCCGACGCTACGGCGCCGGCCAGGCGCTGCTCTGCGCCTACCCGCTCGAGACCTACCTGGGCGTGACGCCCAGCGCGTTCGAGGGCGACGAGCCGACCCATCGGCTGTACCGCGCCTTCGCCGCGACCGCCGGCATCACGCCGCGCTTCAGCACCGACCAGCCCTCGGTCGAAGCCGCCGGGTTGATCGGCCACGGCCGCGGCTACGTCGTGCTGGCCAACCATCGCGGGGAGGCCTGCACCGTGACCGTGACGGCCCGCGACGCCGTTCGGGACATCGCCCAGATCACGCCTGAAGGCAGCGTTTCGCTGCCTTCAGGAGACAGAACCTGGACGCTTTCGCTCGACGCCCATGGCGGCGCCGTTTTGACCTGGACGGCCTGACGGTCGCCCTTTTGCCTAGGAGGAGCACATGTCGACACCCTCGTTCCGCAGACACCTCTCCGCTGCTCTCGCCTTGACCCTGGGCCTGGCCGCCTGCGCCGGACCCGCGACCACCACGGCGCCGACGACGGGCGACGAGAAGGTGACCATCACCGTCTGGGACTACTACGGCGAGGCCACGCCGCTCAAGCCGCTCATCGAAGGCTTTGAGAAAGAGAACCCGAACATCACGGTCCAGTACGAGGCGCTCGACTGGGACACCACGCTCGAGAAACTCAACGTCGTCCTCACCGGCGGCACCCCGCCCGACGTGGTCACGTCGGACATGACGTGGCTGCCCAAGTTCGCGGCGCTCGGCGCTTTCGCGGACCTGAAGACTCTGTCGGGCGGCAAGCTCAACGGCGTGGCGCTCGATCAAGCCTATACGCCCGGAGCGCTCGAGGCCATCACGTTCAACGACAAGATCGTGGCCGCGCTGTACGACTTCGACGTGTACGCGCTGTACTACCGCGCCGACCTGTTCAAGGCCAAGGGTCTCGCGGTGCCGAAGACCTGGGACGAGCTCGTCGCCGTCGCCCACCAGCTGGCCGAGGGCGACAAGTACCTGTACCAGTTCCAGCCCGACACCTTCCACGGCGCGCAATGGATCTACGAGAACGGCGGCGCGTTGATGAACGCCGACAACACGGCGGCCACGTTCAACACGCCGGAGGCCGTCGCCGCGATCCAGTTCTACGCCGACCTGCTGCTCAAGGAGAAGGTCGCGATCTACTGGGGCGCCGACGAGGGCGACCGCATGCAGGGCATCAAGGACGGCCGCATCGGCATGTTCTCGGACGGCCCGTACTACATGGGCATCCTCAAGAGCGGCGCGCCCGAGATGGCCGGTCAGTGGGCCGTCGCGCCCCACCCGACCAACAACGTGCCGGGGTCGTATCTGGGCGGCACCGGCCTGGTCGTGCCGGCGAGCTCGACGCATCAGGCCGCGGCCTGGAAGTTCATCGAGTACGCGATGCGCGCCGAGAACCAGGTCGGCGTGTACAAGAACGCGGGCGCGGCTCCCGCGCTGACCGCCGCGCTCGACAGCCCCGACGTCAACGTGGCCGATCCGTACTTCGGCGATCAGAAGGCCTTCTCGGTCTTCCTCGACACGATGAAGACGGCCCACCACTTCCCGTACGTGCGGCAGTGGGCCGACATCGACACCGCCTTCACGACGGCCATGCAGGAGATCGGTCTGGGCACCAAGTCGGTGCAACAGGCGCTCGACGACGCCGTGGCGGCCAGCAACGACGCGTTGAAGAAATAGCTCAGACTCAGGTCGAGAGGTCGGCGGCGAGCCGACCTCTCGACCCAAAGAAACGCCGTGACCCTCACCCTTACACGCGCCGTCCGCAAGTACGGCATGGCCTATCTGTTCATCGCGCCGGTCGTGTTGTCCAGCGTGGTCTTCCTGCTCGGACCGATGTTGACGTCGTTTTGGTGGAGCCTGAACGACTACAGCGGCCTGCAGCCCCCGGTCTTCATCGGCCTGAAGAACTACGTCGAGCTGCTCACCAACGACATGGTGTTCCGCGAGGCCCTGTGGAACACCACCAGATTCGTGCTCCTGGGCATGAGCCTTGGGCCGACGCTCGGCCTGCTGACGGCGTTGATGCTCGACCAGAACGTGAAGCTCCAGGCCTTCTATCGAACGGCTTACTTCCTGCCGGTGATGACGTCGCTGGTCGTCGTGTCGACGCTCTGGCGGATCCTGTACAACAAACAGGGCCTGCTCAACGCCGGCCTGACCGCGCTCGGCCTGCCGGCGGTCGGCTGGCTCTCCGACCCGAACGTCGCGTTGGTTTCGGTGGTGCTGGCGAGCGTGTGGCAGGGTTTCGGCTTCGAGACCGTGGTGTTCCTGGCGGCGCTCAAGGCCATCCCGCGCGAACTGTATGAGGCCGCCATGATCGACGGCGCCGGCGCCTGGGCCCGGTTCTGGAACGTGACGCTGCCGCAGCTGCGGCCCGTGATCCTGTTCGCTTACATCGTGGGCATCATCGGCAGCTATCAGGTCTTCGATCAGGTCTTTGTGATGACCTCGGGCGGCCCGATCCATGCCACGACGACCGTCGTGTACTTCTTGTTTGGCAAGTTCCAGGATCTGCGGCTCGGCTACGCCTCCGCCATCGCCTACATCCTGTTCGTGATCCTGGTCGTCTTCTCGTTCATCCAGTGGCGCTTCTTCGGGCGCGAGGAGGCGGCATGAGAGCCAACGTCCTTGGTCGCGGCGCGCTGTACATCACACTCACGGTGACGTCGCTGTTGATGCTTGTCCCGTTCTACTGGATGGTCGCGACTTCGCTCAAGCTCGAGCAATTCGTGTTCGCAGCGCCGCCGCAATGGTGGCCCGATCCGTTGACCCTCGAGCACTATGCAGCGGTCTTCACCCGGATCCACTTCGAGCGCTACTTCCTGAACAGCCTGATCGTCGCCGGCGGGATCACGCTCGGCCAGGCTTTCTTCGACACGCTGGCTGGCTACGCCTTCGCCAAGCTCCGCTTTCCGGGCCGGGACGGCCTCTTCTTCCTGCTGCTGCTCGGTCTGATGGTGCCATTTCAAGTGAACATGATCCCGCTCTACCGGCTGATCTCGGATCTGGGCTGGCTCAACAGCTATGCCGGGCTGATCGTGCCTTCGCTGACCAGCATCTTCGGCGTGTTTCTGATGCGCCAGTTCATCCGCAGCCTCCCCGACGAGCTCCTCGACGCCGCGCGCATCGATGGCTGCGGCGAGTTCGGCGTGTTCTGGCGCGTGGTGCTGCCGCTGGCGCTGCCCGGCGTGGCCACGCTCGTGATCTTCACGTTCATGGAAGCCTGGAACGGTTTTCTCTGGCCGCGGCTGGTGATCAGCAGCGAGGCCATGTTCACGCTGCCCGTCGGCCTCGCGCAACTCCAGATGCGCAACACGTCGAACTGGGGCCAGACCATGGCGGGCACTACGCTGACGGCCCTGCCCATGATCGTGGTCTTCTTCTTCATGCAACGGCAGTTCATCGCCGGTTTGACGGCGGGGGCGGTGAAGGAATGAGCGGCGCAAGCGGTTCGGTCGACCCAACCGCCTTGGTCGGCCCGACCGCCTTGGTCGGCCCGACCGCCTTGGTCGGCGCGATCGACATCGGCGGCACCAAGATCGCCCTGGGTCTGGTCGACGCGGCTGGCCGCGTGCACGCCCAAACGCGCCTGCCCACCGACCTGGGTGTCGCCCCGCGTGTCATGCTCGAGCGCGTGCGCGACGCGCTGCGCGACCTGAACGCAGGCGCGCCTTTGCGCGGCGTCGGCATCGGCTGCACCGGACCGGTGGATCCGTTGACCGGGCACGCGGGCACGATCGACCTGCTGCCGGGCTGGGCAGGCGTCGACCTGCTGGCTCCGTTCAAGGATCTCGGCGTCAGCGCCGCGCTCGAGAACGACGCCGACGCGGCGGCGCTCGGCGAAGCCGCCTGGGGCGCCGGACAGGGCGCCGAGCGATTCATCTACGTGACGGTCAGCACGGGCATCGGCGCCGGCCTGGTCTTCGACGGTCGGCTGTACCGCGGCGCCCGCAGCTCGCATCCCGAGATCGGCCATCACGTCGTCGACGCCACCGGCCCGCTCTGCTACTGCGGCGCGGCCGGCTGCTGGGAAGTGTTGGCCAGCGGGCCGGCCCTGGCGCGTGCGGCCGGGGTCGCGACGGCCGAGGCCGCGTGCGCCGCTGCCCGACGCGGCGACCCCGTCGCGCTGGCCGCCGTCTCCTCAATCGGCCGGTATCTCGGCCTCGGGCTGGCAAACCTGATCGCGCTGTATGGACCGGACGTCGTCGCGTTGGGCGGCGGCGTCATGTCCAGTTACGATTTGTTCGCGGGGTCGATCCGCGACATCCTCCACACTCACACCGGGCTGATGCCGGCCGACCTGACCCGCATTGTGCCCGCCCATCAGGGCGCGGACGCTGGATTGATCGGCGCCGCCCGCGTCTGGATTCATCGGTACGGTTCATGATCACCCACGATCTTCTCGATAACGCCTACGTCAACGACATCCTCGCCCAGCCGACGGCGCTCCGTGACACGCTCGCCGGTTTCGGCGCCGACGCACTCGGGGGCCTGCGCCCGATCGCGGCCCGCCTGGCGGCCGGCGGGTACCGCCGGATCGTGCTGACCGGCATGGGGTCGTCCTTTCATGCGCTCAACCCGCTGCACCTGGAGCTGCTGAGACACGACCTGTGCGCTCATCGGCTCGAGACCTCCGAGCTGGTGCATCAGGCGCCATCGGTCTTGAGCGACGACACGCTGGTGGTCGCCGTGTCGCAAAGCGGTCGCAGCGCCGAGATCCTGCGCCTGCTCGAACTGAGCGCCGGCCGGTGCACCGTGATCGGCATCACGAACGCCGCCGACGGCCCGTTGGCCGCGCGGGCCGATGTGACCCTGTTGACCCGCGCCGGCGCCGAGCACTCGGTGTCGTGCAAGACCTACGTGACGGGTTTGATCGCGCTGTCGTTGCTCGGAGCGCTGTTGACCGGCGGCGATGTGGCCGAACGTCTCGCGGTCTGGGCGGTCGCGCCCGAGCTTGTGGCTCGATATTTGAGCCGTTGGGAGACCCATGTCGATTCGGCCGCGACGGCGCTGGCGGGCATCCGCGCGCTGTATCTCGCGGGCCGCGGTGCGTCGCTCGCCACGGCCGGCACGGGCGGTCTGACAACCAAGGAGTCGGCTCACTTTCCGGCCGAGGGCATGAGCTGCGCGGCGTACCGACACGGTCCGTTGGAGATGATCGGCCCGGACATCGCGGTCTTCGTCTTCGAAGGCGATGGTCCGACGACGGCGCTCAACGTGGCGTTGGCGTCCGAGGTCACTGCCGCTGGCGGGCGCGGCCTGCTGGTGAGACGCGGCGGCGACGGGTGGCTGTCGCTGCCG
Source organism: Anaerolineales bacterium (assembly GCA_044224715.1). Taxonomy (GTDB): domain Bacteria; phylum Chloroflexota; class Anaerolineae; order Anaerolineales; family UBA6663; genus UBA6663. The sequence goes on along the minus strand of JBGAJV010000019.1, from coordinate 35,819 downwards.
CAGGCGCCGGCCCTGGTCTTGCCCGTGCTCGAGATCCTGCCGGTGCAGATGGCCACCCTGGCACTGGCGACGGCCCACGGTCACGCGCCCGGCGTCTTCCAGCATGCCACAAAGGTCACGCTCGTCGAATGATCGTCATGGGCGGTGGGCAAACTCCGGTTTTTCGGGCTCGAACGGCCAGTCTGGCAAGTGACATCCGCCATTCGTTTTCGTGAGCGCGCGCGGGTCGAAAGTGAGAACTCGCAGCGGCCTCCCGTTGTATCCTTGACACGCGGAGGAACCGATGCTGCTTCAGAGACAACTGCAGGTCTTGGCGCTCGGCGTGTTGAGCGCCTGTGTGTTGGGTCTCGCGTCCTGTCAACCCGCCAATCCGACCCCCCCATTGATCCAACCCGGTCCGGCCACGGATCCGGCCGGCACCGACGTCGCCATCACGTTGCCCGAGGGCGATGCCGAACGCGGCGGCCTCATCGCCCAGGCACGCGGCTGCACGGCGTGTCACATCACGGGCGCGCCCAAAATCGGCCCGGCCTGGGAGAGCGCCATCAATCCCGATGGCCTGAACTCGCCCGGCATCGCCGCCAAGCGACTGGAGTCATCGGACTATCACGGCGCGGCGGAGACCGTCGAGCAGTACATCTTCGAGTCGATCGTGTCGCCGAACATCGACATCGTGCCGCCCAGCGACGGCGCGAACTGGGTCATCGCCGGCCCGTCGACGATGCTGACCGAGTATGGCACGTTGCTCTCGAAGAAAGACGTCGCCGACATCATCGCGTATCTGAAGACGCTGAAGTGAGCGAGTTGGACGCGGCCTACGGCTGACGTCGAACGCGAAAACGACACGACCCGGTGATCCCGGGTCGTGTCGTTTTGTGTCTGCGTCAAGCTAGGGCGGCCAAAAAGGGCTGGCCACAAGTAGGGGTGCCCTTGTGGTCATCCCTACTTGCCGACCCAGGCCTTCCACACGTCTTGGTGCGCGTCGATCCAGGCCTGAGCGGCCTGCTCGGGTGTCTTGCCATCGGTGTCGACGGCCGCGATCATGCCGATCTGATCCTCGGTCGAATAGTTCAGACTGCTGATCAGCTTGTACGCGTCGGGCGCGGCCTTCTCCAGGCCGGACCACGCCACCTTGAACAGCTTGTCGGTCGGGTAGTCACAGTCCACCCCGCCCTGGTCCGCTTTGGCATAGCAGTCCGCCGTGTTCGGCGGAAGTTGGACCTTGGTCAGGTCGTAGCGCGCGAACGCCGAATGCGGCTTGTAGAAATAGATCAGGATCGGATCCTGGCGGCTGTACGCGGCGTCGAGCTGCGCGAGGATCGCCTCCTCCGAGCCGGCGTAGACGACCTTGAAGTTCAGGCCGAGGTTCTTGATGATCTGCTCGTCGTATTGCACCCAGCTGGGATCGCCGCCCAGAAACTGGCCGGCGTCGCCGGTCTCGGCCGTCTTGAACAGCGCGGCGTCGGCCGCGTCCTTGAAACCCTCCCAGGTCGCCAGCTCCGGATGATCCGTCAACAGATAGGTCGGGATGAACCAGCCGATCTGGCCCTCCACGCCAAGCGCACCGGCGTTCACCACGGTCTTCTGCTCGTCGATGTACTTGGCGACGTTCTCGGCATGGCCGGAGGGCCAGACCTCGAGGCTCGCGCTGAGGTCGCCCGCGGCCAGCGCCGCCCATTGCTGGTTCTCGTCGATCGTCACCAGCTCGACCGTGTAACCGAGTTCCTTCTCGAGCAGGAGCTTGGCCACGCTGATGTTGATCCGCGATCCGGTCCAGTTGTTCTCCGCGAGTCGAATCACCGGTTTGTTGACGGCGGCGGGCGCGCAGGCCGCCATCGTCAGCGCAGCCAGGATCAATCCAGAGGCAAGACGTGATCGCCAGGGCGTGCGGTCAACCATGTTGTGTTCTCCTGTGTGTGTGCCTCGATCGTCTGATATATTGATCATATATTACAATTGCGATAATGACACTCCGAAATTCAGCGCCCTTGCCCGTCAGCCTGCTGGCAGCGCACCGCCCAACGAAAGCGCCGTCGCAGAGCGCCGCCGCCTATCAGGAACTGCGGCAGCGCATCGTCACCCTGCGGCTGGCGCCGGCGGCCCCGATCGACGAAGCCGCCTTGCAGCGCGAGCTGGCTATCGGGCGCACGCCGATCCGCGAGGCGCTGCAACGTCTGGCTCATGAGGATCTGGTTGTGATCCTGCCGCGGCGCGGCATGCTGGTCGCGGACCTGAACCTGGCCGATCTGCACAAGATCTTCGAGCTGCGGCTCGAGCTCGAGCCTCTGGCGGCCCGGCTGGCGGCCCAGCGCGCCACGACGGCTCAGGTCGCCGCGCTCGATGCCCTGTTCGAACGACCCGACCGAAGGCAGACCGCGCAACAGTTGCTCGACCTGGATCATCAGGCGCATCAGCTGATCGCCGCAGCCGCGCAGAACGAATTTCTGGCGGCAAGCCTCGACCGTCTGTATGGGCACGTCTTCCGGCTCTGGCACGTCGCCGTCGACCGGGTGCCCCGGCTGGGCGAGGCCGTCGCCGAGCATCGGGCGATCACGGAGGCCATCCGCCGCCGCAAGCCGGCGCAGGCCGCCCGCCTGATGCGTGCGCATGTTGCCGGGTTTCAGGATGACGTATTGAAGGCCCAGACCCTGTAGACTCACGGTACGGGCGTCGCCGACGCCATCGCTCACCGAATATTCGAGGAACACCATGATCAAAGTGCGTTCGTTCGAGATCCCGACCGTGATGAAGCACGGCGCAGGCGCGATCCAGACGCTGGCCGACGAGGCGCGCGCGCTCGGCATGAAACGACCGCTGCTCGTGACCGACGGCGGCATCGTCAAGGCGGGGCTGCTCGAGCGCGCGACAGCGCCGCTCAAGGCCGCCAACGTGCCGTTCGCCGTCTACGACCAGGTGCGCGCCAACCCCCCGATCGCGATCATCGACGAAGGCGCGCGGCTCTACAAGAAAGAGAAGTGCGACGGCATCATCGGCTTCGGCGGCGGCAGTTCGATGGACACGGCCAAGTCGATCGGCGTGGTCGCGGCCAACGGCGGCTCGATCCTCAAATACGAATGGGCCGACCCACAGCCGATCAAGAAGCGCATCCCACCCACGATCTGCGTGCCGACCACGGCCGGCACCGGCAGCGAGGTGACGCTGTGGGCCGTGATCACCGACCCGGCGCGCAAGATCAAGTTCAACGTCGGCGGCACGGGCCTGATCGGGGCCTGGGTCGCCCTGATCGACCCTGAGCTGACGCTCGAGCTGCCGCCGGCGGTGACGGCCGGCACCGGCATGGACGCGCTCGCGCACGCGATCGAGTGCTACACCTGCGCGTACGCCCAGCCCCTGCCCGACTCGGTCGCGCTGAACGCAATGGAGTACGTGGCCGAGCACCTGCGCGTCGCCTTTGCGCAGGGGCACAACCTGCCGGCACGCTACGGCATGTCGATGGCGGCCATGCTTGGCGCGCTGGCCTACGGCACCGAGAGCGCCGGCGCCGCCCACGCCATGAGCCAGAGCGCGGGCGGCGTTCATGACGTGCCGCACGGCGCGCTCACGGCGCGTCTGCTCGGCCCGGTCATGGAATACAACTACCTGGGCGAGCCGCGTAAATTCGCGCGCATCGCGCAGGCGCTCGGCGAGGACACCCACGGCCTCAGCGTCTGGGAGGCGGCCGAGAAAGCAGTCGAGGCCGTCTACCGCCTGACCGAAGACGTCGAGATCCCGACCCTGCAAGAGCTCGGCTTCGACCCGAGCGAGATCCCGCACCTCGCCAAGATCGCTTACGCCGACCCGCAGACGATCGGCAACCCGCGCGACCTGAGCCTGGCCGCGTACGAGAAAATCTGGGCGCGGGCATTTGAGGACGCGTAAAGCGGTTAGTCGACCGATGCGCCCAACAGGTCAACGCCAGGCCGAACGCCCAGCGCGGGCCCAGGAGCATGAACGCTCCACGCTCCATGCTCTGCGCTCTACGCTGGGTTGGACCCGAACCAGTTACGCCTTCCTCGGCGCGTTCTGTCTGCTGGCATTCCTGATCGGCTATGTCTGGTGGCCGCTGCTGAGCGATTATCTGGCGACGTTCAACCCCGCGTACCCCTGGTACGTGCAGTTCGACTGGCTGTTGCTGGGTGACTTCGCGTTCATGACGCTGTTAATCATGGCGCGGCCGGATCTGCGCACCGACGCGCGCATCGTTGGCGTGGGCCTGATCGGCGGGCTCGTGATCGAGGCCTGGGGCACCCAGACGCATTTGTGGAATTACTACACGGCCGAGCGGCCGCCGCTGTGGATCGTGCCCGCCTGGCCGATCGCCAGCCTGGCGATCGAACGGATGGTGCGGACGCTGGAGCAGGGCGGGCGAGAGCGCAGGAGCGCGGCGCTCCCCGCACCGCTTGCCTGGAGAATCGCTTACTGGCTCGTCTTCCCGGCCTTCGTCGTGCTCATGGTCATCTTCGTGGCGCCGACGTTCGACAAGAGTCTGACCTGGGCGGCGCTGGCGGCGAGCGTCTTGATCGTCATCACGCCGACCGATCATCGGCGGGCCCTGGTCACCTTCGCCTGTGGGACCGGGCTTGGTTACTTTCTGGAGTTGTGGGGCACGACGCGCGCGTGCTGGACCTATTACACGTTGGAGACGCCACCGATCTTCGCCGTGCTGGCCCATGGCCTGGCCGCGGTCGCGTTCTGGCGCGCGGGATTGCTGGTGGGATGGTTGTGGGTCCGATTTCGGCCCGAGTCGCACGCGATGAAGCGCGGTACGCGCATGCCGCCCGAGACGCCATCGCCCGAACGGTACCCGTAGGGGCGGCCCTTGTGGCCGCCCTCACTGCCCGAAGGCGTGTGTTGGCCGCATGAGCGCCGGCGAGGCCATCGGATCGACATGACCGTGAGGGTGGCCAACCAGACGGGCGCCGAGACCGGTATGCCGCCGATTCCGGCAGGGGATCATGGGCACAGGCGCCGGCGAAGACGCCGAATCGCGAAGGCCGGCAGGGCGGCCAACCAGACGGGCGCCGTCAACACCGTATGCCGCCAGTTCCGGCCGGGGATCCTGGGCACAGGCGTCGGCGAAGACGCCGAATCGCGAAGGCCGGCAGGGCGGCCAACCAGACGGGCGCCGTCAACACCGTATGCCGCCGATTCCGGCCGGGGATCATGGGCACAGGCGTCGGCGAAGACGCCGAATCGTGAAGGCCGGCTGGGCGGCCAACCAGACGGGCGCCGAGACCGGCATGCCGCCGGTTCCGGCCGGGGATCATGGGCACAGGCGTCGGCGAAGACGCCGAATCGTGAAGGCCGGCAGGGCGGCCACAAGGGCCGCCCATACGGGTTGTCGCTATGGGCAACCGTGCACACATGGATCCGATCCGCAATACGGACGCGTTTTCGGTCGGCTGATCGACATGACCGTCAGGGCGGCCAACGCGAACAACCTGACGCCTGGTACCGGATGTCTGACGCCATAAAGGAGTTACCCATGGAGCGACGCCTACCACTGCACGACTTCCACGCCCGGACCGCGGCCCAGATGCTCAAGGGCGGCGGCGATTACCTCTTTCCCGCCCAGTACACGGGCGCCACCGAAGAGCACCTGAACACGCGCGCCAACGTCGGCATGCAAGATCTGTCGTCGATGGGCGAGATCGATCTCAAAGGCCCCGGAGCCGAACGCCTGCTGCATCGTCTGCTGGTCAACGAGATCAAGGATCTCGTCCCAGGACAAATGCGATACTCGACCGCCTGCAACGAACAGGGCGGCATCGTCGACGACGTCACGGTCTACAAGTTCAACGACGAGCACTTCATGCTCGTCACCAGCTCCGGCCCGCGCAAACAAACCGTGAGGTGGTTTCAGGAGCAGGCAGCCGGTAGCGCCGCTTACGTCACCGACATCAGCGCCGCCGTGGCACTGCCCGTCGTGCAGGGGCCGCGCTCGCGCGAGTTGCTCAAAGCCGTGGTGGTCGATGCGGCAACGCTCGACACGCTCAAGTACTTCCGCTTTACGCGCGCCACGATCGGCGACAGCGACGTGATCCTCAGCCGCTCGGGCTACACCGGCGAGCTCGGCTTCGAGCTGTACACACCGGCCGAGGAAGCGGCAGCCGTGTGGGATGCCGTGCTCAAAGCCGGTCGCGACTTTGGGCTTCTGCCTTACGGTGTGTTGACGATGCAGTCGCTGCGCATCGAGAAGGGCTACCCGCTCTACGGCCCCGACATCTCGCTGCAGCACACGCCGTACCACCTCGGCCTCGAGCGCTTCATCAAGTTCGAGAAGCGCGACTTCGTCGGCCGTGAGGCGTTGTTGCGCCTGCAGGAGCGCGGGATCGACACGCGCTGGGTCGGTCTGGTCGTCGACGCCGAACTCCCGCTCAAACCGGGCGATCGCCTGTTCGCGGTTCAAGACGTCTCCGTGTTCAAAGACGAAATCGATGCCGGCCCCGACGCCGGCGCGCTGGAAGACAAACTCACGGCAAGCGGTCAGGTCGTCGGAGCCGTCACGTCGAGCGCGCGCGGGCACAGCGTCGGCAAGGTGCTGGCGCTCGGCCACGTCAACATCGGGCACGCGTATGCGGGCGCGCGGTTGGCGGCCGTGGTCGGCGGGCGCGTCCGCGGGGTGACCGTATCGGCCCTGCCCTTCTTCGATCCTGGAAACACGAGGTTGAAGGCATGACGATCTCGTCCAACCACTTCGACGTGATCGTGGTCGGCGTCGGCGGGATGGGCAGCGCGGCGCTGTACCAGCTCGCCGCGCGCGGCAAGCGCGTGCTCGGGCTCGAACGCTTCGACATCCCGCACACGATGGGCTCGTCGCACGGCGTGACGCGGATCATCCGCCTGGCTTACTACGAGCATCCGTCCTACGTCGACCTGCTGCGCCGCAGCTATCAGCTGTGGCGCGAGATCCAGACCGAGGTCAACGAGCAACTGCTCTACATCACGGGCTCGATCGACGCCGGGCCGCCCGGGAGCTGGGTGTTCGAGGGCGCCTGGCGCTCGGCCCGCGAGCATGACCTGCCGCATGAGATCCTGACCGGTTCCGAGATGCGTCGGCGCTTCCCGGGCTACAACCTGCCCGCCGATACGCTCGCCCTGTTGCAGCCTGAGGGCGGCTTTCTGCTGCCCGAGCGCTGCGTCGTCAACTACGCCCAAGCAGCGATGTCGCGCGGGGCCGAAGTGCACGGGCGCGAACGCGTTCTTGGCTGGGACCCGCATTTCGGGGGCGTCAAAGTCACGACCGATCGCGGCGTCTACACCGCCGACAAGCTCGTGATCACGGCCGGGGCCTGGGCCGGCCACCTCGTGCCAGAACTGCGGCACCTGGCCGTGCCCGAGCGCCAGGTGCTGGCCTGGCTGGCCTGTGAGCAACCCGAGCTGTTCCATCGCGACCGGTTCCCGGTGTTCAACCTGCTCGTCGACGAGGGGCGCTATTACGGCTTCCCGTCCTTCGGGATCCCGGGGTTCAAGTTCGGGCGGTACCACCACTTCGAAGAGGTCGTCAACCCCGAGAACTGGAATCGCGAGCCCACGCCCGAGGACGAGCGCGTGCTGCGCGACTTCGCCTCGCGCTACTTCCCGCGCGGCGCGGGGCCGATGTTGACCATGGCCTCTTGCATGTTCACAAACACGCCGGATCGGCACTTCATCCTCGACCTGCACCCCGAGTTCAAACAGGTCGTGATCGCGTCGCCGTGTTCGGGCCATGGCTTCAAGTTCGCGTCGGTGGTCGGCGAGATCGCGGCCGACCTCGCCGAGCGCGGGCAAACCCGGCACAACCTCGAGTTGTTCCAGCTGCGGCGCTTTACCGATCCGACACATCCGCACTACATGCGCGCAGCGATGACCGGTGGGCCGATCTTGACCCAAACGCCAGCCGCGCCGGGCATCCCATCGCTCTGGTGAGCGCGGAGCGCACAGACGCGCCAAGCCCTACGAGGCCATATGCACACACATGCACGCATCGTCATCATCGGCGGCGGGATCGTCGGCGCCAGCACGGCCTATCACCTGCAGAAGCGCGGCTGGCGCGAGATCGTGGTGCTCGATCAGGGCCCGCTCTTCAAGAACCTGGGCTCGACCTCACACGCCCCGGGCCTGATCTTCCAGCACAACAACTCGCGGGTCGTGTGCAAACTCGCGCAGTGGTCGGTCGCCACGTATCTCGACGCCGAGCGCGAGTTAGGCGACGAGCTCCTGTGCTGGAAGGTCGGCAGCCTCGAGCTGGCCGAGACGCCCGAGCGCTGGCTTGAACTCAAGCGCAAGATCGGCAACGCGGCGGCCTGGGGTCTCGAGGCGCATCTCGTTGGCCGCGACGAGATCGCGGCGCAGGTGCCCGTGCTGCGCACGGACGACCTGTACGGAGCCTTGCACGTGCCAGGCGACCTCGATGTGCGGGGCGTGGCCCTGACCGCCGGCCTCGCGCGGCTGAGCGAGCGCGACGGCGCGACGACCTACTACCCGAATACCCCCGTGACCGGCATCGAGGTCAAAGATGGGCGCGTACAGGCGGTGACCACCGAGCAGGGCCGCATCGCGACCGAACTGGTGGTGTGCGCGGCCGGGCTGTGGGGACCCTTGATCGGGCGCATGGTCGGTCTGACACTCCCCATGACGCCGATGCAACACCTGTACGCGCGCAGCACGCCCCTGCCCGAACTCGCCGACGAGACAGTCGACGTGCGCCACCCGATCGTGCGCCAGCAGGATCACGACATGTACTACCGCCAGCACGGACAGGCATACGGCTTCGGCTCGTATCGCCACGCGCCGCTGGTCGTGCCCGCCGAGCAACTGCCCAAACACGATCACCCGGCGGAGTTCCCGTCGATCGGGCCGGACCTCGCTGACTCGTGGGCCGTCGCGTGCGAGCGCTTCCCGGCACTGGCGAAGGCCGAGATCGCGGCCCATTTCAACGGGCTTTTCTCGTTCACGACGGACGGCAACTCGATCGTCGGCGAGTCGCCGGACGTGCGCGGCTTCTGGGCGGCCGAGGCCGTGTGGGTCACGCACGCGGGCGGCACGGCGCGCGCCGTCGCCGACTGGCTGACCGAAGGCGATCCCGGTCTCGACCTGCGCGAGCTGGACATCAACCGTTTCCATCCCCACGCGCGGACGCGGCCTTATTTGCACCGACGCGTCGAACGACAGTTCATCGAGGTTTACGACATCATCCATCCGCTGCAGCAGATCGAGAACCCGCGCGGGCTGCGCGTCTCGCCGATGCATGAGCGCCTGGTCGCGCAGGGCGGCGTGTTCTTCGAGAGCAACGGTTGGGAGCGCGCGCAATGGTTCGACGCCAACGCCGCGCTGGATCCGTCGCCGGCCCCGGCCCGCTCGGGCTGGCCTGCGCGCCACTGGTCGCCGATCAGCGGCGCCGAACACCGCCAGGTGCGCGCTGCGGCCGGCTTGTTCGATCTGACGCCGTTCGCCAAGTTCGAGGTCAGCGGCCCGGATGCATTGGCCTATCTGCAGCGCCTGTGCGCCAACGACGTCGACAAGCCCATCGGCAGCATCGTGTACACGGCTCTGCTGACCGAAAAGGGCGGCATCCGCTGCGACCTGACCGTGACGCGGCTGGGCGCCGACCGGTTCTGGATCGTCAGCGGCGGCGGCACACGACCGCTCGACTACGCCTGGCTGCGCCGTCACCTCACCGGTCACGTCCAGTTGCAGGACGTCAGCTCTGCCCATGCCGCAATCGGGCTGTGGGGGCCGGCCGCTCGGGCCATCGCGCAGTCGATCAGCGGCGACAACCTGAGCGATGCCGCCTTCCCTTATCTGACGGCGCGTGAGATCGCGCTGGGTTACGTGCCGGCTCTAGCGCTGCGCATCTCGTACGTGGGTGAGCTGGGCTGGGAGCTGTACGTTCCGAGCGAGTACGGATTGCAGCTGTGGGATGCGCTCTGGGCGGCCGGACGCGCTCATGGGTTGGTCGCTGTCGGAGGCGGCGCCTTCGACACGCTGCGGCTCGAGAAGGGCTATCGGTTGTGGGGCAGCGACATCCACACCGAGTACACGCCCTATGAGGCCGGGCTGGGTTTCGCGGTGCGGCTCAAGAAGGGCGACTTCATCGGGCGTGAGGCTTTGGTCCGCGCCAAGACGGCCGGGGTTCGCCGCCACCTGTGTTGCCTGGCCTTCGACGACGCGACCGTCCCGGCCCTCGGCAAGGAGCCCGTGTTCGCGCCGGGCGGGCAGACCGCGCTCGGCTATTTGACGAGTGCCGGCTTTGGCCACAGCGTCGGGCTGAGCCTCGCCTACGCCTATCTACCCGCCGACCAGGCGGCTGTCGGCACGGCGGTGGAGGTGTATTCGTTCGGGGTTCGGCACGCCGCCCACGTCATCACTGAACCCGTGTACGATCCCGGCAATACGCGTCTGCGGTCTTGACCGCGACGTCAGGAGAACCCTTTATGTCGGTCCCTCAAACTGCAGTCGACGCCACGCCGGCCTCGCCCGCTCGTCACGGGCCCCCGCTGCTGGCGGGTGCAATCTGGCTGGCAGCGCTCGTCGTGTTGACCTTCATCGCCGCGGGCGTTGGCGCGGTCATCGTGCCGCAATTGCTCGGCCGCCCGCTCGGCTTCATCGTAGACACGGCTTTGCCGCTGGCTGCCGTGGCGGTCGTCATGACGTTGCTCCTGACGCGCGGCGAGGTTGACCTGTCGATCGGCGGGATCATCAGCCTGACCAGCGTGATCATCGGGCTCCTGGCACCCGACCTGGGCGTGGGGCTGGCCGCCGCCGTCGCCGTCGTCGTGTCGCTCATCGTCGGGCTGCTCAATGGCCTGATGGTCGGGATCACGCGGATCCACTCCGCGATCATCACGATCGGCACCCTCACCCTGTTGCGCGGGATCGCCCTGGTCGTGGCGGACGGTCAGACACGACCGATCGAAGATGCTGCGGGCCTCAACGGCGGCATCCTGAATTGGATCACGCTGATCCTGGCCCTCGGGGTGGCGCTCGCCTTCGCCTTCGTGCTTGCACGGTCCGGCGGACAAAACCCGTCCGGCGGACAAAACCCGTCCGGCGGACAAAACCCGTCCGGCGGACAAAACCCGTCCGGTGGCGCCGGTCGCGGCGGCTTCGCGCGTGTCGCCTGGCCGATCGTCCTGTACGCGGCATCGGGCCTGTTTGCAGGTCTGGCGGGTGTCAGCCTGACCGGCCGAGTCGCCGTCGGCATCGTGACGCTCGGGCAAGGGTACGAAGCGACGGCCATCGGAGTCGCGCTTCTGGGCGGCGTGGCGGTCGGGCGAGGCGCATCGCAGCAAACGCCGCTGGCGATCATCGGTACGCTTGTGGCGGTTGCGGCGTTCTCGATCATCAATACGGCGCTGACCATCGTCGGAGCATCCGGACCCATGATCGAAGTACTCAAGGGCGTGATCATCGTGGCCGGCGTGCTCGTCGCCGGTGCTTACCATTGGGTGTGGGATCGGATCGGGCAACAGCGCGCGACCGCCCGACCCTGATGCGGCGCGTCTCTGTCGCGACCAAGCCCGGATTGGAAGGGCTGGGCGAGCCCGTGGAACGCCCTACGCTTGGCTCAACTGGCTCTTGAATGAACGGCTGCGCGATATCGTGTAACTCGCGGCAATCACCGTCTTTCTCACAGTTTGGTGCGATCGCCCTGTGCGTCGCCCTGACGTCCGGTGTCTTCGCCGGGCTTCGTGCTAGAATTTTCTTTCTATGTCGCATCGCATCGGCTTCATCTCAACGCGCTTCGCCGGAACCGACGGGGTCTCGCTCGAAACCGCCAAGTGGGCCACGGTGCTCGAACGGCTCGGCCACACCTGTTTCTATTTCTCCGGGCAAAGCGATCGCCCCGAGACGATCAGCCGGGTCGTGCCAGAGGCGTTTTACCGACACCCGGCGATCGATGCGATCAACCAGGTCGCCTACGCGGGCAATTGGGGCACGCCCGAGCAGACACGCGCGTCGCGGCCCGATCTGGTCGGGCTGCACCGCGACTTCTTTTCGATCTACATCCGCCCGCCCCATATCTCGCGGCAGGTGCAGGAGCTCAAGGATTACCTCAAGAAGGAGCTGTACGGATTCGTGCGCGCCTTCGAGGTCGAGCTGCTGATCATCGAGAACGCCAGCACGATCCCGCTCAACTTGCCGCTGGGGTTGGCGCTCACCGAGTTCATCGCCGAGACGGGCTTCCCGACGATCGCGCATCACCACGACTTTCACTGGGAGCGGCAGCGTTTCGCCGTCAACTGCGTCGGCGATTACATCGCCACGGCCTTCCCGCCGGTGCTGCCGTCGATCCGGCACGTCGTGATCAACACGGTCCAGGCGCAGCAGCTCGCCTCGCGCCACGGCGTGTACTCGCGCGTGATCCCGAACGTCATGGACTTCGACTCGCCGCCGCCGCCGCCGGACGCGTATTGCGCAACGGTGCGCGCGGACCTGGGCGTGCAGGAGGGCGAGTATCTGGTGCTACAGCCGACGCGCATCATCCAGCGCAAGGGCATCGAACACGCCATCGAATTGGTGCGCCGCCTCGGTTTCAAGGCGCGGCTGGTGATCTCGCACGCGGCCGGCGACGAGGGCACGACCTACGAGAAGCGCGTCCACGAGTTCGCCGAACTGCTGGGCGTGCCGATCAGCTTCGAGGCCGACCAGGTCGGCGACGCGCGCGCGCTCACGCCCGACGGCCGCAAGATCTACACGTTGGGCGACGTCTACCCGCACGCAGATCTCGTGACGTATCCTTCGACGATCGAAGGTTTTGGCAACGCCTTCCTCGAGGCCGTGTACTACAGACGGCCGCTGGTCGTCAACAACTACTCGATCTACGAAGTCGATATCAAGCCCAAGGGCTTCCGCGTCGTGGAGTTCGACGGCTTCATCAGCGACTCGACGCTCAGCGACGTGCGCCGGGTGCTGCTCGACCGCGACCTCGCGGCCGACTGGGCCGAGGAGAACTACGCCCTCGCCCGCCGGTATTTCTCGTACAGCGTGCTCGAACTCCGACTGCACGCCCTGCTGGCCGATTGCTTCGGGTACGGCGGCTGACCGCCATGACCACGATCGCCCTGCTCCATCACTCGGCGCCGCCGATCGTCGGCGGGGTCGAGAGCGTGATCGGTCATCACGCCCGGTTGATGGCGGACGCCGGCCACGACGTGCGCATCGTGGCTGCGCGGGGCGAGGCCTTCGACCCGCGCGTGTCGTTCGAGCGCGTGCCGCTGGTCGACTCGCGACACACCGAGATCGACCCGGTCAACGCCGAACTCGCCGCCGGTCGGGTGACGCCGCGTTTTCATCAACTGGTCGACAAGCTCGGCTTCGACCTGGCCGCGGCCCTGCACGACGCCCAGGTCGTCATCGCCCACAACGTCTGTTCGCTCAACAAGAACCTGGCCCTGACGACAGCGCTGCACAAGCGCCACACCGGGCCGGCTCGTCACCAACGCCTGATCCTCTGGCATCACGACCTGGCCTGGGTCATGCCGCGCTACAGACCGCAATTGCACGACGGCGCGCCCTGGAGTCTGTTGCGCACCGCCTGGCCCGGGGCGATGCAGGTCGTGGTCTCGGATCTGCGACGGACGGAGTGGGTCAGGTTGACCGGTCAGGACCCGAACACCGTGCACGTCGTTCCGAACGGCGTCGACTACGGTCGGTTCATGAAGCTCGAAGCGCGGACCGTCGCGTGGCTCAACGAGTCGCGCCTGCTCGAATCGTGGCCGATCCTGTTGCTGCCGGTCCGCATCACGCCGCGCAAGAACATCGAGCTGGCGCTGCGGATGTTGGCGGCGCTGCGCCACGAGATGCCGCGCGCGGCGCTCGTCGTGACCGGCCCGCTGGGAGCCCACAGCGCGGAAAACGAACTATACTTTAACGAGTTGCGTGCGTTGCGTACGGAACTCCGGCTCGGGAAGACGGCCATTTTCATGACCGAGCAGGTCCCGGCGATGCTGCCGGACGAGGTGATCGCGGATTTCTTTCACCTGGCCGACGCCCTGTTTCTGCCCAGCCGCGAAGAGGGTTTCGGCATCCCGGTGCTCGAGGCGGCCTTCAGCCGGCTGCCGGTGTTCTGTACCGACATCCCCCCGCTGCGCAACCTGGGCCTCGGCGAGGCGACGTACTTCTCGCCCGACGCCGACCCGTCCGCTCTCGCCCGTCAGGTGGCCGACGTGCTGCGCGCCACGCCGACGGCGCGTCTGGCGGCCCGGGCCCGCGCGGCGTACACCTGGGAACAGGTGTACGACCGCGACATCGCCCCCCTGCTCGACTGACACCGGGGCGAGCGCCCATCGCATCCCGCTCGAAAACGATCGCGACGCCGGCCGCGCTGCCGTCGGCTTCGCAGACAGGATCTGAGTGCCGTCATGACGACTCGCCGCTTCTTCCCTTCGCTGCGACGGGCGCTGGTGCCCGTGGTCCATGGTTATGGCGGCCAACGCGCCGTCGATGCAGCGCGCGCCGTCGCCGCCGAGGTCGTGCTCGTGGGCGTCGTGCATCTGACGCCCGATCAACCGTTGAGCGCCGGGGCCGCCCTTGCGCGCCAGGTGCGCGCACGGCTGAAGGAGCTCGACCTGGCCGAAGGCGTGCGCGTGCGCGGCCGGGTGCTCGTCGCGCACGCCCCCTGGGACGAACTCCGCCGCGTGGTCGAGTCCGAGGATCCGGATCTGATGGTCCTGGACATCGAGGGTCATCTCGCGGCACTGGGGATCACGGCCGCCGACGTCCTGGGTGGCGCGCCATGCGACGTGGCGCTCGTGCGCGGCGACGTGCCGCCCCACCCGACGCACGCGCTCGTGCCGGCCCGCGGCGGCCCGCACGCCGAACTGGCGCTGCGCATCGGGCTCGACCTGCGGCCCAGGAGGCTGACGGCCGTGCACCTGCGCGCTCCCGACGAGAGCGGCACGAGCGCGGCCTTCCGCGGCCTCGAGCGCGTCCTGGCCCGCCTGCCCGACGTGGCCAAGCGGAGCGCCGTCACCGAGCGGCCCGCCGACACCATCCTGGGCGAGGCCGTCGACCTGGGCAGCGACCTGATCATCATGGGCGCCGCCGCGCGACCGGCCGCCGACCACGCCTCGTTCGGCGCCATCGCCGATCGGGTGCTGGCCGAGGCGCCCTGCCCCGTGATCGTCGTCAAGACCCGGCGGCCGATGGCCGAGGCGGCGCCCGATGAAAGCGTCGGCGCGAACGCGATCTCGATCCTGGTCGACAAGTGGTTCGCTGAGAACACATACCACACCGACGAGTTCGCCGACCTCGAGCGGCTTGTCGCGCTCAAGCACCAGCAGGGCCTGACGATCAGCCTGGCGCTGCCGGCGCTCAACGAGGAGGAGACCGTCGGCACTGTCATCGGCACGATCCAACGCGAGCTGGTGCACAAGGTGCCGCTGATCGACGAGATGGTGCTGATCGACTCGAACTCCAGCGACCGCACCCGCGAGATCGCGGCCGATCTGGGCGTGCCCGTGCACATCCATCAGGAGATCCTGCCCCGGCTCGGCGCGCGGCGTGGCAAGGGCGAGGCGTTGTGGAAGAGCCTGCTCGTGACGCACGGCGACATCGTCGCCTGGATCGACACCGACATCGTCAACATCGATCCGCGGTTCGTGTACGGCATCATCGGGCCGCTGCTCCTCAACCCCAAGGTGCAGCTGGTCAAGGGCTTTTATCAGCGGCCGTTGCGCGTCGGCGAGAAAACGCAGGCCGGCGGCGGCGGACGCGTCACCGAGCTCACCGCCCGTCCGCTGTTGAACCTCTTCTACCCGGAACTGTCGGGCATCATCCAGCCGTTGTCGGGCGAGTACGCCGGGCGGCGCACCGCGCTGGAGCAGATCCCGTTCTTCAGCGGGTACGGCGTCGAGATCGGCATGGTGATCGATATCTTCGACCGCTACGGCATCGAAGGCATCGCTCAGGTCGATCTGCTCGAACGCGTCCACCACAACCAGGAGCTCGACGCGCTGAGCAAGATGTCGTTCGCGATCCTCCAGGCGGTCTTTCGCAAGCTGGAGGGCAACGATCAGCGGGCTTTCGTGGCCGACGTCAACAAGACCATGAAGTTGATCCGCCAGGAGGCCGGCAGCTACTATCTCGACGTCGAGGAAATCGCCGAGCGCGAGCGTCCGCCCATGAACACGCTGCCGGAGTATCTGGCCAGTCGGGTGGCGGCCTCGCTCAGCCCATCCGCCTGAACCCTGACCCCGCGAGCGACATCGCCAACCGGTCGACGGCGCGCCGCGGCGTCGTCGACCGATCGTGCCGTGTCGCGCTCGCGAGAACCATTCGCCGATCAGACCAGCACCATGCCGCTTCACATCGAAACCCCGTTGCTGCAGTCGCGCGCGTTGAGCCTGGTGTCGGGCCGGAACATCTGGCTCAAGATCGAGTCGGTCCAGCCGCCGGGCTCCTTCAAGATCCGCGGCGTCGGGCGTGCCTGCGAGGAACACAGCCGTCGGGGCGCGCAGCGGTTCGTGTCGTCGTCGGGTGGGAACGCCGGTCTGGCGGTTGCCTATGCCGGACGCACGTTGGGCATCCCCGTGACCGTGGTCGTGCCCGAGACGGCATCGGAGACCGCCATCCAGTTGCTCAAGCGCGAGGGGGCCGAGGTCATCGTGCATGGCGCCAGCTGGCAGGAGGCCAACGAACTGGCCCTCTCGCTGGTCGGAACCACGGACGCGTTCCTGCATCCGTTCGACGACCCCCTGCTGTGGCCTGGCCATGCGACGCTCGTCGACGAAGTGGCGCGGGCGGGCTTGCGACCCGACGCCGTGCTACTGTCGGTCGGCGGCGGCGGCCTGCTGTGCGGGGTGTGCGAGGGCCTGCGCCGAAACGGTTGGGGTGACGTGCCGGTGCTGGCCGTCGAGACCGAAGGCGCCGCCTCGTATCACGCGGCATTGCGGGCCGGCCGCGCGGTGTCGCTGGAACGCATCGCCAGCGTCGCGGCCACGCTGGGCGCCAAGCGCGTTTGCGACCGATCGGTCCAATGGGCGGCCGAGCACCCCATCCGCAGCCTTGTGGTGACCGATCGCAGCGCGCTCGAGGCCTGCGAGCGCTTCCTCGCCGACCAGCGTGTGCTCGTCGAGCCGGCCTGTGGCGCCAGCCTGGCCCCCGTCTACGAACGCGCCGCCGAGTTGTCGGATTACGCCTCGATTCTGGTCATCGTTTGCGGCGGGGCGACGGCCAGCCTCGATCAAATCCGGCGGTGGCGCGCCGAAGCCGGCTGAGGGTGGATGCGGCTAGAATGGGGCGACAATCCGACAAGGACACCATGAACACACGAACCACAGCCATCCTCATCACCGTCGCCACCACGTTGTTTTGCGCCTGCCCGGGTCTGTTCAGTCTGCTGATGGGCGGCATGTTCGCCCTGGCCAGCTTCACGCCCGGCGCCGAGATCGATGTGTTCGGCAGCAAGGACCCGCAGGCGGCCATGACGTTCGGCCTCGGCGGTCTGTGCGCCGGCGGGCTCTTCCTCGTGATCGCCGCCGTCGTCATCTTCCTCACCTGGCGCCGACAACGCACGGCGCAGGCCTGATCGTCGCGCGCTCACGCACACACAGGCGGCGGCTCAACGCCCAGGGCGTTGAACCGCCGCCTTTTTTTCGAAAAGCAGGTCTCGAGCGTACGTCTACGATTCGGTTCAGTCGATCGGCAAGAGCGCGGTCTTGAGGAATGTCAGGGCTTGCGCCACGGTCTCCTTTGAGAACGTCGTGTCTTGCCGGATGTCGAAGGCATGCAACGCGTCAGGCAATTCGACGAAATCCACCTGCAAGCCGGCCGCTTCAGCGGTTTTCACGAATTGGTCGATCGAGTCCCCCGAGATGTATTCATCCTTCCCGGCTTTCACGACCATCAGGCTCATCCCGGTCGGCCAGGCCGCGGGATCTGCCGCCGTAAAGTCCACATAGGTAAATACAGCGGCGCGAAAGCCGTCGCGGACGACGAGGCCGGACGTCTCTAGCGTCTTGAACGTGGGCTCGCCCTGCGCCGAACACGCCCAGAAGCCGATCCGTGACAGATCGAGGCCGAGCAGTTTGGCATTGACCGCGAGGTAGTCGATCAGGGCCAGAGCGGCCGTCGTCGGCTCCTGACCCGCCTGTGCCGACACGGCGATCATGCCCGACGCCGCGATCAGCTTGGCCCAATCGATATGGGAGGGGATGTCCTTGTCGAACTCGGTCGCTTCCACGAACCCGTGCGACAGGATCACCACCGGCCGAGGCGTCTTGAAGTCGTATCCCGACGGATAGTACAGGTCGACCGACAGAGCGCCGGCGTACGGAAGCTCGCTGGCCAGGAGCACGTCGTCCATGTCCGGCAGCGTGTACACGACGTTGCCCGGGAACGACGTCGCTCGCAACGGCTTTTGGTCGACGGGGATCAACGCGGGCGACGAACTCAGCTGCACGATCGGCATCTCGGTTGGGAGGTCGGTCGCGGTCGGGGGCGCCGTGGTACGCCGCGCCGGGGTCGCCACAGTCGCGGTGGCGGGCGGGCGGGTCGGCCTCGTCGTGGGCGGCGAAACCGTGACGACCACCGTGGCCATCTGTGCCGTCGGTGTCGACGCGATCGGCGCTGCGCAGGCCGCCAAAACCGCGGCTGCAACGCCCACACCCATCACGTGCGTCAGGTGTCTGCGTCTATTCATGTTTACTCCTATCACGTTGTGAGGGCGCCCTAACAGCACCCGGCTCGAGGACCTTGCCGTCCGGATGTTTCAGTATAGGAAGACCTACAGTGCGGGGCCAGTGATACGCAAGCCGGCAGGCTTTGTGGGGAATCGAGCGCAGGGAAGGCCCGATCGCCTCAACTGTCGCCGAGGAAGCGGTAGCCCACGCCCGATTCGGTGACGAGGATCTGCGGGCGTTCGGGTTCCGGCTCGAGCTTCTTGCGCAACTGGCGCATGAACACGCGCAGATATTCGACGTGATTGGCCTCGGCCTCGCCCCAAACGTTGGTCAGGATACTGTGATGCGTGAGCACGCGGCCCGAGTTGGCCACCAGGTAGGCCAGCAGCTTGAACTCCGTGGCCGTCAGCTTGACGGGCTCACCCTCGCGGGTCACCGTGTGGTTGGCGAGATCGATCAAGAGCGGCCCGGCGCGAACGATGGTCGTCTTTTCGGTGCGAGCCTGCGCCGCGTGGCGCAACGCCACGCGCACCCGAGCGAGCAGTTCCTCGATGCCGAACGGCTTGGTGAGATAGTCGTCGGCGCCGTGGTCGAGCGCCGCGACCTTGTCCATCTCGCCGTCACGCACCGAGAGCACGATGATCGGGATCCGGGTCCACTCGCGCAAGCGCGCGCAGACCTGCGTGCCGTCGAGATCCGGCAGGCCGAGATCGAGGATGACGATATCGGGCGGGTTGGCCGCGGCCAGCGCCAGGCCTTCTTCGCCGCGACTCGCCGTGGTCACGCGAAAGTGTTTCTCGGTCAGGATCGTGCGCAGCGCGCGCAAGATTTGCGGCTCGTCGTCGATGACCAGGATATGCGGCGCCGTCTTCATCGGGCCTCCAGATCGGCGGGCAGCGCCGGCGGCGCCTGTCCGTCCTGGGTCGTGGGCAGCGTGAAGTAGAACGCAAAACCGCCCGGCTGATTCTCGGCCCAGATGCGTCCGCCGTGCGCCTCGACGATGCCCCTGCAGATCGACAGGCCTAACCCGGTGCCGGTGACCCGATCCTCGGCCGTCACCCGATAGAACTTGTCGAAGATGCGCTCGAGATGCTCAGCGGGCACGTGCGGACCCTGGTTGGCGACGCGGACCCGAACATAGCCGGGCTCGTCGACCTTCGCCGCGATCTCGATCGTGCTCTCCAACGGCGCGTACTTGAGGCTGTTGCTGAGCAGGTTGGTGAAGACCTGTTCGATCTGCACGTAGTCGACCGAGACGAACGGCAAGTCTTCGGAGACGTCGACGGCGATGTGGTGCTGCTTGCTCACGCGCGCCATCTGCGCCAACACACCGTCGATGATCTCGGCCAACAGATTCCATTGCCGCTGCGGCTTGAGCGCCCCGGCCTCGATGCGCGACATGTCGAGCAGGTTGCCTACAAGTCGGTTGAGATGTTGTGCCTCGTCGTCGATGGCGGCCACCAGCTCCTCGCCGGCGGGCGTGCCCCAGGCGACCTCCCCTGCCCTCAGGCTGGTAGCCGCGGCGCGGATGGTTGCCAGCGGCGTGCGCAGCTCGTGCGACACCGACGACAACAGGGCCGTCTTGAACTGGTCGCTGGCCTCGAGCACCTGGGCGCGGCGCTCGGTTTGCGCCAATGCCGCCCGCTCGAGCGCAAGGGCGCACTGGCTGGCGAAGGCCCGCGCCAGGCGCTCCTCGGCGCCCGTCAACGGCGGGTCGTCGAGCCACAGCCGGATCTCGCCAAGCGTGCCGCGCGCCGTCGCCAGCGGGATGACGGCGTTGGCCGGGCCGAGCGCCCCGTCGCCGCCCGGCGCGGCATCGTCGAGCGACACGGCAGCCGCACGTGCCTCGAACACGCTACGCGCGCGCGCTTCGATCACGGGTGCGATCGCGTCCTGGCTCTGCAACCCGGCCAGGGCCGTGCTGAGTTCATAGAGATGGGTCGCCTCACGCTCGCGGGCTTGCGCCCGCGCCAGACTGGCTTTGGCACGGCCGACGAGCTGGCTGATCACCACGGCCACGACCGAGAACACGACCAGGGCCAGGAGATCTTGCGCGCGATGGACGTTGAGCGTGTAGTACGGCGCGATGAAAAAATAGTTGAAGCTCAGGAAAGCGCCAAACGACGCGGCGATGCCGGGCCCCAATCCCCAGATCCACGTCGCAAGACCGATGGGGAGTAGATACAGCAGGGCCACGATCGGCGCGCCCAGCAGATCGCGGATCGACTCCATCAGGCCGGTGGCCAGCGCGATGGCCAGGACCGCAGCCGCATAGGGTGCGGCGACCGCGGCGAGTGTTTGCAGACGACGGGACCTCATGATCACCCCATAGATTGACTGATTATAGCGGGCCGACCAGCGCCGTGATCGCAATGGGCCAACCCGTCTGCACCATTTTGGCGTTTTTATTTTTCCCTTATGCAGCTGGTCCGGATCTTTGTCGCCGTTTTATTCCGGAGTTCTAGGCTTGAGATTGCGCGGCGGCTCCAAACGCAACGCCGCCGCCTGGAGAATCGGAATGACCATCCAAGCCGTCGCCCGGCCAGCCGCCATCGCCGCCCCACTCGACGAGTCGGCCCGGTGGTTGCCGGTTGCGGAGACGAAGCGGCCCCATACCGATCCGCCGATCCGTCGTCTGATCGTGCTCGTTCCCAACACGGAAATCGACCCGCTCGCCTGGGCGACACGGATCAAGACCCTCGCGTCCCCACGCAATCTGGCCGTTCTCTTGGTGGGTCGCACCCAGGATGACCAGGAGCTCTGGGATCTGCGGCGTGGCCTGACGACTTTGGCTGCGTTGATCGCCACGCCGCCGGAGATCGTCGTCGAGACCCGAGTCAGTACCCGACGCGCCTGGGTCGACGTCGTGGCGGAGGTGATGGCGACGGGCGATCTGGTGGTCTGCCATCGGGAGCAGAGGATCGGTGCCCGCTGGCCCTGGCAGCAACGCAGCCTGGCTGACGCCATACGGCTTCGACTGCGCGTTCCGGTCTGCACGCTCACCGGATTCGCGCTGAGCGCCGATCGTACGGCCTCGTCGTTGATCAACCGCGTCATGGCCTGGGGCACGCCGCTCGGGGTCATCGCCGCCATGGGGCTCGTCCAGGTCGAGATCCAGACTCACACCACCGGACTTGCCACGACCGCCCTGTTGAGCCTGTCGATGTTGGTCGAGCTGGTCGTGTTGGGTCTGTTGAGCCAGAACTAAGCATCCAACCGCGAACCGGGTTGCACTCGGTCACGCGGCATTGAGGAAAGTCAAGAGACATTATGAGCACGACGATCATTCGCGGGCCCGAGGCCGGCCCCGAGCGCAGTTGGCGGCACTGGCTGACGGGCAAACCGCTGGCAACCGCCGAGATGCCGCACCAGACGATCAGCAAGAAGGTCGGCCTGGCCGTCTTTGCCTCCGACGCGCTTTCGTCGACCGCGTACGCGACAGACGAAATCCTGATCGTATTGGCGGCGGCGGGCGCCGCCGCCTATACGTTCTCCATCCCGATCGCGATTGCGATCGTGATCTTGCTCGTGATCGTGACGGTCTCGTACGAGCAGACGATCCATGCATATCCGGGCGGTGGCGGTGCCTACATCGTCGCGCGCGACAACCTCGGCGAAGCGCCGGCCCAAACCGCCGGCGCGGCGCTGCTGACGGACTACATCCTTACGGTGGCCGTGTCGATCTCATCGGGCGTCGCCCAGATCACGTCGGCGTTCCCGGAGTTGTTGCCCTACAAGGTCTGGATCGCGTTGGGGTTCATCGCCTTCATGACCACGGTCAATCTGCGCGGCGTCAAGGAGTCGGGCCTGGCCTTCGCCGTTCCGACTTACTTCTTCCTGGGCATGACCATACTCACGATCGGTTTTGGGTATTACCAGTACTTCACCGGAACGCTTGGCACGGTCACCGGCGTCGAGCCGATACACGAGGCCGTCCAGGGTCTGACGGCCTTCCTCGTCCTGCGAGCCTTCTCGAGCGGGTGCACGGCCTTGACCGGCGTCGAGGCCATCAGCAACGGCATCACAGCCTTCAAGCAACCGCGGTCGCGCAATGCCGGGATCACGCTGATCTGGATGACGGGCATCCTCTCGATCATGTTCTTCAGCATGACGTTCCTGGCCCGCGCCACCGGCACCGTCGCGTCTGAGACGCAGACCGTGTTCTCGCAAGTGGCGGGCGTGATCTACGGCGCGGGTTCGCTGCCCTACCTCACGTTGCTGGGCAGCACCACGTTGATCCTGGTCATGGCCGCCAACACGGCCTTCGCCGACTTTCCGCGACTGGCCGCGCTCCATGCCGGCGACGGATTTCTGCCCAAGCAGCTCACCTACCGCGGCAGTCGACTGGTGTTCTCGTACGGCATCATCGTGCTCGCGGCGGTCGCCTCGTTGCTGGTGGTCGTCTTCCAGGCGACGACGACGGCCCTCATCCCGTTGTATGCGATCGGCGTCTTTCTGTCGTTCACGCTCTCGCAGGCCGGGATGGCGGTGCGCTGGTGGCGCTGCGGCCACCTCAAGCCGGGCCAGACGATCGAGCAACTCGGATCCACGCTGCACTACGAGCCGGGCTGGAAAGTGAAGCTGGTCATCAATGGCATCGGCGCCGTGATGTCGTTCGTGGTCATGATCCTGTTCGCGATCACGAAGTTCCAGTACGGCGCCTGGATCATCGTCATCCTGATCCCCACGCTTGTGCTCATCTTCTTCCAGATCCATCACCACTATCGGGCTTTGGCAAAATCGCTCTCGCTCGACGCCTTTGGCGCGCCGACGCGGCTGCGGCGCAACCGCGTGATCCTGCCGATCGGCGGTGTCCATCGCGGCACCTTGCACGCGCTCAACTATGCGCGCTCGCTTTCGGACGATGTCACAGCCGTGCATGTCGCGTTGGATCAGCACGAAGAAGAGAAGATCCGGTCCAAGTGGGAGACCTGGGGCGACGGCGTCCGGCTGGTGATCATTCCATCGCCCTATCGGGCCCTGATCGAGCCCATGATCCAGTACATTCGCGAGGTCGCGGGGCAGCGCCAAACGGGCGACATGCTGACCGTGGTCGTGCCCGAGTTCTTGCCGGAAAAACCCTGGCAGAACCT
Organism: Anaerolineales bacterium; assembly: GCA_044224715.1. GTDB lineage: Bacteria > Chloroflexota > Anaerolineae > Anaerolineales > UBA6663 > UBA6663. Next base: position 12,121 of record JBGAJV010000019.1, on the reverse strand, counting down.
GCTCCATATGCAGACCGTTTTCACGCTGCGGATGGGGCTCCTCGGGCTATCGAACATCGTGATCATCGAGGTCCCCTACCACAGCCGCGGGTGACGGGGTCGCTGCAAGCGTCACGAGGCGGTTGGCCCAGGCCAACCGCCTCGTGACATTTTCCGAACGGGTTATTTACGCAGCGCAGACGCCGGGTATCTCGGCCATCTCGCAGCAAACCGGGTTCGCCTGCGTGAGCCCTTCCTCAAAGTCGCGACTGAGCGTTCGCGCGCGCGCCGCGCGGGCCTCCAGCGCGGCGAGCACCTCGCCCGCGCGGGCGCGACAGACCTCGGCCGCACGTCGGTCGTGCCGCGCCTCCCAGGCATCCGCCATCAGCGTCAACAGCGCTTGCGCATCGACGGATGGGCCGGCTTCTCCGAGTCGGTCTTCGAGCGCCAGCCCATGCTGTAGCGCCTCGGCGGTGCGGCCCTCCAGCATGGCGATGGCGCCGCCGATTCGCGCGCGCACCACCCTGCCACTCAGGTCGATCGGCTCAGCGGCCGCTGCGAGCCAGGTTTGCGCCTCGCCAGAGCGCGCGCTGACGACGGCGGCCAACGCCAAAGCCTCGGCCTCAACCGCCGTCGGCGCCGCAGTTGCCACGATCGGCGCAAGGTGCGCGCGCGCGACGGTCAGCGCGCGCTCGGCCTGGCCCGCCGCCGCATACGTCCGGATGAGGCCCACCGCGGCCGCCGAGACCAGTCGTCGCGATCTCGAACGGGTCGCGCCGCGCAAGGCCTGCTCGAGTAGCAGTCGCGCGCCGGACAGGTTGTACGCATCCAACTGCCGGGCGCCCAGCAGGCACATCGCATGCACGCGCAGCACCACGCTGCCGGTGCGCCGCGCGACCGACAGAGCGCGATAAGCCGCACCGAGAGCTTCGTCGGCGTGACCGAGCGCGGTGTGGACCTGCGCCAGCACGACGATGCTGCCGTAACAGTCGCGCACCGGTCGACCGTCGGGCGCGGTGACCATCAGTCGGATGAGCTCGATCAGGGCTTCTTCTGGTTGCCTACGGCTCAGCAACGCCAGGGCGCGCGCATCGCTCACCAACCAGCTCACGCGTGGGTCACCGAGCCGAAGGGCGAGCGCCTCGGCCTGATCCAGAGTCTCCTCACCCGGGCCGATCGAACCGCCCAGTAGTTGCGCCAGAGCCAGGGTGGCAGTTGCATAGGCTTCGAGGGACAGAGCGCCCGCCTCGTTGGCCACGCGGCGCGCTTCCGCAGCGCGGCCTGCGGCCCGCTCGGGTTCGCTGAACAACTCGACGTATGCCAACGCCCGCGCTTCCTCGACGGCATAGAGCTCCGCCGTGGCGCGATCGATCGGATCGGCGGTCGGGCGTCGAGACGGAACGAGATCAGGAAATACAGCGGTCATCGAAGGGGCGGTCGCCTCCCACCCCATCGGTATCGGCGCACCCGAGCGGTTTCATCACCCCACACTGCCACGTTTGCCCGAAATGCGCCGCTTCACCGGCAAACACAGGGCGAAAAAACGGCTAAAGATCGGACGCAGGCCCTCGAAAACGGGTCATGGCAGGCCGCAGCCGATCCGTTCGGTGCCGACCACTACGTCGTCGTAAAGAACTCCGACCGCGCTGTGTGCGGCGTCATGGTGGAAGAGACTCAGCCAGAGAAGCGACAGCTTGACGTCGGGAGTCGTCCGCAGCCAGAGATGATCCCAGCTCCCTACGGGTTGCCCATCGACCCAGAGCGCCATCGCCCCGGTCGCTCCGACTCCGTTGCTCGACGGCGTGCCCGCGTCGACCAGCGTCTCAATGCAATACCACACGCCGGTCTGAAGATCGATCAACGGCTGCGTCGGACGATGGGCCGCGTTGGTGCAGAACACATCGCCCGTGTCGTAGATACACGGCAGCGAGTCGCCCCAACACGAGCCGTTGGGGTCGATGCAATCCTGATACATGCCGCGGTAGTACGTGTAGAAGAACGGCGTGTGCGGGCTTTGCGTGCGGTAGTCGACCCAGGCGCCGAAGTAGTCGTCGCCGTTGGGGCGGATACCCGAACGCCCGAGGTAATCGCGCGAACCGGCGTGCAGACCGCCGCCATGGTTTGGCGCCGCGAAGTTGAACCCGGGCTCGTACTGGATATACCACCGCGTGTAGAGCCGCTCGTACGTTGACGGCAGCACCTTGACGAGGTCCGACCCGCCACGCCCCGGCGGCACGCGCAGTCGGATCACATGGTTGTCGAGCATCCCGGCGTGGCCCGGGTCACCGACGAGTTGGTTCTCGCTGTCGGGGTTCCCGTCGTAATCGTCCCAGATCGCCTTGCTGCCCTCTTCAAAACCGCTGCAGAAGACCCAGGCCGCCGGCGCGCCAGCGCAGGTGTCGACGCTCGGCGGTTTGGCGGCGCTGATGTACGGCAAAAACACGTTGCCACTCTGAGGCTGCGCCGCGACGGCCCGAACGCCGCCGAACGCGACCAGCACGCAGAGCACAAACATCCGGGGACGTCGGATCCGCATATCGCCTCTAGCAAAGAAAACGGCCCAGGGCCGATCGGGCGCCCTGGGCCGATGTCATGGTGTGACTGGGCCGCGGCTGTGTCAATCCGAAGAACTGTGGAACGCGGCTCGACTAGCCGCCGCCTCCCAGGACGACGAGGATCACCTGAGCCAGCACGATCTTGGTCACCATCGCCACCGGATAGACCGAGGCATAGCCCATGTTGGGCACCTCGTTGCCCGTCTGCTGCGCCGAGAACGTCAGCAGCGCGGGCTGGGTCTGCATGCCCGAGACCATGCCGATCAGCAGGCTGAACGGGATCTTGAGCACCTTATGGCCGATGACAAGCGCCAGCGAAGCGGTCGCGACCGTGATCAACAAGCCGCCGAGGAAGAGCGGAAGGCCGTTCGCGCCCAACAGCGTCTGGAAGAACGCATAGCCTGAGCGCGTGCCGACGCCGGCCAGGAACATGACGATGCCGATCTGGCGCAGCGTCAGGTTCGCGCTGTAAGGGATCGTCCACACCAGCGGGCCGGTGCGCTCGCGCCAGCCGAGGATGATGGCGACGACAAGCGGGCCGCCGGCGTTGCCGAGGCGGAACACGCCGCCGCCGGGCAGCGGCACCGGGATCTGACCGAGCAGGATACCGATCACGAGGCCCAGGCTGAACGAGAGGATGTCGATTTCGCTCAGGGCTTTGTACGAGTCTCCGAAGAACTTGCCGACCTCGCGCATGCGACTTCGCGGCGCCACGACGCGGACACGATCGCCGGGCTCGAGTACGGTGTTGGCGGTCGCCAACAGATCGAGGTCGCCGCGACGAACGCGCGTGACGAGTGCGCCAAGCCGTTCGGTGATATTCAACTCGCTCAGGTGGCGGCCGAACAGTTGGTGATTCGAGACGAACATGCGGCGGTAGTCGTACGTGCCGCGATCCTCGCCGAGGTCGATGTTGGGCACGCGTTCGCCCAGGAATTCGACAACGTGTTGAACGTCGGCCTCGGTGCCGATGACGCTCACCAGGTCGCCGGCCTGCAGCACCGTGCCGGCCTTGACGAGTTGCTCGTCGTCGCCGCGCTGCAGGCGGCTGAAGAGGGCATGCCATTCCTTGCCCTTCACCAGCTCGCCGACCGAGACGCCCGCCACGTCGTCGCGCTTGACGCGCACGGTGATGTTGACGATGTCTTCGGCGCTGCCGCCCATCTCGCGCAGCTCGCGTGCTTCGCGGCCATAGTCGACCTTGAACACGCTGCGCAGCAGTTGGATGGTGAGGATGACGCCCAGCACGCCCATCGGATAGGCGATCGAATACCCGACCACCGGTTGCGTCTGCACGGCTTCGGCGGCGCCGCCGAGCTTGAGGGCTTCGACCACGCCGGCCAGGGCAGGGGTATTGGTCAGGCCGCCGGCGTACAGCCCGGCCACCTCGGCCGCCGGGAGGTTCAGCCCGAGGCTCAGACCGACCGCGATCAACGCGGCCGTCAGCAACATGCCGACGATCAGCAGGTTGAAGCGCAGGCCTCCGCTGCGAAAGGCCCGGAAGAACCCGGGCCCGCTGCTCAGGCCGATGGTGTAGACGAACAGCATCAGACCAAGTTCGTAGATCACCGTCGGCACGCGCAGATCGGGGTCGAGCGCCCCGAACGCGAGCCCGACGAACAACACGGCCGCCACGCCCAGGCTGCTGCCGCCGACGCGGATCAGACCCAACGGGTAACCGATGGCCGCCACCAGAAACAGCAGGAGCAGCGGCTGCTCCTTGAGGAAGGCAACGATCATTTCCATAGGTGCTCAGACTTCTGGCCTCGGGCGTCAGGCGCCGAGCGGCGGTTGGGGCGGCCATGTGGGCCGCCCCAACCCGTTTCGTCGTTCTGATCGCTCGCTGCCCCGCGGTTATTCCTGGGCGAGCGCCCAATGCTCGGGCGAACGCCACAAGGAGGAGAGGATCAACTCGCGGAGGAAGATCATTTCCTTCGGAAGTTTGTCGTACAGCTTCGCGAACAACTCGTCGTGCGAGGCGATTTCCTGATGCCAGAGGTTGCGGTCGACTTCCATCAACTGGCGGAACTTGCTCTCGTCGAACCCGTCCATCCCGCGCCAGTCGAGGTCCTGGTAGCGGGGCATGCGGCCCAGCGGGCTCTCGGTCGAGCGGGCGCGGCCGTTGACGCGATCCACGATCCACTTGAGCACGCGCATGTTGTCGCCGAAGCCCGGCCACAGGAAGTTGCCGTCCTTGTCCTTGCGGAACCAGTTGACGTTGAAGATCCGGGGCGGGTTGGGGATGTTGCGCCCGAACTGCAGCCAGTGGTTGAAATAGTCGGCCATGTGGTAGCCGCAGAACGGCAGCATGGCGAACGGATCGCGGCGCACCTGGCCGATCGTGCCGGCTGCGGCGGCGGTCATCTCGGAGCCCATGGTCGCGGCCAGATAGACGCCGTAGGTCCAGTTGTAGGCCTGGTAGACCAGCGGCACCACGTCGCTGCGGCGGCCGCCGAAGATGAAGGCCGCGATCGGCACGCCCTTGGGGTTGTCGTACTCGGCATCCACGACCGGGCACTGATCCACGGGCGCCGTGAAGCGCGCGTTCGGGTGCGCGGCCTTGCGACCGCAGTCCGGCGTCCACTCCTGGCCGGTCCAGTCGATCAGGTGCGCCGGCGGGGTCTTGGTCATGCCCTCCCACCAGACGTCTCCGTCGTCGGTCAGGCCGACGTTGGTGAAGATCGTGTTCTTGGTGATCGACGCCATGGCGTTCGGGTTCGACTTCTCGCTCGTGCCTGGCGCGACGCCGAAGAAGCCGGCCTCGGGGTTGATGGCATACAGCTTGCCGTCGGGCCCGGGCTTGATCCAGGCGATGTCGTCGCCGACCGTAGTCACTTCCCAACCGTCCTCACGGAACGACTTGGGTGGGATCAACATGGCGAAGTTGGTCTTGCCGCAGGCGCTTGGGAAGGCGGCGGCCACGTAGGTCTTCTGGCCGGTCGGGTCCTTGACGCCGAGGATGAGCATGTGCTCGGCCAACCAGCCCTCATCGCGGGCCAGCACTGAGGCGATGCGCAGCGCGAAGCACTTCTTGCCGAGCAAGGCGTTGCCGCCGTAGCCAGAGCCGTACGACCAGATCATGCGCTCCTCGGGGAAGTGCACGATGTACTTGGTCTCCTTGTTGCACGGCCAGATGACGTCCTTCTGCCCGGCGGCCAACGGCGCGCCGACCGAGTGCAGACAGTGGACGAATTCGCCGTCCTTGAGTTGTTCGAGCACGGCCTTGCCCATCCGCGTCATGATCCGCATGTTGGTCACGACGTAGGGCGAGTCGCTGAGTTCGACGCCGATGTGCGCGATCGGCGAACCGATCGGGCCCATGCTGAACGGCACGACGTACATCGGGCGACCCTTCATGGCGCCGTCGAAGAGCGGCAGCAGCGTGTCCTTCATCTGCCGCGGGTGCATCCAGTTGTTAGTCGGGCCGGAGTCGTTCTTGTTGAGCGAGCAGATAAAGGTCCGGTCCTCGACGCGGGCCACATCGCTCGGATCCGAGCGGCTCAGGAAGCTGTTCGGGCGCTTCTCGGGGTTGAGGCGGATGAACGTGCCCGAGGCCACCATCTCCTCGCACAGGCGATCGTACTCGGCCTGCGAGCCGTCGCACCAGATCACCTGCTCGGGTTGGCACAGCGCAGCCATCTCGCCGACCCAGCGGACAAGCTCCGCGTTTTTGACCCATGCAGGCACATCCTTCAGTGGAAGAACCTCACGGCCACGGGCGCGCAGATATTCCTGAGGCATGACAAAACTCCTTGAACCAGTGTCGCAATAAGCACCGCGAACCGTGGGTGTGCCTGGGTCCGCAGACGCATCGTGTGTGTTTTGGCTACCTATTTGATAGCGTCAGGCCAGGGCCGGCCCTAGTGATTTTCGTCACAAAGTGGGCAAAAGTCGCCCAAAATGGCTACCCTAACCCATTCTGGTCATCCGTTTCTACTCGCACGGCGCGCCTCGGACGATGCCAAGAGGATGCGCTTGTCCAGCCTGGTTACTTCCATGATAATCCAGAGGCTTCCTCAGGGTGGCACAGATTTCGCAGGGAGATCCGGAATGACACATTATCGTCTCGCCTTTTTGGGATTAGGCAACGTCGGCCGCAACCTGGTCAAGTTGCTTGGACAGAAGCGCGCCGAGCTTCAGGCGCGGTACGGGATCACGTTCACGATCACGGGCATCGCCAGTCGTCGGCTGGGCTGGTTGGTGAACGACGCCGGCTTCAACCTCGACGCCGCCCTGGCGGACCCGGTGGCGGCAGCCGCGACCAAGGCCGACAGCCTCGACGCCTGGCTCTCGGCCGCGCGCCCCGACGTCCTGTTCGAGAACTCATCGATGAACCCGCACACCGGCCAGCCGGCGCTCGACTACTGTCGCGCGGCGCTCGGCCGGGGCATCCACGTCGTCACGGCCAACAAGGGCCCGGTGGTGCACGGCTACCATGAGCTCCGTCAGTTGGCCGAAGCGAAGGGCGCGCGCTTCCTGTTCGAGGCCGCCGTCATGGGCGGCGCCCCGATCTTCTCGCTGTTCCGCGAAGCACTACCGGCCTGCAACCTCAAACGCTTCCGCGGCATCCTCAACTCGACGACGAACCTGATCCTCACCGAGATGGAAGGCGGCCTCAGCTATGCCGCGGCGGTCAAGAAGGCGCAGGATCTGGGCATCGCCGAAACCGACCCGAGTTTCGATGTCGACGGCTGGGACGCGGCGGTCAAGGTCGCGGCGATCGCGACCGTGCTGATGGACGTGCCGATCAAGCCGGCGGACGTGAAGCCGATCGGCATTACGGGGCTGACCCAGGAACAGATCCAGGCCGCGCGCGCGGCCGGGCGGCCGTACAAGCTCGTCTGCCAGGCCGTGAAGGACGACGCCGGCCGGGTCGCGGTCAGCGTGGCGCCGCAACAACTCGAGCCCACCGACCCGCTCGCCAACGTCAACGGCTCCGACTCGCTCGCCATCTTCGAGACCGACACGCTCTATCGGCTCAACCTGAGCGAAGGCGGCGCCGACGCCTACACGACGGCGTATGGGCCATTGGCGGATTTCGTCACGATCAGCAAGTCGTAATCATTGCTGAATGTAGATTGCTGATCGATGATTGACCGTCAATCAGCAATCCACATTCAGCAATCAGCAATCACCATGAACCTTCCTCCTACCGCCCTCATCATCGGCGCCTCATCGGGGATTGGCGCTGCGCTGGCGCGCGAGTTTGCGCGGAACGGCCTGCGGCTGGCCCTGGTCGCGCGCCGTCAGGATTTGCTGGACGACCTCGCCAAAGAGTTGAGCCAGGTCGAGGTGCGCTGTTACGCCCACGACGTCACCGCGTTCGACGAGGCACCGGGGCTCTGGCAGCGTATCCTGCAGGACTTCGGGCGAGTCGACATCGTCGTGTACAACGCCGGCGTGCTGGTGCCGGTCGGGCCAGATGAATACGACTTCGGCGCCGACAAGCGCATGGTCGAGGTCAACCTGCTCGGTGCGATGGCCTGGCTCAACCCCGTGGCGTTGACCTTTGGCCGACTCGGCCGTGGGCACATCGTCGGGGTCTCGTCGGTGGCCGGCGATCGGGGGCGCGTCGGCGCGCCAGGCTACAACACCACCAAGGCGGCGCTGAGCACATATCTCGAGGCGCTGCGCAACCGGCTGACGCGCCAGGGCGTGCGCGTGCTCACGGTCAAACCGGGCTTCGTGCAGACCGACATGCTCAAAAACTCGCCGCGCACGTTTTGGGTGATTACCCCCGAGCAGGCAGCCAAAGACATCGTCGCGGCCATCCGCCGGCGTGAGCAGATCATCTACACCCCGGCGCGCTGGGGGTTGTTGATGAACGTCCTCCGCCATATCCCGTCGTTCGTGTTCCGGAGATTGAAGGTATAACGTCGGTCGCACGACCCGCGCGAACGTCTTGACCTCCGCGAAGAAAGCAGAACATGTCCGCTTCGACCCTCCCGCTCGAGCGTCTCGACAGAGTCGAGAACTACGGGCATTCCATCCAGACCATCGGCTATGTCTACCGCCCGACCGAGATCGCCCAGATCGAGGAGATCTTCGCCCTGGCTCGGCGCACGGGGCATAGCGTGGCCCTGCGCGGCGCCGGCCGGAGCTATGGCGACGCCGCCACCAACTCCGGCCAGATCGTGCTCGACCTTCAGCGCATGAACCGGATCCTCGATTGGGACCCGCAGACGGGCGTGATCAAGGTCGAGCCCGGCGTGACGATCGAGCAACTGTGGAAGCACGTGCTCGAAGACGGCTATTGGCCGCCCGTCACCTCGGGGACGATGTTCCCCACCCTGGCCGGCGCGCTCGCGCACAACATCCACGGCAAGAACAACACCAAAGCCGGCACGCTCGGCGAGCATGTGCTCGCCTTCACGGCGCTTCTGCCAAACGGCCAGCACGTCACCTGCACGCCGACCGAGAACAGCGAATTGTTCTACGCGCTGATCAGCACGGCCGGACTGCTCGGCGTGTTCACCTCGATCACGCTCAAGCTGAAGAAGGTGCAGACGGGCCTGGTCGACGTCCATGCCTGGGCGATGACGCACCTGCGCGACATGCTGCGCGACCTCGACACCTACAAGAACGATTTCGACTACATCGTCGGCTGGGTCGACACCCTCGACGCGAACGGCCGCGGCCAGATCCATGGCGCCCACTACGTCCATGACGCGCCGAACGGCGCCGAGACCCTCAAGCTCGCCAATCAGGTTCTACCCGACACCTTCTTCGGGTTGGTGCCTAAGTCGACCCTGTGGCTGTTCATGTCGCCGTTCATGAACAACCTCGGCACGCGGCTGATCAACACGGCCAAGTACGTCTATTCGGCCACGCTCGAGCAGCGCAAGGTGTATCGCCAATCGCTGGTCGAGTTCAACTATCTGCTGGACTATGTGCCGAACTGGGAGAAGTCGTACGGGCGCGCGGGCCTGATCCAGTATCAGACCTTTATCCCGCTCGACACGGCCTGCGACGCCTATCTGGAGATGCTGCGGCTGGCGCAGCGCCGCGGGATGCCGCCGTTCCTGGGCGTCACCAAGCGCCATCGCCCCGACAAATTCCTGTTCACGCACGCCGTGGACGGATACTCGTTTGCGATGGACTTCAAAGTCACCAGCGCGTCGAAGCTGCAGAAGCTGTGCGAGGAGATGAGCGACATCGCGCTCGATGCCGGCGGCCGTTTCTACTTCGCAAAGGACAGCACGCTGACGGCGGATCGCGCCCGCCGCTACCTCGGCGACGCGACGCTCGCGAAATTCAAGGCGCTCAAAGCCCAGTGCGACCCCGACAACTTGCTGCAGACGGATCTGTATCGCCGCCTGCTGGTTGGCTAGTCGGCTGGTCTAGCCGACAAATTGACTGGCCTCCCGAATCAGCGCCTTCACGTCCTCGATGTCGGCGGCCGGCGTGCCGGGCGTCCAGGCCTCGGCCCAGAGGATGAGGGAGTGCCAGCGCGGGTGCAGGGCATGCAGGGCCCAATCGGCGGCGGCCGGTTTTGAGGTCATCTCGCCCATTACGAAAAGGCGAAACACACGGCACATCGTCAGCACCGCGTACTGCCGGTAATCGTCGCGCTCGAGCAGATCGTTCTCGGTCAGCATCGGCCGCCACCAGTCGACGAAGATACCGCGCACCGCCTGTTGCAGCTCGGTCGTCGAAACCGGGTCGATCAGGTCGGCCAACGGCGGGCCGTCGACGGCGACCGGGTACGTGAGCAGCGTGTAGCGCTGGATCACCCAATCCACGCCAAGCCCCGCCCAATAGATGTGACCCTCGTTGACGACCAGAAACGGCCCGGCTTCGGCTGAGTGTCGCTTCAGGTCCGCCAACGGCACAAACGCGCCTTCGAGTTTCAAGGCCCATTTGCCGTGCTCGCTCTGGAGACGGCGAAGCAGCGCCTCGAGCGCCCCGCCCTCCTCAGGCGTCAAGGGCGACCGCAGGACCACGACGAAGTCGACATCGCTTGTGTCGGGTGTGAACCCACCGGTCGCCAGCGAGCCGTACAGATACAGGCCGACCAAGCGATCGTCGAGGACGGCCCGGGCGCCGTCGCGGAGGGCGACGAGCACGGCATCAACGGCCGGGACGGGGCTCCAGGCACCCACGGCTCAATGCTCCAGCCCGCCGGCGAACACGATCTCGCCTTCCGCCACCGTCAGGCGCACGGTCGCGTCGGGTTCGAGCAACACGAGATCCGCGTCTTTGCCGACCTCGAGGCTGCCCTTGGTCGCGGCCACGCCGATGGCGCGGGCGGCGTTGAGGCTGGACATCGGCCAGGCGATGCCGAGCGGCAGGCCGGTCGCCGACAGGATGTTGCCAAGCGCCCGGTCCATCGTCAACGTGCTGCCGGCGAGCGTGCCGTCGGGCAGACGAACCGCGCCGTCGCGCACGTGCACGACGCGGGTGTCGATCGGGTATTCGCCGTCGGGCATGCCGGCGCCGCGGATGGCGTCGCTGATCAGGATGACCTTGTCGACGCCCTTGGCTTGAACGAGCACGCGCATCGCGGCCGGGTGCACGTGGATGCCGTCGGCGATCAACTCGCACATCAACTCGGGCAGCGCCAGCGCGGCGCCGACCACGCCGGGCTCGCGATGGCCGAGCGGCGTCATGGCATTGAAGGTGTGGGTGGTCTGACGCAGTCCGCGCGCAACGGCGGCGACCATGTGGGCGTAGGTCGCGGCCGTGTGCGCCGCCGAGACCGTGATGCCGCGCTGCACGCAGGCGTCGATCAGCCAGCCGTTGCCGGCGATTTCGGGCGCGAGCGCGAACAGTCGCACCAGGCCCGTGTCGAGGATGGGCAGGGCTTCGGCGGGCTCGGCGGGGCGGATCAGCGCCGGGTCCTGCGCGCCGCACTTGCTTGCGTTCAAATACGGCCCTTCGATGTGCGCGCCCAGGATCGTGGCGCCACCCTCCACGCGGCCCAGGCACCCGCGGACCACCTGCAACGCTTTCAGGATCGCCTCGCCGGTGGCGGTCCAGGTCGTGGGCAAGAAAGACGTGACGCCATGCCGCGCATAGAACCGCGCCATGGCGCGCAGTCCCTCGGGGTCCGCGTCCATGACTTCATACCCGACCGCGCCGTGCACGTGCACATCGATGAAGCCCGGTGCCAGCGTCAGACCTTGTGCGTCGATTACACGCGTGTTGTCGCCTTCGGCGGACGTCGGCGGGTGTCCGGTACCGAGGCTGTGGATGCGTGGGCCATCGGCCAGGAGCCAGCCGATGGGCCAAGGGCCGAGCGGTGTGAGGAGTTGCGCGTTGTAGATGAGCAGGCGAGCCATGGCGGTAGTGTAACGCAGACCACCCCCCGGCCCCCTCCAGGAGACGCGTCAAACGTCGTTCACCATCTGAGGTACTGGACGCGTCTCCTGGAGGGGGTGACTGACTGACCTGGTGGCCCCCTCCACGGAACGCGTCCTGTGGTCGAGGCTTGCACGGACCAGGTGCGTCTGGGACCAGGGTCGAGAGCTCCGGCTCCCCCGCCGCGGAACGCGCACTGTGGTCGAGGCTTGCACGGACCAGGTGCTCTAGGAACAGGGTCGCGAACTCCGGCTCCCCCGCCACGGAACGCGTCCTGTGGTCGAGGC
>JBGAJV010000018.1:0-86540 GCA_044224715.1 Anaerolineales bacterium | reverse complement strand
TTGAGCCGCAGCTCAACCCTCGGCGTTCGTTTGTCGTCGATCGTCTGGTTGTTTCTTGTCGCCGTGTTCAGTTGACTGAGGCCAGCCAATCGAGGGCCTCGGCCCGCGTGGCGAAGGCTTTGATCTGCCGGCCCGTCACCGAGGCGGCCGCGTTCACCGCGAGCATGCGTAGGCCCTCGGCGCCTGTGACGGCCGACGCCTTGACGTAGGGCGTGTTGTGGGTCGTGAAGTCCTTGAGGGCGGCGATGCTCTCGCGGTTATAGACGGCGCCAGTGCCGTCCGTGTAGATCCTGACGCTCTTCTTCGGAAACGTCTCGATCAGGGTGCTGGCCTCCGCGAAGATCTCGACGGTCTGTTGCGAATTGGCCTTGCTCAGATCGACAAAGACGATGTCCACGCCTCGGTGATTGATCACGCTGCATTTCTTCATGGGGTGTTCCTTCGCCGGCCCGACTCCCGCTGCTTCACGCGGTCCCGGCTCATTCACAAAGCTCATTCAACGCTGACCAGCCAGTCGAGGGCTTCCTCGCGCGTCCGGAAAGGCCTGATGTGGCGTTGTGTGACGACGGCCACGGCCTTCATCGCAAACACGCGCAGCCCATCGGCGCCGACCACGGCCGAGGCCTTGATGTGCGGGGTGTTGTGAATCGTCAGCGCCTTGAGCGCCTGGAAACTCTCTTTGCTGTAGATCGCGCCCGTGGCATCGGTGAAGGCGCGTACGCTGTGAGCCGGGAACGACTCGATCAACTCGCCGGCCTTCGTCATGATCGGGATCGCCTCCTCGGGCGTCGTGTGCGCCAGATCGATGACGACGACGTCGACGCCTTGATGGTGCGTGACGTAACAGCGCGAGCCTGATGCGGCAGGGGAAGGCGATGGAGCAAGAGGGGCCGGTGTGCTGGCCATGCCAGCACTCTAGCAAACTCTCATCGGTTGCGGCGTGAATCGATGGTGAAACTTCAGCGCCGCCGAAACGAAATGGGCCCCGTCAGGGGCCCATCGAAGAACGACACGCAGACGATCAGCCGATCGGTTCCTTGTAAACCCGCAGACGACCGATCGGTGAGCCCATGGCCATGCAGTCGAGCATCTCGACTCGGAACTCGCGCCCGCCGGACATCCACTTCATCGCTTCCTGGATGATGCCGACCGCGGTATGGCAGACCGGCTTGTCCGACTTGCGTCCCCAGCACATCGAGCAGCGCTCGATGGTGTAGATGAAATGGTCGCCCTGGTCGACGGCGTTGCTGATCTGATCGGTCGTGGTGCTGAAGACCTTGGCGATGGCAGGGACGGCGATGCGGACCTTCGTGCCGAGCGGCAGCACCTTGAAGGCCAGATCGCCGGCGCCGGCGAGCGCGCCAAAGTTGCGCAGGCCGTTGGCGAACAGCGCCCGGCCGGCCCTCTGGCACAACCCACGTCCGCCGCGCGGCCCGTACATCTCTTCGAGCGCCGTGTGCAACGCTGCGATATCCGAGAAGTCGAACTCTTTGGCCAGGTTGTCAGGTGGGTAGTGGTCGATAAAGCGATCGAGACCGGCCAGCCTCAAAATGGCGTTAAGGCCGTTCTTGCCCATCACTTCTTCAAGGGCCGTCAGATAGATCCGGCCCATTTTGTTCGGGTAGTAGTACCCGCTTTTGACACGCTCCACTGTCGCCATGCTCCGCTCCTGTACGGTTCAGCGGCCTTCCCTGCAAGCTCCGTGCCAGGGATGCGACTCTCCGCGATCCGTGCGGCCGCCCTGTCTCTCGAGAGTACAGGGACAGCATGCCGGATTTCGGGCAGGCTTGGGGTGAAAAAGTTATGAAATGACGGGCTCCTACATCCAGCCGACGCCGAATGCCTCGACCAAAATGTCGGCCCGACGCGGCGTGATCCTCAGGTCATGGATGTCGCCGGCCGCCGCCGACCATTTGTCGATGATGACCTGAAAGGCTACGCGCGCGTCAGCCTTCAGGGCGTTGATCCGCGACTCGAGCAGCGCGATCTGCTCGGCGCTCTCGTTCAGCTCCTGCTGCGAGCGATCCTTCAGGCGCCGCCGGCTGAGCGAGGTCGTGATCATGCGCTGCGGCTGGCGCAACAGCCCGACCAGGCCGAGCACGTTCTCGAGGTCCGTCCAGCGGCTCTCGCCCTCGCGGGCCCGCACCTCGGCCTCGTCCTCGGCTCGCTCGCGTCGTTCGGCGAAGAGCTTGCCCTCAAGCCCATCGAGCTGGCGGTCGTAGCGCGTCTGTTCCTTGCGCAACTCCTCTGCGCGCCTGGCGTCGGCCTGGGCATGGCAGCGCGCGCGGAACTCGGCATAAGACTCGCCGGGCTTGGCGTAAAGTTTCAGCGTGGGATTGTGCTGCAACACAAGGTCCGCGTTGCGATACAGCACGGCGACAAGATCCTTCTGCCACGCGGCAAGCCTGCGCGCGTCAGCCAGCGGACCCGGATCGCCGTCGACCCAGGCTCGCTGCGGCAAGGCACGCGCCAGGTCGTTGAGCGGCAGCGGCGCGATGGCGTGAGTGTCCCACTGCGGCGTCGGATCGAGCCCGTCGACAGGCACTGCGTAGGCGACGCGCTTATCGAAGCTGAGGTTCGCGCGCGTGTTCGTGTAGCGCACGACCACCTGCGCGAACAGCGTCGGCCTGAAGCGTTCGCCCACTGGCTTGATCACGTATTGCGGGATCGACGCCGGCACGCTAACCACCGTCGTGGTCAGCGTCGATGTGGCTCGCGACGCGCCTGTGGGCGTAGCCGGCATCGACCGCGGACCGCCGGTCTCGAGAGGGGACGCGTTCATGGCGTTCGACTGCTCGGCTGCGAGTTCGGCCGGGCTCTTGGCCGGGCGCAGCCGACGCAGTTGATCGCGCGTCAACGGGCCCGCCAGATAGCTCAACGCCCAACGCGTGCGAAACACCGTCGGCCCGGGCTGGTGGACGTCGTGCATCAGGAACTGTCGCGCGCCAAGGCCCGAGATCATGCGCTCCAACGTTTCGGGCGGGACGGGCGCGTCGAGCGCCTGAAGACCCTCGAGCAGCCGATCTTTGTCGCGCTCGGTCTGCAGCTTGCCGATGAACCACGTGCCGATATTGGCCAGCCCCTTGTAATCGAGGTCGACCGGGTTCTGCGTCGCGAGCATCACGCCCAGCCCGAACGCGCGCGCCTGCTTGAGCAGCCGTAACAACGGCAACTTGCTGGGCGGGTTGGCCGGGTACGGCGGCAGATAGCCGAACAACTCGTCGAAGTACAGCAGCGCGCGCAATGCGGTCGTTCCGGATTGCCCGCGCAGCCAGGCCGTCAGTTGCTCGAGCACCAGTGTGACGACGAACATGCGCTCGGCGTCGCTCAGATGCGCGAGGTAGATCACGCTGACACGCGGCCGGCCGTCCGGCGCACGCAGGAGCGCGTCGACGTCGAGCGGATCGCCGGTCAACCAGGACTGAAAGCTCGGCGCCGCGACGATGGCGTTGAGGCTGAGCGCCAACGCGAGACGATCCTTCTCGGGGAAGAAGCGGTCGACCTCGAACACGCCCAGCTTGTCGAAGGGCGGCGTCTGCACCCCCGCGATCAGGCCGCCCAGATCCAGCTCCGAATTTGCGCGCCAGGCGTGCTCGAAGAGCGTGGCCAGGAGGATGTGTTCGCGCGACCGCACCGGGTCGGCATCGATGCCGAGCAGACCCAGCAGGCTGCTGACGATGCCGTTGATGCGCTCGCGCAACAGCTCGGCGTCGACGTCCCAACTCAGGGCAGGTCGGCGCAGCGAGCTGAGCACCGACAGCCCGCGGCCGGCATCCGAGCCGGGTGTGTATACGGCCCAATCGACGCTGGCCTTGAGCCGGGCGACGTCGTCGGGCCCGAGCCCGCTGGCGGCCAGCCCGTTTCTCCAGCGGTCGGCGGTCTGCGCGGCCACTTCGTCGAGGCTCAAACGCGCGCGGCGGGCCTCGTCCGCGCTGATCCACGGTCGAAAGTCCTCCGGGCGAAGCTCAGGGAACTGGAGCAGCACGTCGGCGATGTCGCCCTTGGGGTCGAGCACGATCGCCGGGTTCCCGGACAGCGCGGCCTCTTCGAGCAGCGTCAGACACAGGCCGGTCTTGCCCGAGCCGGTCATGCCCACGCAAAGGCCGTGCGTCGTGAGGTCGTCGGGGTCGTAGGTCAGGCGTTGGCCATCGGCGAGTTGTCCGAGATAGAACATGGGCACCTGGGCGCGGCGGCGGCTGAAGCCGCTGCGGACGAAAGCGAGGCCGGCCTGCGCCGGCCTCTTGAGCGACGACGACCGGGCTGAAGCGGCCATCGTCATTAAACCGTCAAGCGAGCCTGATCTGTAGCGGGCTCGCCTTGATCCGAGACGTCGCCGGCCCGTCGTGCGCTGACGGCCGCCACCACGGGCGCCGCCGGCAGTGGCTGTCGAACGACCTAAACCAGCGCAGGCCGATTTCGCCCCTGGTCCGCAGCGGCTTAAGCCGCCGTCTACGGCGCCGCCTGCGCCCAAACCTTCTGAAACTCCGCCTCGAACGCCGCGGCCAGCTCCGGGCTGTGCACGATGAGCACGTTCTCGTTGTTCTGCGTCTCGGCGTTGCGCGAGAAGTTGTAAGAGCCGAACACCACGATCGAATCGTCGACGATCATGGCTTTGGTGTGGAGATTGTACTGGTTGCCGTCCAACCGCGCCGGGATCGCCGCGGCCTGCAGCAAGTTGAAGACCGCGTCGCCGCCCGCCGACACCTGCCGGCGTTCAAACACGGTCTGCACGACCACCCCGGCTTGAGCGCGTTCGAGCAGCACGTCGGCGAAATCGGTGCGCGTGAACGAGAAGGCCATGATGTGGATGCTCGAATGCGCGGTCCGCAGGACGTCGAGGATCCGATCCGCGCTGCCGCCGCCCGGCGAGAAGGCGTTCTCGATCAGCGTGCCCGAGAGCGTCAGCGTCGGGTTCGGCGGCTTGCCGGCCTGTTCGAAGGCCTGCCGCGTGAACAGTTGCTCGAACTCCGCCGCGTAGTTCTCGGCCAGACGCACCGAGCGGATGTGGATCAACACGTTGTTGTTGCGATAGGCGTCGTTATCGGTGTAGTTCATCGAGCCCGTCCATACCTCGGCGCCGTCGACCACGGCGAACTTGTGATGCATGAACGGCTCGCGCGCGTCGCCGACCACCTGGATGCCGGCCGCCATGACACGCAACAGCGCATCTTCGTTGAGGTAATCGGTGTCGGTGACGATGCGCACCAGAACGCCACGTCGATGGGCCGCGATCAAGGCGTCGGCGATGGGGCCATTGTCGATGTCGTAGACCGCCACGTCGAGCGTGTGCTGCGCCTGCGCCAGGCCGTTGATCAAGGCCAGCGCCGGGCCCGTGGCGATCGTGGGATCCTGGTCGGCCGTGGTCTCGGGCGTCGTGAAATACACGTCGTACCACGAGGTCGTGGGCGTGGCGACACCGACCGGCTCGGCGCTGGGCGCGCTCGCCAGGCTCTCGACCGGCACGCATGCGCCCAGCCAGAGCGCCATCATCGACAGGAGTAATGCTCTTCGCCACTTCAACATCACGCACCCCTCGGATCAAGTGTCGGTAGCGGCAATTGTCTGCCGCGCCTGCGTTGCGACGATCTCGTCTCGGGCGGTACAATGCGGGCGATGTCGTCGCCGCGTCGCGCCGTCTCCCGAGTCCACTCCTTTGGCCATGCCTTCGAGGGCCTGGCCTATGCCTTGCGCACGCAACCCAATACGCGCATCCACTCGCTCATCCTGGCCGCCGTCGTGCTGGCCGGGTTGTGGTTCGGCCTGAGCTTCGGCGAGTGGGCGTTGATCACCCTGGCGGCTGGTTTGGTGTTCACCGCCGAGTTGCTTAACACCGGTATCGAGGCCGTCGTCGATCTGGCCTCGCCGGACCTCCACCCGTTGGCCAAAGCATCCAAGGACGTGGCGGCCGGGGCGGTGTTGATCGCGGCCCTCACGGCCGTCGTCGTCGGCCTGTTGGTCTTGGGCCCACGCGTGTGGGGGATGATAGCACAAGTGTTCTGATCGGTGTCGGGCGGCAGACCACGGGCGTCACGGGTTGGATCCGCGCTGACGTCGGTACGGCCTGACACCCGGTGCCTGCAGCCCGTTTACCTCAAAGAGGAGCTATGGCCAAGAAACCCTATTACATCGGCGTGGACTTTGGCGGGACCAGCATCCGGGCGGGCGTGGTCGACAAGGATGGCAACGTCGTCGGTTTCGAGAAGCGCAAGACCCACGCTGAGCTTGGCACAGACGTCGTCTTTGAACGTCTCGCGGTCGCGATCGAGCGCGCCATGGGCGCCGCGGACGTCAAGGCCAAGCAGGTCGGCGGCATCGGCATCGGTGTGCCTGGCCCGATTGATCAAGAGCGCGGCGTCATCCGGGTCCTGGTCAACGTCGGCAAGGGGTGGACGAACTATCCGCTGGTCGATCGCATCGAGCGGCGGCTCGGGCTGCCGGCCTGGCTCGAGAACGACGTGCGCGTCGGCGCGCTGGGCGAGTATCACCACGGCGCCGGGCGCGGTCTGTCGGACATGGTCGCGATCTTCGTCGGCACCGGCATCGGTGGCGGCATCATCCTCAACGGCGAGCTTCGCACCGGTTTCCGCGGCGGCGCCGGGGAGGTCGGCCACACCTGCGTCAACGGCGACGACGGTGTGCTCGACGTGACCGGCCAGACCGGGTGCGTCGAGGCGATCGCCGGCCGCGCCGGGCTCGAACGCCAGATCCGCGAATCGATGGCGGCCGGCGAGAAGAGCGTCGTGCCCGACCTGATGCAGAGCGTCGGAGGCGGACGGCTCACCAGCCGCGTGATCGTCGAGGCGCTCAAGGCCGGCGACAAGCCCATGCAGGCCGCGCTGGCCAACGCGCAACGCGCGCTGGGGCGCTGCGCCGGCAACGTCATGAACATCATCGATCCCGAGATGATCGTCTTCGGCGGCGGCGTCACCGAACGCCTCGGAGACAAGTTCGTGGCCCCGATCCGCAAGTTCGCCCAGGAGCACTACGTGGCGAAGTCCGAGGCGCGGCGGATCAAGATCGTGCCCGGCGCGCTCAAGGACCTGGCCGGTGTGGTCGGCGCATCCGTCGCCGCGCGCAAGCACCTGTAAGCGCGCACGGTTGTCATGCACAACGGGGATCGTCGGGCTCGACGATCCCCGTTGTTTTTTGGGCTCGGTCGTTGTGGCCTCAGGCCTCGCCGACCGCGGGCGCCCGGCCGGGGCCCCGCGCGTCGCGCCGTGCGCGCAGCGCCGGCTTGAACACCGAGAGATACACGGCGATCAACAAGAGACACCATTGCGCCGCCGTGAAGGCCAGAAAGAGCCCGCGGAACTGCAGGAACTCCGCGGGTAAGGCGGCTCCTGGCGCCAGCGCACGAGAGAGTTCGTCCAGACGCACCAGCCACGGGGCCTGCACGACTGGCCCGGCGATCACGGGGATCAGGTTGATGACGTACTTGGCGATGATCCATCGGTGCCGGGTGAAGCCCCAGTGGGTGAGAAGCGAGAAGGCGATGCCGGTCAGGAGCGACCCGATCGCGGCGGGCACCACAACGCCGAGGTCCAGGATCTGGATCGCCAGCGTGATGAAACGGGCGTCGCCCATCTGATAGCCGATGGTGAGCAAAAGGATCATGCCTAGCCCGCCGCCGATCCAGCATGCATTGAGCAAGAGGTGGATCAGCTTCAGGGTGGAATGCCCCGCCTTCTTGAGTTTGGGGCCGGCCGGTTTGTGGGTTTGTGATAGAGTTGTCATTATCTTCCTGTTGTAAATCTTACGTCTAAGATATTTACATCGTAAGATATACTGACCCGGGAGTCAAGGGCGAAATGCGACGATCAGAGCTGATCCGAGAACTAGATTGGGCGTTGCGCGACTTGAGCACATCCGCCGTGGTGTCGGCATCGGCCATCGCGCAGAGGGTCGGGATGGGCGCGAACGACCTCAAATGCGCCGAGCTCCTGGTGCGCAAAGGGCCGATGACGGCCGGGCAGCTGGCTGAAGACAGCGGGCTCACGACCGGCGCGATCACGGGCGTGGTGGATCGCCTGGAGCGCGCAGGATGGGCCAGGCGCGAAGCCGATCCCGCCGATCGGCGCAAGGTCGTCATTCACCCCGGCCCACAGGACAGTGGCGCGCTGACCGGCCTCTACGACACGTATGCCGCCGAATTGACTGATCTGTTGCGCAAGTACGACGTGGCGGAACTGTCCGTCATCCTCGGGTTCGTCCAAAAACTGAGTGCTTTGAATTACCGTGTCGCGCAGAGTTCGAAAGGCGCGTGATTTGGCCAGAAAGGTTCGTGTGATTGGCGAGACAGCCATTAGGGCTTGACAGATACTCAAGGTTGAGTATATAACAGTGAGTATATGGTCACCGACATCTTCATCTTGGGCCTGTTGACGGCCCGACCGCTGTCCGGTTACGACATCCAACAGCATCTGGAGTTGAGCGCCGCCGAGCATTGGGCCGAGGTCCTGCCCGGCTCGATCTACTATGCGCTCAACAAACTCGAGCGTCAGGGCTTTGTGGCTGTGGATGCCATCGAGCGTACCGGCCGACGCGAACGCGCGACGTACCGGCTGACCGATACTGGGCACGCCGAGCTGCGAGGGCTGCTGCGCAAGGCTTTGCGCACGCCGGTCCGCGTGGTGCCGTCTTTGCTGTACACGGCGCTCACCTTTATTCACGAACTTGACAAGACTGAAGTGCTGGACGCGCTGGATGCCGAGATCACGCGTCTGGAGGGCGACATCGCCTACACACGACAGGGCGAAACGCTCAAGGTTAACGCGCCGGGCGCGCCGGCGTTCATGGCCGCGATCTTCGCCAACAGCCGCGCGCATCTTGAGGCCGACCTCACGTTGCTGCGGCACCTGCGCGCAACCCTGCCGACCGCGGCGCCGCAGATCTACGAACTCCCCACGCGCGATGAACTGCGTCGTCTCGCGCGCCAGCCGCGAAAAGCCGCCCCTGATTCGACGGAAGGTTGACGTGACATCCCAGCTTCTCTCAGCCACAGGGCTCCGCAAGCGCTACGGCGCAAGGGTCGCCGTCGACCGCGTCGACCTGACCATCGCGCCGGGCGAGGTGCTTGCCCTGATCGGCCCGAACGGCGCCGGCAAGTCGACCACGATCGAGATGCTGATTGGGCTGCGCCACCCTGACGCCGGCGAGGTCCAGTACACCTTCGCGCACCCGCGCGCGAGCACCGGCGTGCAGCTCCAGAGCGCGCCGCTCTTTCCCGGTTTGTCGACCGCCGACAACCTCCGGCTGTTCGCGGCGTTCTACGGCCGCGCGTTGAAGCCGGCTGCCCTGGATGCGTTGCTCGCGCGCGCCGGGTTGGCGTCCGTCGCCGCGATCGAGGCCGCTCGTCTCTCGGGTGGGCAGCAAAAGCGACTCTCGATCGCGGCTGCTTTGGTTCACGATCCGGCCCTGATCTTCCTCGACGAGCCGACCGCGGCGTTGGACCCGCGCGCACAGGCAGAGGTGCGCGCCCTGATCGCGTCGCTGGCGCAGACCGGTGCCGCCGTGCTGCTGACCTCGCACGACATGTCCGAAGTAGCGCGTCTGGCGAATCGCGTGGCCGTGCTCATCGGCGGCCGGATCGTCGCCGAAGGCACCCCTGAGGCCATGTGCGTTCAGGCCGGCGTGCCGGATCTTGACGCGTTGTATCTCAAACTGACCCAGGCGGAGTCTCTGGCATGAATCACATCGTCGTCGTTCGCTCGCTCCTCAAGGGCGCCACGCGAGACCTGATCTCGCTCGGGTGGGCGGTCTTCTTCCCGATCGCTCTGATCGTGGGCATGCGGCTCGGCCTTGGAGACGCTTTGGATGCGCGCCGCCTGCTGGCTGGCACCGTGGCCTTCAGCACGATCTTCTTCTCGGTCCACGGCACGGCCTTCGACATCCTGGCGCAACGCGCGCGTGGCGTTTACAAGTTGCTGCGCGCATCACCGTATCCGGTGGGGATGTTCGTCGTCTGGCTCAGCCTCGCGCGCGGCCTGGTTGCCGTCGTCGCTGCCGGCAGCGTAGCCGTTTTCGGCAACTGGTGGTTGAACGCCGGGTTGCCGGGCACGAGCCTGTTCTTCCTTTGTGTGAGCGCCGGCCTGGGCACCTTGGTCTTCACCGCGCTTGGCATCGTCATGGGGAATCTCGGCGATAACGAAGGCCAGGTCTCGGCCTGGAACAACCTGATCACCTTTCCGTTGCTGTTCTTAACCGAGACCTTCTACAGCCTGGCGAGCGCGCCGGCCTGGCTTCAGCTACTGCGCGACGTGTTGCCCTTCAATCACTTTCTGCGCGTCACGCTCGCTATGGCGCTCGCCGAGCCGATGGACGCGGTCTGGGGCTCGGCCCTGATCGTCCTGGGCTACGGCTGCGTCTTCCTCGTGCTCGCGGTCCTGACCTTCCGCTGGGATCCCGCCCAGCCGCTCCTGCGTTTGCGTCGTGCCGGTTGACGATGGCGTGCCCCACACGTGCGGACATCGGCGTCTGTCAGTGTCGGTGTCCGCGCCCGAAAACGCCCCCACAAGCGCCTTTCATCTCGCGGCATTATCGTCACGCCGATGCGGCGTCGGGTTTCGGGCTCGAAAGCTGCATTTGTGCACCCCAAACGGCTGACCTGTCACCCCGTTTTTGGTGAGACCTGTATAGGGAAGTCTGGGGCGTCGGCGTTATAATGCGAGTGCTTGTGAATAAAATCACACGGCAGGTATCGGCCGGGTCGGTCGACGCTCAACTATAGGAGGCGTTGTGTCTCAGTTCCATGTGGCGGTGGTCGGCGCGGGACCGGCCGGGTTGTATGCAGCGAAGACTCTGTCCGAACGCGGCGTGGCTGTGACGCTGTTCAATCGTGACATCAAGCCCGGCGGCCTGGCCGAGTACGGCATCTATCACGACAAGCTGAAGATGAAAGAAGGGTTGCGCAAGCAGTTCCGCAGCCTGCTGCATGATTGCGGTATCCGCTACTTCGGCAACGTCACGATCGGTACCCAGGCCGACCTGTCGCTCGACGATCTGCGCAAGATGGGTTTCGACGCCATCCTGGTCGCGGCTGGCGCGCAAGGCACGAAGTCGCTCGGCCTCCCCGGTGAGGACCTGGCCGGCGTCTATCACGCCAAGGATCTGGTCTACCACTACAACCTGCTGCCCCCGTACAGCCAGTACGACATCAAGGTCGGGCGTCATGCGGTCATCGTCGGCGTCGGCAACGTGATGATGGACATCGCGCATTGGTTGATCCGCGAGAAGGGCGCCGAGACCGTGACGGCCATCGCGCGTCGCGGCCCGGCCGAAGTCAAGTTCGACAAGGCCGAGATGAAGATCGTGGGCGCCAATCTCGATCAGGCGGCGCTCGATGCCGAGCTGGCCCGCTGCCGCCCGACGATGGAAGCCGTCGGCCAGTCGGTCGACGAGGCCCGCGCCGAGATCGTGGCCGGCGTGCCCGGCGCGCTCCCGCCGGTGACGGCCACGCGATTCCTGCTGCAGTTCCTGGCCTCGCCCACCGCGTTGATCGGGGCCGAGGGCGCCGTGACCGGCGTCGAGGTCGAGGACACCACGCTGGTCAAATCCGGCGACGACATCAAGGCGCGCGGCCTGGGCACGAAACGCGTGATCCCGGCCGACACCGTCGTCTTCGCCATCGGCGATCAGGTCGACACGGAGTTCGGCCTGCCGGTCAAGTCGTACGCGTTCGTCAAGAACCCGAATCCGCAGTATCCGATCGAGGGCCATTCGTACGAGGCGTTCGATCCGCAGGCCAACGCGCCGATCGCGGGTGTATTCGTCGCGGGCTGGTCGCGCGAAGCCAGCACCGGTCTGGTCGGCGTCGCCCGCAAGGACGGCACCGACGGCGCATTGGCCGTGCTCGAGTATCTCAAGACCACGACGCCCGCCGTCGACGAAGTCAACGCCGCGCTCGAGACGCGTCTGGCCAAGCTCGGCAAGCCCGTCATTTCTAAGGAGGCCTGGGCGGCGCTCGAGGCGGCCGAAGCCGAGGTCGCGCGCGAACGGGGTTTGACGTTCTTCAAGTTCGGGACGAACGAAGAAATGCTCGACGCCATCGGACGCCGCGCCGGCCAGCCGGCCTGATCCCTCCCGATCGTCTTTTCGAACGGGCGGCAACGAGGTATGCCTCGTTGCCGCCCGTTTTATTTCGGCCAAGTAGAGCGGGCGACGCACGGGCGTCGGGCACGCGCTGACATGCGGTCGTCTTCGATCCATTACAATGTAGCCACCTCGAAAGGAGTAGATGCCATGCCTCGGCCCAAATCCTTCCAGCTCGAGCGCGCGTTCAACGCCGCCTACAAATCCGTCAAGGCCAATCAGGATGCGCTGAACGCCATGGACGGCGTCAACGGCAATCACGGCTCCAATACGGCCGCGAACTTCAAGGTCATCAGTCAGGCGATCAAAAGCGCCAAGGGCCAGGCGCCGTCGGCTCAGCTCTCGCAGGCCGCTGAGCAACTGGCGGCCAAAGGCCAGGGCGGCACGGCGCAACACTATGTGAACGGATTGCGCGAAGCCTCGCGCCAGTTCGAGGGCAAGGAGCGTCTGGGGCAGAACGACGTCCCCGCCTTGCTGCAATCGTTGATGGGCAGCGTGCCGGCCCAGGGCCACGTGGCCGCACAGGCCAAACCGCAAGCCTCGGCCCCGACGGGCAACCAAAACGACATCAGTGATCTGTTGGGAGCGCTCGGTGGTCAGGGCGCGGTTCAACCCGCCGGCGGCGCGCACACGGGCGCGTCTGGGGCGCCGGCTTCTTCCGGTGGCGGCGCCAGTGTGCTCTCCGCGTTGCTGGGTATGGCCGCCGGCGGCGGTGGCGCGGCACAGGCTGCTCCGTCGGGTGCATCCGCCCCGGATCCATTGAGCGCGTTGCTCGGCGGCGCCTCGAGCGGTGGCGCGGCACAGGACCCGTTTGCGGCGCTGCTCGGTGGCGCGGCGGGCAGTCAGGGTGGCGGCGCGGCGCAGGATCCGCTGGCGGCGTTGCTGGGCGGTGCGGGCGGCAGCGGTCAAAGCGGCGGCGCCGCTCAGGATCCGTTCGCGGCGTTGTTGGGTGGCGCGGCCGGCGGCGGTCAGAGCGCGGGCGCCCAGCCATCGGATCCGCTGGGCGGCCTGCTGAACAATCTGATCCCGGACAAGCCTGGGCTCGACCTGGCCGATGTCATCCAGGCCGGCACGGCCTATATGGGTGCGCAGGCGCAGGGCGCAGACACGGCCAGCGCGGCGATGCAGGCGGTGATGGCGGCGCTGCGCGGAGTCAAGCCGATGAACGCCGGCAGCGCGCGCACGGCTTCTGGCGGTCTGTTGACGCAGAGCATCCTGGACAGCGCGTTCGGCAAGAAGTAAACGACGACGTAACGCCTGATCACGCGGGGGAGACATCATGACCGATTTCGAGCGGCTTGGCGTGTTTTATCTGGGCAAGGAGTACGATCTGGCGGCTCGGCAGGCGAAAGAGTCGTTGTTGTTATACGACTCGAAGGATCTGGTGACGCACGCGGTCTGCGTCGGCATGACGGGCTCCGGCAAGACCGGTCTGTGCTTGTCTTTGCTCGAAGAAGCCGCCATCGATGGGGTGCCGGCGATCATCATCGACCCCAAGGGTGATCTGCCGAACCTGATGCTGACGTTCCCTCAGCTCCAGCCCGAGGATTTTCGTCCGTGGATCAACGAGGACGACGCGGCGCAGAAGGGCGTGACGCCCGATGTGTACGCGCAGCAACAGGCCGAGCTCTGGCGCAACGGTCTGGCTGGCTGGGGCGAAGACGGCGCGCGCATCCAGCGGCTGCGCGACGCGGCCGAGGTGCGCGTCTACACGCCCGGTAGCAACAGCGGCATGCCGGTGTCGATCCTCAAGTCGTTCGCCGCGCCCGACGCAGCCGTGATCGACGACGTCGAGGCCATGCGCGAGCGCGTCGCGACCGCGGCGTCATCGCTGCTCAGCCTTGCCGGCATCGACGCCGACCCGCTGCAGAGCCGCGAGCACATCCTGGTCAGCACCATCCTCGACAGCGCCTGGCGCAACGGGCAAGATCTCGACGTCGCCAGTCTGATCGGCCAGATCCAGAACCCGCCCTTCACCAAGGTCGGCGTGCTCGACCTCGAGTCGTTTTATCCCTCGAAGGACCGCTTCAGCCTGGTGATGGCGCTCAACAACCTGCTGGCCTCGCCCGGTTTCGCGGCCTGGCTGGAGGGCGAGCCGCTCGACATCCAGCGCCTGCTGTACACGCCGGCGGGCAAGCCGCGGCTGGCGGTCTTCTCCATCGCGCACCTCAACGACGCGCAGCGCATGTTCTTCGTCGCGCTGCTGCTCAACCAGGTGTTGGGCTGGGCCCGCGCGCAATCCGGCACGACCAGCCTGCGCGCCCTGTTGTATATGGACGAGATCTTCGGGTACTTTCCGCCGACCGCCAACCCGCCGAGCAAGCCGCCGCTGCTGACGTTGCTCAAGCAGGCGCGCGCGTTCGGTCTGGGCGTCGTGTTGGCGACGCAGAACCCCGTGGACCTCGACTACAAGGGCCTTGGCAACACGGGCACGTGGTTCATCGGCCGATTGCAGACGGACCGCGACAAGCAGCGCGTGCTCGATGGGCTCGAGGGCGCAGCTGCCGGCGCGGGCAGCGGTTTCGATCGCGCCGCGATGGATACGTTGATCTCAGGCCTGGGCAACCGGGTCTTCCTGATGAACAACGTGCACGACAACGGCCCCGTGGTCTTCACCACGCGCTGGGCGTTGAGCTATCTGCGCGGCCCGTTGACCCGGGCGCAGATCAAGCTGTTGATGGATCCGCTCAAGACGCCTGTTGCGCCCGTGGCCCAGCCGGCGGCGACGCCCGCCGTCTCCGCGACGGCGCCCGTCCCGCCGCTCACGCCGATCGCGCCCGTTGTCGCGGCGGCGCCGGTGGCCGCGCCGATCGCGGGTGGTCGACCATCGCTCGACCCCGCGATCTCGCAATTCTTCCTGCCGGTGCGCGGCGCCGCCGGCGGACGCGTGGTGTATCGGCCGTATGTGTATGGCGCCGCGGCCATCGGGTTCAGCGACACAAAGACCCGGGTCGACCTCAGCCAGGCGGCCATGTGTCTGACGCCGATCACCGACAATGCCGTGCCTGTCGAATGGGCCGCGTCCGAGATCGTCGATATCGGGCCGAATGAACTCGAACGCGCGCCGATGGCCGGCGTCGAGTTCGCGCCGCTGCCGATGGCCGCGGCGAAGCCCAAGAGCTACGCGGCGTGGGGCAAGGATTTCGTCACGTACCTCTATGGCTCGCAGACGTTGACACTGTGGCGCGATCCGCTGACCAAGCTGGTCTCGAACCCGGGCGAAAGCGAAGGCGAGTTCCGCGTGCGCACCGGGCAGGGCGGGCGTGAGAAACGCGACGACGCCGTCGATGCGCTCAAGCGCAAGTACGCACCCAAGCAGGCGGCGCTTCAAGAACGGTTGCGCCGCGCCGAGCAACGCGTGTCCGAGCAGAAGGCGCAGGCCGATCAGGCCAAGATGCAGACGGCGATCTCCTTCGGCGCGACCCTGTTGGGCGCCTTTGTCGGGCGCAAGGGTTCCGGTGTCGGGCGCGCCACCACGGCCGCGCGCGGCGTTGGGCGCGCGATGAAGGAAGGCGGCGACGTCTCGCGCGCGCAGGAGACCGTCGAGGCCGTGAAGGAGCAGATGGCCGACCTCGATGCGCAGTTCAAGGAAGACGTTGCGGCGCTCGATGCTCAGTTCAGCGTGGGCGCCGCGCCGCTCGAAACGTTGACGATCAAGCCGAAGAAGTCCAACATCAACGCGCAGTTAGTCAGCCTGATTTGGGCGCCGTTCGTCGTTGACGAGAGTGGGGTGGCTTCCGCAGCGTGGTGAGGTGAGGCGCGCGCGCGTTTCGGACGCGTCGGCCCGCCAAGATGGCCCCGTGTTCACGCAGGACCCGCAGGGGCGGCCCTTGTGGCCGCCCTGCCGGTCCCACCGAACCCCGACGTGCCCGTGAGCGCCGCGCATGCGAACGCCCGACGCGGCACCGCCCGTGCCGAGGCCGCCATGGCCGTTACCCCGGTCAGAATAACGTGGTACCCGTAGGGGCGGCCCTTGTGGCAGCTCTGCCGGCCCCACCGAACCCCGACCTGCCCGTGAGCGCCGCGCATGTGAACGCCCGACGCGGCACCGCCCGTGCCGAGGCCGCCATGGCCGTTACCCCGGTCGGGGATTTCGGGCGCGGGTATCGGCGAACGGCGAAGGATCGACGGGACGGGGAGGGCGGCCACAAGGGCCGCCCCTACGGGCGCGCCCGCCCCGCCCCACGACGTCGGAACCATCCCAACCGCCTGAACGTCCCACCCAAACCGGTCGTCGCCCCCGGCACACTGCATGCATATTCCCACGCAGCGGCCGAAATCCCTCGCGACGCTATAATCGAATCATATGGATGTTACTCGAGCGCATCGCGCGCCCAACCCGGTTTTGCCCCAACCTACGCCAGAAACGGCGGGTCCTGGTCTGTTGACCTGGGCGGCGCGGGTCGTGCTGTGCGTGGCCGCGTGCCTGGTCGTCTTCGGCTCGCTGGCGGTGTCCGCCGGCGCGATCTACACGCTGTCGCACAAAGGTCAGATCCTGGCCGGGGTACGGGCCGGCGCCGTGGATCTTTCGGGTCTGACACCCGAAGAAGCCACCCGGGTGCTCGCGACCGAGATGGCATCGGTCAAACCGGTCGACATCACGCTGGTCGACGGAAAAAACCGGACGACGCTGCCCGCCGACACGCTCGGCCTGCGCTTCGACCTGGCCGCGACCGTCAGCGCCGCCTACGACGTTGGTCGCAGCGGCAACGCCATCGCCGACGTTTGGCAACAATTCCGCGCCTGGCACGACGGTGTCGACATCGCGCCGGTCTGGCGTCTCGACGAAGGTGCGGCCTACGCTCAGATCAACGCCCTGGCCGCGTCGAGTTTCACGCCGGCGCGCGAGGCCACGCTTGCCGCATCGGGCGCCGACGTCACCGTGCAGCCCGGCCAGATCGGACGCGAACTCGAGGCGGACAAAGCGCTGGCCGAAGTGCGCGCCGCGCTGCTCACGCTGAGCCCGACCGAAGTGACGCTCGTCTATCGCGAGACCACGCCGCGCATCCTCGACGCCAGCGTCCAGGCCGACGCGGCGCGCCAGATCCTCAGCCAGCCGCTGCAACTCACGATCGCGACGCCGCTCGAGGGCGATCCGGCCGACCCGACCACGCTCGCGCCCGAGCAACTGGCGACGATGCTGCGCATCAACCGCATCGAGGACGGCAACAGCGCGCGCTTCGACGTCGGCCTCGATCCGGATGCGCTCCGTCAGGTGCTGACGCCGCTCGCCGAGCCGCTGGCGCGCGAGGGCCATGACGCCCGTTTCGTGTTCAACGACAACACGCATGAGATCGAGCCGATCGCGCCGTCGCAGGACGCACGCCAGCTGGATGTCGAAGCCACGATCGCGGCGATCAACGCGGCGCTGCTCAAGGGCCAGCACTCTGTGCCGCTGACCTTCATCGTCACGCCGCCGCAGGTCCCCGACACCGCCAAGGGCGCCGACCTCGGCATCACCGAGCTTGTGAGCGACCAGTACACGTCGTTCAAGGGATCGTCGGCCGAACGTATGCAGAACATCAAGGCCGCGGCCGCGCGCTTCCATGGTCTGCTCGTTCCGCCGGGCGCCGTGTTCTCGTTCTCCGACAACATCGGCGATATCAGCCTCGACAGCGGCTTTGCGGAGGCCTTGATCATCTACGGCGGCCGCACCATACGCGGCATCGGCGGCGGCGTTTGTCAGGTCAGCACCACGCTCTTCCGGGCCGTGTACTTCGGCGGCTTCCCGGTCGTCGAACGCAACGCGCATGCGTACCGCGTCGGCTACTACGAGCAAAACACGACGTCGTGGAGCGGCCCGGGGCTGGACGCCGCGGTTTACACGCCGCTTGTCGATTTCAAGTTCCAGAACGACACGCCGTACTGGCTGTTGATGGAGACGTATTTCTATCCCTCAGCGCAACGGCTTGAGTGGAAGTTCTATTCGACCTCCGACGGCCGCACGACGGCGGTCAACGCCGCGTCGGTCTCGAACACCGTGCCGGCGCCGGAGCCGGCGTACGAAGAGAACCCCGAGCTGGCCGCCGGCGAGGTCAAGCAGGTCGACTATCAGGCCGACGGCGCGGACGTTTTCGTCTCGCGCACGGTGATGCGCGACGGCGTGCAGCTCTACGCCGACGAAGCGCCGATCATCACGCACTATCAACCCTGGCGCGCGATCTATCAGTACGGGCCCGGTACCCCCGACATGCCGCCGCCGCCGCCGGCCGGGGCCACGCCATAGCGCCCAGGTTCGGCGCCAGTCGATCCATAGGTTTTCACGAGGCCGGCGTCTGCCGGCCTCGCTCTGTCTGGGCCACACCCACAGCCTGCCGTACTATCATTGCGGCGACCATACCGGTCGTTGATCCGATCACCTGACACGATGATGTTCCGCCACTTCGGTCGATCGATGCTCTCGGCGTTTGGCGCGGCGGGCGCACAGTTGCGCCGCGGCGTCGTGTTCGCGCGTCAGGATGGCGACCGGGTCATCACGGTGCGCGTCGTGCGCGCGGCGCCGCTCGTCGCGTGGGCCCTGGCGCTGGCCGCCTACGCGCTCTGGCCGGTCGCGGCGACGGCCAGCGTCGTGGGCGCGCTGTCGATCGCGCTTCTCACGGCGCTGTGGATCGTGCGGGCGCAGTCGGTCGGCCTGTATGGCGAACGCCGACTGATCTCGGTCCCGATCCAGGTGGGGGACGAGATCGAGGAGCAGATCACGCTCGTCAACACGACACGTTTTCCCATCGTGGCCGCGCTGGAAGATGCCTCAACGCTGCCAGGCTACGGCGTCACCAGCGTTCAGTCGGTCGGCGGCATCGACGCTCGCTCGTGGCGGATCGACGCGATCTGCGCACGCCGAGGCATCGCCACGCTCGGCCCGTGGTCGGCCGGGTGGCGCGATCCGCTCGGCCTCTTCGAAGCCAAGGTTCGTTTCGGCCAACGCCACGAAGTCGTGGTGGCGCCGCCGCTGGCGCGCGCGCCGGTCGCGCTCGGGTCGCGTCGTGTTCGCCGCGGCGATCAGGCCGTGTTGCGCACACCGCTCCGCGCCGACAGCGCCCAGGCGTCGGCCGTGCGCCGGTATGCCGCCGGCGATCCGCTGCGCCGCATCCACTGGCCGACGAGCGCCCGCCAACAGGCCCTGTTCGTTCGACAGATGGACCCGGAATCGGCGTCCGATGTCTGGCTCGTGCCGGATTTTTCCGGCGGCCTCGCGCCCGGTGACGCTGATGACGATCCGACGCTCGAGCGCCTGATCCTGCTGACGGTCGCCGTCGCGGATCAATTGATCGGCCGCCGGCTGCGTGTCGGCCTGGCGTTTGCGGCGCCGGAGCCGACTGTCGTGCCGGCGCGCGCCGGACGACCGCAGCTCTGGTCGGTGCTGCGCGCGCTGGCGCCGGTGCGCCCATCCCCGCGCCCATTCGCCGCGACCCTGCCCGACGCGGCCGCGATCGTCCCGGCGCGCGCGCGGCTTGTGGTGCTGAGCGCGGACGTCGATGCCGATTGGCCGACGTGCGCTGCGGTGGCCGGCCGCGCGACCGGCCTCGATCTGGTGTTGCTGGATCCGACGAGCGCCCAGCGTGGGGAGCGCGTCGCCGAAGCGCTCACGCAGCGCGGCTGGTCGGCGCAGGCCGTCGCTGCCGATGCGGTGCAACCAGTGCTCGGCGCCTTTGGGCCGCTGCGACGCTGGGAGTTCCGGGCGTTGGGCACGGGGCGCATCGTGGCGCGGCAGACGCCGCGCAGCGAAGCCGAAGCGGAGGCGCTGACCCGATGACGGCCCTGTCCTTGCCGCGTGTGCGCCTTAGCCTGGCCCTGGCCTGCGGCCTCGCGGCCTGTCTGGCCGGCGTGGCCGGAACAGCGGCTGTCCAGGCCGGTTGGACCGGAGCGGCCCTGCGACTATGGGTGCCTGTGTTGCTGGGACTGCTGTGCGGCTTCGCGTTGGGTGCGACGCGCTGGCGCGCCGGTTGGGCCGTTGTCTACAGCCTGCTCGTAGGCGCCGCCGTCGCCCTGCAAAACGTCTTCGGCCTGCTGGCGGGGTCGGTCGATGCTCTGTCGATCCTGCGGGTGCGTCTGTTGACGCTGGGCGAGGTGCTGTCGCTGTGGGGGGCGTCGGTTGCGCACGGTGAGACCGTCTCCGATTCTAGGTTGTTCGATCTGATCCTCGGCCTCGTGCTCTGGCAGCTGCTCGCCGCGATCGGCTGGGCCGTCGTCCGTCGACGAAGCCTTTGGACGGCATGCGGTCTGCTGACGGCGCTGTTGGCGCTGAATCAGTCGTTGACCGGGCGCGACGACGGCGCGCTCATCACGGCACTCGTCACGACGCTGGCCCTGATCGCCGTCGCGGAATGGGACGCGCGTCGCATCGATTGGGATCGGGCCGGGATCGACTCGCCCGACGATCTATGGGATCGGGTCATCCCGGTCGGTGGCCTGGTCGTGCTGGCCGCGGCCGTCGCCGCGTTGTCGCTGCCCTGGTTGGGCACGCCGCGCGGGTGGCGTCAGATCGCCGCCTGGTTCGAGCGCCCGGCCGCACAGGCGGCGACGCAGCTCTTCGCGGGCGTGAAGCCACCGCAGAACGACATCGAGGCGGCGCTTGTCGCGCGCACGCCGGATCTCACTCGCATCGGCGCGCCTTTGCCGAACGGCGATGCCGTCGTCATGTGGGTCAACACAAGCGACCCGCCACCGCTTCCGCCGGAAGCCGATCGCTCAGCGGCGGGACCGATTCGCTACTGGCGCAGCGCGGTGTACACGACGTACACCGGGCAGGGGTGGGCGTTGGCCGAAACGGCATCGGGCCCGACGAACGCGCCGGCCCAGGCACGAGTCGCCGTTGTGCGGCAGGATTTCGAGATCCTGGCCGAGCATGGCACGACGTTGTTCGCGGTCAATCGCCCGATCTCGGCCACCGTCGTCGATGGGGTGCGCGCTTTGGCCACCGATGACACGCTGCTGTCCGGCGCCGAATCAATCTATCGGGTCGAATCGATCCCGCCCGATCTGTCACGGCTGACGGCCGCCGTCTCGCTCTGGTCGTCGTTGCCGGATGCTTATCGCGCGTTGCCGTCCTCGGTGCCCGACCGTGTGCGCCGGCTGGCGGCCGAGATCACGACCGGCGCCACAACCGATCTCGCCAGGGCGCTGGCTGTGCAGAACTATCTGCGCGCCACGTATGACTATGACCTCGCGGTCCCGCTCGCGCCGACCGACCGTGACGTTGTCGATGTATTCTTGTTCGAGAGCGGGCGCGGCTTCTGCAGCCACTTTGCGTCGGCCATGGTGGTGCTGTTGCGCGCCGTCGGCGTGCCGGCACGGGTCGCCACGGGGTACGCGATGGGCGTCTACGACTCGGGCCGCGCTGCCTATCGGGTCACGGCCGCGGACTCGCATGCGTGGGTCGAGGTGGCATTGGCCGGGGTCGGCTGGGTCGAATTCGAGCCAACGCCCTCGCAGCCCGGTCGAAGCTACGTCGCGCCCGGCGCGGCGCCGGCTTTGCCCGTTGACGTTGCGTCCGGCGCGAACGAGCCGCCGGTGCTGGGTATCAACCTGCTTGGTGTGGTGGTCGTGATCGTGGCCATCCTGGGTTGGGTCTGGTGGCAGGCCCGGCGAGAAGCGTTGCCCGTGAAGCGCCGGATCGGCGATTTGTATTGGGGGATGACGCGTTGGCTGTCCGCGGCAGGCGTCGTCGTCGATGCCAGCCAGACGCCGGCCGAGCACGCTGCCGCCGTCGGCATCACGTTGGCCCGTTGGCCAACCGTGGTCCTGGCGAGCGAGCACGTGACCGAGCTCTACGCGGCCACCGTGTACGGCCCACACCCGCCCTCGCTCGACGACCTGTGGCGCGCCCAATCGGTCTGGCGTCAGGCGCGGCCTGATTGCCTCGCGGCGATCCTGCGTCGTCGCTCTGCCGCGCTGGCGTCCCGTCTCCGCTGACGCAGTCGACTCGGCGTGAGATCGACCGCGACAAGATGCACGCGCGGAACTCAGGCTGACAACGGCTGCGGTCACGGAGCAACGGCTGAAGCGGGTGGATGCCCGACGGACGTCGGAAGGGTGGTTGCGCCAGCCCCGGCAAAGGCGCTCTGTCTCCGGTCTTGGCGTCCACGGTCGTGATATCATCGCCCCCGAGGTACAACCATGTCCATCAACCCCGATTTGCTCGAGATCTTGCGCTGCCCGTACTGCGTCTCGCACGCGACCCGTCAACCCGGGGACGATCCGGGCCGTCTCGAGTTGTACAAAGATTGCTGGCTGATCGAGCCGGTGCTCGGCCGCAAATATCCGATCGTCGACGGCATCCCGGTGATGCTTGTGGAGGTCGGCGAGAAGTGGATGAACACGCGGCCCGAGGATCTGCCGGTCCCGCCGCCGGCTGAATAGGCCGAATGACGTCCGACCTGATTCTGACCGCGACGTCGCTCGATCCCGTCGAGCGTGCCGCCGCGATCCGCGCCCTGGGCGAAACCCGCCGGGTCGACGGCATCCAGGCGCTGCTGTTCGCGCTGGCCACCGCGGATCCGGCGACGGCGGAACTCGCCGTGGACGCCCTGGTGAACATCGGCGCGGCGGCCACACCCTCTTTGCAGACGGCGCTCGATCAGGAAGTCGACCCCACGGTCCTTGGCCGCCTTCAAACCGCCCTGACGCGCATCCAACAAGCGAGCTAGTGCAGATGGCAACACAGGTCTATCTGGTGCGTCATGGCGTGGCGACCTGGCCGTCGTGGCCGGGCCCCGACTCGGATCGACCGTTGACGGCCGAGGGCGCGCGACGGATGGAGGCGGCGGCCGCCGGGCTGGCGCGCCGCAAGCTGGCGCCCGATGTCGTCCTGCACAGCCCGTTGTTGCGCGCGCGGATGACGGCCGAGATCCTGGCGACACATCTCGATCGGCTGGGCGCCCTGCACGCGCACCCGGCCCTCGCTCCGGGCTTCGACGCCGACCAACTGAACGAGATCTTGATCGAATACAGCGACGTGGGCATCGTGATGTGCGTCGCCCACAACCCCGATCTGGGCGAGATCGTCATGCGCCTCAGCCGACAGCCCGTGCTGTTCAAAGAGGGCACGTTGGCCGTTATCGCGCGCAAGAGCCAGGAGCGGTTCAGGTTGGCGTGGCAGGCCACGGCCGAGGAACTGGCGTCCGACGATCCACTGTAGGCGAATAAAAACGCGCCGTCGACCCCAATAGATTCGGGGCCGACGGCGCGTTTTCGTTTTCTACAGCGACTGGGGAAAGGCGAACGCCAGGGCGACCCAGATCACAAAGACACCGATCATCGCCAGACACAGCGTGATCTCGGCGACCAGCGCCCAGCCGTAACCCTTCGCGTAGCCGCGCACGCCCTTCAGCGCTTTGCGCCAATCCTTGCCCTTGCGGAAATACTCGACCACGAACAGACCGCCGACCGCGCCGACGAGAGAGCCAAAGGGCGGGAAGAACGGCAGACCGACCAGGCCGAGCACGATGCTGGCCGCCGTCGACCAGCCCGAGATGCCCTCTTGATGTGCGACCGAGTGCGTGACCACATACTCGAGCACCAGGTCGGCGATGGCCAGCAGCGTCATGACCGAGATCGCGACCCAGCCGATCCAGCCGTCGAAGATCGGCTGACCCAAGACGGCCTGCGCCAGCCCGTACCCGACGGCGGCCAGCCAGATCAGCCAGCTGCCCGGCAGGATCGGCACGACCGCGCCAACGACGCCGACGGCCATGACCAGCAGGGTCATCACCAGGAGAGTCAGTTCACCGAAGAGTGTCAGACCGGTCATAGGCTAAGATTTCAGGAGCGCCTGCCCACGCGGCGCGCCCAGCGCTCATTCTACGCGTGATGACTCCTCAGGTTTCGCTCTCGCGCTCCGCGCACTCACGCCGCCAACCGCGTGATCCCGCCCATCCAGGGCAGCAGCGCCTCGGGGACGACGATGCTGCCGTCGGCCTGCTGGTAGTTCTCGAGCACGGCGATCAGCGTGCGGGGTAGGCCGAGCCCCGAGCCGTTCAACGTGTGCACGAGCTCGGGCTTGGCGCCGGCCTCGCGGCGGAAGCGGATGTTGCCGCGCCGGGCCTGGAAGTCGCCGACGTTCGATACCGACGAGACCTCCAGCCACTCGTTGCAGCCGGGCGCCCAGACCTCGAGATCGTAGGTCATCCGCGCCCCGAAGCCGATGTCGGCCGTGCACAGCTGCTTGACGCGATAGGTCAGGCCCAGGCCCGCCAGCGTCGCCTCGGCGTGCTCGCGCATCGCCTCGAGCGCGGCGTCCGAGTCCTCGGGCTTGCAGTACACGTACATCTCGACCTTGTCGAACTGGTGGCCGCGTTTGATGCCGCGCACGTCGCGACCGGCCGCGATCTTCTCGCGGCGGAAGCACGGCGTGTAGGCCGTGTAGTTGCGCGGCAGCGTGGCGCCGTCGAGGATCTCGTCCTTGTGCAGACCGGTCAGCGGGATCTCGGCCGTCGGCACCATCCAGTAGTCTTCCTCGACGTCGCGATAGAGGTTGTCGCGGAACTTCGGCAGCTGGCCGGCGGCGTAGACGATGTCGCCCTTGACCATGAACGGCAGGTACGCCTCGGTGTAGCCCTGGCGGATGTGCAGGTCGAGCATCCAGGCGATCAGGGCGCGCTGGAGCCGCGCGCCCGGGCCGGTGAGCACGTAGAACCGCGAGCCGGCCAGCTTGGTGCCGCGCTCGAAGTCGAGGATGCCGAGCTTCGGGCCGAGGTCCCAGTGAGCCTGCGGTGTGAAGTCGAACTGCTTTGGCTCGCCGATCGTGCGCAGCACGATGTTGTCGTCTTCGGTGGTGCCGACCGGCGTGCGCGGATCGGGCAGGTTGGGCAGCGCCGACACGGCGGCCTCGAGATCCGCCTCGATTACGCGCAGATCGGCGTCGAGCGCGGCGATGCGCTCGTTGACCGTGCGCTGCTCGACGATCTTGGCCTCGCGCTCGGCCGCGTCCTTCATGCGCCCGATCTCCTTGCTGACCGTGTTGCGCTGGGCCTTGAGCGTCTCGACCTCGCGGAGCGCCTCGCGCCGCTTGCCGTCGAGCGCCAGCGCCTGATCGATGACGTCGACCAGCTCGGGGTTCTGGCGGGTGCGCACGGCCGCTTTCACCACCTCGGGCTGCGTGCGGATGAGATTGATGTCGAGCATGGAGCCTCCTGCATTGTGAATTGCTAATTGCTGATTTCTGATTGTTGATTGGGTGTCAGGATGCCAATCAGCCATCAGAAATCGCCAAATCAGCAATAAAAAAGCGGCTCTCTCGTGCAGGACGAGGAGCCGCTCGTGGTGCCACCTGCTTTTGTCGGGGCGCAGGCCGCCGACCTCAAGCGCTGTAACGGGCGTGCCCGGCCCGCCTTTCGGCGGACGACGTCGGCGCGATGCGCCTCGGGGTGGAAGGGTTCACGACCTGCTGTCTCACACCGACCGACAGCTCTCTGAAAAGCCACTCGAACCGTTAGTCCCCGACGTCAGGGATATGGATTTGGTGAGTATAGCAGACACTTGGCGAATGGGTGAACCGCGGATTGGGCGAATGTCAATCGACCAATCCGCGGCTCACCCATTCACGCAATTACTCGATGGTCCAGCCGGCGCCCTCGAGCACCTCGCGCGCATCGCGCTTGATACGACCGTCGTCGACCGGGCCGGTCTCGGTGAAGCGCGCGCTCCCGGTGATGAAGTCGAAGGCGATCTCGAGCAGATAGCCGGTGATGGCCTTAGGCGCGATCATGATGCGGAAGCCACTCTCGCTCACCTCGTACGGCTTGTCGGCGCCGTTCAGCGCCAACAGTCGGGCGCGGATGTCGGGCGCGCGGCCACCCGTCGACGGGCGCGGCGTCGCGATGATGGTCTGGTTCGGGTCGGCGGCCGACGGCAGGTCGGGCCTCGGCATGTGCAGGATGGTCTGCTGCGGATCAGCCGCGGCGCTTGGCAGATCGGGCAGAGCCGGCGCTTCTGGAGCAGTCGGTACGTCGGGCGTCGCCGGAATCCCCGGCGCCTCGACACTGGGCAGCCCGAACAGCCCGACGGCCGGCGCTGCCGCTTCGACCACGTCTTCGGCGGCCGATTGGACGGCTTCCGGTGCTGCCGCCGCGGCCTCGCCGGCGGCCTTCGCGGCCTCGGCGACGTCATCGGGCGGCGTGATGGTCAGATCGGGCGCCGGCCAGCGCAGCGTCGGAGCCTCGGTGAATGACGCGCTCGGCACGTCCTGATCGGCCTTGGGCAGGTCGACGACGGGCGCCGCCGGCTCGGCCGGTTCGACCTTGGGCGTCTCGACGATCGGGCGCTTGTAGATGACCGTCTCCTGGCTGGAGACCGGCGGTGTCGCGGGGCTCACCGGGGCGACCGGTGTGGCGCGCGGCGCCTCGGCCGGGCGCGCGGCGACGTCGATCACGCCGGCCGGCTTCTTCTGGCTGCGGCGCCACAGGAAGAAACCGCCGCCGCCCGCCGCCAGCACGACCAGACAGCAGCAGCACAAAGAGAAAATGGTGAGGTAAAAGCCACTATCGGGTGCGCCGTTGTCCATGCATGATTCCTTTCAACGCGGGCCTTCCCGGCCCTGGACTAGGACTATTCTACGGCAATCGACCTAAATTCGGCGTAAAAGATCGCGTCCGCCGACATCCAAAGAACGTCGACGCCGTGCGAATTCGACGATCGGCAGGGCTCACTCGCCGTCGCGCTGACGCAGGTGCGGGAAGAGCAGCACCTCGCGGATCGTGGACTTGTCGGTGAGCAGCATCGTCAGACGATCGATACCCATGCCGAAGCCGCCGTTTGGCGGCATGCCGTAGCGCATCGCGCGGAGGTAATCCTCGTCGAGCGGATGCGTTTCCTCTGAGTCGGCTCCGTAATCGCGACCCATGTCGACGAAGCGCGCCTCCTGATCGAACGGGTCGTTCAGTTCGGTGAAGGCGTTGCACAGCTCCATGCCGGCCAGATAGGCCTCGAAGCGCTCGACGACGTTCGGGTTGCCGGGCTTGGCCTTGGCCAGCGGCGAGATGTCGCGCGGATAGTCGATGATGAAGGTCGGCTGCTGCAGATGCGCCTCGACGAATTCG
Source organism: Anaerolineales bacterium (assembly GCA_044224715.1). Classification (GTDB taxonomy): domain Bacteria; phylum Chloroflexota; class Anaerolineae; order Anaerolineales; family UBA6663; genus UBA6663. The sequence goes on along the minus strand of JBGAJV010000018.1, from coordinate 59,418 downwards.
CTCAGCAGCACATCGATCAGCTTGCCGCGCGCCGCGCCCGGGTCGGTCTTGATCCCCTTGGCTTCCATCAACGCGTACAGGCTGGCGGCATCCGGGCCGGCGTCGATGTCGACGCCCGAGCGCTCGAGGATCGCGTCGCGCATGGTCAGGCGGCGCCAGGGCGGGGTGAGATCGAGCGTCTGGCCCTGGTATTGAATCTTCATCGTCCCGAGCACGTCCTGCGCCACGGTCGAGATCATCTGCTCGGTCAGGGCCATCACCTGTTCGTAATCGGCGTACGCCCAGTAGAACTCGAGTTGCGTGAACTCGGGGTTGTGCTTGTACGAGACGCCCTCGTTGCGGAAGTCGCGGCCGATCTCGTAGACGCGCTCGAGATTGCCGACGAGCAGACGCTTGAGATACAACTCGAACGAGATCCGCAGATACAGATCCTGCTTGAGTTGATTATGGTGCGTCGTGAACGGCCGCGCCGCCGCGCCGCCGTACAGCGGTTGCAGCACGGGCGTTTCGACCTCGAGGAAGCCCTGGCCATCGAGGAAGCGACGGATCGCCGAGACGATCCGGGCGCGGGCGCGGAAGATCTCGCGCACCTCGGGGTTGACCGCCAGGTCCGCATAGCGCTCGCGGTAGCGTGACTCGGGGTTGTCGAAGGCCGAGTAGACGCGCTTCTCGCCGTCGACGATTTCTTCCTTGGCGGCGGGCAGCGGGCTGACGGCCTTGGCCAGCATGCGGAAGCTGCGCACCCACAGGGTTGCTTCGCCGGTCTTGGTCTTGAAGATCCCGCCGGTCGCCTGGATGAAATCGCCCAGGTCGAAGGCGTCGACGAAGTGCTGGTAGGCCTCGGCGCCGACGTCGTTGATCTTGAAATACAGCTGCAGGCGCCCGTCGCCGTCTTCGATGTGCGCAAAGGCGGATTTGCCCATCACGCGGATCGCGCGGACGCGCCCGGCGACGGTGTACTCGCCGTGGGGCGCATGGGTGTCCGCGACCGACGCGGCGGCGTAGTCCGCCAGGGCCTGGGCGCTGGTGTGCGAGCGCTGCGCGCGGGTCGGATAGGCTTCGATGCCGGCGGCCTTGAGCCGTTCCAGCTTAGCGATACGGGTCTTTTCGAGTTCGCTGTACTCACGCATAGAGGGCGATTATAGCAGTCGGGAAGCGAGGGAAGCGCGAGGAGCGCAGGAGCGGGGAGCGCACGCGCACGCGCGCTCTCCTGTTATCCTTGCCCCCATGTCTCGTCTTCAGGGCTATCTCGCCATCGTCGCCTCGGCGGTCACGTTCGCGACGCTGGCTATCTTTGGGCGTTGGGCCGCGGCCGACGGCGTCAACACGAACAGCCTGCTCTTCCTGCGTTTCACCACGGCCGCTGTGGTAATGGGCGCGATCTGCTGGTTTCGCCGCGAACGGCTGCCAACAATGCGATCGCTCTGGCCGTTGATCGGCATGGGCGCCATCGGCTACGTCGGCCAGGCGACCTGTTATCTCACCGCGCTGCAATACGCGTCGGCGGGTCTGGTGGCGCTGCTGTTGTATTTGTATCCGGTGCTGGTGGCCGGGCTGTCGGTCGTATTCTTGCGCGAGCGGTTGAGCTGGCCGCGAGTGTTGGCGCTCGCGCTGGCGCTGGCCGGCGTCGCGCTCACGGCGGGTCCGGTGGCGGGCGAGTGGCGCGGCGTCGCATTTGCCCTTGGCGCGGCCGTGATCTATTCGGTGTACATCATCGTCGGGGATCGCGTGCTCACGTCTGTCTCGCCGTGGATGTCGTCGGCCGTGATCTTCGCCTCGGCCGGGCTGATGGCCGGACTGCTGATGTTGATCGGCGGCGTGGCGTTCCCGGCGACGACGACGGGGTGGGGCTCGATGGCCGGCATCGTCGTGTTGGCCACGCTGGCGCCGGTCAGCCTGTTCCTCTACGGGGTCGCGCGCGTCGGCGCGACCAATGCCGCGCTGCTCTCGACCCTTGAGCCGATCGTCACCACGTTGCTCGCCGCCTGGGCTTTCGGCGAACGCCTCGGCGTGCTCACGTTGATCGGCGGCGCCTTGATCTTGCTCGCGACCGTGGTCGTGGTGCTCGGCCGCGATCGCCATACCTCGACGACGACGGCTGTAGCCTGAGCCAATCGACCTTAACGACAAAGACCCGGCGGCCGCCGGGTCTTTGCATTATGGCGCTGCTGGGCCGCGATGGTCAGTCGCGGCGCACCTTGGTGATCTTGTACTTGATCGCGCCGGCGGGCGCCTGCACCTTGACCTCGTCGCCGACTTTGCGCCCAAGCAGCGCGCGCCCCAGCGGCGATTCGTTCGAGATGCGGCCCTCGCGCGGATTGGCTTCGGCGGCGCCGACGAGTTTGTACTCCTCGCTGCGCCGCGAGTCCGATTCCTTGACGGTCACCGTGGTGCCGAGCGCGACGACGCCATCCGGACCGCCGGATTCGATGATCGCGGCGTTGGAGAGCATGGTCTCGAGTTGCAGGATGCGCCCCTCGACAAAGGCCTGCTCGTTCTTCGCGTCTTCGTATTCTGCGTTCTCGATCAGCTCGCCGTCATCCTGGGCGTTGTGGAGACGCTCCGCCACTTCGGCGCGACGCACCGTGCGCAGGTGCTCAAGCTCTTCTCCGAGTTTCTTCAGGCCCTCACGGGTCAGAAAGGTTCGCTCTTCCATGGCGTGTTTTGGAGACCGGCGGTTAACGAAAACGCCCGCAGAAGACCTGCGGGACGATGTGGCTCAGGATTTCACTTCCAATGGGGCTTCGACGTTTCTCGCCTCGTCTCCTCCAATCGGTATGCTAGCACGGCAAAGTCACCTTGTAAAGGGTGAATTAGATCATTTGATCTACACCACGATTCTATTCAATTTCGTGCAGAAAAGCCGCAACGTTAACACAACCGATCTCCAACAAATCTCGGAGAAGGTTAGGTCGTCACGTTCACGGCACCCAGAGCCACTCACCCAGTTGGGCGCCATGGCGATGGAAAGCCTCGAGATCGCGGTCGAATTCCGCGAGAGACGGCCAGAGGCTGCTGATCTGGGAGACATAGGCCACGATCGCGGTCCGTTTGGCGGCTAGATCGATCCGGGCGCAGCGCAGCGAGCGGCGCGTCAGGCTCATCGCCCGGCCGCGCCAGTCGTCTGTGCGGGGTTCGCGGCCGGCATAGGGATAGTCCTCGTAATAGGCCAGCGGCAGCCCGGTCGCCTCGGCAGCGGCGCGCACGCGCACGTGATCGACATGGTCGCCGATCGAGAGCGGTGCGTAGACGCGATCGGCAGGCCACTGCAGCGCCAGGGTTTGCAGACGGCGCGCGAGCCCGTCGTCGAGCGTGCGTTCTTCGCGATGCAAGGGTCCGAAGATGGCCTCGCCGCTCGGATACAACCAGCGTCCGCCATTGCCGGAGCGATAGATCGCATCCAGTTCCGACAGGTACCGGCCGCGCGCACCCAACAGCGCGAGCGCGCGGCGATCCTCGCGACGTCGTTGCGCCACGGCCTCGTGCGCCGAGAGGCCCCAGCGTTTGTGCAGTTCGTTGGCGAACCGCGAGTAGCGGGCCAGGTTCGGACTGCCGGCGCACACGTTGACGACGAGCACGTCGTCGCCGGAGCGCGTCCAGTGATGGATGGCGGCGCCGAGCGACAGCGCGGCGTCGTCGAGGTGCGGGCTGAGGACGAGATGTCTCATGGCGACCTGTGTGCGTTGAGGATGGCGTGATTGTAAAGCACCGAGCGCGACTCTCTTGCTTTGATCCGAGGCGTATACTGAAGCAGGCACTTCGCTGGGAGGCGCCATGAGCTATTCGCAGCCCACGCCACGCCGTGATCCCCGCCGACATGGGGCGTATATCGGTGCAGCGCCGTTCGCCGTCTTTGGCGGCGCTAGCCTTGCAGGCAAACTTCTGTCGGATCGTTTCGCGGTCGACGTGTTCTGGCTGTTTGGCATGGTCTTGCTCGTCGGGCTGATTGTTTCGGGCGCGCGACGCATTCCTGTTTGGACGGCGCCGTACATCTGGTGGAGTGCCATCCACGCCTGGTGGTGGGAAGGCCATCCCACGGTTGGCTATGACGGTCTGTGGCGGACGCTGTTCCCCGAGGCACTGCTGGGTTGGCGCAGTTGGATACCGGTCCTGGCGGTCGGCGTGACAGCGCTCATCCTGGCGCGCGAGGTTGACCCGCTGCGCCGCGCGCTTCGCGCGATCTGGCGCGACCCGTTTTGGCTGGCGTTGGGCGGATACACGTTTTTGGCCTGGGCGAGCCTGGTGTACGACGAGAACCACAATCCGTATCTGCCGCTGTTGCTGACGGCCTCGACCATTACGTTGACCGCGGGCGCCTGGCTCGGCTTGAGCGGCGAGACGCTGCAGCGGCGTCTGGTCGGCCTCGCGATCGGGCTGGGCGGCCAGCTCCTGATCAACGCTATCGACCGGGCGACGTGGGATTGGTATGCCTACTCCGGCGTTGCTCGGGCGGCTGTGCCCGTCGCCGTCATGTGGGCGAGCGAGGCGGCCGTGGTCGCACTGGTGTTTGGGATCGTCTTTGGCCCCGCGATCCTGCTGGCGGCCGCGCGGGCGTGGCTGTCTCGACGCTGGGTCGCCGGTTCGGGTGGCGCTTGAGATCGGCGGCGTCGGCATGCTAAAATCACGACATCGGGCCGTTAGCTCAATGGCAGAGCAGGTGCCTTTTAAGCACTTGGTTGGGGGTTCGAGTCCCTCACGGCTCACACAAACACGTAGGGCGACCCATCGGGTCGCCCTGTTGCGTTCTTGGAGCCGTCGCGACGGCTAGCGCAGGATCTCGTCGACCGAGTTGACGATCCGCGTGGGCTGATACGAGAACCGGGTGACGTCCTCGCCGCGGGTGACGCCGCTGAGCACCAGGATGGTGCCCAACCCCGCCTGCACCCCGGCGACGATGTCGGTGTCCATCCGGTCCCCGATCATGATCGCCTCTTCCGAGTGGATGCCCAGATGGTTGAGCGCGAGCCGCATCATGAGCGGGTTCGGCTTGCCGACGAAGAACGGCGCGACGCCGCTGGCCCGCTCGATCAGGGCCGCCATCGCGCCGCAGGCCGGCACGATGCCGTGTTCGCTCGGCCCGGTCGGGTCGGGGTTGGTGGCGATGAAGCGCGCGCCGGCCGCCACCAGACGCACGGCCTTGGTGATCGCCTCGACGCTGTAGTTGTGTGTCTCGCCCAGCACCACGTAATCGGGGTTGTGGTCGGTCATCACGTAGCCGACGTCGTGGATCGGGCCGGTCAGCCCGCTTTCGCCGATGACGAAGGCCGTGCCCTCCGGCCGCTGCGCCTGCAGAAAGCGCGCGGTCGCCAGACCCGAGGTGAAGATGCGCTCGGCCGGGATGTCGAGGCCGATGGTGCCGAGCCGATACGCCAGGTCGCGCGGGGTGTAGAGCGGGTTGTTGGTCAACACCAGCCACTCGCAGCCGCTGGCCTTCAGACGCTCGATGAACTGATCCGCGCCCGGGATCAGCTGACGTCCGCTGACCAGGACGCCGTCCATGTCGGTGAGATAGTGTTTGCGTGGCATGTTGCGTTCTTTCAAGCCAAGTGTACCAGTGCCGGATGCGTCAGGCTTCAACGCAGGACAATCGCATCTTGTTCTCCGGTTGAATTGATCTGCCGCGAATGACGCGAATGGGAACTTAGCCCCCATCGCGGCCGATCCGGCAGAAGCCGTGCAATTCGCGGCAAAGAACGTTGACGACTCGTGCCAGTACACTCAGGCATCCGTGCCCACGCGGACCTGCGTGAAGCCGCGAGGCCGAAGCTGAGGCCTGACGCCTTGAGTTGACACGAGGGCCCTCGGTGCGCCACAATCCCGCCTGCATGACCCACGACCTGCACCTGGCGCTCCACGACCACTTCGGCTATCCCGCCTTCCGCCCCGGCCAGGAGGAGGCGCTGCATGCCGCGCTCTCGGGCCGCGACACGCTGGTGGTGATGCCGACCGGCTCCGGCAAATCCCTGATCTATCAACTGGCCGCCTTGATCCTGCCGGGCACGGCCCTGATCGTCTCGCCGCTCGTGGCGTTGATGAAGGACCAGGTCGACGGCCTGGCGCGGCGCGGCATCGCGGCCACGTTCATCAACTCGTCGCTCGACGCGGGCGAGCAGGGGCGCCGGCTGCGCGGTCTGGCGAACGGCGCCTTCAAGCTCGTGTTGGTCGCGCCCGAGCGCTTTCGTAGCCCCGGCTTCCGCGGCGCGTTAGAAAAAGTCACGCTCAGCCTGCTGGCCGTCGACGAGGCGCACTGTCTCTCGCAATGGGGTCACGACTTCAGACCGGATTACCTGTATCTGGCCGAGGCGCGCCGCTGGCTCAACCCGCCGGTGACGCTCGCGCTCACCGCGACGGCCACGCCGCGCGTCCAGGCCGACATGATCCGTCTGCTCGGGCTGGGCGGCGACGCCGCCCGGATCGTCACGGGCTTCGACCGGCCGAACATCACCTTCCGTGTCGTCCCGGCCCGCAACGACGAGGTCAAACTCCGTCGGCTGACAGACTTCCTCGAGGAGGCCGAAGGGGCCGGCATCGTGTACGCGGGGACGCGGCGCGAGGCCGAGACCGTCGCGACGTACCTGCGCGACGTGCTCAAGCGGCCGGCCGAGCACTACCACGCCGCGCTCGACCCGGTCACGCGCGCCCGCGTGCAGGACGCGTTTCTCTCGGGCGACCTGCCGCTGGTCGTGGCGACCAACGCCTTTGGCATGGGCATCGACCGGCCCGACGTCCGCTGGGTCTTTCACTTCAGCATGCCGGGCTCGCTCGAGGCCTATTACCAGGAGGCCGGGCGCGCGGGCCGCGACGGGCTGCCGGCCGAGGCCGTGCTCGCCTACGCGCCGCGCGACTCGATGCTGCACCAGCATTTCATCGATCGCGGCCTTCCGACCGGCCCCGAATTGCGCCAGCTCTACGACCACGTCCGCGCGCTCACCGACAGCACGGCTTTCGCCGAGATCGAGGCCGCGACCGGGCTCGATGCCACCAAGGTGCGCGTCGCGATCGATCAACTGGTGGCGGCCGGCGCGGTGCGCCGTGTCGACGAAGCGGGGGCGCGGGTGCGGCTCGAAGCCGCCGTGCTCGATGCCGCGCGCATGACAGCGCTCGATCGCGACAATGCGACGCGCCGACAGCACAAGCTCGATCAGCTCGAGCGCATGGCCACGTACGCGCAGGCCGAGAGCTGTCGGCGCCGGATGCTGCTCGCCCACTTCGCCGACGACAGCGTGCCCGAGACGCCGCCCGAGCTCTGCTGCGACGTGTGTAGCCGCGCCGCCGAAGCCGCGGCCCAACCCACCGCGGACACGAGCGCGGACGGCACAACCGTCAACGGGGTCGGGACCTTGTCGAAGGCCGAACGCGCCGCCCTGATCGTGCTGGACGCGATCCGCAAACTCGGCCGGCCGCTGGGCAAAGCCAAGCTTGCCCAATTCCTGCGCGGCTCGGACAACGATTTCATCGCCTCGCTCAAGGATCGGCCGTACTACGCCAAGTTCGCGGATCTGCGTCTGAAGGACATCGAGTCTTTGATCGAGCAGTTGCTCGACTCGGGGCACGTGCAGCAGGCCGGCGGTCTGCGGCCCATCCTGGCGCTCTCGTCGCTGGGCGAAACCGCGCTGCGCAACAAGGCCGCCATCCGGGTGACGATGCGGTTCGGCCCGGCCCCCAGCGCCGGCATCGGGGCGCCGCCCACCGCGCGCGCCCGCGCGACCCAGGCGGCGCGCGAAGCCGGCGGCACGCTCGCGCTCACGCTCGATCTGCAGCGGCGCGGCCTCACGCCGGCCCAAATCGCGGCCGAGCGCGGTCTGGCCGAGGGCACGATCTACGCCCACCTGGCCGAACTGATCGCCGACGGCAAAGTCGAGATCGACGCCGTGGTCGATGTCGCTGTGCAGGCGCAGATCCGCGAGGCCATCCGTCTCGAAGGGTCTTCGCAATATCTATCGCCGCTCAAGGCGCGCCTGCCCAACGCCATCAGCTACGGCGAGATCCGGTGTGTGGTGGAAGCGGTGAAGGCGCGAGCGCGCGGGAACGCGTGAGCGGGGAGCGCGGCAGCGATCGCTCCCGCGCTCCCCGCTCATGCGCTCATCGCGCCTCAGTACCAGCCGATGTTGCCCTTGACGAGTAGCAGGGCCGAAGCCAGCAGCATCGTGGCGATCGTGGGCAGGGCCGCGATCTTGAGCCAGCGCGTCCAGCCCACCGGGCCGTGATGGCGCTCGAGGTAGGAGTAGGCCACGACGTTGGCCGATGCCCCGATCGGGGTCAGGTTGCCGCCCAGGTTGACGCCCAGCGCCAGCGACCAGACCATGAGCGCCAGCGCCGGCATGCCCGGCACCGACGCGATGTCCTTGAGGACGTAGCTCATCGCCAGCGCCAGCGGCACGTTATCGACCACGCCGCTGAGCAGCCCCGGCCCCCAATGCAGGGCGACCACCAACCCGGCCGGGTTCGAGGCCGAGTTCGCGGTCAAGAGCTGCGCCAATTCCTCGAAGGCGCGCGACTTCTCGAGCCCGCCGATCAACATGAACAGACCGGCGAAGAAGACCAGGTTTTCGAGGTCGTGCTTGACCAGCCGCTTGAGCACGATCGTGCGCTCGATGCCGGGGATGAAGAGCAGAACGAACCCGGCCGGGACCAGCGCCGACACCGCCGCCGTGATCTCGACGTGCAGGATCTCGCTCAGCCAGTGGTGAGTGACCAGCAGGACCACCGCGGCGCCGAAACCGATCAGGCCGATGCGCGTCAACTGCGCGTGCAGCGGGTCCTTGTGCAAGGCCTCGACCTCGCGGATGGTCTCGTCGGTGAGGGCCTCGTGCGCGTCGCCCAGGTGCTTGCGGTTGACGTACAAGAAGAAGCCGAGAAGCAGGAGCGAGGCGACGGCCGAGATCGGGCCGGTGTGCGTGATGAAATCCCCGAAGTTGAAGCCCAACGTGGTGCCGAGGATGACGTTCGGCGGGTCGCCGACTAGCGTGGCCGAGCCGCCGGTGTTGGCCGCGCACACCTCGGCGATGATGAGCGTGACCGGGTCGATCTTGAGCAACCTGCAGAGCTGCAGCGTCAGGGCCGAGAGGAAGAGCATGACCGTGATGCTGTCCATCCACATCGCCAGCACCGCGGCGATGACGATGAGCGCCACGAACAGATAGGTCGGGTGGTAGTTGACCTGCCGCACCGCCGTGAGCGCCAGCCACTTGAAGAAGCCGGCCTCGATCAGCACGGCCACCAGCGCGAACATCCCGGCCAGCAGGCCGATCGTGTCCCAGTTGATGTAGGTAAACGCCTCGAGCGGGCTGAGCACGCCAAAGACGATCATCACCGCCGCGCCCAGCAGCGCGACGAGGTGGCGCGGGAACTTTTCGCTGGCGATGGCGACGTAGGCGACGGCGAAGACGGAGAGGGCGATGATCATGGCGGTTAACGCAAAATGCCCCCGACGCGTATGAGACGTCGAGGGCATCCTGGCCCATAGAGAATTCAGTTTTCGGACTTGCCGCTCAGAATAACGACTATTCCTCTGACGCGCAACACCCGAACGGTCTACAAACCACAGAAGTTGTCGTCCCTGTTATCGGGCAAGAGTCACAGTCGGCCTGGGCGCGGGCCATCAATCGCGCGGCGCGGGCGGCGTGAACCGCGAGAGAATGTCGACCGGCCGACCTTCGGCCGACGAACGGTTGATGGCCTCGAGGATCTCGACGATGTGCAGGGCGTGTTCGCCCGTCACGCGTTGCGGGCTGCCGGTGCGCATGGCCAGAGCCAGGTCGACCAGGCCGATGCCCCAATCGAACGGCCCGGGCGGCGGCGCGTCCGGGACGGCCACGGGTTCATAGTCCTTTTCGAAGGCCGCGAGTTTGACGCTCGCGTCCTGCGCGAGCCAGCCCGAGAGCCAGAGCTTGCCGGCGTCGCCAAGGAATTCGACGGTCTCCGCGCCATGGCTCCAGATGTCGACGTAGAAATTGACGCTCAGGCGTAGCACGGCGCCACAGACCAGTTCGATCGCGGCGAGGTAGAAATCCGGCGCCGTGATCGTGAAGGGTTGGCCGGCTTTGGTCCGGCGCTCGGGCATCAGGGTCTTGCCAAAGGCCCACACCCGCGCGGCCGGCCCGAGGATCGCGGTGGTCAGGGTCAGCGGATACACGCCGACGTCGATCATCGGGCCGACGGCGTAGAACGGCGCCGGGGTCGGATGCCAGGTTTCGATGCGGCCGTGATTGACCTCGGCATAGATCGCGCGCACCTCGCCCAGCGCCCCAGAGCGGATCAGCCGGCCGGCGGTCTGAGACGCGGCGCCCAGGAACGTGATTGGGGCGCCCGCCAGTCGCAGCCCGCGCGCGGTCGCGAGGTCGACCAGCTCGCGCGCATCGGTGGTCGTCAGCGTCAGCGGCTTCTCGCTGTACACGTGTTTGCCGGCCTCGAGCGCCTGACGTGAGACGGCGTAGTGGGCGTTGAAGATCGTCAGGTTGACGATCACCTCGACCTCGGGGTCGGCCAGCGCGTCGGCCAGCGTCGCGTAGACCCGCCCGCCGTGGATGTCGGCCAGGGCCTGGGCGCGGCCACGGTCCAGATCGAAGAAACCGACGACGGCGAGCTCGGGGTGGGTCTTGATGGCCTGGGTGTAGGCGGGCGCGATGTTGCCGCAACCGATGATGGCGAGCCGCAAGGGTGTCATGACGGGCATCCTTGTGATCGGGCTGACGTCAGGCCGCGAGCCAGCCCTTCAGCAGCGCCAGGCTGGCGGCGACGTCGGGGATCGGGTCGCCGCGTTCGGGTTCGTGCTCGATCGAGATCGTGCCGGCATATCCGATGGCGCGCAGCGCATCGACGCAGCCGCGGATGTCGACCACGCCTTCGCCGAAGCGACAGGTCACGTGGGCGCCAGCTCCGCGTACATCTTTGAGGTGGACGGCGACGAGGTGCGGCGCGAGTTCGCGCAACGCAGCCACCGCGTCATAGTCCTGCGTGCCCCACCAGCCGGTGTCGACCGCCGCGCCGATGCGGCCGTCGCTGGCTCCGCCGATGCGGGCGAGCAGATCGGCGGGCGACTTCTCGGGGTGGTTCTCAAAACCCAGGTACAGGTCGTGTTGCTTGAGCAAGGCGATCACGGCCGCGCGATCGATCCGGTCTGCGGTGGTGCCGCCGGCGAGCCGGCGCGCGCCGATCGCGGCCGCCGTGCGGCAGGCCGCCTCGAACTCGGCGAGCGTGCCGCCAAAACCGCCGGCGTAACCGGTGAGCGCCAGATCATGCGCCTGTGCCTGACGACGCGCCGCCGCCAGATGCTCGGGCGTGGCCCAGGCCCAGTGCAGATGCGCCGTCCAGAGGTCGACGGCGTCGAACCCGATGGTCCGGATCTCGGCGAACAACTCGGCGATCCGCGCCTCGTAGGTCGCGGCCGGTCGGAAGTGCGCCTGAACGGCATCATCGGCTGGTCCCCAACCGGCAGACATGTCGTACCCGACCTGACGCGCGACGTAGTTGGCGGTGATGAAGGCGATGAGGTTCATGGCGGTCCCGAGGGCATCCTCGCGATGGGCGGATGCATGAGTATAGCGCCCGCGGAGATCATCCCGCCGCCGGTGAGCGCACCGTGCGCTCGCGTTCGCCTGCGAGGCGGTCGACCCCTGCCGCCAATGGCGCGTAGAGGGTGGCTCGATCCGAACGGTCGCGCGATCCGAGTCACGGCTCCGCCCTGGGTCGACCGATCTGTTGGTTGAGCTGTCGCGCCCAGGCGGTGAACGCGGCCTGGTCCAGTGAGAGCCAATTGCCGGAGGCAGTGTGTACATCCATGGACGCGAGTCCGATCTCACGCTATGCTGATCTCGTCTCAAACGCACGAAAGGCAAAGCGATATGCAGATCCAGTCGACGTGGATGACGCGCGCGGCAGCTGCGGCTCAGGCCGTGATCTCGGTTGCCAACGTGGTGATGGGGTTTGGCGTCCTGCCGGCCATGGGCTTTACGGGGATGAGCGACTTCGCCGACCCGGAGAAAGCCCGCGCGCTGATCGTGCCGCTGGCCGTCCTCGAGCTGCTCAAGCTCGCCTCGGCGGCCGTGGTCGGGCACGTCGTCTGGCATCTCGCCGATGATGACCCGCCGTTGCGGCCAACGCGCTGGCCGGGCGTGCTCGGCGTCGGGCTGCTGGTGGCCAGCGGTCTGATCGGTCTGTACGCCGTGATGGGTCAGCGTTCGGCCGACGAGGCCGCGCTGTTCACGGCTTTGGCAAACGGCTTCGGCATTTGGGCGGTCGCGGCCAGCGGCGTGTGGATGCTGTGGCTGACCTGGCTCTGGCGGACCCGCCCGGGCATCCCGCGCGGGTGGTTGATCCTCGGCGCCGTTGCCGGCGTGGTCAGTCTGCCGGTGCCGCTTCTGGCGCCTTTGGCGCTGCTGGTGTTGGTGCTGACCTTGGCGTGGTGGATCTGGCTGGCGCTGCTGCTCAATCGGCGTGCTTGAGCTCGAAATCCGCCGTGGACTTGTATCCCGCTAATTCGGGTGCCGATTGTCACTTCTGACACACGGCGCTGCGGCCCTATAGTGAGCAGGCGTCCTTATCGACAACCCACTCACAGAGGTCCACATGACGACTTCGCCCGAACCGAATTCTCGCCGCGAGACTGTCTCGCGCCGCGATTTCCTGCGCGCCACAGGCACGGCGGCCGCCGGCATGTTGCTCGCGGGGTGCCAGACGCCGGCCAGCCCGACCGCGGCGCCCACGCTCGCCCCGACGGCGGCGCCCAGGCCGCGCGTCGCGATCGGTCGCGCGGTGGATTACGATCGCGCCGCGATCGAGAACCAGGTCGCGGCCCTGATCGACCAGGTCGGCGGGTTGGGCGACGTCGTCAAACCCGGCGACAGCGTCGCGATCAAGGTCAACCTCACCGGCGGTGTCACCTCGGGCACGCTCAACGGGCTCAAGCCCGAAGAAACCTACGTCACGCATCCCGAGGTCGCGCGCGCGCTCATCCGTCAGGTGCAGGCGGCCGGCGCGAAGGAGGTCTTCATCGTCGAGGCCGCTTACGAGTGGGAGTCGTACACGGCGTGGGGCTATGAAGACATCGCCGCCGAGACCGGCGCGACGTTGATCGATCTGAACGACTCAAAGCCGTTCGCGGACTTCATCGAGGCGCCGGTCGGCGGGCTGCCGGGCCTGATCTATCAGAAGTTCACGATGAACAAGCTGCTGACCGACGTGGACGTCTTCATGTCGATCTCGAAGATGAAGAACCACTACCTCGCCGGCGTCACGCACACGATGAAGAACCTGTATGGCCTTGTGCCGTATCGCTTCTATCGACTGGCGGAGGAGGATCGCTACCGCTCGGGCTTCCATGGCAAGGAGGACGAGACCCGCGCGCGTCTGCCGCGCATCATCGTCGACATCAATCGCGCGCGCCCGATCCACTTCAGCCTGATCGACGGCGTGCTCAGCACGCAGGGCGGCGAGGGCCCATGGATCCAGACGCTGGCGCCGATCCAGCCCGGCCTGCTCGTGGCCGGCAAGAACCCGGTGGCCACCGATGCCGTCGCCACGGCGTTGATGGGCCACGACCCGACGGGCGACTATCCCGACAAGCCGTATTTCCGCTGCGACAACCACCTCAACCTCGCCGCGGCGGCGGGCCTCGGCACGAACCGTCTGTCGGAGATCGACGTCGTCGGCGCCGTGATCGACGAGGTGAAAGTCCAGTTCAGCGGAGCTGTGTAAACCTTCGGGCTTACGCGAACGCTGCCGCGCCATTCGCGGCAGCGTTCGCTCCTCGATTCGCAATTCACAGATCGATCGTCAAACTGATCGGGCAATGATCCGAGCCGAGCACGTCGTCGTGGACCTCGGCGGCGACCACACGTGGCAGCAGATCGGGCGTGACGAAGAAGTAGTCGAGGCGCCAGCCGACGTTGCGCTCGCGCGCGCGTGAGACCTGGTCCCACCACGTGTACTTGACCGCGTCGGGATGCAGGTGCCGGAAGGTGTCGGTCAGCCCGGTCGTGAAGAACTCGCCCAGCGCGACGCGTTCCTCGGGCAGGAAGCCGCTGGTCTTGGCGTTCTCCTTCGGCCGCGCCAGGTCGATCTCGGCGTACGAGGTGTTGACATCGCCACAGGCGATGACCGACTTGCCGGCGGCCTGATAGGCCTGCACGCGCTTGAGGAAGTGCGTGTAGAACGCCAGCTTGTGCGCCACCCACTCTGGCCCGCGCCCGCCATTGGGGAAGTAGATGTTGAAGAACACGAAGGACCCGTGATCCTGGATCAGGGTGCGACCTTCGTGATCGAAGCGCGTATCGCCAAGACCGCGCTCCGACGCGAGCGGCGCCCGGCGCGCGAAGGTCGCGACGCCGCTGTAGCCCTTCTTCTCGGCCCAATCCCAATGCGTCACATAGCCCTGCGGCTCGCGCAGTTTGGCCGTGAGTTGATCGGGGTGCGCCTTGGTCTCCTGTACGGCGACGACGTCGCCGTTGCTGGCGGCCAGCCAGTCTAGGAAACCCTTCTTCTCGGCGGCACGGATGCCGTTGACGTTCCAGCTAATGAGTTTGAGCATGGGGTCACCTTCGGTCGACGCCCGACGAAAGCCGGACGACGAACACCAAAGTCTATCTTTGTTTTGCGGTCTTCGTCAGACGTCACTCAGGGAGCGCATTCAACATGCCGCGGCAACCGGCCGCGCCGCAGCCACAGCGTTCGAGCGGACCGGTCGCGTCGTAGGCGTAGTCGATCGTAAGCTCTTCGCCGTCCGCGATGTCGCGCAGCGCGACGATGAAGGCGGCGTCGTCTTCGAAATCCCAATCGCAATTGGGCTCGCAGCAGTGGTTGACGTAGATGCTCTCGTTGCCGCCGTGCCAGCCGTCGATGACGCGCTCCTCGTCGAGCCAGAGCGTGAAGATCGCCGGACGACCCGGGTCCGCCTCGCGGCGGATGGCTTCGGCGGCCGGGATGCGTTCGCCGGCGTATTCGCGCACGCGTGCGCCGGCAGCGATCGCGCCGACGGCGTAGCATCCTTGACCATGAATCTGTGATGGGGCAACGCGAAGTTCAGGATACATCGCGCGTGATTATACTTGCCGCTATGTCAATCCGGTCAACGAAATTCACGATCCACACGGGACTGGTCACGTTCGCGGCTGTCGCGGTTTTGGCGACCGCGTGCACGACCCCGCCCCCCGACGTCACCCCCACCACGGCGCCGTTGCCGACCGCGGTGTTGGCCACGATCACGCCGGCCCCGACGACCGAACCGGTCAAGGCGCCGGCCGATCTCGCTGTGGCCTTCGTGGCCGACGGCACGCTCTGGCTCTGGCGCACGGTTGAAGACCCGATCCCGCTGACGAAGGCCGATCCGTTTCCGGCGCCGACGCTCTCGACGGATGCGGCCTGGCTTGCGTTCACGCGCGGCGGCGCCGCGTTCATCATCGGCGCGGATGGCGCAAACGAACAGCCGATCACACTCGAAGGTGCGCCGGGCCAACTGGCGTGGACACCGGGCAAGTCGGAGTTGTACGTGACGTCGTCGGCCGACGCGGCCACGGTGCTGCACCGGTTCGATCCGACCACGGGCACGTTGAGCGAACTGGCTCGCTTTGGCGCCGATGCGACCCTGGCCGTCGCTCCGGATGGCGCCCATCTCGCGATCGTCACGCCCGAGTCTGCGCGGCTCACCGACGCGGACGGCGCGGCGAGCGGGGCCGAGCTGGCGTACCCGGCGGTGGCCGTGAGCGACACGCAGCGCTGGCGGCCGACCGCCACGTGGATCGACGACTCGACGGTGCGGCTGTTCACCATCACCTCGGCCGACGGCGACGCCGAAACCGTCGTCTGGGAGATCGGTCTCGAGACCGCCGCGCGCGAGATCGCGCGGCAGCCCGGCGCGGCCTTCGGTGGTCTGCTGGCACCCGATGGCCGGCGGTTGCTGTTTACGCGGTCAGACCAGACTCTGGGGTTGTGGGATCTCGAGACCGGCACGGCGACACAGGTGCTCGATGCGCCGGGCGCGGCCGCGCTGGCGTGGACTCCGGACTCGCAGGCCTACGTCTACACGGGCGTCGATCCGCTGCAGCCTTTCGTCATCGGTGTCGGCCTCGACTCCGTGGCGCGGCCGGCGGGCACCGGCCCGGTGTTGTCGTTGCGCTGGTTGTCGGGCGACTGGTTGTTGTACACGAGCGCGGCCGGCGCCGGCGAGCAACTGCGCGTGGCGGAGGTGGGGCAGAGCGACGGTCTGATCGGTGTGAGCGCCGCCGGGGCGATCGGGTACGACGGGCTGTCGGCGGAAAAGCCCTGAGTGGGTCGTTCGCTTACGGCGTCGTCGGCGTGGCGACCACGAGCACGACGTCCTTGAAGCCGAGCGAGCGCAGCAATCGTTCGATCACGGCGTTGGCGTTGGTCTGCGCGATGTTGAGGATGCCGTCCTCGAGCGCGCCGTTGCGGATCTCGTCCTCGGCCACCTGACGCGCCTGGCTCTCCAGGTTGATGTCGCCCTTGGTGAACAGCCCGGTGGCGCGTTCGTAGACGTAGGACTTTTCGTTGTCGAGCCGGGTGACGAAGACTTCGGCCGCCGGCACGATGACCGTGACCCGGCCGTCGGTCGACACCAGCACGTCAATGGGGCCGAGTTTGGCGAGATCGACGCCGGCGATCACCTCGCCGTGCGCCACGAACAGCAGCCGGTCGCCGAGCAGCGGGGCGAAGATGCCCTGGCCGGTCTCGGCCCGGATGACCTTCTCGATCGAGTACTGCACGCTTTCGAGCCGGGCCAGCGATTGCACCGAGCGCACGACCGTGACCGAGTCGGGGTAGATCGTGGGCGTCGGGTTGAAGAGGGCCTGCACCTCGGTCGCGACGCCGTTCGACGGCCCCGTCACCGTTTGGACGCCCTGGCGTACCGAACTGACCAGAGCCCAGCCCGTCAGCGCGGCGACGATCAACAGTCCAACGACCAGCAAGTTCGCGAACCAGCGTGACATGCTGATTATTATAATGCGCCCATGGTCATCGGTTTATGTGTGGTCGAACTCACTCTGGAAGGCTGCCGCTCGCTCAAGGAGAAGCGCAGCCTGATCAAACCGATCCTGGCGCGGCTGCCCAGGGAATTCAACCTCGCGGTGGCCGAAGTCGGGCATCAGGATGATTGGGGCGCCGCCGATCTTGCCCTGGTCAGCGTCTCCGCCGGCGACACCGGCAAGATGCACGGGCTGCTCGAACACGCCGCGGAATGGCTCGAGGCCCACTTTCCCGACGTCGAGGTGGCCGGGACGCGGATCGAGATCTATTAGGTCACGACACCGGGAGTGCGAACGACGGCCGAGACACCGGGAGTGCGAATGACGAGTCTCAGGCCCAACAGGCTCTCATTCGCACTCCCGGTGTCTTATCCACTCCTTCGCACTCCCGGTGCCGTGGTTTAAACTTTACGTCCAATTTACGCCCAGATAGACGATAATAAATGCCGCTTCGCCTGGCGCTCGGCCGTGGATCGCGGATACGAGCGGACATTGGCGCGTAAATTGCAGGGTCGGGTTAGAGTCCGTTCATATCGGCTGAGTCCTCACGGGATATTTCGCATGGCAGCTCGACGTTTCTTCCCCTGGATCGTGATTCTCTCGGTGGCCCTGGCCAGCTGCCGCGGCGCGGGCATTAGCCTGCCCGGCATGGAAGGTGAGCCGGCCGCCAGCGCCACGCCCGAGCGGCGCGCGCTCCTCCGTCAGGCGACCGGCCAGGTCGAAGCCCGGCTGGACTCACAGCAATCCTGGGGTGGGGCCGTCGTCGGGCTGGGTCTCGACCAGGGCAGCCAGCTGCGCACAGTCGGCGAAGACAGCTCGGCCTTCATCCAGCTGACCGAAGGCAGCAAGATCCGCGTCGGCCCCGACAGCACGCTGACCTTCAATTTCCTCAACCCGTTCATGGACAGCAAGCTCACGGCCATGGCTTTGGACGAAGGCCAGACGTACATCATGCTGAGCGACGGTCAAATCGATGTGGAGACGCCCGCCGGTCGCGCCTCGGCGCTCAAGGCGTACATGGGCGTCGCCTACGACCCCGCCTCTCAGACCGTCACAGTCACCTGCCTGCAGGGCACGTGCAGCTTCAATCAAACCTTCATCCCGCAGGGCTTCAAGTTCGTGCAGTCGCAGTTCGAGGACACAAAGCCCACGGCGATGGAAGCCGCGGATTACGGCGCCTGGGTCCGTGACGTACCCGAGGCCGAAGCCCTTGGCCCGCTCGGCGGGGAAGTGACGCAGGTCGCCGAGGTGACCGTCGAGCCGACGGCCGAAGCCCCGGGTGAGACGCCCACTGAGGCCGCTCCGACAGCAGCCGCCACCGAGCCGCCGACGGAGGCCGCCGTCACGCCCACCGAGGCAGCGCCGACGGTCGAGCCGGCCACCGCAACGGTCGCGCCGACACAGGCCCCGACTCAGGCTCCCACGCAGGCCCCCACCAAGACCAGCGTGCCGGCGACGCCGACCCTGGCCGCCACGGTGGCTCGCACGGCGACACAGGCGGTAGGTTCGACCCGGCCCACGGCCACGCCGCGCGGCGGTCTGCCGACGAACACGCCCTATCCGTCTATCGGCACGCACCGTGTGCTGCCGGGCGAGACCCTGTACTGCATCGGCCGCGCCTATGGCGTGCTGCCCTCGGTGATCGCGAGCGTCAACGGCATCACGGTCGCCGAGCGCCTCATGTCGGGCACCGTGCTCAGCATCCCGGCGGCGCAGTGGATCAGCATCCAACCCGGGCCGGTCTGCGCGACGCAATTCACGTCGCCGTACCCGGGCCTGCCGTACAACCCGCCGGTGTACCCGACGGTCGGGCCGGTGGCGACTTTGCCGTCGGGCGTGACCGCCACGCCGGGAACGGCGGCCGGACCGCTCGTGCTCAACGAGATCGCGGCGCTGTGCATCGGTGGCTGCACCGAGGGCGCGACCTACCGCGTGCGCATCATCGTCAACGCTTCGGGCGGCGCCGGCCAACTGATCTACTCGCCCGGGCAGCAGTACGACCTCGACTTCCCGCGCTGCACCAAGTCCAGCGGCGTGGTCACCGTGACCTCGGCCGACGGCCAGACGGTGTCGGGAACCTGGGTCTACGACGACAGCGCCTGCACGACCGGCCTCGTCACTCCGGCGCCGTAGGTTCACCGCTTAACGACGGGCGGGCTTCAGGCCCGCCCGTTTTTGTTTGGCTTGAGGTCAGCCATGCCAGAGTCGCTCACCGTGACCGTCGTGCTCTTGGCGGCGTTCTGCCTGATCGGCGTCCTCGTGATCGCGGCCGGCGTCATGGCCGTGCTGATGATCACGCGGCACGGCTGGCGTCGAAGTCTGCAGGGGGCGGTCTGGCTGGGCGCCGTGCCCCTGCTGGCGCCGGCCGTGTTCCTGGTGATCGCCGGCGCCATCGCCTCGATCGCGGCGCCGATCCTGAAGGAGACCGCCAGCGGCGTGGTCGTCGACAACGTGGAGATCGTCGACGCTGCCGGCGAACAGGCCTATGTGGCCGAAGTCGCCTTCACCACACGCGCCGGCGAGCAGATCCGGTTTCAAGACCCCATCGCCGCCGGCAATCCGCCCCTGTACACGGTCGGGCAGACGGTGACGGTTGCGTTTTCGCCGGAGGCGCCCGAGCGAGCCATGATCTTCGACCCGAGCATCCTGGGTGTGCCGCTGGTTCTGGTTTTGCTCGCTGCCCTGGCCTGGCCGATCGGCGCGGCCATCGGGTGGTATAAGTTCCGGGGCGCGCGCATACCCGGTTAATCAGCATCGAAAGAGGGTCGCATGGAGCTATCCATCATCATCACCATGGTTGTGACCCTGCTTGGCTGTCTGTCCGCAACGATACTCCTCGCCGGCGTGGCGACGGCGATCTTGCTTGTCACGGGGCACGGCGTTCGCAAGAGCTTCAATAACGGATTTCTGCTGGGGCTTGTCCCATTGTTTATTCCGGCCTGGATGACCGCCTGCAATCTCGGTTTCTTCCTGCCGACGTTTCAAGTGATCCGTGACGGCGTCTCGGCGACGGGCACCGTCGTCGACTATGCCGAACAGAGCGGCGACGGCGGCGTTACCTATTCGTCGATCGTGGAATATCAGAACGCCGACGGCGAGACTGTGCGCTTCGAAGACACGGCGGTCACGAGCGATCCGCCCCGCCATGCCCTCGGCCAACAGGTCGACGTGATCTATCTGCCGAATGAACCCGATCACGCCGTGATCCGTGACCCCTGGTGGTGGGTCGTCCCGGCGGTGCTCTTCTCCATCACACTGCTGCTCGTGCCGTTCGGCTACCTGTTCGCGTGGCACAACTACCGCAAGGGCACCTGGTCGACGTTGGACTTCCTGTTTGACTTGTTCTGAAGCCGCCTGCGCGGAGACCCCAGGACGGTATAGAGATCGGCGCGCCGGAAACCCGTAGGCTGAACGGGTGAGCGGAGAATGACGAGGCACATTGGGAGAGTGGGGCGAAGCCTCGACCCCAAGACGCGTCGTCTTTTTCGTCCCTCGCACGAGATTCGGTGGCGTCTGATAGCGCTCTCCGTGAAAACGAACGGGTGTCTTGCGTCCAGGGCAATTGCATTTGAATCTCGTCTCAAGTGATTGGCCGTGTATTTCGCGAATGGACCGTGCGATGCGGCAATTCGCGTCATTGGCGCAATCCGCGGCAAACCGCATTTGTCACATTTAGATGCGATCGCCCTGGTCTTCCGTCGGCCGGGCCGGTGTCGGGGATACAATTCGCAGTGTGGGCGCTGGAACGCCAGATTGCGACAGGGATGACCAGGACCAATCGGCGAGGGGGGCGGATGTTCCGGTCATCCCTTTTGAATTCCAGCCTGCGTGATGGATCCAATTGGAGGCTCTATGGATAACCCCGGCTTGAAGATCGAAAAACTTGTCGAAGGCACAGGCGCCACGCCGAAGTCCGGCAACACGGTGCAGGTGCATTACACCGGCTGGCTTCCCGACGGCACGAAGTTCGACAGCTCGGTCGATCGCGGTCGACCGTTCGAGTTCCGGCTCGGCGTCGGTCAGGTCATCGCCGGCTGGGATCAAGGCGTGGCTCAACTCAAGGTCGGCGACAAGGCACGTCTGACGATCTCGCCCGAGCTCGGCTATGGCCCGCGCGGCGCGGGTGGCGTGATCCCGCCGAACGCCACGTTGATTTTCGAAGTCGAGTTGTTGGCGATCAAGTGACTGTGGCGCGGAGAGCGAGTCGGCGCGCTGACTCGCTCTCCGCTCACCGCGCTCCGCCCCGATGTCCTCTTCAGACTCCCGCCCCATGACCACGCGTGGCATCGCCCTGGGCTGTCTGGCCTGGGCATTGGTCATGAGCCTGCCCGGGCTCGCTCTGATTCTGTTCGCCAACAACGAGATCGCCTGGCGCCGTGGGCCGAACAACGTGGAAGTCGATCGGGTCTTTCTGATCAACGAGCCCGATTACGCAGGCCTGGGCTTCGAAAACGCGCGCATCGCCGCGACACGGCCTGACGGTGTGTGTGTGGCCACCACGATGACGTACCTGCTCTGGCGCAACGCCGAGGCCGCGAATCCCAACACCGCTTATTGCCAGTGCCTCGATACGCAGGGCCTACCAACCGGATCCTGTCCGTGACGCCGCCGCTCACCGCGGTCGTTCAGCGTCGGTTTCCGCGAAAAGCTCCAATGCCCCGCGATCGGGCGAATACCTGACAGAGCGTGCCGGCGCGGGCCGCCCGAGCTTTTTTGCCGCGAATTGTGCCAAAACCGACGAATCTGACGCGATGGATGGACAGGCTGCAAGACGCGGTCAGAATCCGCGCGTGACGACGGCCCTGTGAACACCTGACAGGTCGCCGTCCCTCCACCCCCTTCGCGGGCGCAAATTCTCAGGCGTTTTCAGGGGTCTCAGACTTCACACGTTCGGGTAGTTTCGATACAATCGGCCCAACCCATTCTGACCATTGTCTGTCGGAGAACTCCACATGTCCACTGAGCGACCGCAGTTGGAAGGCGAAGTCTACTACCCCGATATCAGCAGCGTGCAGAACGCACATGTCCCGGATTGGGACGCGGTCGCGGAGTACGCGCGCCACGACATGCAAGGGTTCTGGGCGCAGCGGGCCGAAGAGCTCGAATGGTTCGAGAAGTGGACGACGGTCCTCGACGACAGCAACAAGCCGTTTTACAAATGGTTCGTCGGCGGCAAGACCAATATCGTCCATAACTGCATCGACCGGCACCTCAAGGGCTGGCGCAAGAACAAGCTGGCCCTGATCTGGGAATCCGAGGACGGCCGCGAGAACCGCACCTTCTCGTACTTCAGCATCAACCGCGAAGTGCACAAGATGGCCAACATCCTCAAGGCCATGGGCGTGATGAAGGGCGATCGCGTGACGATCTATCTGCCACGCATCCCCGAGATCGTCTTCGCGATGCTGGCCTGCGCCAAGATCGGCGCCGTGCACTCTGTGGTCTTCGCCGGCTTCTCGGCCGACGCGCTGCAGGGCCGCATCGACGACAGCCAGTCGAAGCTCGTCATCACGTCGGATGGCAGTTGGATCAATGGCAAGATCTTCGAGCTCAAGAAGATCGTGGACGATGCCGTCAAGCGTTGCCCAACGGTCGAGAATGTGATCGTGGTGCGCCGCACCGGCCAGGAAGTCGCGATGGACCCGCTGCGCGACCACTGGTACCACGACCTGACTGCGCTGCCGATCGCCAACGGCAAGTGCCCGACCGAGGTGATGGACGCCGAGGATCCGCTGTACATCCTGTATACGTCTGGCAGCACGGGCAAACCCAAAGCCATCCTGCACACGCATGGCGGCTACATGGTCGGCACGTACACGACGCTGCGCTACACGTTCGACATCAAGGACGAGGACCGGTGGTGGTGCACGGCCGACCCGGGTTGGGTCACCGGCCACTCGTACCTGGTCTACGGCCCGATGCTCAACGGCGCGACGTCGTTCATGTTCGAAGGCGGCCCGGCGTATCCGTACCCGAACCGCTGGTGGCAGCTCATCGAGCGCTATGGCATCACGACCTTCTACACAGCGCCGACGGCGATCCGCAGCCTGATGCGCTTCGGCGAGGCCTGGCCCAACAAGCACGACCTGTCGTCGCTGCGTCTGCTCGGCTCCGTGGGCGAGCCGATCAACCCCGAGGCGTGGAAGTGGTTCTATCGCGTCATCGGCAAGAACCGCTGCCCGATCATGGACACGTGGTGGCAGACCGAGACCGGCATGTTCCAGATCACGCCGACGCCGAGCGTGCCGCTCAAGCCCGGCTCGGGCACGCGGCCGTTCTTCGGCCAGGAGGCCGAGATCCTCGACGATCATGGCAACCCGGTGCCCGACGGCGAGGAGGGCTATCTGGTGCTCAAGAACCCGTGGCCCGCGATGCTGCGCACGATCTACGGCGACGACGAGCGCTACGTCCGCCAGTACTGGTCCAAGTATCCGGGCAAGTACATGGCCGGGGACTCGGCCCGGCGCGACAAGGACGGCTACTTCTGGGTGATCGGCCGCACCGACGACGTCATCAAGGTCTCGGGCCATCGGCTGGGCACGGCCGAGATCGAGAGCGCGCTGGTCAGCCACCCGGCCGTGGCCGAGGCGGCCGCGATCGGTCTGCCGCACGAGGTCAAGGGCAACGCGATCTTCACCTACGTCGTGCTCCGGCTCGGCTTCACGGGCAGCGACGCACTGGTCGACGAGTTGCGTCAGCACATCTCGGTGCATCTCAGCCCGATCGCCAAGCCCGACAAGATCGAGTTCACCGACAAGCTGCCCAAGACCCGCTCGGGCAAGATCATGCGGCGCGTTCTCAAGGCGCGCGCTCAGGGCTTGCCCGAGGGCGACATCACCACGCTCGAAGAATAGGCGCCGCGGCGACTGAAGACGCTGCGGACAAGAGCGAGGCCGGCCCGCGCCGGCCTCGCGCGTTTAAGCAGGGCAATCGCATCTAGATATTGGGATGGCGGAACTCGCGTCATTCGCGCCAGCTCTTGAACCGGAAACAAAACGCGATTGCCCTGCGCGCATAAGACCGCCGTGTTTGACCTGCGACGCCGGGTCATGGAATTGCCGCCTGAGGCCATCGCGAAGCCGCTGTTGGCCGGTCAGCGATCCGTGAAAGACATACTGGCGCAGCTTGTGTGGTGGGATCAGCGGTTGGTGATGACCCTGCCACCGGCGCAGAGCCGCTCGCCATCGGCCTGCCTCTGCACGATCAGATACCGGTCGGCGATACGTGGGCCGAAGAAATGAACGCCCGGGTGTTGCGCCACAACACGGCGCGTGATTACGGCGACGTCTGGGATGAGTTCAAGGCGACGGGCGATCTTTTATCGCGCGGGTCTCGACCCTGTTGGATGCCGATTTGAACGACCCCGACGGTCTATCGGCAGTCATCGGGCAGCCCCTCAGGCCTTTGATCTGCGGCATCTACGGGCATTACGAAGAGCACGCGCACGAGTTGGCCCAGATCGCGTTGTGACATGCGCGACGCCGCGTGAGCCGCCGTGTGCCGGCTGCATAAACTGACGGCGGCGGTTGTTCGCACCGGGCTCAAGCGCGGTCGGAGAAGCGGACCGGTCGCCCGCGCTGTTCGGCTATTTCGTCGCTGCTTCCAGTGCGACCAGGTGGGCCAGCGCGTCTTCGGCCGAGGCGCGGCACATGTCCTCGGTCGGGCGCAGACGCACGCAGACCGCCGGGCGTTCGGGCCTGCCGAAGATCGCGCAGGCGTTGTCGGGGGTGAGGTGCACGCAGCGCACGCCGGCGGGTTTGCCGTCGGGCATGCCTGGCGTACCGTCAGGCAAACCGGGGATCGGGCTGGAGATCGACGGCGCGATGCAGCACGCGCCGCAGCGGGGGCGGCAGTCCATCAGGCGGCGGCGTTCGGCCAGTCGGCGCGCATCCGGCGCCAGGTCTCGCGCAAATCCTCCGGGATCACGCGCGTGTCGCCGGTGACGGTCATGAAATTCGTGTCGCCCGACCAACGTGGGACGACGTGCAGGTGCACGTGGGCGGCGATGCCGGCGCCGGCGGAGGCGCCGAGGTTGATCCCGAGGTTGAAGCCCTGCGGTTGATACATCCCGCGCAGCACGCGCACCGCCGTCTGCGCCAGGGTCATCATCTCCGCGGCCGGCTCGGCGGGCAGATCCTCGAGCGTCGCCAGGTGCGCGTAGGGCACGACCATCAGGTGCCCGTTGTTGTACGGGTACAGGTTGAGGATGACGAAGCACGCAGCGCCGCGATGAACGATCAGGTTGCCCTCGTCGTCGTCGGCTTTGGGTTTGTCGCAGAAGATGCAGGCGTCGGGGCCCGAGGCGGCCGGTTCACGATTGCTTTGCAGATAGGTCATGCGCCAGGGGGCCCAGAGGTTGTTCATGCCGGTGATTGTAGCCTACGGCGTGCCGTTGACGCCCTGGGCTACAATCCGGTCATGCTCACCATCACCGGCTATGCCACGAATCTCGAACGAAACGCCGCCTACTTGCGCGACCACACGACTGGTCTGACCCACGCCCACAGCCTGGTGCAACCTCCGGTCGAGGGCAATTGCATCAACTGGATCCTTGGCCATGTCGTGTGCTACCGCAACTACCTCCATGGCCTGTGCGGTCTGCCCGAAGCCGCGCCTGCCGCGATCCGCTATGCGCGCGGTTCGGCCCCCGTCCTGGCCGACGGCCCCGACGTGATCCGGTTCGAGGATCTGCTCGCCGCGTATGAAGGTTCGCAGGCCGCCGTGCTGTCGGCCCTCCCGGCGCTCGGCGCCGAGGCGCTGGCCGAAGTCGTCTCAGCCGCGGGCTTCACCATGCCGCGCGGCGACCTGATGACCATGTTCATGCGTCACGAGTCGTACCACCTGGGCCAGCTCGAATGGCTGCGGGTCTGGGCGATCAAGAATGGGTGATTGGGCGCGCGAGAGTGTGTGATTGGGTGATCGGAGCATTAGGTGGGTGACGCGACCGCCCAATCACCCAATCACCCACGCACTCAATCACCCAATTCCTCATGTTTCCTTTCGCCACGCGGATCGAGACGCACGCCACCATCGGGTCCACCATGGACCGGGCGCGCGAGCTCGCCGAGACGGGCGCGCCCGAGGGCACGCTTGTGCTCGCCGACGCGCAGACGGCCGGGCGCGGCACCGGCGGGCGGCGCTGGCTGTCGCCGCCGGGCACGCAACTTGCGCTGACTCTGGTCGTCCGGCCGGCGCTCGAGGGCGCCCGTCTGCCGCGGCTGACGATGTGGAGCGGGCTGGCCTTGCTGACGGCCGTGCGCGCGCGTCTGGCCCGGCCCGACCTGGCCCAGCTCAAATGGCCCAACGATCTGTTGATCGCCGGTCGCAAGGCCGCCGGGATCCTTGTGGAGGGCGCCTTTGGCCAGGGGCGCCTGCGTTACGCCTTGATCGGCGTCGGCCTGAACCTTGCGGCCGCGCCGCCCGACGACGCGGTCGAGTATCCGGCCACGCACCTCGCGGCCCACGCCGCGACGCCCGGCACGCGCGACGACGTGCTGCGCGATTTCCTCGGCGCCCTGGCCGTGAACTACCCGGCCGTGCTGTTCAGCGCCGAGCTGGCGTCGCGGTGGCGCGCGGCCCTGTGGTGGCCGACCGGGCCCGTCAGCCTGGATCTTGGCGCCGAACGCCTCGTCGGGCGCCTGTCCGGGGTCACCGAGGCCGGCGCCCTGATCGTGGAGACCGACCTGGGTCCGCGCACCCTGGAGACCGGCCGCTTGCGCCCGATGGCGCCCGGCCCGTACAATGCCGACGAAGGAGGACCGTCCGATGTTTGACGATCTACGGCAGCAACTGATTCAGAACGACTCCGAGCCAGAGCAGAAGCCCAAGCAGCCGAAGAAATCGCGCCGGGCGCCGCGCCAGCGTGCGCAGAGCCAGCGCAATATCCTCGGCCTCACGCCGGGTCAGGGCTTTTTTCTGGCGTTGATGGTCTTCCTCAACGTGTGCGTTCTGGGTGCGTTCGCGTTGGTCGCGATGGAGCGGGTTCGCATCCCGGGCCTCTGACAGGCCGCGCGCCGAAAAAGACACGAGGCGGGCCGGGTGAGATCCGGCCCGCCTCGTTGTGTTTACATCAAGGACTCTTCGAGCCTCCGCGCCGTTCGGGTCGCCCTACACTGTGCCCCAAAAGCGCCGCTCACGCGGTGCATGTGGTTCACAGTGTCAAGGGGGACACCATGGAAAACATCACACCGAAGTTCCTCGGCTACGTCGGCGGGCCCGATCTGCACGACGCCATGATCCTGGGCGTCAAGCGCGACGGGGGCACGGCCGTCGTGCTGCTCGAGACCTATCGCGGCGCGCAGGTCGCCGTCGGTTTCGACGGCGTCAGCGACGTCTGCTCGGAGCCGTCCGCGGGCATGCACATCCTCGGCGTCGCCGAGCTCGACGGCCCGGGCGGTCTGCGCCGCTACGTGTTCGTCAACGCCGACGAGGATGCGCCCGGCCGTCTCGAGGTCCTGGCCCGCGGCGTCACGTTGGCGACGATGTGACATGACCTGGCGTGGGGGCGACGCACGCGTCGCCCCCACGTAGGCGTCGTGTCAGGGCAACAATCGCAGCGTCTCCACCGTTGCTGCCTCGACGGCGGCGCGGCTGAAGGGCGCGGCGTTGTACTGGATCAGGCGCCAGGGGTCGGCCATATCGATGTAGTGCGGCGAGAGCGGATGCCCTGACTGACCCGTGGTGTGGATCATGCGTCCCGCGTCCCAGTTCGTGACGTCGAGGATCATGCGCATCGACGGCACGGTGGTCACCGCGTACGGATTGTCGCAGGGATCTTCGCTGCGGCCGTAGCAACTCAGATTGCTTCCCGTGGCGTTGACGATCGAGCCCCAACCCGAGGTCGGAAACGGCCCGCGGTTGAACAGCGCCTCGATCGGCGCGATGCCAGATCCGCCGACCGTCGCCTCGCGGAACGTCGAGGTGTGCAGCGCGCCGTAGCGCCAGGCACCGGCATCGGTGCCCAATCGCCGTTCGAGGTCGGCGTAACCCTCACCGAAGGCCTTCTCCAGCGCGGCGTCTCGCCCGGCCGGACCCCACCAGGCGTTCGCGGGATCGGCCAGGATCTTGATCAATGCCGAGAACGCCGCCGAGTTGCCGCGCAGCCAGTAGTCCTCGGGGACGCCCGGACGGAACACGTCCGTCAGCACGGCATTGAACACCGCGATGTAAATGGCTGCCGGCTGAGAGTCCATGTGCATCTGATAGTCCCAACTGCGCAGCGACTCCTGTGCGGCGGTGAGCTTGGGGTCATCCAGGGTCAACGCCGTCAGGGCCGGCACCAGCGCGGCGGCGCTGGCGTTGTAGTTGTCGCCCTGAATCGCGGCGACGTCGTCAGGCGACAGCGTGGGCTTGGCCTGGATCATGGCGTTGATGCGCGCGGCGCGGTATCCCTGATCGAAGCCGGCCCCAACGAAGTGACCGGCATCAGCGGGTGAGAGCACCGGCTGATTGGCGGTGGCGACGTAGCCCTGGGTCGGGTTGAAGGTGTAGGGCAGAGCTTCGAACGGCAGGTAGCTGTCCCATTGATAGTCATCGACCCAACCCGGCACCGGCTGGCTGCCGTCTCCGCCGCGGCGCTGCGGCACCATGCCCGGCATCTGATAGCCGATGTTGCCGTCGACGTCGGCGTAGATCACGTTCTGCGACGGCCCCGTCCAGTCGCGCAGGGCATTGCGGAAGTCCTCCCAGTTGCCGGCCCGGTTGAGCTTCAGCACGGCCTGGAAGAGCCGTCCGGGCTCGAGCGCCGTCCAACGCAGGGCCAGGCCGTAGCCTGGCCCGAGCGTCACGTCGCCGACCTGTGCCTGTTCTTCGAAGGCCTTGCGCGCCGGACCCCAGACCGCTTCGATCAGCGGACCGTTGCGCGAGGTTCGCACGGTGATCGTCTCGCTCGTGCCGCCTTTAATCTGGATGACCTCGTCGCGCGTGGTCAGGGGCTCGAAGGCGCCGTTGACCTCGACTCGCAGTGGGTCGGCCGGGTCGAAGCGCTCGATGAACAGATCCTGCACGTCGGGGTAGTTGTTGGTGACGCCCCAGGCGATGCGCTGGTTGTGGCCGATGATCACGCCCGGGTCGCCGGCGAACGAATAGCCGGTGACGTCGTACGGGCAGGCGTCGCTGAGTTGGCGGCAGTGCAGGCCGTTGAGGTACCAGATGCTGGGCATCTGGATGCCCAGGTGCGGGTCGTTGGCCAGGATCGGAGCGCCGGTCGTTGTGCGCGAGCCGCCGAGCACCCAGTTGTTGGAGCCGATGCCTTCGCCGCTGCCGCCGCTCTGCACGGCGCGCGGCAGGCCGGCGCCTGACGCATCGAACATCGGCTCCGGCAGGATGACAGGGATGTCGGCGGCGGGGTCGAGGAGCAGGTCGGCGGCGCGCTCGGCGCCGATGGCCCGGGCGAGGCGCACGCGCTGCAGTTCGTCGCGGGCGTTGCTGCCCAGATCCCAGGACATGGCCTTGGCCCAGGCCAGCGAGTCGGCCGGCGTCCAGGGCTCGATGCTGGCGGGCGCGTAGCCGGTCAGGGCTAGCACGGCGTAAGCATTGTGGATGGCCAGCGGCGAGCGCCCGTTCAGATACGCGTTGATGCCGGCGGTGTAGGCGTCGAGCACCGCGCGGGTCGTGTCGTCGAGTTGCCCGTACTCCTCTTCGGCGATGCGGTGCCAGCCGACGGTGCGCAGGAAGCGATCGTCCTCGAGCGTGGCCTCACCAAACATCTCGGAGAGGCGGCCGGCGGTGGTGTGGCGCCAAACGTCCATTTGGTAGAAGCGGTCTTGCGCGTGCACAAAGCCCTGCGCCATGAACAGATCGTGCACGTTGTCGGCGTAGATGTGCGGCACGCCCGCGGTGTCGCGGAGCACCTCCACCGGCGCCTGCAGGCCGGATAGCGACACCTGGCCGGCCGTCTGCGGCAGCGACCAGCGCAGCACGGCAAAGATCGTCCCGCCCAGCGCCAGGAGCAAGACAAGCACGACCAGGGCGATCACTCGCAGCACGGCGAGCCACTTCTTCATGTTGACCTCATCGGGTAGCGGATGGGGGATTTTGACATAGCCGCCGCGGGGGGTCAATCCCTATCAGAGAAGTGTCGACGGACAAACCGAAAAAGCGAAGGCGCGTGAGCCATCGCCCACGCGCCCTTGTCTTGTGTTCGTCGTCGGCCGAACGTCGCTCGATGGCGCTTACAGGCCCCGCAGCACGGGCAGCGTCATGATGTACAGCACGGCGTAGAGCAGGGCGGCGCCGATGCAGATCCCGGCGGTGGCCGCGTATTTGAGCACCTTGTTCATCCGCGTGCGAAACACGTACAGGTTGATCCAAACCGCCACGGCGCCAACGAGGCCGCCCAAGAGCCCGCCGATGACGATCAGGACCAGCGGCGCGGCGGACCAGACGGCGCTGATCACCGACATGGGCTCGGTCAGCGTCAACGTCTTGCCGTCGACGACCAGGTCGGGCAGGTCGAGACCGAGCAGACGGGGCTTGAACATGGCCTGGATGGTCTTGCCGTCAGGTCGCTTGAGCGTCAGCGTGCCGGGTTTTTCGCCCTGAGGCGCGGCCTTGCCGTTGATCAGGAGGTGTCCACCCGTGATCAGACCGGGCGCCTCATACTCGACCTTCTGTTTTCCAAAGCCTTCTAGCTGTAACGGGATACGCATGGTGCCCTCCTGATCTGACGGACGGCCCCAGGGCTGCAAGACCTGTGCCCAGGTCGAGGCGTTGACGAAAACCGGCGAGCCTGGCCGGCCGGAGTCGCGACCCGACCCGCCAGACTCCCCGGTTTTCGCGCGGTTTGGGCTCGGCGCGCCCCCAGCCGCCGCGGTTGCGTTGGCTCGCGCTCGGCATCGGCGAATCGCCCTGAATTTCCCGGTAAAAACGAGCGTTTTGGGGCGTGCAGCCGCGCCCCTCAGAGGGTATAATTAATGAAATTGCCTTGGCGTGATGCGAGGCATTTTATGTTAATTCCTGGGTCGCAACGATTGGCGCATTGTTGCAGATCAAAAGGGTGGATGGATGACTGACGAGCCTCTCGATACCGGCTTACCCGCGAGCGATGACGGGACAACCCCGACCGAACCGGCCGCGGACGAACTCGCGAATGCGGCCGACGACGCCCTGACCGTGACGGGAGACGCCGTCGCGATCGTGCCGAACGGCGCGCATCAGGACCCGTCTCACAATGCCGGCGCCATGCAGCGCATCAACATCGACCAGCAGATGCGCACGGCCTATCTCGATTACGCCATGAGCGTGATCGTGTCGCGCGCGTTGCCCGACGCCCGCGACGGCCTCAAGCCGGTGCAGCGACGCATCCTGTATGCCATGCACGACATGGGTCTGCGCCCCACCTCGCAATATCGCAAATCGGCCCGCGTGGTCGGCGAGGTGCTTGGCAAGTACCACCCCCACGGCGACAGCGCCGTGTATGACGCGATGGCGCGCATGGCCCAGGATTTCTCGATGCGCTACATGCTCGTCGACGGCCAGGGCAACTTCGGCTCGATCGACGGCGACGCGCCGGCGGCCATGCGATACACCGAGGCGCGTCTCAGCCGCATGGGCGACGAGCTGCTGGCGGACATCGAGAAGAACACAGTCGACTTCGTCGAGAACTTCGACGGCACCGAGATGCAGCCGGCCGTCCTGCCGAGCAATCTCCCCAATCTGTTGCTCAACGGCGCGACCGGCATCGCCGTCGGCATGGCCACGAACATCCCGCCGCACAACCTGCGCGAGCTGTCGGCCGCCATCGGCTACCTGATCGATCGTTACGACGCCGTCGACGAGATCGGCGTCGAGGAGTTGATGCAGTTCATCCAGGGCCCGGATTTTCCGACCGGCGGCATCATCGTCGGCCGCGATGGGATCAAGGCCGCGTACGGCGAAGGCAAGGGGCGCGTGGTGGTGCGCGGCGTCGCCGAGGTCGAGGACATGACGGCCAACCGGCAGCGGATCGTGATCACCGAGCTGCCCTACATGGTCAACAAGGCCTCGCTGATCGAGCGCATCGCCGAGCTCGTGCGCGAGGACAAGATCGACGCGATCTCGGATCTGCGCGACGAGTCCGACCGACGCGGCATCAGCGTCGTCATCGAGCTCAAGCGCGGCGCCCAGGCGCGCAAGGTGATCAACCAGCTCTACAAGTACACGGCGCTGCAGAGCACGTTCGGCGTGCAGATGCTGGCCCTGGTCAACAGCGAGCCGAAATTGATGCGGCTCAAGCCGGCGCTGCTCGCCTTTATCGAGCACCGCCGCGAGGTGATCGTCCGCCGCTCGCAGTTCGAGCTCGAAAAAGCCCGCGCCCGGGCGCACATTTTGGAGGGGTTGCTGATCGCGCTCGATAACCTCGACGCCGTGATCAACACCATCCGCCAGTCGCCCGACGCCGAGACTGCCAAGACGCGTCTGATGGAGCGCTTCGGGCTGAGCGAGCTCCAGGCCCAGGCCATCCTTGACATGCAGCTCCGCCGTCTGGCCGCCCTCGAGCGCCAGAAGATCGAGGAGGAGCACAAACAGGTGCGCGAGCAGATCGCGTACCTCGAGGACCTGTTGGCCAACCCCGGCAAGGTGCTCACGCTGATCAAGGACGATCTGGCCGCCCTGGCCGAAAAGTACGGCGACGACCGCCGCACGCAGATCGCCGCCGAAGCCAGCGACGAGATGTCCGAGGAAGATCTGGTCGAGAACAAGCCGGTGCTTGTCTCGCTGACCGAGCGCGGCTACATCAAGCGCACGATGCAGGAGAAGTTCCGCGCGCAGAGCCGCGGCGGCACGGGCAGCAAGGGCCAGGAGCTGCGCGAGGAGGACGTCGTCCAGCACATCTTCCTGGCGCGCACGCTCGACACGATCCTGTTCTTTACCGACCGGGGACGCGTGTACTCGGAGCGCTGTTTCCAGATCCCAGAAGGCGATCGCGCCGACCGCGGCATGTCGATCGCCAACATCATCAACATCCCGCCGGGTGAACGCATCACGGCCGTGCTCGCGGTGCGCGACTTCGGCGCCGCGGCGTTCTGCACCATGGTCACGCGTCTCGGCCGCATCAAGCGCGTGGCGCTGTCGGAGTTCGAGTCGGTGCGCCCGTCTGGTCTGATCGCCACCAACCTCGACGACGGCGACGTGCTCGGATGGGTGCGCGTCACGACCGGCGAGAACGAGATCATCATCATCACCGAGCAGGGCCAGGCGCTGCGCTACCACGAGACCGAGGTGCGCGCGATGGGCCGCGCGGCCGGCGGCGTCACCGCCATCCGCCTGACCGACGACGACGTGGTCACCAGCATGGAAGTCGTCGAGCCCGAGGGCGAGTTGCTGGTCGTGACCGAACGCGGCTACGGCAAGCGCACGCCGTTCAGCGAGTACTCGGCTAAGGGTCGTGCGACGATGGGCAACCTCACCATCTCGCCCAAGTCGCTCGACACCATCGGCAAGATCGTGTCGGCCCGCGCCGTGCATGAGGGCGACGAGATCACGATCATCTCGACCGCCGGGCAGTCGCTGCGCATGAAGGTGGCCGAAGTGCGTCAGAGCGGCCGCTCGACCATGGGCACGCGGCTGATCCAGCTCAAGAAGGATGGCGACGTCGTCGCGTCGGTCGCGCGTCTGGCCGCCGCCGATCTGGCATTGCCCGTCGAGCCAGCGGCCCAAGGCTAGAAGCGACACCGTTGAACCGCGGAGGCGCGAGGGCGCGAGATTCTGGGGCACTGGAATCTTCGCGCCCTTCGCGTCTCCGCGGTTCGCCTTCCTCCGCGGTTTAACAATTCCTGCCTCGCGGATACAATAGAGCCCATGCCCTTGCGACCAGCCAGCCTGACCCTGGCCTATCTCGGCTCCCCGGATCCCGATCGGATCGCCGAGCATCTGATCGCGTTCGCCAATACCGATGGCGGCACGATCGTGCTGGGCGTCGACCCGACGGGCGCGCCGGCCGGCCTGGCCGGTCCTGAGGAGCTCGAGGGCGCCGTGCGCGCGGCCGAGCGGCTTTGCCGGCCGGCTGTGACGCTCGGCCACTGGGAGCAGATCGAGGTGCCCGGCGGCACGACCTACGCCATCCACGTGCCGCGCTCGCCCGAACTGCACGCCCTGGCCGACGGCCGTGTGTTGCTGCGTGGGCGCGATGGCGAAGGCTACAGCAACCGCCCATTGGGCGGTGAGGAAATCCGCAGCCTCGCGGCCACCAAGAGCTCGGGCGACTTCGAATCCGAACCGGTCGCGGGCGCACGGCGCGACGACCTCGACGAGGCCGTCATCGCCGAGTACCTGGAGAAGCGTCAGCTCCGGCAGCGTCGGCCGATGGACCAGTCGACAGACGAGATCCTGCGCGAGATCGGCGCGATCACCGAGGCTGGCCAGCCGACGGCCAGCGGCGTCTTGCTCTTCGCCAAGAACCCGCAACAGTTTATCCCGCACAGCGGCCTGATCTTTGTGCGCTTCCCGGGCACGGCGCCGGGCGCCGAAGACGGTCTCGCCGGATACGGCCGCCGCGAGGAGTTCAACGGTCCGCTGGCGCGCGTGATCGAGGGCGCCTGGCAGGTGACCTGGAGCGAGATGTCGGTCGGCGCGGTGGTCAAAGGCCTCGAGCGCACCGACATTCATGAGTACCCGGCCTTTGCCGTGCGCGAGGCGCTCGTCAACGCGGTCTGCCATCGCGACTATCGTCTGCGCGGCCGACGGATCGAGATCCGCATGTACGCCGACCGCCTCGAGGTGATTTCGCCCGGCGGTCTGCCCGGCTTCATCACAGTCGATAACATCGTCGACGAACACTTCTCGCGCAATCCGCGGCTGGTCAACGGCCTCTTTCAGTGGGGCTATATCGAGGAGCTCGGCCTGGGGATCGATCGCATGATCGACGACATGGTCAGCGCCGGCCATCCCCCGCCCAAGTTCTCGCCCAAGCCCTATTCGTTCACGGTCACGCTCTTCAACGCCCGCGACCGGCGCCCCGTGCCGAAGTGGGAGAACGTCATGAACGAGCGGCAGGCGCGGGCCCTGCAATTCATCCGCGACCATGGCCGGATCGCTAGCAAGGACTATCAGGACTTGTGCCCGGACGTCTCGCCCGAGACCCTGCGCCTCGACCTGGCTGATCTGGTCAATCGCGGGCTCTTGCTTAAAATCGGGGCGAAAAAGGGCACCTACTACGTGCTGAAGTAATCCCACGATATCCCCAGGGGATATCTTGGGTAACCGCGAAGCCCCGAGGCTCGCCAGGACGCAACACCTGTCGCCCTTCGGGCTACTTTGTTTTACATAATTATCACAAGTTTTCCCAATTGGGATATCCCACAGCCGGCTGGCGAAAAGCCAGCTCATCGTCCCGCCAGTCCAGCGCCACCACCGGTGCGGTCGGAAGTCCAAAACCCGACCGGATTCTGTCGAAAAAGACCGGGTCTCCGGTGGTGAAGTAGGTCAAGCCGGCCGTGGTTGTCGGCCCGGACCATAATCGGGCTGCCTGGCGGGCGACGGCGGGCGCCGGGTCGATCACGCGCACGCCCGGGCCACAGATCCGCTCGAGCAGAGGAATGACGAACGGATAGTGCGTGCAGCCGAGCACCAGGGCGTCGATGCCTTCGGCCAGCATCGGCTCGACCCAGCTTCGCAGCATCGCCTCCGTATCCGGCGTGTCCAGCCGGCCGGCTTCGATTTGTTCGACCAGCCCGGGGCAGGTGTTCCGGATGACGCGCACGTCTCGAGCGAACCGCTCGACCACCGACGCAAACAGTTCGCCCTGGAACGTCGCGGGCGTGGCGAGCACGCCGACGACGCCCGAATGCGTGTGCTCGGCAGCCGGCTTGACGGCCGGCTCCATGCCCACAAACGGCACATGGGGGAAGGCCGATCGTAGGGGCTTGAGCGCGGCCGCGGAGGCCGTATTGCAGGCCACGACGATCTCGGCCGCGCCGCGCGCCAGCAGAAACCGCGTGATCGCCTCTGAAAAGGCGCGAACCTCGGCCAGTGGCCGCGGGCCATACGGCACATGGACCGTGTCCGCCAGATAGAGCAGTGGCACGCCCGGGAGCGCCGCAGGCAGGTGTCGCAGCACGGATAGGCCGCCGATGCCGGAATCGAAGACGCCAAGCATGGGCCCATTGTAAGGCGTCAGGCTCGGTTGCGGTGCTTGGGCGCGGGGCGAAGAAAAGGCCACCCTTCACCGATCTCGTGACCGGTGCATGACCGCCAGCACTCGTGCATATGACCCGCGCGGCGATACAGTGTGATCGTTCGGGCACGCGGACGACACGCACCGCGACACCCAGAGGAGATCCACATGCTCAACAAACTCACCCATCAGCCGAATACCACGATCCGCCAGATTGGCGCTGGCATCGCGTTCATCACCATCGGCGCCTTTCTGTTGATCGCTCAGAACCTGGCCTTCAACTGGCTCGGGTTGGCGATCCTGCCCGGGCTGGGTTTGATCTTCCTGGTCTGGGGTCTGGGCACGCGCACGCCCGGCCTGCTCATCCCCGGCGGCATCCTGACCGGGCTGGGCGCTGGCGCGATCGCGATCGACCTGTGGGGCGCGGCGCTCCCCGAGGCCAATCAAGCCGGCATCTTCATGCTGACGTTTGCGGGCGGCTGGGGCCTGATCACCGTGCTCTCGGCGTTGATCGGCAAGCCCATGCTCTGGCCGCTGATCCCCGGCGGGATCATGGCGCTGGTGGCGGCCGCGGCCTTTGGGCTGGGCAGCGCCCAGCAGGCGCTCGAACTGCTCGGCCGCTTCTGGCCCGTGATCTTCATCGTGCTCGGTCTGGCGACGCTGCTGCGCCGCCGGGAGTAAGGACGACGGGACGGCTCACGCAGGCAGATGTGAAGACGGGGAGGTCCTGCCCCAGGACCTCCCCGTCTTCCGCGATACGCCGGATAGTCAGCATCGACAAGAAAGCCTCACATGGAAAACATCCTCGAAGCGCGCGATCTGCGCAAGACGTACGGCGACAACGAAGCGGTGAAAGGGGTGTCGTTCGAGATCAAGACAGGCGAGATCTTCAGCCTGCTTGGTCCGAACGGCGCCGGGAAGACGACCACGATCTCGATGCTCTCGGGTCTGATCCCGCCCACCAGCGGTGACGCCGTGATCGTCGGGCGCTCGATCGTCAAAGACTCGCTCCACGTGCGCGCGATGATCGGCGTGGTGCCGCAGGAGATCGCGCTCTACGACGACCTGACCGCGCGCGAAAACCTGGTCTTCTGGGGCCAGATGTACGGTCTCAACGGCGCCCGGTTGAAGACGCGGATCGCCGCGGTGCTCGAGCAGATCGGCCTCAGCGATCGCGCCAACGAGCGCATCAAGACGTATTCGGGCGGCATGAAGCGACGCGTCAACATCGGCGTCGGGCTGTTGCACGAGCCCAAGCTGTTGTTCATGGACGAGCCCACGGTCGGCATCGACCCGCAGAGCCGCCGCGCGATCCTCGACACGGTCAAGGCCCTCAACGCGCAGGGCATGGCCGTGCTCTACACCACGCACTACATGGAGGAAGCGGCCGAGCTGTCGAACCGGGTCGGCATCATCGATCACGGCCAGATGATCGCGCTCGGAACACAGCGCGAACTGACCGAGCAGATCGGCGGGCGCGAGACGCTCAGCCTGCATCTCGGCGACGAACAGAGCAGCGCCGCGCTGGCCGACATCGTGCGCGGCCTGCCCGGTGTCGATCGGGCCTCGGCCATGGATCACACGGTCTCGGTCATCGTGGCATCGGCGGCCGAAGTGCTGGCGCCAGTCGTCGGCGCCGCGAGCAGCCGCGGTTTCCGGATCAAGGGCGTCGAGGTGGCCGAACCCGATCTCGAGTCGGTCTTTCTGCATCTCACAGGCCGCGCGTTGCGCGATTGAGCCAGTCGCCCAATCGCCGATTCACCCACTCGACCAATGTCTAAATCCTTTCTGATCGCCCTCAAAGACCTCACCCTGGCGTTCCGCGACGTCGGCGGGTTGCTGTTGATGTTGCTGGCGCCGTTTGCGCTCACGGTCGGCATCGGCCTGGTGACCGGGCGCTTCTCGGGGACCGCCAACACCGGCTTGAGCGAGATCCCGGTCGTCATCGTCAACCACGATGACGGCGACCTGGGCCAGGCGATCGTCGATGTTTTCACGTCGAGCGATCTGGCGACCCTGCTCGAGCCGCAGACGCTCACCGACGCCTCCGACGCCCGCGCGGCCATCGACGGCGATCAGGCGGCCGCCGCCGTGATCATCCCGTCGGGCTTTTCGAACGGCGTATTCGCCGCGGCGACCGACGCGCCGCAGATCGAACTCGTGCTGAATCCCGAGCGACCGGTCAGCGCCGGCGTGGTCAGGGCCATCCTCGACGATCTGCTCAGCCGGATCGAAGTCGGGCGGGTGAGCGGTCAGGCCGCCGTCGAGCAACTGCTGCAGACCGGGCGAATCACGCCCGACCAGGCCGCGGACCTCGGACGCACGTTCGGCGCGCAGCAGGCCACCGCCGCCGGTGGCGCGATCACGCTGCAGCAGGTCGACGTCAGCGGGCGCGCGGCCCGTGCGTTCGACGTCCTCACCGTCATCGCCCCCGGGTTCGCCTTGATGTTCCTGATGTTCACCGTGACCAACGCGGGGCGCACGATCGTGCAGGAGCGTCTGAGTGGCACGTTGCCGCGCCTGCTCGTCGCGCCGGTGGGCGCGGGACAGGTGTTGGGCGGCAAACTGCTCGGCATCTTCTTCATCGGCGTCGCGCAGGTCGCGATCCTGATCCTGGCCAACGGTCTGCTCTTCGGCGTCAACTGGGGCGACCCGGTCGCCGTGGTGGCGCTGGTGTTGGCTTCCGCGGCGGGTGCCGCGGGGTGGGGCGCGGTGCTGGCGGCACTGGCGCAGAGCCCGGCGCAGATCGGCGGGATCGGCTCGGCCCTGATGCTGATCTTCGGCATCCTGGGCGGCAGCCTCGGGAATCAGATCACGTTGCCCGCGTGGCTGCTGCCCGCCGCTTGGATCACGCCGAATTACTGGGGCATCCAGGGCTTTGCGGCGCTGGGCACGGGCGCCGGCCTGGGCGAGATCGCGCCGCAACTGGGCGCGTTGCTGGCCATGGCTGTGGCGCTCTTCGGCGTCGCGATCGTGACGTTTCGCCGTCGCGGGCTTGTGTAGAACCGAGCGCGCGGGG
Source organism: Anaerolineales bacterium (assembly GCA_044224715.1). GTDB lineage: Bacteria > Chloroflexota > Anaerolineae > Anaerolineales > UBA6663 > UBA6663. Next base: position 20,327 of record JBGAJV010000018.1, on the reverse strand, counting down.
CGCGGCCCGAATGGCGTCGCGCTTCGTCGGTCTTGGATACCACGGGGTTGATGACATGAACAAGATTGCAGCCATTGTTTGGAAAGACGTGCTGGTCCGCTTCGCGAGCCGGATGGAGCTGTTGTTCTTCATCGTGTTGCCGGTGGCGTTCACGTTCCTGCTCGGCGGCGGGCTGGGGACCGGCGCGGGCGAGGGCGATGGTCGGCTGCCGATCGCAATCGTCGATCAGGCCGGCTCGCCGCTGTCGGCCGAGCTGCGCGCGGCCCTGGCCGACTCTTCGACGGTGCGCATGACCGAGATGGACCTTGCCGCGGCGGACGCCGCGCTCGACGCCAAAGACGTCCTGGCCGTGCTCGTGATCCCGCAAGACTTCGTCGCGGGCAGCCAGGACCTGGGGCTCGAGTTGCGCTCGGCCGGCGAGAACATCAACGCGCTGGCGATCGAGCAGGCCATCAACGCCGCAGCCGCGCGGGTCGGGCAATCGCTCGCCGCCGCCGCCGCGATCACGGAGAAGGCCGAGGAGCTGCGGCCGTTTGTCGACGCTGCGGAGCGTCAGACGTTCTTCGACGATGCTCAGAAACGCGCACGGACATTGCTGGCCGACGCCCCTGATCGGCTCACGACGACCGTGGGCGCCACGTCCGACCCGGTCTCCTATGAGCCGGCCGCCAACCAGAGCGCGGGGCAGATGATCACGTGGGTCTTCATCCCGCTCATCGGGATCTCGGCGCTGTTCGCGTTCGAACGCGAGCAGGGCACCCTGCGGCGCATGTTCGTCACGCCAACGCGCAAGAGCACGGTGCTGCTGGGCACGATCGGTGGTCAGGTGCTGATGGCCCTGGTGCAGATGACGTTGCTGGTGGCCTTCGGCACGCTCGTGATGAAGATCGATTGGCTGCGTCAACCGCTCGCGCTGTTTGCGGTCTTGTTGGCGTCGGGTCTGGCAGCCGGCGCGTTGGGGACCATGCTGGGCACGTTCATCAAATCGGAACGGCAGGCCAACGGCCTCTCGATCATGGTTGGCATGGTCATGGCGCTCATGGGGGGCTGCTGGTACCCGGTCGAGTTGTTCCCGGAGACCGTCCGCACCGCGGTTCAGGCGCTCCCGACCTACTGGGCCATGCAGGGCCTGCTGGATATCGTCCTGCATGGGCGTGGCCTTGAGGCGGTGCTGCCTGAGGTTGGCGTGTTGCTTGGGTTTGCCGTTGTGTTCTTCGGGGTCGGCGTCGCCCGGTTCCGCTACGAGTGAGGTGCAATCATGTGGTACAACCCGATCGTCACGGCGATCCTGCGTTCGCCGTTGCACGGCCTAATGAGCGGCGCCTACGTGCTGGTGACATTCAAGGGCCGCAAGAGCGGCCAGACCTACACGACCCCGGTCCAGTATAAGCAGGCGGGCGACTCCCTGGCCTTCGTAACCCGGCGCAGGCGGCAGTGGTGGCGGAACCTCGCGGGTGGGGTGCCGGTCGACTTGTGGTTCAAAGGTCGTGCGCGGACAGCAACGGCGCGGGTGCTCACCGACCCCCATGGCGCCGTGGCTGCCGAGATCCAACGCATCTACGCCCCGCTATTCACGCCGGAGCGCGCCGCCGCGTTGGCCCCCGACAACGTAATCGTGACGCTTGACCTGACAGGTCGTTAGGGGCGGATTCGAACCTTCGACCTGTCAGGTCTGGTCAGAATCCTCGGCAAATAGCGGCCACTCAAAAAGGCTATTCAAAGTTTGGGCGGGATTTTTCTAACCAACTCCGCACGACTTCCGTGACCTCCGGCACTCGGCTCTGTGACCGTGATCGCTCTACAACAGAGCCATCACACAAGGAGCCGTCATGACCGCCATCCCCATCCCCAGTGAAACCGCACCCCGTGAGCCCGGCCGCTGGCCGGCCTGGTTCGAGACGCAGCGCCCGCTAATCCTGTCAGCCGTTGCCAGCCTGGCCTTGCTCGCCGTCGCCGCCGTCGGGCTATGGCTTGACCCGCGCACGATCACGGGTGCGCCGGCCTGGATGAAGCCGGCCAAGTTCGCGATCTCGACGGCCCTGTACGCCTTCACCATGGCCTGGATGCTGCGCCACATCACCGGGCATCGCCGGCTCGTTCGCTTGATAGGCTGGGGCACGGCCGCCGTCTTCGCGCTTGAGCTCGCCCTGATCGTCCTGCAGGTGGTGCGCGGCGTGCGTAGCCACTTCAACTTCACCACGCCGTTTGACGCCGCCATCTTCTCGACGATGGGCGCCGCGATCACTTTCGGCCTCGTGCTCAATATCCTGGCAGCCGTCCTGATGTTTCGTCAGCGCCTCACCGACCCGGTGTTGGCCGCCAGCCTGCGCCTTGGCCTTGCGATCACCGCGGTCGGCGCGGGCGTCGCCTTCCTCATGACGCAGCCGACGGCTGCGCAGCTGGCTTCGATGCAGGCTGGCGGCATGCCCCTTGAGATCGGCGCCCACGGCGTCGGCGTGGCGGACGGCGGGGCCGGGCTGCCCATCGTCGGCTGGAGTACCACGGGCGGCGACCTGCGCATCCCGCACTTCGTCGGCCTCCATGCGCTGCAGATCCTGCCTCTGCTCGGTCTGGCCCTTACGCGGTTCGGCGGCGCGTTGAGCCTGCGCCGACGCGTGGCCCTGGTCTGGATCACCGGCCTGAGCTACCTGGGCCTCGTCGGTCTTCTGACCTGGCAGGCGCTGCGCGGCCAGCCGCTGCTCGCGCCGGATGCTGCGACCCTGATCGGCCTGGCCGCTCTCGTCATCGCCACAGCCGCCGTCGCAACGGCGACGCTCGTCCAGCCGCGCCGCGAAGGCGCCGCCGCCTGAGGAGGTTCAATGTCGATCGACCTGCTCTTCACATTGAGCAATATCCTGGTCCTGCCCTTTTGGCTGCTGATGATCGCCGCGCCCGGCTGGAGCTGGACGCGGCGGCTCATCGCCTCGCCGTGGATCGCGGCAGGGCCAGCTGCGCTCTATGTCGTCCTGGTCGCGCCGCAATTGCCCGGGTTGTTGGCCAGCCTGATGAACCCGCAACTGGGCGCGATCGCGGCGCTGCTCGGAACGCCGGCCGGCACGACGATCGCGTGGGCGCACTTCCTGACGTTCGATCTGTTCGTCGGCCGCTGGATCTACCTCGACTCGCGCGAGCGCGGCCTGTCAGCCTGGGTCGCCGGCCCAGTGCTCGCTTTCGTCCTTCTGATGGGGCCACTGGGTTTCCTGCTATATTTGCTGGTGCGCGGGCTGCGTGCGCCGATGCCGCACCCTGACGAGTACGCGCAATGAGCGATCATCCTCACGCCTCCCCCAACCGTGAAGACCTGCTGATGAACCTGGCCGGCTGGCTGACCGTGCTGGCGGTCCTGATCATCACCTGGCTCAGCGTCGATGACCCGACGGCGCGCTGGCTCGGCACCGGGTTCTGTCTGGCCTTTGGCCTGATGGATTTCGTACCGCTTTTCTCGGGTAGCAACCGCCAGCGGTCGCTGTACCTGCTGATCGAGACGCTCCTGACGATCGGGCTTTTCCTCACGCGCCCGAACAGCTTTGCGGCGCCCGTGCTCTTCTTTGTGTTGAGCGCAAAAGCCATGATGATGGTGCCCGTTCGACAGGGCCTGCTCTGGATCGCCGGGTTCGCGGCCGTCACGTTCGCCTTCCTGGCCTCGGAGATGGGCGTGCTCGCGGGTCTGGTCACGCTGCTTCCTTACCTGGGCGGTTACGCGTTCTTTGGCGCTTTTGGCAAGAACACGCAGGACGCAATGCTCGCGCGCGCCGAGACGCAGCGCCTGTTGAGCGAGCTGCAGGTCACGCACGCACAACTGCGCGAAAAGTCGGCGCAGGTCGAGCAGCTGGCAGTGGCCGACGAGCGCAACCGTCTCTCGCGCGAACTCCACGACTCGCTCGGCCATCGCCTGACGGTGGCCGTCGTGCAGTTGGAGGGCGCGCAACGACTGGCAGCGGTCGATCCGGATCGGGCCGGCCGCATGATCGGCACGGTCCGCGAACAAATGAAAGAGGCGCTGGCTGATCTGCGGCGCACGTTGCAGGCGCTGCGCAACCCGAGCGAGGACGAGTTGCCACTCGGGCCCGCGCTCTCCAAACTTGCCCGGCACTTCCAGGACGCGACCGGCCTGCCGGTGCAACTGCATGTCTCGCCAGATCTGCCCGCGCTGCCCGATCCGCAACGCCACGCGCTCTATCGGAGCGCACAGGAAGCGCTGACCAACGCTCAGCGCCACGCGCAGGCCAGACACGTCTGGGTCGAGGTGGCGCCGTGCGCCGGCGGCGTCCGGCTGACGGTCGACGACGACGGGCGCGGTCTGCCGGCGACGCCCGGTGAGGGCCTCGGTCTGCGGGGCCTGCGCGAGCGCGCCGACGCCGTCGGCGGGGTGGTGGCCGTCGGCGCCAGCGCGCGCGGCGGCGCCCAGGTCGTGGTCACGGTGCCGTCGGCGTGACGGACACGCCACGAGACGCAAGCCGAAACGCCCGGGCGTCAACGCCTCTCAGTCATCTAGAATGAGCATTCCCATAGGTCAGCTGTGAGCATTCGCATCCTTCTCGTCGACGATCAGCGCTTGATGCGCGACGGCCTGCGCACGCTGCTCGAGCTCGAGGCCGACTTCGAGATCGCGGGCGAGGCCGGCGATGGCCAGGCCGCGCTCGAGGCCTACGATCAGTGTCGGCCCGACGTCGTGCTGATGGACATCCGCATGCCGCAGATGAACGGCGTCGAAGCGACCCGGCGTCTCCTTGGCCGCGATCCGGATGCGCGCGTGATCATCCTGACCACGTTCGACGACGATGCCAATGTCTTCGAGGGGTTGCGCGCCGGCGCGCGCGGATACTTGTTGAAGGATTTGTCTGGGGCCGAGCTGGCCACCGCGATCCGCACCGTCATGGGCGGCGGCGCCTTGATCGAACCTTCGGTGGCGCGCAAGGTGTTCGCCGAATTCGCGCGTCTGGCGCCGGCCGCGCGTCCGGCCGAGTTGCCCGAACCGCTCTCGGAGCGTGAGCTCGCGATCCTGCGCCTCGTGGCCGATGGCTTGAGCAACAAAGAGATCGCGCTCAAGCTCAGCCTGGCCGAGGGCACGGTCAAGAACTACGTCACCAACGTGCTGGCCAAGATCGACGCGCGCGATCGCACCCAGGCGGCCTTGAAGGCCAGAGAGTTGGGGCTGCTTTGACGCGGAGTGCGCGCCCTACGCTCTCCGGTTCCTCGCCGCATCCACAAAACTCACGAACAGCCGCTTCATCTCCGGCAGGGCCTGCAGGTTCTCGGGATGCCATTGCACGCCGAGCACGTAAGGGTGCCCCGGCAGCTCAACGCCCTCGATGACGCCATCGGGCGCGCGCCCGACGATCTCGAGCCCGTCGGCGACGTCGCGGATCGCCTGATGGTGGCGGCTGTTGACGCGCACGATCGGCGTGCCAAGCACCTCGGCCAGACGCGAGCCCTCGGCGATCTGCACGGGATGCGCGAGATGCTCGCGTGGGGCTTCGCGCAATCGATAGCTGTGGCGGATGGCGTCAGGCATCTCGCTTGGGATGTCCTGGATGAGTGTGCCCCCGAGCGCCACGTTGAGCACCTGGATGCCGCGACAGACGGCAAGCAACGGCAACCCCGTGGCGACGGCATCGCGGGCCAGGCCGATCTCGATCGCGTCGCGCAGCGGGTCGACGTCGTCGGCGAGTTTGGGGTGCGGTGCCGCGCCGTATTCGGCCGGATCGACGTCACCGCCACCCGGCAGCAGAAGCCCGTCGAGTCGAGCGACCAGCTCCCGACGATCGGCTTCCGGCAGACCGAGCGGCACGATCACGGGCAGCGCGCCGGCGCCGAGCAGGGCCTCGACATACGTGCGCAGCACGCCGTGGACGTCGTGATCGGGCAGTGGGAGATAGCCGGAGGACCAGCGCTCGGCGGTCAGGCCGATGAGGGGTTTTCGCATGCGGCCTCGAGGAAACAAAAACGCGGCCGACGAGTATCGCCGGCCGCGTTTCGATGAGCAACGAGATCAAGCGTCGGCGCGCGCCTTTTCCTTCAGGCGGGCAGCCTTGCCGCGCAGATCGCGCAGATAGTACAGCTGCGCGCGGCGGACGCGGGAGCTCCGGAAGACGTCGACCTTCTCGATGCGCGGGGAGCGCAGCAGGAAGGTGCGCTCGACGCCCACGCCGTGCGAGGCGATGCGACGCACAGTGAAGTTCGCCTGGTTCCCGCCCTTGCGGACGCGGATCACGATGCCGCGGAACTCCTGAATGCGTTCCTTGTTGCCTTCGCGGATCTTCACGTGCACGGAGATGTTATCGCCGGGCTCCAGGAACGGAATGGTCTTGTTGCGCGGCGCTTCAACGGCTTTGATTAGGTCTGGCATGACACACGCTCACTCTCTGGCAAACGAAACCGCCCCACACGGTCAGGGCGGTCCAGCCCAAAGAGTATACCAGACGGGCGGGAGTCGATCAAGGGTCCGGATTCTCGGGGAAACCGGGGAGCGCGAGTGCCCCTCCGCTCCAGGCGCTACCCCAACCGTGGCAGACCCAAGAACAGCGCCGCCAGGCTCTTGGCATCCTGGATCTCGCCGGAGCGGGCTTTGGCCAGGGCTTCGGCGATCGGCAGCTTGACGACCTCGATCATCTCGTCTTCGTCCTGTTCAAGCGGGTCGGGCGTGAAGTCGCTGGCCAGAAACACGTGCATCTGCTCGGTCGAATAACCGGGCGCCAGCCAGAAGGTGCCAAGCGGCACGAGCTTGCCGGCCCGCTGCCCGATCTCCTCCTGCAACTCGCGGCCCGCCGCAAACGCCGGATCTTCGCCGGCGTTGAGCGTGCCGGCCGGTAGTTCGAGCAGCATGGCGCCGGCTGAATGTCGGTACTGACGCACGAACCAGATCTGGCCGTCTTCGACCGGCAGCATCGTCACCGCGGCGCCGTGGGTCACGGTCTCGATGCGGTGGCGTCGGCCCGGCGCGTACTCGACTTCGTCGATGCGCACGCCAAAGGCGCGGCCCGTGAATTTCGTCTCGCTTGCATGCACACGTGGCGTCGTCATGAGTCTCCTGCCAAAAAGGACACGGGCGACGCATGCGTCGCCCGTGTCGTCGACTGGCGCGTCTCTTCGCTCAGGGGAAGCGCAAGATCTGACCGACCTGGATCTGATACGGCCATGGGATGTTGTTGGCGGCGGCCAGTTGTTCGGTCGTCAGGCCGCAGTTGTAGGCCAGCCGGAACAGGTTGTCGCCTGTGCGCACCGTGTACTGCCCGCTGCAAGCCGCGTTCGGCACGGCCGTCGGCACGGGCGTCGACGCCGGCGGCTGCCCGACTGTCGCGCCAGGCATCGCCAGTTGCTGGCCCACGGCCAGATCCGTCAGGTTGACGCCCGGGTTGGCGGCCTGCAGCGCGTCGAGCGTGACACCGCATTTCTGCGCGATCCGGAGCGCCCAATCACCGCCCTGAACCACGTATGGGCTCGGGCAGGTCGCGTTCGCGGGCAGGTTCGGCGCAGCGGTCGGCGCAAGGGTCGGCGCCTGCACGACGGCGGTCGGCAGCGCGGTGGGCAGGGCGTTCGGGTCGGTCGTGGGCAGCGGGGTGACCGCCGCCGGCTGGCCGCCGCCGGCCGCGGCCGTCTGCGTGAGCGCGATCGCCGTGCTCAGGGCCTCGATCGTCGGGTCGCCGTTCTTGGCGCCGCTGCCGTCGACGCTCAGCCCGCCCTCGAGGGCGTCGGTCGGGATCGGGGTGCTGGCGGCGCGCGAGCAAGCCGAGAGCAGGAGCGCTGCGGTCAGCAGCCCGGCGAGCAGGCTGTGGCGTTTCAACATTGAGGCCTCCTTGAGGCGTATCGGGCGCATGACTCGACGGGTCAGCCGACGGTGATGACTGCCTGTCGAGGCCTCGTCGTGCGAGCCGAACCCTGATTGATTGGGCCGATACGTTCTGGCTCAGTTATAAATCACAATGGGCAGGGCCGCAACACTGCCGACGCGCCCGGCGAACGCCGTGATGACGATGACCACGGTCATTCAGGTCGGCGATTGTTTGACCAGAGGCCGTCCGCCAGTTCACGCAAAAACAGATCGGCAAGTTCGACCGGCCGATGCGCGTGGATGTCGTGGTCGGTGTCGAAAAACCACTCGGTCCGGCTGCGCGGGAGCCCGGCCGCGGCCGCGGCCACCACCTGGTCCTCAGGCGTGCCACGCGTGGCCGGGCAGATTAGCACCGGCGCCGTCACGCGCGGGTAGAGACGCGTGGGATCCTGCTCCCACATGGCGCGCACGATCTGCATGTGCCTTTCGAGCGTCAGGTTCGCGCGCAGGCCGCCGTCCGGCAGCGACGCGAAGTTACCCAGGACCGACTCGACGGCCTCGGGGCTCCAATCGGGATGCCCGGCGCGGATCCGTTCCAGCAGGTGCTCCGGTCGGATCCCGTACAGCTGCGGCGGTCTGAGCCGGTCGGCCACCGCATCCCAGTCTTCGCCGATCCCAGCGCGCACGTTGAGGAACCCGCCGTCGATGAAGGCGAGCCCGCGCGCAGCCGATGGATGCTCGGCGCCGAAGGCCAGCACGACGTTACCGCCCCACGACTGGCCGGCGATGATGGGCGGTTCCAGCAAGCCGAGCGCCGCGATCAGGCGGCGCAGATCCTCGACAAAGGCCGGGAAGTCGTAGGAGCCGTCGGGTTTGTCGCTCAGCCCGTGTCCGCGCTGATCGACGGCGATGACCCGATGGCCCGCAGCCGAAAGCCGGTCGGCGACCCCGGTCCACAACAGGCTGTTGCTTGCCAGCCCGTGCAGCAACAAAAAAGCCGGCTCGGTGCCCGGCCAATCTCGGACCGACAAAGCGATTCCGCCGACGTCGACGCGGTATAGTTGATAGGCGACCGTTTGCATAGACATGCAGAGCATATCACGCGAGGCCTGCGGGCAACTGCGCCGATTTGATCGGCGCAACCCGGTCTCGTGCCAGGAGGGTAATGACCCACTACGGCGATCTGGTCATCATGGGGTCGGGCGAACTGGCGGATTCGATGGCCGAGGTGCATCGCGTCCTGCTGTCGGCTCAGGCAACCCCACGCCCCGTCTTCTTGAACAGCCCGGCCGGTTTCGAACTCAACCTCGAACACATCAATCGCAAAGCCGAGGCCTACTTCGAGCGTAATTTCGGCCTGCCGTTGACCGTCGCGGATTTCCCGGGACCGGAAGGCACCCCCGCTCAGATCGCCGCGGCTCTGACGGCTATCCGGTCGGGGAATTACCTCTTCGCCGGTCCGGGTAGCCCCAGCTATGCCCTTCGCGTCTGGCGCAACAGCCCGATCTTCGCGGCGGTGCTCGATCGCTGGCGCGAGGGGGCCACGCTGGTCTTCTCGTCGGCGGCGGCGCTGACGCTTGGCGCGCACACCATCCCGGTCTACGAGATCTATAAGGTTGGCGCCGACGTGCACTGGCTACAAGGCCTGGATGTGTTGGCCGAGTTGGGCATATCGGCCGCCGTCGTGCCGCACTGGAACAACCGCAGCGGCGATCAGCATGACACCCGCTTCTGTTTCATGGGCGCGCCGCGGCTGCGCAAATTGGAGGCGCTGTTGCCCACACAGGCGTTGTTGATCGGCGTCGACGAGTACACGGCTGCGCGGATCCGGCCTGACGCTCGCGCCGGCGACGTTCTGGGCGTCGGCACGGTCGCGGTGCATGGGCCGACGGGCGTCCATCACTTCGGCAAAGGGGATGCGTTCACGCTGCGAGCCTGGCTGGGTCAGACCGCCGGCGACGCGCCCGAGGTGCCCGGCGAGCCGGATCCGATCGAAGTGGACGAAGTGGCGGTCTTGGAGACCGATGACGACATCACGCCGTTGCGCGAGCGCGCCGACGCCGCGTTGCGCGCCGGCGCGTTTTCGGACGCGGTCGAGAGCCTGGTCGGCCTGAGCCTGATCGCGCAGGCGGGTCTCGAGCAGGGTGTGCTCGATCGCGCTGATCGCGCCGCGCAGGCGCTTGCGACTCTCATGCCGCGGCTGGGGCAACTCAAGCCCAGCGCGTCGCACGATGCCGCGCCGGCGTTGATGGATCTCATGCTGCAGATGCGGTCCCAGCTGCGTGCTGCGAAACAGTGGGCCCTCGCCGACCAATTGCGCGACGGCCTCACTGCGCTGGGATATGTCATCAACGACACACCCACGGGCTCGACCTGGCAACGATCCGCATAACCGCGCTACAGCCTGACAAGCCAGACGCGTCCGGCGCCGGTCAGAACCACCAGACCCAACAGGGTCAGGTTCACCCAGGTGTTGGGGCTTGCGCGGTTCAGGCTGTGCAGGGCGAGCGCACCCAACATCAGAACGGTCAACAGGCCCGCGGCGGCCGGGGTCGCCCAGGCCCAGGCGGGCACAAAGCCGGGCGCTACCAGGCCGATCGCCCCGGCCAGCGCGCCAACCGCGATCGCGCGGTGCAGCCAGATGCCGCGCGGACCGACCCGCGCCAACGCGCGTTGCATCTCCGTGCCGCGCGGCCACAGCCCGTGCGTAAACGCAATCGACGCGAACTTCACCGCAAGCGCAAATTGCGCGATCCAGAGCAGGGTATCCATCGCTGGCCTTCACATGGAAATGGGTCTGACTATCGTACGCCGCCGGAGAGGTTGGGTTGCGGGCGGGGCCCGGTCCAGAAAGCAAGACGCAACGACCAAACCGCGCTCGAGCCTCGAGCCGGAAGCGGGCCGAAAAACGCCGGACGGTGAGATGGCCAGCGTTGATGGAGCCGGTTGGATTTATGCCGCGCGCAAGATGTGCGTGACGATCGTAGCGCCGGAGCCGCCGATGTTTTGCGCCATGCCGATGCTGGCGCCGTCGACCTGGGTGCCCGAGGCCGTGCCGCGCAGTTGCTCGACGAGCTCGCAGACCTGAAAGACCCCGGTGGCGCCGACGGGATGCCCGCGCGCCTTGAGACCGCCGCGGGTTGCGATGGGCACGCGCCCGGTCGGCACGATCTCGCCGTCGAGCGCCAGCCGTGGGCCTTTGCCACGCTCGGCGAAGCCGCAGGCCTCGAGCGAGAGCGCGGCCATGATCGAAAACGCGTCGTGCAGCTCGAATACGTCGACGTCGGCCGGACCAACGCCGGCCTGAGCATAGGCCTTGCGCGCCGATAGTTCGGCGGCCGAAAGCCATAGCGGGTCGGTGCGATCGTGGATCGCAAGCGTGTCAGTAGCCGAAGCAGACCCCGCGATCAGGATGCGCCGGTGACCGTTGCCGGCGATCGTCTCGGCCGGGACGACGAGCACGGCCGCGGCGCCGTCGCCGGTGGGGGATGCGTCGAGCAGGTTGATCGGGTCCGCCACCATGCGCGCCTTCTTATACGCGCGCGCGTCGACCTTCTCGTGCAGCCGCGCATACGGGTTGTGCATGGCATTGCCGTGCGCGTTGATGGCGAACGGCGCGAAGTCGTCCTTGGTCCACCCGTATTCGTGCAGATAGCGCTGCATGACCAGCGCGTTGAGGGCGACGAACGACACGCCCTGCGCGGCCTCCCAATCCGAATCGGCGGCGGTGGCAAGCCCGCCGGTGGTCGTCGCGGGGACCGTATCGGTCATCTTCTCGACGCCGACGGCCAGCGCGCTCTCCATCACGCCCGAGGCCACGGCCATCAAGGCCTGGCGCACCGCCGCGCCTCCGGAACCGCAGGCGGCTTCGACCTTCACGGCCTCCGTCCCGCGCAGCCCGACCCAGTCGCTGAGCATGGCGCCCAGGTTCTCCTGGCGGTTGAGCGTGCCCGAGAGCATGTTGCCGATGAAAAGGCCGTCGACGTCCTGGCGGTTGGCATCGGCCAGGGCGGCCAGGGCGGCCTCCCCGGCGAGGACCTTGATCGACTTATCCCAATGTTCCGAGATCGGCGTCATGCCGATCCCGATGATGGCGACGGAACGCATAAACCTCACCCTACCGCCGGGCCGCCCTCAAAAGCTCTCAGCCGGCCCTCAGCGCCTTGCGCTGGACGGTATTCCCTGTCAGATGGTATGTGCCCAGACGTTTCATTGTAGCGCGAGCGCTCGCTAGCGGGCCGGGGCGTCGACTTCGGCTGTGGGTCGGTGGCCGTTCAGCCCGGTTGGAATGGGTAGGGCGAAGGACGGGGTGCCGGTCAGGTCGGGGCCACGCCCCGATCCAACCCGCACCCCGTTCTTCGCCCGGTGACCAAATCGGTGTCGAGGCTCAGCCGAACACGATCGTGAAGAATCGCCGGGCGGGCGTACGCGCGACGACTTCCATCAGCACCATCGAAGCTGTGGCGGTGCCGACGAACAGGACCGGCAGCAGCACCCAGCCCGGCACCGGGCCACCGCCCGGCCAGGCGGCTTCGATCACACGCGCGAAGGCGCCCAGAAAGATGTAATGCGTCAGGTACATGCCATAGGTGCGCCCGCCAATCCGCGTCAACAGGCGGTCGCCCCAGAACTGCAGACGGTCCTGCGAGGCAAAGGTCAGGATCAAGCTGAGCGCGAACAGCGCCGACGTCAACTTGGTTTGGTCGCCACCGAGCGGCCAGAATTCCCCGCCGCGCGCGTAGGCGATCCAGGCCTCGCCCACCGACGCCGCGAACAGCACGAGGCTCACCCACGGCAGCACTCTTTGAAGGGGCACGAGGCGATCGCGCGCCGCCTGCGGATACATCCCGAGCACAAGACCAAGCGGGAAGAAAAAGGCGAATCGGAGATATTGCAGCGGTCCGATCTCGATCCACGGCACGATCACGTCGGGCAGCCAGAGTGTGTAAAGCCGCGCGTACAGCAGCGCCATGGCCGCGACCTGCACCGCAAGGGCGCCGATGAGCAGCGCGCGCGGGTTGCTCCGCGCGAGCCGGACCATCGGCGGCGTGGCCACGTAGTACACCATGAGCAGCGGGATGAAATAGTAATGCAGGAAGGGCGTGGCCAGCAGATCCGCCAGCACCACCTGGCGCGTCAATGCGACGTGCAAGGCGAAGTCGAGGGCCGACCACAGCAGCCAAGGCCACAGCAGCCCGAGGAGACGCGCGCGGATGATCGACCAGCGGACGTCGTTCTTTCCGCCCGCCGTGGCATAGGCGATGAAGTAGCCGGCGATCGCCAGAAAAGCCGCGATGGCGCACTTGCCGACCTGGTCGCAAACGAGGAAGAACAACCCGGACGGGTCGCCCGGCGCGAAACCCTCCAGGACGTGCCAGTTCGCGTGATTGAAGACGACCGCCAGAATCGCGAAGCCTGAGAGCAACGGGATCGTTCGACGCATTGCGGCGCCCCCCTGTGTGCGTTCAGTGCGCCAGCTGCAGTGCCGACGCGCGCAAATAAGCCGTCGCGCGTCGTTTGCTTTCGATGTCCGTCACGACCCGTTCGACCTGTTCGGTCGTCAGATCGAGGGCCGCCGCGATCTCGGCCGCCGGCGTGCCGCGCTCATGGCCGAGCCAGATGGCGTCGAGCAGCGCGAACGGCAGACGATAGAAGAACTCTTCCTGCGTCTGCCCGCCGGGATAGGTGTCGGTCGTGGGCGTGCGCGCCTGGATCTCGGCCGGGACATCGAGCGCGCGCGCCAGCTGAAACACCTGGGTCTTGAACAGATGCGCCAGCGGCTGCAGGTCTGCCCCGCCATCGCCGTGCTTGACGAAGAACCCCAGCTCGTGCTCGTTCTTCTGCGCCGTGCCGACCACCGCGTAATTGCGCGCCTCGGCGTGGTAGTACAGCATGGCCATGCGCATGCGTTGCTTGAAGTTCGAAGCGGCGACGATCTGGGAGAACTCCTTGACCGGCAGGCGCTGGCTTTGCTCGACGCCACCGGGCGGTGTGACGCTCAGACGGAAAACGTTGAGCGTCGCCTGCTCGAGCACGTTGCCGGCCAGGACGATCTTGGCCTTCCAACCCGGCCCAAAATCGGGCACGATGCGTCGGATCGCCTCGTCGCGGCGCGCGTAGCAGCCGGCGCCGATCAACGCGCCGCTGATGTCTTCGGTGACGGTCTCGACGTCGAAACGATCCGCGAGTTGGTGCGCAAGCAGCGCGCTATCGGGGCTCGATTCCTGTTCGGGCAGCAACACGCCCAGGACACGCTCGGGACCAAAGGCACGAGCGCACAACGCGAGCACGACCGACGAGTCGATGCCGCCGCTGATGCCGACCACGGCGCCGTAACGCCGCAGGGTTTGATGAACCTCCTGGCGCAACCAGGTCGTGATGCGTTCGATCTCGGCTTCGGCGTCCAGGTTCAGGCTGTCACGGGTGAAAGAGCTTTGCATACATCCATTTGGTTCGGCGAATAAGGCGCGTGCACACGGCGCCCGGGTTCATAAAGTCGGCAAGACATCCACCAGCTTCAACGGCGGCAGATCGCGCAAATCGGGCGCGCGCCGATCGACGACAAACGCCCGATGGAGGAGCTGTGTCGACAGGATCCCGACGAGCATCATCTCCTCGACCTCGCCCAGTCGGGCCGGGCTGCCCGCCTTACGGGCCAGTTGCGCGACCGCGGTCGGGTTGAAGAGCTCCGCGGCACCCACAGCGCGCTCGGACAGCAGTTCCCCGACGTACGCTGGCGCCTGGGCGTGGAAGAAGCTGCGCCGGATGGGCGCGCGGTAAGGGCGCTTGCGCCTGGCCCAGATCTCGGCCGGCAGATGCGTGCGGCCCAATTGCCGCAGCAGCCATTTTTCGCTCAATCCAAGCAGCTTCTCGTCGGCGGGCAGCCGGTTCGCGAGGGCCACCACGCGGTGATCGAGGAACGGGAAACGCCCTTCGACCGAGTGCGCCATCGCCACACGATCGCCCTGCGAAGAGAGCAGATACGGGCCCAGGAACGTCGCGATCTCCAGGTATTGCGCGCGTGCCAGAGGCGACCAGGTCGCGAAATCGGTCGGCAGCATCGGCGCCGGCGGGTCGACCGGCTCGGTCGCCAGGAACGAGCGCCTGAATCGGGCCGTGTTGCGCCAGCGGATCGCGTGCGAGTAATCGAAGGCCGTCGTGTCGGTCAGGCCCTTGCTGAAGAAGCCATTCAGAAATGCGCCCGACGTCTGACCAAGCCCGGCGATGTCGGGGTACAGGCGCCGCAACAGCGCGGGCCGGACGGTCGACTCGGGCCGGCGCGCCCAGAAACGTCGGACCGCGGCTTCCTTGAAAATGTCGTAACCGCCGAACATCTCGTCGGCGCCCTCGCCGGTCAGCACCACCTTGAGCCCATGCCCATGGACCAGCTGCGCGAGGAGGAACATCGGCGCGGGTGCGGTGCGCAGGATCGGGGCCTCGGTATGCCAGATGACGTCGGGGAAGACGCGGCTGATGTCGCCGTCGGTCGCACGCACCACGCGATGCTGTGTGCCCAGCTCGCGCGCCATCGCCTGTTGAAAGCCGCTCTCGTCGAAGCTCTCGTCCTCAAAAGCGATCGAAAACGTCTCGAGCAGCGGAGTTCGTCGGCGGGCGAGCGCCGCGATCAGCGACGAGTCGAGGCCGCCGCTGAGGTAGCTGCCAACCGGCACGTCGGCGCGCAGGCGGATGCGGACTGCGTCGTCGAGCAGGGCCTCGAGCTCTTCGAGGTGCTCGGCCGCCGGACGCATCGGGTGCTCGATGTCGAAGTCGGGGGTCCAGTAGGGGCGCAGGGCGATCGCGCCGGCCTCCGCCAGCAGATAATGCCCCGCCGGGATCTGCGTGATCTCGCGGAAGATCGTGCGCGGCGGCTGTACGCTCCAGTACACGAACGTCTCGTCGAGCGCGGCCGGGTCGATCTCGGCGCGCACGCCGGGAGCGGCCAGCAGCGCCTTGACCTCCGAGCCGAAGATCAGGCGACCGGCGTTGACCGTCGTGTAGATCGGGCGGACGCCCATGCGATCACGCGCCAGAAACAGCGCGCGGCGCCGCGTGTCCCAGATCGCGATCGCGAATTGCCCGTTGAGATGCTGTAGACAGTCGGGCCCGTACTCCTCATACAGGTGCACCACGACTTCGGTGTCGCAATGCGTGCTGAAGACATGGCCGCGGGCCTCGAGACCGGGTCGCAACTCGACGTGATTGAAGATCTCGCCGTTGAAGACGATCCAAACCGTGCCGTCTTCGTTGCAGATCGGCTGATCGCCGCCCGCCAGGTCCACGATGCTCAAGCGCGCGTTGCCGAGCAAGACGTCGGGGTCGCGGTAGATGCCGAAGCCGTCTGGCCCGCGATGACGGAGCGCAGCCAGCATCGCCTGCCCGGTCTCGATCGCGGGCGGCTCGTCCGGGCGCAGGTTGAGCACGCCGGCTATGCCGCACATCGCCGCAGTTCCCCCTTGTCGATCTTGCCGTTTGTGTTGACCGGCATGCGCTCAATGACGACCACGTCCCGCGGAACCATATAGCGCGCCAGATGTTGCGCGCAATGACGGACGACGTCCTGCGTATCGAACGACGCCTCGTCGCGCACCGTGACGTACAGTCGGATGGCTTCGCCCAGCTGCGCGTCCTCGACGCCGATCGCCGCGGCGCTGACAATCTGCTTCAGCTCGAGGACGCAATCCTCGATCTGTTGCGCGCCGACGCGATAGCCCGAGGTCTTGATGAAGTCGGTCTCGCGGCTGTGAATGTACAAAAAGCCGTCCGCGTCGACGGTGGCCAGGTCGCCGGTGCGCAGTCGCCCCCCGGGGAATTTCGCGGCAGTGGCTTCTGGATCGTCGAGGTAGCCGGGCGAGATGTTGTCGCCCTCGGCCCAGATCTCGCCGACCTCGCCCGGTTGCACGGCCGCCCCGTCCGCATTCAAGACGCGCAACGTCACGCCCGGAATTCCGCGCCCGATCGAGCCGAGCCGGGTGTCGAGCAGCGCGGGCGGCAGATACGAGAGGCGGGCCGTGGCCTCGGTCTGCCCGTACATCACGAAGACCTGAGCGTTCGGGGCGGCGGCCACGAGCTCCTGGATGAGCGGGCTGGAGAGCCGGCCGCCGGCCTGCTGGATCTTGCGCAGTGCGGTCCAGGGGCGTTTGGCAAAGGTGGTGCGCCGCAGCAACGTCTGATACAGGGTCGGCACGCCGGCGATGCCTGTGGCGGCGGTCGATGCGAGCAAGTCGAGCGTGGTCTCGGGGTACAGGAAGCCGCCCCCGAGGACGAGCGTGCCGCCCGCGCGCAGGTGGGTGTGCAACAGCGACGTGCCGAAGCAGTAGTCGAACGGCAGAAGGACGAAGATGCGATCGTCGGCCGTGAGGTCGAGGTATTCGACGATCGAGTCGGTGTTGGCCTGGATGTTGCGCCCGGTGATCCGGACGGCCTTGGGCCGCGCCGTCGTGCCCGACGTGAACATCAAGGCGGCGTCCGCGGCCGGGTCGACGTCCACGTCCGGCCAATCCACAGGCCCCGAAGTGCGCAAAATGGCGTCAGTGATCACGGCGATGTCCGCGTCGAAGCTGGCGCGGAAGCGCCCAAGCAGGCGCTCGTCGGCGCACAGAAAGCCGCAGTGCGCGACCGATTGCATCTTGCGGACGTCTTCGGGTGTGCGGGTATTTGGAAAGGGGACGGCGACCGCGCCCAGCTTGAACGTCGCCAGATAGGCGGCGACCCAAAACGGCGAGTTTGCCCCAAGGATGCCGATGCGACTGCCCGGGCCGGCGCCGAGGCCCGCGAGTTCAGCCAGAATGCGCCCGGCCGCCTGACGCAACTCCGCGTACGTCAGGCTCGTCTTCCCGACGATCAACGCCGTGCGATTGGCGCGAGACGCCTCCAGCAGGTAGTTGGCAGTGCTCACCGTGTCCTCGCATCAGTCGTACGAGACCTCTCAGATTTGCTTACGTCGAATGTAAGCCGCCAGGCGCGCGACCGAGTCGAAGTTGTCGGGGACGATATCGGCGTCGTCGACGGCGACCCCGAAATGCTCTTCGACGTACATGACCAGCTGCATGACGCCCATCGAGTCGACGATGCCGTGTTCGAGGAACGAGTCCTCGTCACGGTGGGGGTAGGTTGACCCCGTGAACAGGATCTCCTGGGCGAGGTGGTGCCGCAGGGTCGATTCGATGGATAGGGTCTCGGTCGTCATAGGGTTCCGCGCCTCTTTCAGCCGATCAGGTGTTGATGGATGAACGCGAAAGTCGTCTGTAGTTCAGCGTTGCCTTGGGGCCCAGTCTGTTTTCGCACACGCTGCCGAGCCGTTTCGCACGTTGACGCCAGTGACCCTGCCGCTTATGTGGCGAGGGTGCTTTGGCCGGATGTAGGCGCCGGCCGTTATTTTAATAAACGCGCCGTGCCCGGGAAAATTGGAGATTGTGACGCAAGAAGCATCACTCACGTTCTAACAGTCTATGAAGGCCACCCGCAGTTAACAATAGTACCCCTGTAATTATCCAGTTTGCTTCTGGAGGTACACTCCAACGTAACATGTGCCCATCGTCTCGCACATGGGTCATGGACTGGAGCGACCGGAGCAGGCCGGCACTTGAACACGACGGCCAGGCGCCAAACGGCCGGCGGAGGCTCCCTGGATCGTCGATGTTCGGCTACGGAGGTGATGGCGTGGCGCGTTGGGCAATCGTCGCGGATGTGCACGGGAATTTACCGGCATTGGAGGCTGTAATCGTCGCCATTAGCCGGCGATCCATCGATCGAGTCATCAATCTGGGCGACCAGGTCTCGGGCCCACTCTGGCCATCCGAGACGGCGACGCTGTTGATGCGCCAAGACTGGCTGCACCTCGCGGGCAACCACGACCGACAACTGACGCGCACTGATCCGGCCCGGCAGGGTGCCTCCGACCGCTATGCATACGGCCGGCTGACGCCGGCTCATCTGGCGTGGCTGGCTGGCCTTCCACCCCGATCACGCCCGACGCCGGATGTGCTTGCCTTTCACGGGTCGCCTGGCAGTGACCTGGTGTATTTATTGGAAACTGTCGAGAAAGGGATGGTGCGTCTGGCCACCGAGGGTGAGATCAAGGCCCGACTTCAGGGGGAGTCGGCCCCGCTCATGCTGTGCGGCCACACCCACCAACCACGCGCCGTGGCGCTCGCCGAGGTGGGGCTGGTCGTCAACCCTGGGAGCGTGGGCCTGCCGGCCTACGCCGACGACACGCCGGAACCGCACGTCATGGAGCTGGGTTCGCCGCACGCTCGCTACGCGATCGTGGAAACCGACGGCGGCTCGGGTTGGCGCGCCGAATTCCATCTGATTGCGTACGACCACGTCGCCGCGGCGCGGCAGGCGTCGCGCAACGATCGGCCAGACTGGGCGGCCGCGCTGGCGACGGGTCGGATGCCCGCCTGAACGCCGGTGGCGCGGTCAGGCCTGAGTGTCGGCCCGCGCCTGGCGCAGCACCGAGAGCAGGCGAGGAGCCTCGGCCGGGTTGAAGGACTGGTACCCGTTGGTCTTGAGCACCTCGCGGATCCGCTGCCGGTCGGGCGCCCCATCCGGCGTCTGGTAACCCAGCTCGCGCGCCTGGGCGTAGAAGTCGTCCAGTTCGGTCGCCGGGGCGCGTTGAGCGCCTGTCGCGGCCGCCGCCCGAACCTCGGCCGGGAATTCGCGGGCCGCATCGACCTCGGCCAGCCGGGTTTCGTCTTGCACGGCGCCGCTCTCGCCGCTCAGATGGCCCGTGTAGTTGAGGATCGTGTCGGTCGGGAAGGCCCGCAGCACCTTTCCGCTTGGCAGGTCACGCCCCAGAGCGCCCTGCACCTTGGTCACCTGGCATTCCCACGGACCCTCCGCCGAGTGCCGCATGCGAAAAACCAGGTTCATGTCGTACTCGAGGCCCTTGATGGCATCGGGCGCCTCGCCGACCTTGAAGATCCGATCCTTTTGACGCGGATCTTCGGCGTATTTATCCTGCAGACGCGCGGTGTAGATCATGTACTTGATCGGGCAATTGGCCAGCCGCGTGTTCAGCCGGAGCAGGGGGCGCTTGGCCATGCTCCAATCGAGCTGGGTCATGGTGGCTTCTTCGGGCGTCTTGCCCCAGCGCTGGTTGCGCTGTTCGGCCACGAGCGCGCGCGTGTCTTTGCGGATCGTCCACAGCACGGAGATCGAGTCGATCGCCACGGTCAGGATCGGTCGACCATCGGGGAACCGGTGTCGGCCGGCCGCGACTTCGTCGATGATCTTGATGATCTCGTGGATGTCCTTGGTGCGGGCGAGCAGGAACTCCGGGATCTCGGGCATCCCGACGCATTGTTCGCCATTGCCTTCGGTGTCGATCAGTAGGACGTTCGGAAAGTACCGCAGGATCGATTCGGTCTTGCGTGTTCCGGTGTCGCCCCAGAAAAGCAATTTGAGGTGTCGCGGTTGCACCTGCCGGCTGCTGAGGATGGTGCTCATGATCATCGCCTCCAGAGATAATTATAGAACATATATTCTATTCGTCAATCCTCGGTGAGTCCTTGCCATGCCCAGCCGTTGGGCGCTAACCGCGAAGACGTGAAGC
>JBGAJV010000105.1:0-11547 GCA_044224715.1 Anaerolineales bacterium | reverse complement strand
CAGCGGTGCGTCGGCGTCGAACGTCGCGATGGCGCGTGAAAGCCGGCCGGGGTCGGCGGTGCGTCGGCGTCGAACGTCACGATGGCGCGTGATCGCCGGCCGGGGTCAGCGGTGCGTCGGCGTCGAACGTCACGATGGCGCGTGAACGCCGGCCGGGGTCAGCGGTGCGTCGGCGTCGAACGTCGCGATGGCGCGTGAACGCCGGCCGGGGTCGGCGGTGCGTCGGCGTCGAACATCGCGATGGCGCGTGAACGCCGGCCGGGGTCAGCGGTGCGTCGGCGTCGAACATCGCGATGGCGCGTGAACGCCGGCCGGGGTCGGCGGTGCGTCGGCGTCGGCGAGGGCATGAGCGCCTGCGGGCGAGGAGGGCGGCCACAAGGGCCGCCCCTACGGCGTGCCTCTACGGCCGGCGATCCATCGGGCCGGATTCGCTTCGATGTAACGATGCACGTTTTCGAAATGACGCGCATCGCGGATGATGTCGTCGCGAAAACCACGTTGCCACAACCGGCGATCGAAGGGCGGCCACCCCTTTTCGCGCACGCCGCGACCATACGCGACGGTGGTCTTCGACTTGAAACCGTCGACCACGTCGGACACGTTCGGCCGGACACCGGGAGTCGTCACGATCGTCATCAGACCGTGTACATGGTCGGGCATCACGACGTGGGTATCCAGACGCAAGCCGGGATGGCGTTCCGCCAGCGCGAGCCATTCGCTCTCGACCATCGCGCCGGCCGGCGTGAGGATCAGACGGTCGTCATCCACCCGAGCGAGCATCTGGGCGCGATCCTGCGTCACACAGGTGATGAAATACGATCCGGGTGTTGAATAGTCGAAGCCGAACAGGCGCAGGGGTCTGCGCCTTTGCCCCGTGTACGTTTCTTCGTCCACAGCCCCTCGTGCGGGACGCAGATCCGTCCTCGCCAGCAGGAGTCTGGGCCGATCGCCGCGTTCGTGAGTCCTCGAAAGGTGAAGCCGAGCGAGGCTAGCCGATGACCTTGAGTTTGGCCATCGACGCCATCAGGCGCTTGACGCCGACGGCTTCGAAGGCAACGGTCACTTCCTCGTTGTCGCCGGCGCCGCGGCTTTCGATGACCATGCCATCGCCGAAGCTCGGGTGTTTGACTCGCATGCCGGTGCGGAACTGCCCCTGCGGCATCTGGGCCGAACTCAACGTCACGGCTCGGCCTCGGCCCGACGAGCCTGACGGGGCCTCTGTGGCCCGGCCCGCGTAAGGGCTTTCCCAGGTCGTCATCCGGTTGTAGGTCGAGGCCGCGCGCGCCTGGCTGTTGGGTTTCTGACCCGTCAGCAGGGTGTCGGGGATGTCATACAGGAAGCGCGAGGGATCGCTGACCGACGAGTCGCCGTACAGTGAGCGGCGGAAGGCGCGCAGCAGATACAGCCGATCCTTCGCGCGCGTCATGCCGACGTACATCAGCCGGCGCTCTTCGTTCATGGCCTCCGGGTCCTCGAACGAGCGCGAGTGCGGCAGCACGCCCTCGTCGAGGCCGACCATGAACACGACCGGGAACTCGAGGCCCTTCGCCGCGTGTAACGTCAACAGGATCGGGGCCTGCGCTTCCTCCGGAGCCGTGTCCTGGTCGGAGACCAGCGCCACGTTCTGCAGAAAGTCCGCCAGGGTGACGTCGGGCTCTGCCGCCGCCACGCCGCGGAGTTCGAGGATGTTGGCCCAGCGCTCGTCGCCCTCGTCTGAGCCGTCGCGGATCATGTCGCGCAACCCCGTGCGGTCGAGCACGGCATCGATCAGCTGCACCACCGAAAGCTCGCCCCGCGCCGCCAGCCAGTGATTCAGCATCAGGCCGAAGTTGGCGATCGAGGCTGCCGCTTTGTTGCCGAAGTGCCCGGCGAAGATCGACTTCGGTCCGCTCTCGCCAAGGTCGCGGACGACCTCCCCGGGCGTGAGCTGCGCCGCCGCGGCCACCGCCTGCAGTTGATCGATGGTCTTCGCGCCGATCCCGCGGGTCGGTACATTGATGACGCGCAGCAGGCTGACCGAGTCGGCCGGATTGTGGATCAGGCGCAGGTAGGCCGTCAGGTCCTTGATTTCCTTGCGGCCGTAGAAGCGCTGGGCGCCGACGAGCTTGTAGGGCAGGTTCGCGCGCACAAATGCGTCTTCGACCGCGCGCGACTGCGCGTTGGTGCGGTACATCACGGCGAAATCGCCAGCCTCGTACTTGCGCTTGCGCACCAGATCCTGAATGGTCTCGACGACGAACCGCGCTTCCTCGTCCTCGTTGTATGCCTCGAAGACGAAGATCTCCATCCCGCCCTGCTTGTCATCGGTGGCGCGCAGCTTCTTCTTCGTGCGGCCCGGATGCTTGTCGATCACGGCCATCGCCGCGTTGAGGATCAATTGCGTCGAGCGGTAATTTTGCTCGAGCAAGATCGTGCGTAGATCGGGGTAATCCTCGCGTAGCTTGTTGACGTTGCGGTAATCCGCGCCGCGCCATTTGTAGATCGATTGGTCCGGGTCACCCACGCAGTACAGGTTGCGGGCGCCGCCCGCCACGAGCTGCAGGAGCTTGTATTGGACCGTGTTGGTGTCCTGGAACTCGTCGACCAGCACGTGCTCGAACGAACGCTGATACTTGGCCAGCACATCCGGACGGGTCTGCAGCAGGCGGACCGTCTCGACCAGCAGGTCGTCGAAGTCGAGGGCGTTGTTCTGCGCCAGAAGTTCCTGATAGCGCCCATACACCCGCCGCACCACTTCCGTGGCGTACGAGCTCGACGGATAGGCGTCCGGGCCGACAAGCTCGTTCTTGGCGGTCGAGATCTTGTGCAGCACCGAGGCCGGGCGGTTCTTCTTGTCGTCGACGTTGAGCTCGCGCAGGGCCTGCTTGATCAGGTCCTCCTGATCGCCGGTGTCGAAGATGACGAAATCGCCCGTGACCCGCAACCCCACGCCAGGCGCGCCGTCGCGGCCCTGAGCCGCCGCTTCGCGGCGCAGCCAGCGCGCACAGATGCTGTGGAAAGTGCCGATCGTCAGACCGCGCACGTCGTCGCCGAACAGCCGCGTCACGCGTTCCTTCATCTCGCGCGCGGCTTTGTTCGTGAACGTGACCGCCAGGATCTTCCAGGGCGCCACGCCAAGCGTGTTGATCAGGTAGGCGATGCGATGGGTCAGCACGCGTGTCTTGCCGGAGCCCGGGCCCGCGAGCACGAGCGTCGGACCGTTTGGCGCCGTGACGGCCTCATGTTGCGCGCTGTTCAACTTGTCGAGCAGATTCATGGTCCGGCGATTCTAGCATCAGCCGCTCACGTCGGAGTCGGTCTCCGCAAATCCAACCGCGCAGGCGCGAAGGCGACGAGACGAAAAGCCCGACCTTCTTCGTGAGCTTCGCGTCTTCGCGGCTCGTTCCCCTGGTGCGACGATCGGGTCCGCATCAGGTACAATCCGCGGCGGAGAAGAAGGCCGCCCATGTATCTTGCCATTGAAGGCGTGATCGGCGTCGGAAAGACGTCGCTCGCGCGGCTGTTGCAGCCCACGTTCGGCGCCGGCGTGTTGCTCGAGGTGTTCGAGGAGAACCCTTTCCTCTCGGACTTCTATGGCGATCGCGCGCGCTACGCCTTGCAGACGCAGCTCTTCTTCCTGCTCTCGCGCTACCGACAGCAGCGCGAGGTCCCCGAACTCCTGACGCGCCATGGCAGCCTGATCGCCGACTACACCTTCGCCAAGGACGCGCTCTTCGCGCGGCTCAACGTGCGCGGCGACGAGCTCGAGCTCTACCGTCGGATGCACGACGCCCTGGCCGAGAAGGTGCTGCGGCCCGATCTCACCGTCTATCTCAAAGCGCCGACGAACCTGCTGATGGCGCGGATCGCGCAACGCGGCAGGTCGTACGAAAAGAACATGGACCCAGGCTATATCCAGGCGCTCGGCGAGGCGTACGACGATTTCTTCGGCACGTACACCGATGGCCGGGTGCTGGTGATCGATGCCGCGTCGATCGACTACGTCGCCAACGCCGATCATCTGTACTGGGTGATCGAGCGCATCCAGGCGGCGTTGGGCGAGACCGACGTCCAGAGCCCGTTGCCGATGTCGACCGGCTCGATCGACGGCTGAGCGCGCGTTTACCGATTTCTCTCTGCCAAGGCCAGACGTGATCCTCGATCGCATCTCGATGGAGCAGGCCGCGTTGGTGCGATTGGCCACCGACTTCGCCCGTCAACGGGTGAAGGACAGGCCGTCGATCACGTCCGCCTATCTGATCGGCTCGGTCGCGGCCGGCGAGCGCCCGCTCGGCGACGCCACCGACCTGGATCTCGTCTTCATCGACGGCGACCCACCGGCGCAGCGCCGCGAAGTCGTGCCGCTCTCCGACGGCCTGGTCGCCGACGTTCACATCCATGCGCGCGAGGAATACCGCAATCCGAAAGCGTTGCGCGTCGACCCGTGGCGCGGCCCTGAGATGTGCGAGCCGGTCTTCCTTTATGACCCAAGCCACTTCTTCGAATTGGCGCAGGCCAGCGCGCGCGGCCAGTTTCATCGACCCGACCATGTCGTCGCCCGTGCGCAGGCGTTTCTCGATCGGGCGCGCGACCCTCTGCGGTTGACCTCCTTCGCACCCGACGCGGTCCCGCAGGCTCCGGTGAGCGTCGAGGGCCTGTGTCTTGGGCTGCTCAACGCCGCGAACGCCGCGATTACGTTGACGGGCTTCCCGGGCGCGGGGCGCAGACTCCTGCTCCGGCTCGAAGCGGCCAGCACGCGGTTGAACACGGACCTCTATGACGCCTTCCTGAACGTGTTCGATGCCGGGGCCGTGTCGGGGGCGGAGGCCAAGGGCTGGGTGGACGCCTGGTCGGCCACCTATCTGGCCGCCCAGACCGAGGCGCTCGACGCCCTGCATCCCGCGCGGCTCTCGATCTATCAACGCGGTTTTTTCGCGCAAATCGACTCGGATCGCGCCGCCGACCTGATCTGGTTGCTGCTGCTGACTTGGCAGGCGGGCCTGCGGCGGCTGCCGCCGGCCAGCGGTCACGCGCAGGGTTATGTGGATTTCCTCGCGCGATTGGGCATGGCCGATGCCACCGGGTTCCAAAGACGCGTGTCGGCCGCCGTGGCGTTCTCCCGACGGTGTCAGGCCACCGTGGCGGACTGGGCGCGTGGGAACGGCGCCTGATGTCCTGCGTGATAGAATGGGCCCCGATTGAGGGCCGACCGCTGAAACCGCTCTCATTCCAAGTGCAACCGATACCGGTGCGTTCTCAGAGCCTAGTGCGCTGACAACGGTTGAAGGCATGTCCACGACCTCGCTCAGTGAACAACAGCGGCTCGAATTGTTGTACCGGGTCAGCCGCGAGATCTCCGATCGACTCGACCTCAACGAGTTGTTGTCCCGCGTGCTGCGGGAGACCGCCGCAAGCGCCCAGGCAGATGCCGCCAGCCTGCTCGTCGTCAACGAAAACCTGAATGTCGTTTCGTCGGCGCTGATCGCCGACGGCGTCCTGCATTCCGATCCACAGCACGCGCTCGAAGGCGTGCTGCAGGACGGCCTCGCCGGCTGGGTGCTCTCGCACCGGCAGGCCGTGCTCATGCCAGACACGTCGCTTGACGCGCGCTGGCAGCGGCGGCCCTACGATGACCGCGGCGGCGCGAAGAGCGCCATTTCAGTGCCCCTGCTCGGCCGCACCCGCGTCGTGGGCGTGCTGACGCTGGCGCGACGACCGGTCGGCAGTTTCGTCGAAGACGATCTGACGCTCATGACCGTGATCGCCGATCAGGCCGCAGTCGCGATCGAGAACGCCGCGCTCTATGCCGAGAGCCAGCGCCGCGCCGACGCCATGACCGCGCTGGCCGAGACCGCGCGCGCCGTCAACTCCACACTCGAACTCGATCAGGTGCTGCGGCTGGTGGTCGACCACGCCCGCGCGCTGCTGCGGGTCGAGACCGCCGGGATCGCATTGATCGAGGGCGACGGGCTCGTGTTCCGCGAGGCCTCGGGCCGGCTCTCCGAACAACTGCGCGGTCTGCGTCTCGAGATCGGCGAGGGCCTGGCCGGCTGGGTGGCCGGACACAACCAGGCCGTGATCTCGCCCAATCGCCCGGCGGATGCGCGGTTCGTCGGCGGCCTCTCGCAGCGCCTCGGCCTGCGGGTGCGCGCCAGCGCCGGCGCTCCGATCGTGCTCGACCCCATGACCGAGGCGCAGAGCGTCATCGGCGTGATCGAGGTGATCAACCCCTTCGACGACCGCTTTGGCGTCGACACGCTGCCGTTGCTCGATAGCCTCGCCACCCTTTCGGCCACTGCCATCACGCATGCGCGCCAGATGGCCGAGCTGCAGGCGGCCGAAAGCCGCTTCTCTGGGCTGTTCGAGGACAACATCGACCCGATCTTGATCACTGACCTCAACGGCGTGATCACGGACGCCAACCGCAAGGCGGTCGAGATGTTCGGGTACGAGCAGCGCGCCCTGATCGGTTTGCGGATCACCACGGTCCACCGCACCGGGACGGCGTTCCTCGGATCGGATCGTTTCGCCCAGCTGCGCGACGGGCGCGAGATCATGTATCAGACGCGCGTCACCACGCGCGCCGGCGACGAGATCCCGATGGAGGCCCACGCCAAGCTGATCCAACGGCGCGGTCAGTCGTTCATCCAGTGGATCCAGCGCGACATCAGCGAACGCCTGCAGCTCGAGGAGATGCGCAGCGACCTGATCAGCATGATCTTCCACGACCTGCGCAGCCCGCTCGGCAACGTCATCACGTCGCTCGAGACGGTCTCGGCCAGCCTGCCCGGCGATCGTGTCATGGAGCACTCGTTGCTGACGATCGCGCAGCGTTCGGCCGGCCGCATGTCGCGGCTCGTGGATTCGTTGCTCGACCTGCGTCGGCTCGAGGCCGGCCAGCTCGTGCTCCAGCGCGATCACACCGACCTGCGCGAGTTGATCGACGAGGTGCGCGAGTTGACTCTGCCGATGGCGACTGTCAAGCACACCACGCTCTCGAGCGACGTCGCCGACGGGCTGCCGGCCGTCGCGATCGACAGCGACATGATTCGCCGTGTGCTGATCAACCTGGTCGAGAACGCCGTCAAGTACACGCCGGTCCGGGGGCGGGTGACGATCGCGGCCGCAGTCGATAACGAGGGCGTGGTGCTGTCGGTCAGCGACACAGGCCCGGGTATTCCGCCGACCGATCAAACCCGTGTATTCGGCATGTTCACCCGACTGCAGCGCGACCGCGGGGCCAAGGGCCTTGGGCTGGGTCTGGCCTTCTGTCGGCTGGCCGTTCAGGCGCACGGGGGACGGATCTGGGTGGAAAGCGAGCCGGGCGCCGGGAGCACTTTCCGCGTCCTGCTTCCCAGGGACGTTGGCCCGGGCACCGACTGACGCGCTGCATATAATACGGCCCATCCCGAGCGCGTTTTCACAAGCCAGGGCGTCACAACGCCCTCGGTTTCAAAGTCCAATTTGAGCCATGCAGAAGATCGGCAAAGACATCTACGTCGAATCCAGCTTCCCGGGCGTGACGGTCGGCGCGATCGTCACGTCGGAGGGCGTCGTGTTGATCGACGCGCCGACGCACCCGGCCGATGCCCAGCTCTGGCGTCTGCGGGTGCGTGAGTTGACGGACAAGCCGATCCGGTACCTGGTGCTGTTGGATCATCATCGCGATCGCGCGATGACCTGCAGCCTGTTCGGCGTGCCCGTCATCGCCCACGACCTGACGCTCGAACGCATGCGTCTTTGGCCGGAGCAGTTCAAACCGCTGTTGCCCGAGACCGGCGCCGATGCCGAGTGGGTGAACGATTGGGGCGGCGCGCGGTTGACGCTTCCGACGCTGACCTTCGGCGAGCAGATGCGTTTGACGCTCGGCGGCAAGGAACTGCGGCTGGTGCATCGGCCGGGCTCCGCGCCCGGCGCGCTCTGGGTTGAGATCCCTGAAGCGGACGCCGTGTTCGTCGGCGACAGCGTGGCGCTCAAGGCGCCGCCGTTCCTGGCCGAGGCCGACCTCGAGGCCTGGGTCGCGGCCCTGGTCGATCTGCGCAAGAAGAAGACGCCTGGGCGAGTGGTTGTGCCCGGGCGCGGTGGGCTGTCGAACAAGCAGGCCATCAAGCCGGCCGAGGATTTCCTCAAGCTGGTGCGGCGCCGGCTCGAGGCGTTCAGCAAGGGCAAGAAAGGCCGGGCGGACCTCGAGAAAGTGGCGATCGAACTGGTCGAATGGTTCCCGGCCAATGTCGATCTGCGCGACCATTATCTGCGGCGCCTCGCCTTCGGCCTCGAAGCGCAATTCGACGCCCTGATCCTGGCAACCGCGCAGCGCTCGTGACCATGATCCCGCTGATCGAATACAGCCGCGGCGGAATCTCGGAATCGGTGCATTCGGGCGCTGTCGTCGCGGTGCGCGCTGATGGGCAGGTGCTCGCGTCGGTCGGCGACGACGGCGCGCGGGTGTTCGTCCGCTCGTCCGGCAAGCCGTTTCAGGCGCTGCCGCTGGTCTCGTCGGGCGCGGCCGCGGCGTGGGGATACAGCGCGCCCGAGTTGGCCCTGGCCTGTGCGTCGCACAGCGGCTCCGCCGCACATATCGCCGTCGCCCGCGGGATCGCGGCGCGGAT
This sequence comes from Anaerolineales bacterium, assembly GCA_044224715.1. GTDB lineage: Bacteria > Chloroflexota > Anaerolineae > Anaerolineales > UBA6663 > UBA6663. The sequence goes on along the minus strand of JBGAJV010000105.1, from coordinate 2,959 downwards.
CGGGGTCTCGTCCGAGGATCTGCTATGCGGCACCCACGCGGTCGAGAACAACGAGACTGAGATCGAGTTGATCCGGTCAGGCGCAAAGCGCGACGCGTTCTTCCATAATTGTTCCGGCAAGCATCTGGGCATGCTGGCGACCGCCAGGCACCTGGGTCAGCCGCTCGCGCAATACCTCGACGTCTCCGGCCCGGTGCAACAGGGCGTGCTGGCGGCCGTGGCGCAGTTTTGCGACGTGCCCGTCGCTCAGATCGGCCTGGGCACCGACGGGTGTTCGGCGCCGAATTTCGCGCTGCCGCTGGCGGCCACGGCGCTAGGGGTCGCCCGTTTGCTGGATCCCGATGCGCCGGCCGAGGCGCGGACCGTCGCGGGCGCGATGACCCTGCACCCCGACATGGTGCAGGGCGACGGCGGCTTCGACACCGAGTTGATGCGGCTGCGCCCGGGCAAGATCGTCGCCAAACGCGGCGCCGAAGGCGTGCAGATCGTGGGTCTGGCGGCGCATGCCGATCGGCCGGGTGTGGGCCTGATCGTCAAGATCGCCGACGGGGCCTCTCGGGCGGCCGTCCCGGCCATGGCCACCGCTCTGGCGCAGCTGGGACTGCTTGGCGCCGATGAGTTGGCCGCGCTCCAGGCCCGGTACTGGCTGCCGCCGACGCCCCAGCGAAACTGGAGCGGCCTGACGGTCGGGGACGTGCGGGCCGTGTTCCGGATGGCCTGAGGCGGGCGGCGCTCGCCGCGCGCTCCCGCGCCTCCGCCGATTGACTCCTCCCGAATCTTCTGATACCATTCAGCGCTGGCCCCGAACAGGGGTTATTTTGTCGTCAACTGGCGAGCGAGGCAGAGCACTATTCCCGTTCAAACATCTGACTACCGGATCAACGAACAGATCCGAGGCGTGCCCGAAGTGCGCCTGATCGGCCCCAACAACGAAAACGTTGGCGTGGTGGCGATTCAGGAAGCGCTGAAGATCGCGCGCGCCGCCAACAAGGATCTGGTCGAGGTCAGCCCCAACGGCAACCCGCCGGTGTGCCGTGTGCTCGATTACGGGAAGTTCCTGTACGAGAACACGAAGAAAGCCCGTGAGGCGCGCAAGGCTCAAAAGATCGTCGAGGTCAAAGAGATCCAGCTGCGCCCCAAGAGCAACGACTTCCACACGGGGTTGAAGGTCAAGGATGCGCGACGCTGGCTGGAAGAAGGCAAGAAGGTGCGCGTCCGCGTGAAGTTCCGCGGTCGTGAGATCACCTACCCGGAGATCGCCCGCAAAGACCTGCTCGGCATCGCCGAGGAACTGGCGGATGTCGGCCAGATCGAAGCACAGCCCCTCATGGAAGGGCGAGCGATGATCATGCTGCTCGCGCCCGGTGGGCGCAAGCCCGCCAAGCCGGCCGGTGCCAAGAAGGAACGGGCCGAAGAGCCGCAGGCGGAGAGCCAGTCCTGAGCGGTTGGCATTGCGGCCAACCCAGCGTGACCCGTCGCCGGGGCAGAGCGAACGCCCCGGCGTTGTCTGTCGAGACGTCGTGCGAGACATCGCGCGAAAGACTGTGAAAGTGCGGCCGGAGAGTGGCCGCCGGGAGTACGAACGTGCCGCGCAAAGCTAAGACCAAGGGCAAGTACAAGCTCAAGACGCACAAGGCGACCGCCAAGCGCTTCCGCGTGACCGGGAGCGGGATGCTGGTGCGCACCAAGAAGGGCAAGAGCCACCTCCGCCGCCGCACGTCGGATCGGACGAAGGCGCTCCTGACCGAGATGCTGCCCGTCAAGGGCAAAAAGATCGTCAAGCGCGTGCGCCGGCTGGCGCCGTATCTGCAGCGCTTCGACGACAAGTCGTCGACCTGAGCTGCGACCGACTTTTTCGAGTTCAACCGCATCGGCTTTGACCGATGCTGATCGCGACCGACGCGGCACGAACGTGTGGATGGCAATCCCACAGGCCGGCGCCGAATCGCAGGAGTGACAGGCCATGCGAACGAAGGGTGGAGTCCGAACCCGCCAGCGCCATAAGAAGGTCTTGAAGCTGACCAGCGGTCAGCGTGGCGCCTATCATCTTCTTTTCCGCCGCGCCAATGAAGGCCTGCTGCACGCGCAGCTGTACGCCTGGCGCGATCGCCGCAACCGCCGCCGCGATCTCAAGCGGTTGTGGATCGTGCGCATCAACGCTGCGGCGCGCCTGAACGGCGTGTCGTACAGCAAGCTGGTCGCCGGCATGAAGAAGGCCGGGATCACGCTCGATCGCAAGGCTCTGGCCGACATCGCTGTGCGCGACGCCGCCGCCTTCGCCCAGATCGCCGCGGTGGCCAAGGGCGCGCTCTGATCATCTGAACCCAGGCGGGCGCCGTGGAAATGCGGCGCCCGTTTTTTGTTTAATACGGCGACGGTCGCCACGTGGACGACCGTCGCCGTTCGTGTTTCGCCGGCTTCGCTTACAATCCCCGCAGCCGTGATCACCTCCACCCACAATCCGCTGGTTCAGCGCATCCGCGCGCTACAGGCCCGTCGCCGCGAGCGCGAACGCGAGGGTCGCTTCGTCATCGAGGGCGTGCGTCTGCTCGAGGAGGCGTGCGCGGCGCGCGTCGGGCTCGAGGTTGTGTTGCACACGCGCGATCTGGATGCCCGTTCGTTGCGCGCGCTGGCGGCTGCGGAATCCTCCGGCGCACGCGCGGAACCCGTCACCCCCGAAGTGTTGCGCGCCTGCGCCGACACCGAGACGCCGGCCGGTCTGTTGGCGATCGCCGAACGGGTCGAGCGGCCCGCGCCCACCGCGCCCACGGCCGTGCTCGTGCTCGACGGCATCGCCGATCCCGGCAACGTCGGCACGCTGCTGCGCGCGGCGGCGGCGGCCGGCCTGGACGCCGTGTACCTGGCGCCCGGCACGGCCGACGCGTACAACCCCAAGGTCGTGCGCGCCGGGATGGGCGCGCATTTTCGTCTCGCTGTGCGGGCGCTCGATTGGGCGGCC
>JBGAJV010000104.1:0-11589 GCA_044224715.1 Anaerolineales bacterium | reverse complement strand
CGCGCACTGTGGTCGAGGCTTGCACGGACCAGGTGCTCTAGGAACAGGGTCGCGAACTCCGGCTCCCCCGCCACGGAACGCGTCCTGTGGTCGAGGCTTGCACGGACCAGGTGCGTCTGGGAACAGGATCGCGAACTCCGGCTCCCCCTCCACGGAACGCGTCGTGTGATCCCGGCCCGTAATCACGCTGTGGCGCGTTCCGTGGAGGGGGTCGGGGGGTGGTCACCTGCCCCAGGCGATGACCCCTCGAGGACTCATCCCGACACACTTGCATCATCCTGACACCATGCCGCCACGCCAGCGTCTGTCGCGTTCACCAGGAACCACGCCGCAAAAACTTGCCCGAGCCCGAGAACTGCGGCGTCAGGCGACGCCGGCCGAACGAAAGCTCTGGGCTGCTCTTCGCGACAACCGACTTGACGGCTTTCACTTCAGACGTCAGCATGTCCTCGCAGGGTACATCGTCGATTTCTGTTGCATCAAAGCGCGAGTGGTGGTCGAGGTCGACGGCGCCCACCACTCGGATCAGGCGGCAGCCGACGCCCACCGCGATGCGGTGCTCAGGCGATTGGGGTTTCGAATCTTGCGTTTCGCGAACGCCGAGGTGCTCGACCACCTCGCGCACGTGCGGGTCGTGATCGCCGCAATGTGCCATACCCTTCCCGCGTCGCCGCCCATGCAGTTGTAGGCACAATCGTTGCGAACGAGGCGATCAGAGCGCTTCCAGGCGTTGGAGGTAATCGCTCCGCAGACGCAGCCCGGCCGGGCCGGCATTGGCTGAGTAGAAATGTAGCACTTCCCAGCTGACGATCTTGGCGCCGAACTCCGCGGCCAGATTGAGTTGAGCATTCAGGCGCTCGATGGTCGCGGGCTCGAAGTCGCCGGCCGTGCCGAGGCGCACGCGCTCGAACGACTCGGCGTTGACCCACAGGTCGATCCCGAGCGTCCGGCAGACCTCGCGCCAGATCGTGAAGGCCGGACGATAGTCGGGCAAGGTGTTCCCGAAAGTGCCGATGGAATCCTGCGGCGCCATGATGTCGACCGGGCACCCCGACAACAGGCTGGCGAGGAAGTCGTGGATGTCGCGCTCCCGTCCGGCGTAGTAGTAGGTCCCAGGGGACATCAGGATTTTCAGTTCGGGCACCAAGTCTTTGACACCCTGGCACACCTGAGTGTAGTAGCCGTTCAGCAAGCGCTCGCGTTCAGGCTGGCGAGCGCCCGGAAAGCCGGTCTCCGGGCTCATGTAAAAGCCCTGGAAGCCGCCACGGTAGGCCATCAACTCACGGAAGCAAATCAGCTGCTCGCGGGCATCGGCGTCCAGGGTCTCGCGCGTGATCTGCTCGTCGAAGGCGAGCATGTTGCCCAGCCCGCCGAGAAACAACGTCATAGATTCGGCCGCGACGGCCTCGACCAGCTTGCTGAGCGAATCCCACGTGCGATAGCCCGTGAAATGCCGGGATGGGTAGTAGCATTCGCGCACTTCAGCCCAGACGGCCGCCTGGTAGATGACGGTGTCGATGCCCAGCGCCTTGAGTTCGCGTAGTTGCTCGCGCCACTCGTTGACGCCGAAGGTCATGGTCGGCCGCCCGACGTAGTCTGGCGGATGCGCGTAGATGAACGAGCCCGTAATCCGCCCGACGGGTCGTTGCGGTGGCAGTGCAGCCAGATACGCGTCGTTAGCGGGCTTCCCTGCTGCCATCAGCGTGCGGACCGTGGCGGCCATGCCTTCGTCGGGAACTACGAGGGTGAAATCGGGTTGTTCGAGAAAACGCAGCACAACGGCCTCCTCGGCGGGCCTTAGCGCGGCACGGCCTTGACAAAGCGCCGGGTGATGTCCTGCGGTCGCGTGATCGCGCCGCCGACAACGACGGCGAAAGCGCCCCGAGCAAACGCCTCCGCGACGTGCTCCGGCGTCGTGTACCGACCCTCCGCGATGACCGGCCGACGACAGTGTTTTACAAGATCGGCCAGCAGGGCAAGGTCTGGGCCGTCGCCCGCCGGGCGGCCGCCGGGCACATAGCCGGCCAGCGTCGTGCCGATGTAATCGGCGCCAAGCGCCTCGGCCGCCAATCCATCCTCGAGGCTGGCGGTATCGGCCATCACGGCGCATTGCAGATCGGTGTGGATGGTCGCGATCAGGTCGGCCAGCGACTCCCCGTCGGGCCTCGGCCGCGACGTCGCATCCAGGGCCACGACGTCGCAGCCGGACGCGACGACGGCCGCGGCCGCGGATCGGGTGGGCGTGATGTAGACAGCCGATGTCGCGGACCTGACTTTGTACAGGCCGATCACCGGCAGCGTGGTCACCTGACGGATCGCGGCGACGTCGTCCGGCCCGTTGGCGCGCAGGCCGACCGCCCCGCCCTCGATCGCGGCGCGCGCCATGGCCGCCATATATGCCGGACCGAAGAGCGGCTCGCCTTCGAAAGCCTGGCACGACACGATCAAACCCGACGTCAATGGTGTGCGACTCATGCGACGCAGCCTCGTCAGATCGATACCGCCTGGGCCGGCCCACGGCTCGGCGCTTTCGAAGCAATTCGGTTCATCTTACCCCGTCACCCGGGCGACGCGATGGGCCGGGCGTCACGTCTTGCACAGCGTCAGGGCCAGCCACCCGGCGCCGAGCAATACGGCGCGCCCGCCATGTCGAGCCGGCAGGATCTGCAGACCAGCTGGCCCCGGCACCGGCCCGGCGCGAAGCGCCGCCGAGAACGGCGCCCACCAGATCGCGCCCAGATCCGGCACACCGCCGCCCACGATGATGGCTTGAGGATCGAGCACGCACAGAAGCCCGGCCAGCGCGCGGCCGAGGATCTCGGCGCCCTCGACGATGGCCTGGCGTGCCAGACCATCGCCGGCCTCGGCCCGCGCGGCCACGGCGCGCAGATCGAGCGTCTCGGCACATGTGGCCAGCTCGCAAAAGCGGGCGGCGATAGCCGGGCCCGCGGCATAGGCTTCGAGGTGACCGAACTGGCCACAGTTGCAGAGTCGGCCGCCGATCCGTTCGACCTGCAGATGTGCCAGTTCGCCGGCGCTGAACGTCGCGCCGTGATGCAAGGCGCCGCCCATGATCAGCGCTCCGCCGACGCCCGTACCGACCGCCACGACCAGAGCGTCCCGGAGACCCTGACCCGCGCCGTAGTGGAGTTCACCCAGGCCCACGGCGTTGACGTCGTTTTCAACGACGACGGGCAACCCGAGTGCGCGAGCAAGCGCGTCCGCCACGGGCGTCCCGGTCCAGCCTGCCAGCGTCGCCCCGGCGTAGGTGACAACGCCGTGTGTCGGATCGATCGCGCCGGATGCGCCGACGCCGGCCGCTGCCACTTCAAAGCCGTCGGCGCCGGCACACTCGAGGACCTGACGGCCCAGCGCCGCCGTCGCCGCCAGGATCTCCGGTGCCCCGGCGCGCGCCGGCGTGGGTCGGCTGGCAATGTGCTGGAGTCTCCCGTCGGCGTCCATGATCGCCGCTGCGAGTTTGGTGCCGCCGATGTCGATCGTGAGAACATGCGGGTTTTTCATGTTGCCTCTCGGAGAGGGATGGTATCGGGCCAGGCCGGACGTTGTCAACACGCCACGCACTCGGTGATCCGCGCCCCAGTTTGGCGCGGCCCGATCCAGACAAAGCCGCTGATGTTCGTCGACCCGACCGCGGACAGGACGTCGGGCAACGCCATGTAATCGTGCTCAGCGCCCATCCATTGGATGCAGCGCCGCCCGGAAGCAACTTGGGTATTGACTTGCGGATTTCGAGTGTGCTATCTTGTTTGGGCTGACTCACCAAAGGTCAGACACTTCAGAAAGGGTAGGCGCAACTGATGGTGCTGAAGAGCTTCCGAGCTTCCACGCATGCGATCGCTGGCAACGGTGGTCGCGCCTTGTCGTATTGCGCCTGCTACTCTTGAAGTCGTAGAACGAGACTCCAAGCCGTGGGCGCAGATGTGCCCACGGCTTTTTTGTCCCTTACGCCGGCGCCGTGGCCACATTCAGGTCCACGGCGTTTTTGTTTGTGGTGGTTGTGCGTTTCTGGAGGAGAGCCATGTTTGCTCATACCTGCGCCCTGCCCGATCCCGAGGTCGCCGTCAGGATCCATCAGGCCTTGAAAACGTTCGGCGATAGCGGCCTGCGCTGGCCGTCGGGCGCCCGCACACCCTCCAAGGTCGCGGTCGACCATGTCTCGCTTGACATCCAACGCGGCGAGATCTTCGGCGTGCTTGGGCCGAACGGCAGCGGGAAGTCGACCCTGATCCGCCTGATCTCGACCCTGTTGCTGCCCGACGGCGGCGACGTCCAGGTTTTCGGCCACGACGTCGTCCGCGAACCGCGCCGCGTGCAGACCCTGATCAATCGCGTCTCGGTCGAGGCCAGCTTCTTCAAGAAGCTCTCGCCGCTTGAGAACCTCATGTACGGCGCCCGGTTGTACGGCCTGGGCGCGCCTGAAGCCCGCGCGGGCGCGCGCCGCATCCTCACCCGATTGGGTTTGGACGCGGCCGTGCTCGAGAAGCCGATGGAGGAGATGAGTCGCGGCATGCAGCAGAAGGTCGCCATCGCGCGCGCCTTCTTGAGCAGCCCGATCCTGCTGTTGCTCGACGAGCCCACAACCGGTCTTGACCCGCGCTCCAAGCGCGAGGTCCAGGCCTTCGTGCGCGAGTTGCGCGACACGCACGATGCCACCGTGCTGCTGACCACGCACGACATGCTCGAGGCCGAGGCCTTGTGCGATCGTGTCGCGATCATCCACGGCGGTCGGATCGTGGCGCTCGATACACCCGAGGCGCTCAAGGTCGCAGCGCCGCGCCTGAACGGCCACGCCCCGACTCTCGAGGATGTGTTCCTGTCGTTGACCGGCACGCAGCTCGTCGAGGAGGCGATCGCCTGACCCGTGCGGCGGGTCTCGAGGACCCGCCGCATTCGGTCGGCGTTCGAACCGTCATGACCGACGCGACGACCGTCAGTTTCCGGTTCACCATCCTGTTCGAAGACCCGTATTGGGTCGGTCTTTGCGAGCGCCACGACGCCGACGGTTATGCGGTCGCCCGGATCGTCTTCGGCGCCGAACCGACGGCGCCCGAGGTTGAGGCCTACGTGCACGCGCACTATCGCCAACTCCGGTTCAGCACGCCGCAACCCGAGCCGCCGACGATGCTGACGCGGACCGTGAACTACAAGCGTGCGCAACGCGAGGCGCGTGCCGAACAGGCCGCCGGGCCGAGGGTCTCGAAGGCGCATGAAGCCATGCGCCTGGAGATCGAAAAGAACAAGCACGAACGCAAGGTCAAGACCAGAGCCGAACGCGAAACCGAGGCCGAACGTCAACGTCAATTGCGGATCGCTAAGAAGAAAGCCAGGCATCGCGGCCATTGACCGCGCGCCCGACAAAGGACGACACACGATGTTCTCGACCCAACTGTTTGAAGGCGAACACGTTCGACTGACGGCGCTCGAAGCCGAGGCGGATGCGCCCATCATCGCGGCGTGGTACGCCGACCGCGAATTCGGGCATCAGGTGACGCGCGGTCCGGGCCGTCCGCTGTCGACGCCGCAGATCCGGGCGCAGATCACGCGCGACGACCAGGAATCCCGCGAGAAGCGCCGTCGTTTCGATTTCGCCGTGCGCTGCAAGACGGACGATAGGCTGATCGGGCTTGTCGGCGTGCGCGATGTGTTGTGGAACCACGGCGAAGGTCGGCTGTCGCTGGTCATCGGCGGGGCGGTCGACCGCGGTCACGGCTACGGCGCCGAGGCGCTGGCGCTGATCATACGCTGGGCGTTCACGGAGCTCAACCTCTACCGGCTATGGCTGGATCTCGGTTCCGACAACTCGGGCGCCGTGCGCTTCTTCGAGCGCCACGGCTTCACCATCGAGGTCAGGCGGCGCGAGGCGCTCGCGCGACGTGGCGTGCGCTTCGACGCGCTGCGGCTCAGTCTGCTGCGCGACGAATGGCAGGGTCGGCCCCTGCCGGCGGAAGCCGAACTGGGTTCACCGGCCGCGCCGGTGCCCGCCCCAGCCCGGCCGCGCGTGCGGCTTGTCGCTTTCGACTCAGAAGTCGCGGCCGAGGCCGAGTGGCGCTGGTGGCAGGACTCGGAGTTCGCGCGGTTGCAGGATTACGACGCCTGGCGGCCGCGTTCGCGACAGCACGCGATCGAGGAAGTACGCGATCGCCCCGCCCTCGATCCGAGCGAGTACGGGTTTCATCTGCGGCTGGTGGCTGACGACCGGCTGATCGGCTTTGCGGGCCTGTGGGTCGACTGGCCCAACCGCGAAGCCTGGCTGGGCGTCGGGATCGGTGAGCGCGACTGCTGGAGCCAGGGCTACGGCACCGAGGCGGTCCAGCTGGTCGTCGCGTTCGCATTCGAGGAACTGGGGCTGCACCGAGTCTCGCTCGATGTGCTGGGCGCCAATGCGCGCGCGATCCGCGCCTATCAGAAGGCCGGTTTCACGATCGAGGGCCGCATCCGGCTGCGAAATCAGTACGGCGGCGTCCGCGTCGACGACATCAGTATGGGAGTGCTGCGCACCACAGTCGGCTAGTTGGCTGGTCGACTGGTCGCGTGTTTGAGGACCAGCAGACCAGTCGACCGGTGACCAGGAGACCAATGCCATGACCACACTCGTCCGTGAACTCAAGGCGAGCTACGCCTTTGTCGAGCGCAACTACTACATCGTCAAGCGGTACTGGGCCTGGGAGCTGGTGTGGCTGGTCTACACGGTCGCCAACAGTTTGAGCATCAGCTTTATCGGCGTCGGCGCCGGGCAGGTCAGCGGCGGGCAGGGCATCGATACGCAATACCTGGTGCTGTATCTGGCGATCGGCACCATCGTCTGGCGTTACCTCTCGGTGATTTTCTACTGGGTCACCGACGTGGTCGGCATGGAGCGCTGGGAGGGCACGATCGAGTACACGCTCATGGCGCCGATCACGCGCCTCATGCACATGCTCGGTCAGACGGCGTTCGCCGTGCTGTACAGCCTGGTGCATACGGCCGTGGTGCTCGTCGTGACCGTGTTCTTCTTCGACATCTCGCTCGAGCACGCCAACCTGTTCGGCTTTCTTGTGTTGTTGATCGCCGGGAGTCTGTCGTTCATCGGCATCAGCGTCTTCGGCGCGATCCTGCCGCTGCTTTTCCCGGAGCGCGGCGCGCAGATGACGCATCTGATCATCGCCGGGCTGCTGCTGGTCAGCGGCGTGTACTACCCCGTGACCGTATTGCCCGGTTGGCTGCAGCCGTTCGCGTACCTGTCGCCGGCCACGTATGTGCTCGACGGCTCGCGCGAAACGCTGCTCAACGGTGCGTCGACCTTGAGCCTGTGGCCCTACATCTGGCCGTTGCTTCTGATGGGCGGTGTCGCCATCCCGGCCGGGCTCTGGGCCTTCCGCGCCGCCGAGCGTTACGCCAAGCGGACCGGGAAGCTGCATCGAAACGGATGATTTCAGTGCTGATTGTTGATTGCTGATTGCCGATTGTTCATTGGCATTCAATCAACAAGCAGCAATCAGCAATCAGCAATCCATGGAGTGACCTAGACTATGAACACCCTCACCCTCCGGGCCTTCGTCGGCCCGACCGATTACCAACTGATCGCGGACCTGGTGAACGCCAACTTCGCCGCGTCCGAGTTCCCGGTCATGGAGGACGTCTCCGAGACCGAGAACCAGTTCGCGCATCTCGAACATTGCGACCCGCTGCAGGACGTCATGTTCGCCGAGGACGACACGGGCCGGCCGATCGGCTATGCCCGCGTGTGGTGGGTCGACGATCAGGAAGGCCTACGCCGCTACCACCTGCCGCTCAGCGTCGGGCTGGAGGGCGAGCGCGCCGGCGCGTCGCGCGTCCTGGTCGCCTGGGGACTCGATCGCATCCGCGCGTTGATGGCCTCGAACCCGACCGAACGCCCGACCGTCATGCAGACCTGGGTCGTCAACGAGGAGAAGCCGCCGGAGCGCATGGCCGTGTTGCGAGCCTTTGGTTTCGAGCCGGTGCGCTACGGCTACATGATGCTGCGGGATCTGGCCGAGCCGATCGACGTCCCGCCCATGCCCGAAGGCCTCTACACACGACCGTGCACGCCCGACGACGATCGCCCGATCTATCTCGCGTTGATCGAGGCGTTCCGCGATCACTGGGGTTTCGCCGAGCCGCCGGATCTCGAGGCCGACTTCCAGGAGTGGTCGAGTTGGCCGCTGCGCCGCCCGGATCTCTACCAGGTCGCGTTTGCGCGCGACGCGGACGGCGAGGAGCAGGTGGCCGGCATGGTGCTCAATTTCATCGGTGAGAAGGACAACCAAGCCTTCAACCTGAAGCGCGGCTGGGCCGACCCGATCTGTGTGCGCCGGCCCTGGCGTCGACGCGGTGTTGCGCACGCCTTGATCATGCGCAGCCTGCGCATGTTCGCGGACATGGGTCTGACCGAGGCCGCGCTCGGCGTCGACACCGAAAACACAAGCGGCGCCCTGCGCGTCTACGAGAGCTGCGGCTTCCGACCGGTATCCCGTTCGGTGACGATGCGGAAGATCATGTGATCCAGCGACCGGGTGATCGCGCGATCCTTCGATCGAACGATCACCCGGCCACCTGGTCAAACCACGACCATGCTTATCTCACGACCGTATCGCAACCTGTCCGACTTGCGGGCCATGCAGGCTGTGCTGAGCGCCGGCGCTGCCGCCGAGACGACGGCTTTCTACGTCCATCCGGGCGACCTGAGCTGGTGGCTGTTCTACACCGACGACCCTACGCCATTGACGGACTGCATCTGGCTCTGGGAGGCGGAGGGCATGGTCGTCGGGTGGACGTTGTTTACGACCGCCGATGGCCTGTTCGATCTGTTCGTCCTGCCGGATTGGCTCGCGCGGCCCGAGTACGTCGACATGCACGCGACGTCGGCGCGGGAACTGGCCAGGCGCGTGCGCGCCCGTGGTGGGGAGCGCGTCGCCGTGATGTGGATCGCGGAGGACGACGCGGCGCGTCGGGAGTTGTTGGCGTCCCAAGGCTTTGAGCGCTGTGGCCCCGACGCCGATCTCGATCTGGTGTGTTTCCAACAATCCCTTGCCGCGCCGCGTGACGACGTGACGTTGCCGGACGGGTGCACGATCCGCGAGGTCACCGACGCGCAGGAACTCGAAGCCCGGGCGCGGCCGCAGGCGGCGGCGTTCAAGACGAAACTGAGTTGGCCGGACTATCTGGCGCGATATCGCCGCTTCATACAGTCACCGATCTACGCCGACGCGCATGACACGGGGCTGGTGCTGGCCGACGGCACATTCGCGGCGGTCACGATCTGGTGGGTCGATCCGGTCAACCGGATCGGGCACTTCGAGCCTGTCGCCACCCACCCCGACCTGCACCGCCGGGGCTACGGGCGTGTGCTGCTGCAGGCATGTCTGAACCGGATGCGGGCCGCCGGGCTCGAAAGCGCGACGGTCTGCACCGGCGCCGGCAGCACCGGCAACATCGCGTTTTATCGCGCGTGCGGGTTCGAGCTCACGCACCGCCTGATCGCGTATCAACGCGCGCCGGACGATCTGCCCGGGCGCGAGCAAGGAACTGGATGATGAGGACTCACACTCCCTTTCCGGAAGGTTACCGGTCGCGTGCGTATGCGGGTTCGGCGGATCTGCCGATCCTGGCCGGGCTGCTCAACGCGAGCGAGGCGGCCAACGACGTCGAGTACGTCATCTCGATCGAGCAATTGACCCACGACTACGGCACTCTCGAGCGCTGCAACCTGGCCACCGACCTGCGTGTGGTGACCACGGACGACGGGGCGCCGGTCGCGTACACACGCGTGTTCTGGGATCAGGAGCTCGACGGACTGCGGCGTTACGGCTTCGTCTGTCATATCCTCCCCGAGCATCGCGCGGCGATCACCGAGGCCGTGATCGACTGGGCCGAGGGCCGCATCCGTGCCCTGGCCGCCGAGCACGCCCACGCCGGGCCGTGTGTGTATCAAACCTGGTGCGAGAACGAGGCCGGCATGGGCTGGTTGATCGATCGGTTGGGCGCGCGCGACTTCACGGCGACGCGCTACGGCTACATGATGCTGCGCGACCTCGCCGAACCGATCCCGTCCGACGACCTGCCGGTCGGGTTCAGCACCCGCCACTGCAGCCGCGCCGACCTGCGGCCGATCTGGGACGCGATGGCCGAGGCCTTTCGCGATCACTGGGGCTTCCGCGAGTTGACCGAGGCGGACTTCGCGCGCTGGTGCGAGGAGCCCGATCTGGATCCGGCGCTCTGGCAGGTGGCCTGGGCCGGCGACGAGGTGGCTGGCATGGTGTTGAACTTCGTCCCGCGCGAAGAAAACGAGACGCTTGGGCTCAGTCGCGGCTGGACCGACCCGATCTGCGTGCGACGCCCGTGGCGGCGACAGGGCCTGGCGCGTGCCCTGATCCTGCGCAGTCTGCGCATGTTCCGCAAACTGGGCTACAAAGAGGCGGCGCTTGGCGTCGACACACAGAACCCGAACGGCGCACTGCAGCTGTATGAGAGTTGCGGCTTTCGTCCGTATCGGCGCAGCATCACCCTGCGCCGCGCGCTGGTGCTCGACACACAACCGGAGATCGCATGATCGAATCCATCCGCCGAGCGCTTGCGGCGTATCCGATCTCGCCCGTCGGGGTGCGCCTATTCGCCCATCACACGAACGACCTTTACCGCGTCGACACCCCGACCGGCCGTCTGGCGTTGCGCGTGAGCGCGCCCGGCCAGCGCACGCCCGTGGAGATCCGATCCGAACTGGCCTGGCTGGCCGCGCTCGAGCGCGAGACCGACGTGCCCGTCCCGCACCCGCTGGCGACCCGCGCCGGGCGTCGGATCGTGCAGGTCGGATCCGGGGCGACGGCGCGCGCCGGGGTGCTCTTCGATTGGATGCCGGGCCGCACAGTCGGCGATCGTGTGTCCCCGGCTTTGGCTCGCGAGGCCGGCGGCGTATTGGCACGTTTGCATGACCACGCCGATCGGTTCAGGCCGCGTGGCGCGTTTAGCGACACCCGGCTCGACCGGGCCTGGTTGTTCGGCATGCCGGCGGCGCTCACACAGCCGGCGCGTGTCGTCGGTTGGCCGCGCTCGCGTCGGGCCCTGGTGCGCGAGGCGGGCGAGCGCGTGCAGGCCTGGCTCGATGGCCTGTACACCGACCCGCGTGAGCTGCGTTTTCTGCATCTGGATTTCCACTCCGGGAACTGGAAGCGCGCCGACGGCCAGCTGGCCGTGCTCGACTTCGATGACACTCGCTGGGCGTATCCCGTGCAGGACCTGGGCATCGCCCTGTACTACCTGTTGGATGGCCCGACCGAGCCTGTGCTGATGGGCGCATTCCTGGACGGCTATGCCCGCGTGCGTCCGGCGGGCGTACCGGATGCGACCGTCCTTCAAACCGCGGTGATCGCGCGTCAGATCGACCTGTTGAGCTACGTGGTCGCGCATCACGCCCTCAGCGGCGCCGATCTGACGCGCTGGCTGGGCGTCGTCGAGGCGCGGCTGCGGAGGTTGATGCGTTCATGACGCCATCCGAGTTCAAACGGCTGCTCCGCCATGGTCTTGGCCGAGCGGTGCTGTATGGCCAGGCCAACGGGTTGCTACCGTTTCGAC
>JBGAJV010000103.1:0-11676 GCA_044224715.1 Anaerolineales bacterium | reverse complement strand
TGAGCGCCGGTTCCTGGTTGAGCCAGGGCACGCAGCCGTCCGAAACACCGCAGGCCGACCTGGTCGAGACCCAACTGGCCGGTGTGCAGACCCAGGTCGCGGCGCTCGCGACCGCCACGATCACGCCCGAGCCGACCGAAGAGCCCACCGCGACCGAGGCCCCGTATGTGACGGCGACGCTGATCCCGACCCCCGTGCCCAATCCGCCATCCGGATCGGGCTGGTGGCCGATGGCCGCGGGCAGTTCGCTCCGCAACGGCTTCGTCGGCGGGGATCTGGGCGGCCTGCCAGGGGTGGCCACCGAGCCGCAATGGGAGAAGTACGCGGGCTTCGGCATCGTCACCGATATCACCATCGCCGATCACATGATCTTCGCCGGGCTGGAGAGCGGCGAGGTGACCGGGCTCGATTGGGAGACCGGCGTTCGCCGCTGGATCAGCGCCGGGCCGGTCGGCGACCGGATCATCTCGGAGCCGGTGGTGATGTTCAACGACGACGCGCAGCTCGTGATCGTCGTGGTCGCGAACGGCGAGGGTGACAACGAAACGCATGCACTCGTGGCGCTCAACGCCTATACGGGCGAGGAGGTCTGGCGCCGCGACCCCGATAGTTTCGGCGGGACGCTGCTCGGCCAGGGCGTGACGATCTCGCCCACCAATATCCTCTACGTCGCCACACAGGACGGCATCCTGTACGGTCTCAACGCGGTCGATGGCTCGACGGCCGGCGAGCTCAACCTCGACGCCGAAACCGACATCTGGGTGCCGGTGGCCGCCAACGACTGGCGCGTCGTGGTCGCCGGTAGCAACGAGCAGCTTTACGGCATCGATCCGAGCAACGGCGAGATCGCCTGGAAGTCGGACCTCGCCGGCGGGTCGAGCTACGGCCCGATCATCTGGAACGGCGATGACCAACAGTTCGCGGTCACCGGCACCGATAGTGGACGCGTTCAGGCCTTCTGGCTCTGGGACGGCAACCCGCTCGACTGGTCCGGGACCCCGCGGATCGGCCAGGGCGACGAGTTGCGCGGCCTGGCGACCGACGGCGCCCGCATCTACGCCACGACCCGCGACGGCCAGATCTACGCCTGGGACGCCGGCAACGGCGAGTACCTGTGGGCGCACAACACGGGCGTCGAGATCGTCCAGGCGCCGCTGACCGATGGCGCCACGGTCGCCGTGCACACGACAGCCGGCGAGATCCTGTTCTTCGATGCCGCCAGCGGCGAGCAGGACGTCGAGCGGACTCTGTCACCGGGTGGCGGCTGGGCGTCGTCGGCGCTTGGCGGCGGCTGGTGGTTCGTGCCGAGCTGGGCGCTCGTCGCGTATGGCCCGGGGAGCGCGCCATGACGCCCTGGCTCACGACGGCCGACGGGCGACGCTGGACGCTGGATCGCGAGCGAGTGGTCATCGGCCGCGAGCCCCCCGCCGACGTTGTCCTCGAACTTCCACAGATCTCGCGCCAGCACGCGCAGATCACGCGGATCGAACGCGCCTTCTATCTGGGCGATCTCGCCAGCCGCAACGGCACCTTTGTCAACGGCGCGGCCGTGAAGAGCGACGCGCAACGGCTGCAGGACGCGGACGAGATCGTGCTCGGCGGCGTGGTCACGCTCACGTATCACGATCCCGGCGAGACCGTCGAGGGCGCGCGGCTCGGCAAGCTCATCGGCGTCTGGCTCGACCCGACCTCCCGCGCGGTCTGGGTCGACGCACGGCCGGTCGAGCCCGAGCTCTCGGCCGCACAGTTCACGCTGCTGGCGCTCCTGTATGAGCGCAGCGGCCAGGTCGTCACCCGCGACGAGATCGTGCGCGCGGTCTGGCCCGACGCGGATCCGGCCGGCGTCAGCGAAGAGGCCATCGACGGCCTGATCAAACGGCTGCGCGCCCGCCTGCGCGGCACCCAACCCGCCCGCGAATACGTCGAAGTGCTTCGCGGCCAGGGCCTTCGCCTCAACCTTGGGTGAGCGGGCGGTTGCGCGGGGCGTCCATCACCCACTCACCGGTTCACCCATTCGCCCAATTCGCCAGCGCCCCCTTAGCGCCCCCTTGCGACCCAGCCGAGCCGGCCAGGTCAACGTAGAGTGGCTCCAGCGCATCGAGCAGATGCCGATGCCGGGAGCCGATCATGTCGTCCTTCACCGAACGTCGTCAGATGTTGACGCTGGCCGCCGCGGCCGTCGGCGCAACCGTCGTCGCCGGGTGCGCCCAGCGCCCGGCCGAGCCGACCACCGAGGCCACGACGGCGCCGGTCGGCCGCACCGCCACGAGCCGTCCGACGCCCCTGCCCGAGCCGACCCGCGCGGCCGATGCGCCGACACCCGAGCCGACCGCGGCGCAGGCGCCCGCTGCCGACGTGTCGCTGGGTATCCTGGTCTACAACCGCCTGGCGTTCGGGCCGCGCCCGGGCGACCTTGCGGCGTTCGCCGATCTGCCCGGTGACGCGCGCGCGCAGCTCGCCGCCTGGCTGGATCAACAGCTCTCGCCCGACGGCGTTGACGACTCGGAGCTCGAGTCGTTGCTGGCCGCCAACAACCTGACGACGCTGCAGAAGACGACGCAGCAGGTGTGGGAGCAGCACGTCATCTACGAGTCGATGGACGACGAGGAGACCTGGCGCATGCGCACGCTGCCCGGCGTCGAGACGCGGCTGGCCGCATACCTGCGCGCCGTTCACAGCCGTCGCCAGCTGCGCGAGGTGTTGGTCGACTTCTGGCACAACCACTTCAACGTCTACGGGCCGCACGATCAGGCCTTACCCTACTTCGGCCTGTACGATCGCGATGCGATCCGCGCCCACGTGCTGGGCAACTTTGGCGACATGCTGCGCGCCGTGGCCCGTCATCCGGCCATGATCTATTACCTCGATCAGTACACGAGTATGGCGCCGCGGCCCAACGAGAACTACGCACGCGAGCTACTCGAGCTGCACACGCTCGGCGCCATGAACTACCTCGGCGTCAAGGACCCGACCACGATCGATGGCTTCTCCGAAGGGCATGCCGTCGGCTACGTCGACAACGACGTGTACGAGGCCGCGCGCGCGTTCTCGGGCTGGCGTGTCGGCGACGACGATGGCGGGTGGGAGCAGGGCAACGTCCCGGCCAACGGCGAATTCTTCTATTACGCCGAATGGCACGACCGCTTCAACAAGATCTTCCTCGGCCGCATCCTGTCGGCCGATCAGGCCGACGAGGTCGACGGTGAACAGGTGCTCGACGCCCTGGCCCGTCACCCGGGCACGGCTCGCCACATCGCAACCAAGCTCGCGCGACGCCTGATCGCCGACGACCCGCCGGAAGATGCCGTGACCGCCGGGGCTGAGGCCTTCCTGGCCAACGTCGACGCGCCCGACCAGCTCGCGCAGGTCGTTCGCGCGATCGTGTCGACCGACTCCTTCTTTGGCTCGTGGGGCGCCAAGATCAAGCGCCCGCTCGAGACCGCGTTCAGCGCGATCCGCGCGCTCGACGCCAGGCTCGAGAAGCCGACCGAGGATCTGTCGTGGATCCTCGGTCGCATGGGCCAACCGATGTTCGAGCACATCGCGCCCAACGGATACCCCGATGTGCGCGAAGCCTGGTCGAGCACGGTCTCGGTCCTGACGCGCTGGCAGTTCACGGCCATGCTCGCCCATGGTTGGATCACCGAATGGAACGAGAAGGACCCCGACAACAGCCGACCGTTGTTCGGCTTCGATCTGCTGACGCAGTCGCCGGTGGAGCGCACGCCACGCGTGCTCGCCGAGTATTGGCCGGCGCGTCTGCTCGGCCGCCCGCTCTCAGATGCCGGGGCCGTCGACGACCTGGCGCGCTTCCTGGCCGGCGACTCGTTCGGCGTCGACGACGTCATCACCGACGAAGAGTACCTGCGCTGGCGCTTGCCCGGCCTGATCAATCTCGTGTTCATGTCGCCGGACTTTCTGCTGCGTTGAGGTCCGCGGCAGACGCGGAGTGAATAATCGGCTGTCGTCTTTGTCAAGCGTGTGCCCGCGATGCCGCACTGACGCCTGACGTCTTACAGGAGTGCCCTATGCCTCGTATCACCCGTCGCAACTTCCTCACCGGCTGCTCGGCCGCGATCGCGGCGATGGCCGGCGCGCGGATCACACGTCTGGCGTTTGCCGACTCGGAAAGCGCCGGCGGCCGCGCGCCGGTCGGCGGCGCGGATCGCGTGCTCATCGTGCTGTCGCTCCGCGGCGGGTGGGATGCGCTCAACGTGGTCACGCCGATCGGCGACGATCGCAAGCCCTACGTCCGCGCGCGCCCGACGTTGGCCTTGCCCGAACGCGGCGAGAACGCGCCGCTGCCGCTCGACGACCGCTTCGGCCTGCACCCGAGCCTCGCGCCGCTGCACGAGCTCTACAAGGACGGCGTGTTCGGCATCGTTCACGCCACCGGCCTGGCGCACGAGACCCGCAGCCACTTCGACGCGATGGAGTACATGGAGCTCGGCACGCCGGGCCTGAAGACCACACGCGAGGGCTGGATCGCGCGCCACCTTCTGGCGACCGGCGTCCGCGATGACGCGCTGCTCGCGCCCGCGCTGGCCATCGGCGCCGCGCCGACGTCGCTGCGCGAAGCGCCACAGACCGTCGCCGTCGAGAACCTCGACGACTTCAAGCTGTGGGGCGACGAGTCGTTCTTCGACGAGCAGCGTCGCGTACTCCGCCGCCTGTACACCGGCGAGACCTGGGCGCACGCAGCAGGCGCGCAAACGCTGCGCGCACTCGACGGCATGGGGCGCATCCTCGAGGGCGACTATCAGCCAGCGGCCGGCGTCGACTATTCCGGCAGCGAGCTGAGCAACCAGCTGGCGACGCTCGCACGCTTGATCAAGACCGGCGCCGGCCTGCAGGTGGCCACGCTCGATTACGGCGGCTGGGACACGCACGATTACCAGGGCGATCAGGGCACCGGCCAGTTCGGCGGGCAACTGGAGGATCTGGGCAAGAGCCTGGCCGCGTTCCATGAGGATCTCGGCGCGCAGGCCGAGAACGTCACCGTGATGGTGATGAGCGAGTTCGGCCGCAGACTCGAGCAGAACAGCAGTCAGGGCACCGATCACGGCCACGGCTCGGCGCTGTTCCTGTTGGGCGGTGGCATCAACGGCGGCAAAGTCTATGGCGATTGGCCCGGGCTCAGCCACGAGCAACTCTTCGATCAGGCTGATCTCGCAATCACGACTGATTACCGTCAGATCGTCAGCGAGCTGCTGACGCATCGCTTCGGCAACCCGGACCCGTCCTACGTCTTCCCAGGTTTCACCCCCGGATCGGATCTGGGGATCGTGCGTAGCGCGTAATTGGGGCGGCCCGTTGGGGGGCCGGGAGGGCCGCGCCTGAAACCTCACGCGTTTGGCGGTATCATGAACATATGTGCGGACGTTTCACTCTGGCGGTCGACCCGGCGGATCTGATCGATGCGTTTGGGTTGGATCCCAACGCCTCGCCCGATCTCGCGGTCGTCGGACCACGCTACAACATCGCCCCGACCCAGGCAGTCGCCGTAGTCCCGAACACGGCGCCACGCCATCTTGAGGTCATGCGCTGGGGTTTGATCCCGAGCTGGGCGAAGGACCCGAAGATCGGCAGCAGCCTGATCAACGCGCGCGGCGAGACGGTCGCCGAGAAGCCTTCGTTCCGCTCGGCCTTCAAGCGCCGCCGGTGCTTGATCCTGGCCGATGGCTTCTACGAATGGAAGAAGGAAGCGGGCGGCGGGAAGACGCCGTACTTCATTCAAATGGCCGACGAGCGTCCGTTTGCGTTCGCGGGATTGTGGGAAGTCTGGCGCCCGGCCGACGGCTCGGAGCTGCCAACCTGCACGATCGTCACGACCACGCCGAACAGCGTCATGGCGCAACTCCACGACCGCATGCCCGTCATCCTCGCACCCGAGCAGTACGACATCTGGTTGGCCGAGGGCGAACGACCCGCTCCGGAGCTGCTCAGCCTGATCCAGCCCTTCGCAGGACAGCTGAAAGCGCGCCCGGTATCCACGCGCGTCAACAGCCCTCGGTTCGACGACGCCTCGTTGCTCAACTGAACGGCCCGCGCTCAAGCGTCGGCTGTGCCGGTATCGGCCAGGCAAGACGGCGGGCCAGGAACGGAGGGCTCCACCCCGACCCAGGCCTACCCCGTTTCCTGCCTCATTACCCCCCACAGCTGGATCGTGTGCCTGCATCTCAGGCGTGCAGGTGCGCTGACGCATCCTCTGCTATCATCGCTGCACATGCCACGTTTTTCGATGCTCCCCTACCGGCTGCACGCGCTCGCGGGCGTGGCGGCCGCCGCCGTGCTCACCGCCTGCGCCTCCGATGCGATCACCGTGACACCGATCACGCCGCAGGTGGCTACGCCGGTCGCGATTGGGCCGCTGGCCACCGATACCGAGCCGCCCTCGCCGACGGCCAGCGTGGACGCGACGCAGATCGCGCAGTTGACCGCCGTGACCGCGACGCCGGCCCCGACCGATACGCCCGCGCCGACGGCTACGCCCAACGTCTCGCCGACGTCCATCATCGCCCTGCCGCCGACCGACACGCCGACCGCGACCGTCACGCCGACGGCCACCCCGGTGCCGACCAACACCGCCACGCCCAGCCGCACCGCGCGCGGCACCGCCGCGGCCACGTCCGCCACATCGAACCCGGGCAACGCGACGGCCACCCGATCTCCGGAGGCCGGGACCGCGCCAAAGCCGCTACCCGCCGGTGTGGTGCTGACCCGCGACTTCGAAGTGACCAATGCCGGCGGCGACGTCGTCGGCGCGCCAAACGACATGCGCGACGCCCGGGAGTTGACCTGGGCAAGCCTGCGCGGCACGGGTGGGGCCTGGGTGCTGACGCTCCGCGAGGCGCGACGCGTGGTGGGCTTGCGGCTCTTCCCGCAGAAAGACGGGGCGACCGAGACGACGATCGCGCTCACGCGGGTCGAGGTCAGCGTCGACGGCAAGACCTGGCAGGATGCCTACGTGCCCAACGGCACGTGCGGCGCCACTGCGAACTGCCTGGCCATGACGCCGCAAGCCTATCAAGAGATCGGTTTTGCGCCGGTCGAGGCTCAGTATGTTCGCCTGACCAGCGGACCGACGCGGTTCGCGTTCGGCGAGATCGAGATCGCGATCGCGCCGTGAGCGCCTACGGACGCAAAGAAAACAGCAGCGGGCCGGCACTGTTGCCGGCCCGCTGTGTTTTCGGTTGAAGGTATCGGTATCTCAGCTGTTCGACGTCGGTGCGACGGTGGTCGGCGTCGTGGGCTGGGTCGGATCGGTCTGCGTGCCCGGCCCGTGATGGCGACTCGGCCCGGTGCCGGGCATCATCATCGCGCTCGTCATCCACGTCGATGCGGATAAGTCGAACGCCGCGAGTTGCGCGTCAGCCTGCGTCTGCGTCAGCTTGCCGTCGGTGACAGCCTGCTTGAGCGAGGCTTCGAGCGTCGCGCGCGCCGCGGCGATCACGGCATCGGCCGTCTTGCCGTTGGCCTCCGCGATCTGCGTCAGCGTCTTGCCGGCCTGCAGCTCGGTCATCACGGCCCGCTCGGTCAGCCCGGTCACGCTGGCGGTGGCTTCGATCAGGCTGTGGGCGCCGTTCAGGCCACGGCCCATGCCGTCGAAGTCCCCACGCCCGCCCCGCTCCTGGCCAACGGTGGTGCTGGTCATCCAGGTCGGCGCCGAGGTGTCGAACGCCGCGAGTTGCGCGTCAGCCTGCGTCTGCGTCAACTTGCCGTCGGTGACGGCCTGCTTGAGCGAGGCCTCGAGCGTCGCCCGCGCCGCGGCGATCACGGCCGCCGCCGTCTTGCCTTTCGACTCAGCGATTTGCGTCAGCGTCTGACCGCCTTGCAGCGCCGTACGCACTTCTTGCTCGGTGAGCCCGGTCACGGTCACGGTCGCCGCGATCAGTTCTCGCGCCCCACCGCCGCCGCGGTGCTCGAGACCGACCGCGGCGGGCAGGCCGAACCAGGATCCATTGCTGGTGTCTGCATTCGCCAGGGTCGGCGCAAAGGCCAGCGCCGCGACAAGCGCGCCGCCCACCGCCAGACCGATGGCGATTCTCTTGATCGTCATGTGCAATCCTCCAGAGCCTCGAGGGGCGCGTCGGTGCGCGGCCCTCGAACTACCCGTTTTTTCTTTAGCGCATCATCGAGTCAGGTTGAGTGTGACTGTAAGCCGTTCTCACCTCCCTTCGAGTCGATGTTGTCACGCGACCGGTCCAAGGACGCAGCCACGAAGAAGTCGAATGTCAAAGAGTCACGCCGATGGGGGCGCGGTGGGCGCCGCGGGAGGCGTCGGCCGCCGCCAGAGACCGCCCAGACGGCGCCAGGCCACGCTGATCACGATCACCACAAGCGCGATCACGCCCATGACCACGACGTTCTTGAGGATCTCGCCGAAACCGCCGAAGCCGGCGGCTTCACGACCGCCTTCACGGCGGAAATCCTCGCCGGCATCGCGGTTGAAGGCGCCGCCTTCGGGGGGCGTAAGGTTCTGGCCGTCGCCGGGCGGCGTGAAGGTGTCGCCCTGCCCACGCTGTGGCCGTGTGCCACCCTCGATCAAGCCGCCGCGGCCCGGCCCACCTGCCGCGAGCGCGTTACCGCCATATTGCACGTACGCGAACGCCGCGCCGATCACCAGCAGGCTGGCCGCCACGATGACCGCGATACGCAATAGGGTCTTCATCGCTCCACCTCGCTTTCGACCACGACCGTCACGGGCACGGCGGCACGTGTCGGTCGCCCAAGACCGCGGATCGGCTGCCAGACGAAACGCTTGATCGCATTCGCGATCCAGCGCCAGTGCAGGGCCAGATGCAGGCCCGCGAGATAGACGCTCCAATCGGCGGTGAGGCGATGCAGGAACTCCCAACTGCGCCCGCCCTGGATGTTCAGGCCAAGAAGCGGGAGCGCCTCGCGCGAGATCATCAGCCCCGAGAAGATCACGATCGTCATATCAATGAAGAGCAGCACGTTGAGGATCAGGTTGATCCGAGCCGACCACGGCAGTTTGCCGAAGAGGCGCTTGATCGCGTTGACGGTCCAGGACCAGTGCAACAGTAGATGCAGCACGATCGTGACCCAAAAGCCGACACTCAGCCATTCGTGGATGGCAAGGCCAGTGAAGTTCGGCGCCAGAGCCAGCAGCACGGCCGCCAGCAGCACCAGATCCAGCCAGAAGTTGGTCCGGGGTGCGTTTGAAGCCCGGGTCCGTCGAGTCGTCGCCATGCGTTCTCCCATCGGTGTCGCCCGGTCGGGGCGGAATTCAGGTTCGGGTGGGATCGTAGCCGGCGCTTGTTTAGATCCGGCTCAGATACTGTGAGAAGCGGCTAAAGCCGCTCGATTTGGCGGAGTTTTTCGCGACGGACAGGACGGGCGCGGTCGAAAACATGTCATATGGATCGGATCCTGCTGAACCAAATCTGAATGGGGTCTCGGTATGTTGGGTCCGGAGGCGGCGATAACCGGGGGCGCATTGTTGAGCGCACCTCGCACGCTGCAAGTAGAATGATTGACATGACCAAGCGTGTCCTTGTCGTCGATGACAAAGCCAATGTGCGTCAGTTGCTGTCCGAATACCTCGCCACGCAGGGTTACGAAGTCGAGACGGCCGTCAACGGGCGCGAAGCCCTCTATGCGGCCCGCCACTTCATGCCGGACGTGATCCTGCTCGATATCATGATGCCCGAGTTGGACGGGTTCGGCTTTCTAAAGGAATACCGGCGCGAACGCAGCGTGCCCGTGATCATCATCACGGCCCGCGAAGAAGAGACCGACACAGTGCTCGGCCTGGAGCTTGGCGCGGACGACTACGTGATCAAGCCGTTCCGGATGCGCGAGCTGGCGGCCCGTGTCCGCGCCGTGCTCCGACGCAGTGATCCCGCCGAGACGCCGACCAAGGCGCCCCTGCGCGGCGGTGACATCATCCTCGACGAGGCGACCCACACGGTGACGGTGCGCGAGGCGCCCGTCAATCTGACGCCGACCGAGTTCAACCTGCTGCGGTTGCTCATGTCCGCGCCTGGACAGGTGCTCACCCGCCAGCAGCTGGCGGATCGGCTCTCCGAGAACGGCTTCGACGGGCTCGAGCGCACGCTCAACGTGCACGTCCGCAATCTGCGCATCAAGGTCGAGCCGGATCCCGATAACCCCAGCCACATCGAAACCGTCTTTGGTGTCGGTTACCGCTTTGCGGGCACGGAGCGTTGATCATGTGGCGTTCGCTGGCCGGCAAATTCACGATCGCCTTTCTGTTCGTGGCCATCGCCGTCGCGGTATCGGTGGCCGTGATCGTGCGCTTCACGAACGCCAGCGACTTCAATCGATTGCTCGTCGAAAAAGCCCGCGGACAGTTCAGCGACGCGGCCGTCACCTACTACCAGGCCAACGGCTCGTGGGAGAACATCTCGCTCGACAAACTCGTCCTCACCCGCGGCGACTTCCCTCCGCCCCCGAACGGAGACGGCAGCAATAACAACCGATACGGCGATGGCCCCGATCGGCGATCGCTCTTCGGTCTGGCGGACGCTTCGGGCACCATCGTCCTGGCCCTGATGCCCGACTATCCGCTCGGCACGACTGTGCCGGCGGATGCCCTGGCCAAGGGGGTGGCGGTCGAATCGAACGGCGTGGTGATCGGCACCATCCTGACCACGCCGCAACGCACCGGTCTGTCGCCCGAGGAGAACGCCTTCCTGGAGCGCACCGACAACGCCCTGCTCCTCGCGTCCGGCGGCTCGGTGCTTGTGGCTCTGTTGATGGGGTTCTTGCTCTCGCGCACGCTGACCAAGCCGCTCAACGCCCTGACCGAGGCGACCCATCGCATGGCCGCCGGCGAGTTGGGCAGCGAAGTGGCCGTCACGTCGAAGGACGAGATCGGCAACCTGGCGACGGCCTTCAACCGCATGAGCCGCGAGCTGGCGCGTTCCAACAACGCCCGGCGCCAGATGACGGCCGACGTCGCCCATGAGTTGCGCACGCCGCTGACCGTCATCAGCGGCTACGTCGAGTCGATGCGCGACGGCGATCTGGCCCCGACCACGGAACGCATGGACGTGATCTACAGCGAGATCGAACGGCTCCAGCATCTCGTCGGCGATCTGCGCGTGCTCTCCCAGGCCGACGCCGGCGAACTCAAGCTGCAACTACAGCCCGTCGAAGGCCATGACCTCCTGCGCCAGGCCGCGGCCACGTTCGGGCATCAGGCCGAACAAAACGGCGTCCGGATCGCTCTCGACACGGCCGCATCGGTGCCCGCGATCCTGCTGGACGAGGCCCGGATGGCGCAGGTGTTTGCCAACCTGATCTCGAACGCCCTGCGGCACACGCCGTCGGGTGGCGCGATCCATCTCAAGGCCAGCTATGCCGACGGCCAGGTGACCTTCAGCGTGCGCGACACGGGTGAAGGCATCGCGCCCGAGGATCTGCCGTACATCTTCGATCGGCTCTACCGCGCCGACAAGTCGCGAACCGAGATGCATGGCGAAGGCACCGGTTTGGGTCTGGCAATCGTACGCGCCATCGTCGAAGCGCATGGGGGCACGATCCGCGCCGACTCCACGCCAGGCGCCGGCACGACCATCACCCTCTCGATCCCCGAGCGACGCTCGAGCGATCCAACTCAGTCGACCAGGAAGTTAAATCGACCGGTTGGTGTTGAACCGCGAAGACGTGAAGCGCGCCAAGTCATTT
>JBGAJV010000102.1:0-11679 GCA_044224715.1 Anaerolineales bacterium | reverse complement strand
CGTCGCGCCCTTTGCGTTTTCGCGGTTATTTGTCTTCCATCACCAGACACGCCTCGGGTGGGATGCTCACCCGGCGCTGGTCGCCGATGGCCGGGAGCTGCAGCTGGCGCTCGTTGAACACGTCG
The DNA here is from genome assembly GCA_044224715.1 of Anaerolineales bacterium. Lineage (GTDB taxonomy): Bacteria > Chloroflexota > Anaerolineae > Anaerolineales > UBA6663 > UBA6663. The sequence continues at coordinate 11,554 of JBGAJV010000102.1, read as the reverse complement.
ATGGTCAGCGGCGCGAGCGACGTGCGTACGCGCATGCGCACGACGGCGCCCAGGAAGCTGATGGCCTCGACCGTGCCATCGAGCACGTTGCCGTTGAGACCGGCCGTGTCGATCCCGAGGCCGGCCACGCGCAGCTCCTCAGGGCGTAGCATCACGGTCACCTTGGCGCCGTTGGCCTGCGCGAGCGGGCCCTCGGTCTGAAGGGTGACGTCGCCGAGTTGCACGCGGCCAAGGGCCGCGTCGACGACCTGGCCGGTCAACCGGTTGAGCGTGCCGACGAAGGCCGCGGCGAAGGCCGTCCGCGGATAGTTGTAGATCTCGAACGGCGGCCCTTCCTGCTCGATCGCGCCCTGGTTCATCACCACGACGCGATCCGAGATCGAGAGCGCCTCTTCCTGATCGTGCGTTACGAACACGGCCGTGATGCCCAACCGCTGCTGGATGCGCCGGATCTCGTCGCGCACTTCGGCGCGCACTTTCGCGTCAAGCGCCGAGAGCGGCTCGTCGAGCAACAGGAGGTCCGGCTGCAGCGCGAGCGCGCGCGCCAGGGCCACGCGTTGTTGCTGACCGCCCGACAATTGGTATGGATAGCGCGGACCGAACTGACTCAGCCGGACGAGGTCGAGCATCTCGGCCACGCGCTGTTTGATATCGGCGCCCGTCATCTTGGTCAGCCGCAACCCGAAGGCAACGTTGTCGGCCGCCGAGAGATGCGGGAAGAGCGCGTACGACTGGAACACCATGCCGATCTTGCGTTGGTTCGGCGCCAGTCCGGTGATGTCGGTGCCGTTGAGCACGATGCGCCCGCTGGTCGGCGCCTCGAAGCCGGCGATCATGCGCAGCACCGTGGTCTTGCCACAGCCCGACGGCCCGAGCAGGCTGATGAACTGGCCACGCTCGGCGTTCAGGCTGAAGTCGCGCACCGCCGGCGTCTCGCCGAAGGACTTCTTGAGATGGATCAAATCGAGGAAAGACATGGGCTCTCCATCAGCGCACGGTGGCGCCGGTCGTGGCGTTGCGCCCCGCGAATAGGTCGATCAGGGCCAGCGATGCCCAGGTCAGGGCGTAGCTGATGATGGCGAGCGCCGCCGGCTCGTAGGCCTTGGCGCGCCCGACCGTGTCCATGTATGGGCCGAATGCCGGGCGGCCCAGGAATGACGCCAGGATCAGTTCGCCGATTACCGTCGCAAAGGTGATCAACGCGCCGCTGATCAACGCGCCGCGCAGGTTCGGAAAGACGACGCGCCAGATGATCGTGAACCAGCCGGCGCCCAGGCTCTGCGCGGCCTCGGTCAACGTCCGTACGTCCATCGCCCGCAGCCCGGCGTCGACCGAGCGGTAGACGTAGGGCAGGGTGATGACGACGTAGCCGGCGATCATCAGCACGTCGGTGCTGAACTCGTTGCGCATCAGCTGGAACGGCGGCGGGCCAAAGGTCCGGATCAACCCAAAGACCAGCACGATCGGCGGGATGACGAACGGCATGAGGCTGATGAACTCCAGCACGGGGCGCCATTGCGGCATCCGCAGGTGGACCCAGTAGGCCGTCGGCACGACCAGCGCCAGGCTGGCCGCGATCGTCAACAGCGCCCGCTCGAACGAGAACAGAAACGCGGAGACGAAGGTCGGGTCGTTGAGCACCCGCTGGTAGGCCAGCAGGCTGACGATCCCGCGTTGCGCGCGCAGCGAGAAGTCGAGCGTGCCGTAGATGGGCAGCAGGAAGAACAGCGCCGCCAGCAAGATGACGAACCACGTAAACAGGGACGGGCGAGGTTTGGCGTTCATCGCAGCCACCGCTCCGATCTGCGCTGCAGGGCGCTGTAGGCCGCGATGCTCACCGCCATGATCGCGACCATGCCCAGCACCATGGCGTAGCCCAGCCCGGGGTTGCCCAGGACGTCGCCGCGCAGTTGCGAGCCGATTTGCAGCGTGATCAGGTTGAGCGTGCCGCCGGTCAGCGCCTGCGCCGTCGCATATGCGCCGAAGGCGTTCCCGAAAAGCAGGATCAGGGTGCCCAGCAGCGTCGGCGCCAGGATGGGCAGCGCCACGCGCGACCAGTATTGCAGCCGACTTGCGCCCAGGTTCGAGGCCGCCTCGCGCCACTCGACGCGCAGGCTTTCCAACACCGGCACCAGGATCACGACGACGAGCGGCACCTGAAAGTACAGGTAGGCGATGACCAGGCCCGGGTACGAGTAGATCGTGAACCCCGTGCCATAGAGATCGAACCCGACGTTCTTGAGGATGCCGGTGAGAAAGCCGGTTCGGCCGATGATGGCGATGATCGAGAAGGCGAGCGGGACGCCGCCGAAGTTGGCCGCCAGACCCGCGAAGGTCATCACGGCGCGGCGGACGGCTGACGGCAGGTTCCCGTAAGCGACGGCCGAGGCGATGAAGAAGCCGATCAAACCGCCGCCGACGGCCGTCACCGCGCTGAGCTGGATGCTGTTGATATAAGCGTCGACGATCACGCGCGACTGCGTGGCCTCGAGCAGATTGGCCAACGTGAAGTCGCCGGCGACCGTCGTGAAGCTGCCGGTGAACATCCGCAGCGACGGCAGACCGATGAAGAGAACCGCAAAAACGAGAAATGGAAGCAGCCCGAGGAGGGCCAGGTTGAGTTTGGGCCGAGATGCAGCCGTAGGGAGGGCAGGGGTGGCAGTGGTCATCGCGGTCGATTTGAGAACCGGGGCCCCCGGGGGTGGGATCCTGCGGCGCCGGTTCTGTGCGCGTGCGCTAGGGTTACGGAGCGGCCTGGATGTCGAGGCCGACCGCCTTGTCCCACTGGTCCTTGATCGCCGCGCGGGCGGCATCAAGCTGAGCGACCGACGGGATGACCGCATTCTCGATCACGCCCGCAGGCGGCATGCGGTCGAGCAGATCCTGCGGCGCGGCATTGCGCGAGCGCAGATCGGCCAACCGGGCCGGGACGCAATAGCCCTTCATCCACGCCTGCTGGCCTTCGTCGGAGTACAGGTATTCCTGCCACAGACGCGCGGCCGCCGGGTGCGGGGCATAGGCGCTGATCGCCTGGATGTACCAGCCGCCCCAGGCGCCCGACTTGGGATAGACGATCTCGACCGGCGGGTTGCCGGCGAGCGTTTCCTTCTGGGCCAACGACAGGTAGTTCCAGAAGAACGAGATCGGCGCTTCGCCCTTGGCGAAGAGGCCGCTCGTCACGATGACGGGCAGCAGGTTGCCGGCGTCGTTGAGTTGCTTGAAGTAGTCGAGGCCGGGCTGGATGTTGTCCAGCGAGCCGCCGTTGGCCAGCGCCGCGGCGTAGACCGTCTGCGCCGCCTGGTTCGACGAGCGCGGGTCGCCCGACAGGCCCACCTGGCCCTTGTACTCGGGCTTGAGCAGGTCAGCCCAGTCCGCCGGCACGTTCGTAACCAGATCGGTGTTGACCTGGAAGACCAGAACGCCGCCATAGTCGGGATAGAAGAAACCGTCTGGGTCCTTCGCGCCGGGGACGTCCTGGATCGTGTCCCAGGTCGCCACCTTGTAGGCCGTGATCAGGCCTTCATCCTTCGACTGCGGTCCGAACGCCACGCCCACGTCGATGACGTCCGGGGCCTGCGGGCCGCCGCTGTCCTTGTTGGCGCGGATCGCCTCGAGCTCGTCGCCCGAGCCCGCATCCGGGTTGAGTTCGGTGACAGAGAGCCCGTACTTGGCCTTGAAGCCTTCGAGCGCGCCGCCGTAATTGCACCAATCATGGGGCAACGCGATGACCGTCAGCGACCCTTCGGCCTTGGCCGCAGCGACCAGGGCATCCATGCCGCCGCCGGCTTCGGCGGAAGTGGCCTTCGCCCAATCGCTGGCGGCCGCCGGCGCTTTCGTCGGCTCGACGGGCGCGGCGGTCGGCGTGGCCGCGGGCGTGCAGGCTGCCAGTGTGGCTGCGACAAGACTCACGGCTGCCGCCGCCCGCTTGCTGCGAGAATACGAGGGTGACATTCTTCTGCTCCTTATGAAATTGCAGTCAGTTGGATGACGCGATCCCAGTTCTCCCACGGACCTCTCAATCGTACCTCATTCGACAGTTAAAGGGAATTAATGAAAATCCGAATATTGTGAAAAGTCCCACGTTTCCCGCTTCAAACGCGTTGGTGTCTAGCGCGGTGCCTCCGACCGGTCGGGCCATACTGGCGCGCGGGCTTCGGCTCCGCCAATCGGGAGGCAGGCCGACAACACGTGCTCCGCGCCAGGACGCCGCCTCGACGCCGGAAGCACAGGCTGCCTGCCGCGCTCTTTCTTGGCCGGGTCGAGCGGGCGCGACAAGCGGCACCGACGCGCCGGGTTGGCCCAGGGATTACTCGCCTGTGCCGGATCGGCGCGGTAGAATGTCCACATCATGACGGCCCTAGACCCCCGACAATTTCGAAAGTTGATGGGACATTTCGCCACCGGCGTGTGCGTGGTCACGACCGAGGTCGGCGGCGAAGTTCGCGCGCTGACCGTGAATTCGTTTACGTCAGTGTCGCTGGATCCGCTGCTCGTGCTTTGGTGCCTCGACAAGCGGACCAAGCTGGCGGACCACATCCACGAGATCACGGGTTACGGGGTCAGCATCCTGTCGGCGGCACAGCGCGATCTCTCAAGCCATTTCGCCGGGATACTCAAGGATCGACCGGCGCCGGCTTTTTCGTATGTTCCTATGCCGGGCGGCCCGCGATTGGAAGGCTGTGTGGCCGCGCTCGGTTGCCGGTTGGAGCGCGTCGACGAAGGCGGCGATCACTGGATCCTGCTGGGGCGCGTCGAAGCGATGATGATGAGCGACGACATGCGCGATCCGCTCATCTGGTTCGGTGGTGGGTATCGCGGCTTGAGCGCGTGAGCGCATGGTCGCTGGGGGAGGGGAGTTGAGGATGACGAATTATCGGCGATTGGCCTGGGCGGCCTTGGTGCTCAACGTGATCGTGGTCATCGGCGGCGCGATCGTGAAATCGACCGGCTCGGGCGCCGGATGCGGCGAACATTGGCCGATCTGCAACGGCCAGGTGATTCCACGACCGCAACAGGTCGAGACGATCATCGAGTTCTCGCATCGCGCGACGAGCGGGTTGGCGTTGTTGACCGTGGCGGCCATGGTCGTCTGGGCGCGCCGCATACCCGGGTTGCCGGGACGCGTCCGCCGTGCCGCGGATTGGTCGCTCGGTTTCCTCGTGTTCGAGTCGCTGCTCGGCGCGCTTCTGGTGCTGGGCGGCTGGACGGCGATGGACGTCTCCTGGTGGCGCGTGGCGCTGCAGCCCGTGCACTTCATCAACACCATGATCCTCCTGGCCATCCTGCTGCTGCACGCCTGGTGGACCACCGACGACAGCCCTATCGATTTCGCGAGCCGTCCGAACGGCTTCTGGTGGCGTTTCCTGGCGGCGGCGCTGCTGCTGATCCTGGTCAACGGCACGGGGTCGATCATCTCGCTCGGCGATCTGCTGATCCGCGAGTTGGGCGAGAACTCGAGCGGCCTGGTGCAGTTGCTCTATCGGCTCCGACCCGGCCATCCGGCGATCGCCATCGCCGCCGGCGCGATCGTGGTCTGGCTGACGTTCGATCGGGGGCTGGCGCCCTCGGCCGCGTCTCGCCGGTTTGCCTGGGCCTGCGCCATCTTCGTCGTGGCGCAGTGGGCCGTCGGGTTGGTGAACGTCTGGTTGAACGTCCCCTTGTGGACGCAGATCGCGCACCTGCTCCTGGCCGACGGCGCCTGGCTCTCGCTTGTGCTCTGGTTCGCCACGGCATTGACCCGCCCTGTCGCCGTGCCCGGTCAGACGCCGCTGCAGCCGATGGGGCGCCCGGCCGGCGCGGATTGAATACCTCTTTGGAAATTGCGGTGACTTGACCTGTCTGGCGGCCCAAATGAGGGCAAGCGCCGAGGCGCGTGTGCTTTCGGCAGTTGTGTCATTGCGGAGCGTTGTCGATCAGGCGGAGCCGGGAAACCCCGGCTCCGCTTTCGTTTGTGACGTGGCCCGCGACCGGCGCTGACCGCACTACCATCGTTTTTCCCCAAGAAACGATAACAACCCGGTCTGGTTGGCGGACTGTTCATAAGCGATATCCATGGTGTGTTTAGGGGTCCTTTATGGAGCGTTTACTGCAAAACCCGTCGAGGTCATTTAGGTTCAACCAAGGTGGAGACATCTGGCGGAAATACTGACGATACGTCGAACAGGGTTGGTGCCAAATGGGTGCAGCTGACCTTGATCCTGGGCGATGTGCGCCCTACTAGAAGAGTCGACTAATGAAAGTGTTCAACAACCTCCAAGTCGGAACCAAAATCCTGGCAGCATTTGTCATCGCGTTTCTTGTGATGATCGGCATCGGTCTGTTCACCTTATCTCAGCTCAGTCGGGTGAACGCGACGATTGATGACCTGACGGAAAACCTGGCGGTCGATCGTCAGATCGCCAACGACATCGCCGCAGAAGTCATGGCCGCGCGACTGGCGGCTACCAAATATATCAATGGGCACCAGCAGGCTAACCTTGAGGCCTATCAGGCTGCGATGGGTGAGTACGACAAGACGCTCGCTCAGGCTGAAGTTGCGATCACGAACCCGAAGCGGGTCGAGCTTCTGGCGCAAATCAAAACAGACATCAAGCAATACCGATCCGCTCTGACGCAGATCACGAGTTCGATCGCCGATCGAGACCGCATCCAGACTGAGGTGCTTGATGTGCAAGGCCCGCTGGCGCTCGATCTGCTCGACCAACTGAGCACGGCCGTGGATCGAACTGGTTCGAGCGACCTGGTCCACGAGGTCGATCAGGTGCGTCGCGCCATGTTGCTGATGCGGCTTGATGCTTTCAAATACCTGGTCGAGGGCGATCCCGCGATCGTCGAGAAGTTTGCGGGGCGCCACCAGGAAGCTCAAGATGCGCTGGCCGCGCTGAACGGCAGCCTGACCAACGCGGCGCAACGCAAGCTGTTTGCCGACGCCCAAGCCGCGATCGACGCCTATGCCGCGGGATTTGTCAGTCTACAGGCCGATTTCGATCAACAACACGTCTTGCAGACGGAAACGCTCGATGTGGTCGGGCCGCGTGTGGCCGAGTCGGCGGCGGCGATCGTCGCCAGCGTGGGCGACGATTTCGTGGCTGAGAGCGGTCGGGCCTCGTCTGAAGAGACACAGACGCAGATCATCTTGATCACGACTATCCTCGTGTCGGGGCTGCTGGCTCTCCTCATCGGGTTTGGCATCACCCGCTCCGTCACAGTGCCCCTCGCTCAGGTCACACGTGCCGCCAGGGCCATCGCCCAGGGCGACGTGAACCAGGAAATCGCCCTGCGGACGACAGAAGAGTTGGGACAACTGGCCGACTCGTTCCGCGAAATGATTGACTATCTGAAGGAGATGGCCGGCTCGGCAGACGCAATTGCCAACGGCGACTTGACTATTGAGGTCACGCCCCGGTCGGAAAACGACCAGCTCGGCAAGAGCCTGCGCATAACCGTCGAGCGGTTGCACGAACTCGTCGGCGAGCTGCTCGCGAACGCCGACCGCGTCGCGACGTCGGCCCAACAGGTGGCTGGCGCGTCGGAGCAGTCGGCCGAGGCCACCCAACAGATCGCCGTAACCATGCAACAGGTTGCGCGCGGATCGACCCAACAGGCTGCGTCGATCACAACCACCGCCGCCTCCGTCGAGGAGATGCGTCGCGCGATCGACAGCGTCGCCAACGGGGCTCAAGAACAGGCGACGGCCATCGACTCGACCGGCGCTGCCATGAGCCGGCTTGCAGCCGCCATCGCCGACATCCGTCGGTCGGCGCAGGCTCAGGCCGACGGGATGAAACAGGCTGCCGCCTCTCGGGCCGGTTTGGCCGACTCGCTGCATGACGTCGCTGCGGCCACCGACGCCGTCGTACATGAAGCGCAACAGAGCACAAAGGCCGCAGATGAGGGTCTCGATTTTGCCAATCAATCGATGGCGGGCATGCAACGCGTCAGCGATGCAACCGAGCAGCTTGCCAGCCGTGTCCGTGACCTGGGGCGTCGTTCTGGCCAAATCGGTGCGATCATCGAGACCATCGACGACATCGCCTCGCAGACCAACTTGCTCGCGCTAAACGCCGCGATCGAAGCGGCTCGCGCCGGCGAGCACGGAAAGGGCTTTGCCGTCGTGGCTGAGGAGGTCCGCAAGTTGGCCGAACGATCGGCTCAGGCGACGAAGGAGATCGGTGATCTCGTGCGCGCCGTGCAAAGCGGGGCCAAGGAAGTCGGCGAAGCCATGCATACCGCCGGCGCCGATGTCATGAACGCCCGGCAGCTGACCGAGCACGCCGGCACGGCCTTCGAGAAGCTCGCGCAGGGTGCCCGGCAGTCGGCCGAGCGCGCCCGCGGCGTCCAGGCGGCCGTGGTCAGCATGGGCGACGCGAGCGTCAGCCTGGAAGATGCGGTGGCTCGTTCGGCCGAACTGGCTGAGCGAAACGGAGAGTCGGCCGAACAAATGACGCTCCTCAGTGCGGGTGTCGTGACAGGTTTGGATCGCCTCAGCGCCGTCGTTGAATCCAACACCGCATCGACCGAACAAATGTCGGCGTCGGCCAACGAGGTCACTGGTTCGGTCGAGTCGATCGCATCGGTGAGCGAAGAAAACTCGGCCGCGGTTGAGGAAGTCTCGGCGTCAGCGGAGGAAATGACCGCGCAGGTTCAAGAAGTCGCGGCCTCGGCCCAGGTGCTGGCACAATTGGCCGTCGATCTGAAATCGATGGTGCGTCGCTTTCACCTGGACAAGCGCGGTTCGGCGGCCGAGTTCGTCGACCAGGTTGAGACGTTCAAGAACGCCCACCTCGGCTGGGTGAAGAAATCCGAAGACATGGTGGCCGGCAAACTCCTGCTCACCGTGGAACAGATCCCAGCCCACACAGAGTGCGCGCTTGGTAAATGGTATTACCGCATCGGGGCCCGCGAGTTCGGTGGTCTGAAGGAGTACAAGGCCATCGAACAAAGCCATGCCGCTTTCCACGACGGGCTGAAGAGCTTGGCGCGTGCGCTGTCCAGTGGTCAGCAAGATACGGCGGCCAGGATCCAGCGGGATCTCGTCCGGCAATCCGGTGTGGTCGTGAATGCGCTCGAGGATCTGAAACGTGTGATCGCCCACGGTGGAAGTCAATCCACGCAGGTCAATGTGCGCGTGGCGCAGGGCATGCAAGCCGTCGCCGACCCTCGTTGATTTCGACTGCACTGCAAACACGACACACCCCGAACCTCAGGTTCGGGGTGTGTCGTGACTTTTTGTGCTTGTGTGTTTGGCTCGCGCAGGCGGTCACACCCGCGCGCGATTGCGGGCCGCAACCGCTACTGTGGCTTCGGGCTTGGCCGATGCCTGGGTCTCGGGCAGGGCGAACACCGACACGGCGTCTTGCAGTTGCTCGGCCAGGCTCGCGAGATCCTGCGCCGTCGCCGTGACCTGCTCCGCCTGAGCGCTCATCTGCTCGGCCGCGGCGCCGATCTCTTCGACCGAGGAGCGACTCTCGTCGGCCATCCCCGTGATGTGGGTGACGGTGTTGGTGACTTCCGAGATCTGCGCGGACATCTCCTCGGTGACCGCGTTGTTCTCTTCGACCACCGCGCTGACGCTGTCGAGGCTGGTCGTCACGGAGGCATGCAGGCGGACCATATTGGCGGCCGCCTGGCGATTCCGCTCGGCCATGCCGTTGGCCTGCGCGATGGCGGTCGCCAGCTGCGACGAGGCCTCGCGCATGGACGCCAGGGCCGCCACGATGCGGTCGACGCGGGTCGCCGTCTCGCGCGACCCGACGGCGATCGCTTCGAAATTTGACCCGGCCTGATCGGTCAGGGCCACGGCCGCGTTGACGTCTGTGCCGGCCTGTTGCATGGCGGCGACGGCTTCGCTGGCGCCGGTCTGAACCCGCTGGACCATCGCGCTGATTTCGCGCGTGGCCACGGCGGACTTCTCGGCCAGCTTGCGGACCTCGTCGGCCACGACCGCGAAGCCCTTGCCGTGTTCGCCGGCGCGCGCCGCTTCGATGGCGGCGTTCAACGCCAGCAGATTCGTCTGCGAGGCGATGTCGTCGATGGTCTCGACCACGATGCCGATCTGGCTGCTCATCCGGCCGAGGTCCTGGACCCGGCTCGCCAGTTCATCGGTCGCATGGCGAACCTGGCGCATCGACTCAGTCGTACGCGCCGCGATGTCGCGGCCTTCCGCGGCGGCGTCGGCCGTGCGGCCGGCCTCGTTGGCCATCACCTGGGTCGAGTCGTTGACCTGGGTCAGCGCGCCTTCGAGCGCTTGCCGATCGTTAGCGGCCTTGATCATGCCCTGGGTCTGCTCTTGCGCCCCGTTAAGGATGGCCTGCGCGGCGTCCGACAGCTGGCTGGCGACCGCGGCGGTGTCGGTTACGGCGCGCGCCTGTTCGGCCGCACCCTTGGCCACGCCTTCGATCGCCTGTTGCATGTGACGCATGTTTTCCGACGTCGCCGTCAGAGCAGTGCCCTCGTGCTGCAGGGTCGTGACGACGTCGCCGATCTTGCTGGCGACCACGGTCGCGGCCGAGGCCGCCTGACCCGATGCGCCCGAGAGCTCGCGGCTGGCGCGCGCGAGATGCGCACCGGCTTCGATCGCGATGGCCAAGGGCTTGGCCACCGACGCCTTCAACACCTCGTAATACTCCGAGAGGTCGTGGCGGCGGTTATTGATCGCGATCTGGCTCAAGTTCAGCCCGACGCTCTGCAGATAGTCGTAGAAAAACGCGTCCGAGACGGCCTGCATGTCGAAATTGAAGACATTGAAAATCGCGTGCTCGGCCCTGGTTCGATAGCCCGGGCGGTACCAGAATTCGCGCGCCAGGTAGCGGCGGGTCAGTTGCTGGTAGAGCGTGTAGCTGCCGACATACCACTTCAACGGCAGGTTGATGTGATTGTGAAGTTGGCCGACGTGCAACCGCTTCTCGAAATACGCCTCGCCATAGCCGCCGTCCTGGGCGGCCTCCTGGAAGATCTCGCGGAAGTACCCGGCCTGTTTCTGCTCCAGGCGGGTGCGCAATTGTTCGAGGGTCACGCCGCGATGCACGGCGTAATCCTTGAAGAACGCCAGGGTTTCGCTGAACGCAAACTGGTAGTCGTAGAAGTCCTTGGCCATGCGATCCGCCACGCGGTTCGCCCAGGGCTGCAACTGCTTGAGGATCTTGACATCCTCGGGTGTGATCCCGACGAACGCGCGTCGGAGCGAAAGGCTTTCTTCAAATATGTGATATCGCTGGGTCAACGTCTGTGACATGTGTCGTCCTCCACAAGAAGAGGATATCGACAAACCGTTTTTTGCGCGCAAATTCCGCCTAAATGACGGCTTAATTGCGCATGACGAATCGCTCGCGGTAACGAGTCGTCGACGCGACGATCGCACTGCCTACTCGGTCGCACGAACGTCGGGTCAAACGTCCACGGTGGCGAGCGTCGGGTCGGTGATCCGCTCACCCCAACCGATCGATCAACGCGTGATCACGCGGGGTCGAAAGCAAGCGACAGCGTCAATGCGCCAGATTTGGCTGGTAAGTCGTTACTGCTCAGCCAGCAGGAAGTTGGGCGAAAAACGAGGTGG
>JBGAJV010000017.1:0-90428 GCA_044224715.1 Anaerolineales bacterium | reverse complement strand
TGGCCGGCGTCGACGTCCGCGGGTCGGCGCCGGGCACGCGCGAGACGCATCTGCTCAGCCCGACGGCCCTGGTCGAGCGTGTGCACGCGATCTGTTTGGCCGGCGGAAGCGCGTTCGGGCTGGCGGCCGCCGACGGCGTGATGCGCTGGTGCGAGGAGCACGGCATCGGGCTGGACGTCGGGCTGGCGCGCGTGCCGCTGGTGCCCAGCGCCATCCTGTTCGACCTCGGCATCGGGGCGTCGGCCGTGCGCCCGACCGCGGCCGACGGCTACGCGGCGTGCGCCGCGGCCTCCGACGCGCCGGTGCAGCTCGGCAGCGTCGGCGCCGGAACCGGGTGCACCGTCGGGAAGAGTCTGGGGTTTAACCTGGCAACCAAGAGCGGGATCGGCTCGGCCCTGCGGGCGGGACCGGGCGGCGTGCTCGTGGCGGCGCTCGCGGCCGTCAATGCCGTCGGCAACGTGATCGACCCGCGCAGCGGCAAAGTCGTGGCCGGCATGCGCCATCCGGCCACGGGCGCCTTCGTCGACTGGATGGCCCTGCACGAAGACGAGATGCGCCGGTCGATCGCGAGCATGGCCGAGAACCCGACGTCGAACACGACCCTGGTGGTCGTGGCGACCAACGCCAAACTGACCAAGCCCGAGTGTCAAAAGGTCGCGCAGATGGGCCATGACGGGCTGGCGCGCGCGATCAACCCGGTGCATTTGATGGTCGATGGCGACACGGTTTTCGCGTTGTCGTGCGGCTCGGTGGCGTCGGACATCAACCTTGTTGGCGCGTTGGCCGCCGAGGTCGTGGCCGACGCGATCTTGAGCGGCGTGCGTGAGGCGGAGGGGCTGGCCGGGATCCCGGCCCTGCGCGAGTTGGGTGGCGCCGGCGGTGGCGCCGGCTGAAGCCGCGCGGACGTGGGCGAAGTCGGCCTTCGCCGACTTCGCTGAGACGACGACGAGATAGAAACCTGGATGCTGGCTCAGGCGCACCTGGTTGAGCAGCAACCAGGCCGGCGTAGGCCGTCCTGGCAGCCGTCCGCTGCGGCTTCAGCCGCCAGCGCCAGCCACCGTTATTCCGCGAAGTCGGTTTTCGCCGGCGTCGCATCCAGTCCGCGGCGGCTGAAGCCGCAGCGGCCACACACAGGAGGGATCATGTCATTGCAATCGTCCAACGAGGGGCCGTTTAGCACGCGCAACATCGTGCTATCGGGGGTGCTGCTGGCCGTCGCCCTGGTGCTCTCCCTCACCAGCCTCGGGTACTTCCCGGTGCCCAACGTCGCGCAGCAGGCGACGATCATGCACGTGCCCGCCATCATCGGCGCCGTGCTGGGGGGACCGGTGGTCGGCCTGATCGTCAACCTGGTCTTTTCCTTTGACTCGTACACGCGGTTCGTCGGCGGGTTCCAGTGGCCCAACCCCATCGCCCCGATCCTCACCCTGTTCGTCTCGCGGCTGGCGATCGGCATCGTGGCCTGGCTGGTCTACAAGGCGCTCAAGGGCCTGAACGAGATCGCGGCCCTGGCGGCCGCCGGCGCTGCCGGCGCGCTGGCCAACACCGCCTTTGTGCTCGGGTTCGCGATCGCGTTCGGCGTGCTCCCCGTCGACGTGATCCCGGTCGTGATGCCCCAGGTGATCTTCGAAGCCGTGCTCGGCGCCGTCGTCACCGTCGCGGTGGTGGCCGCCTACAAACGTCTGGCCGTCGGGCGAGGCGGCTCATCGGTTTAGGGAGGCCGACCTTGAACCTCCCGTCAAGCACACCCGTCGTGTCCGAAGTCAGTTCACCCGCGGCCGCGTTCGCCGCGCTGGCCGGTCGTCTCGCGCTCTCGCTGGCGCTGGGCCTGGCGGCGACAATCGGGGTCGCGGTCGTTTGGGGGCTGCTGGCCAGCGCGACCGATCGCATTTTCTTCTACGCTGCGGTGCTGGCTGGCGTCGCCATCGGCGGCGTGATGCTGCTGCCGCTCGGGCAGGCAAACCTGTTGGTGCGGATCGGGGTGCTGGTCGTCGCCGCCGTGCTGACCGTCGTGGCCGTCGTGGGCGGCGACTTCCTGTACCTGACACTCAACGTCGCGGACCGCAACAACGTCAATCTGCTCGTCGCGGCCCAGATCGCGGCGCCCGGTTTTGTCGCCGCCGAACAAGAGGATGGCGTCGTCTCCGTGATCTTCGCGCTCCTGGGGGCCGTGTCGACGTTCTTCCGACGGTTCCAGCAGCGACGTTGATCGGCCGGCCTGCGCCGGGCCGCACACCCGACGGCGCCACGTCTGGCGCTCCGCGCTCGACGTAACGACCGCAGACAGCGGGGCGCAGGTTCGACCTGCGCCCCGCTGTGTCGTTTCGAAGCCCCAACCCGCCCAACCCAAAGCCATCGTTGAGGAGAAGTGATCTGTTTCACAATCGGATCATCCGGTGGAGGCGAGCGTGGACCTGCAAAGCACACTGATGATCGTTGGCAGTCTGGTTTTCGCCGTCGCCGTGGTCTGGGAGACTCGGTCGCCGTCGCGCGATTGACCGCACCTCGACTAATTCGCCCCTCCCGGAAACGCAGGTCATCGACCGATGAGCCGCCGTTTGAGCGTCCCGCCACGCCTTTTCGCGCGTTTGCCCAGTTACCCGGGCTATAATCTGATTCGCGGTCGGTTCAGGCCGCGGATCAGCTATGGCCGACATCGCCTCCGCATCCTCCGACCTGTCCCACATCTCGCCCGTCTGGGGCCGAGCTATCCCCGAAAGCCTCATCGTATCGCACGGCCAAGGCGCCTATTTGCATACGGTCGACGGCCGTAAGCTGCTCGACTTCACCAGCGGCATCGGCGTCACCAACACCGGCCACGCCCACCCCAAAGTCGTCGTCGCCGTCCAGGAACAGGCCGCCAAAATCCTGCACGCGCAGGTCAACATCGTCTATCACCAGCCGCTGATCCAGCTGATCGAGTCGCTGCGCACCGTGCTGCCCGCGCAGCTCGACACCTTCTTCTTCTCGAACTCCGGGGCCGAGATCACCGAGGCCGCGGTCAAGCTCGCCAAGCAGGCCACCAAACGCCAGAACATCATCGTCTTCAGCGGCTCGTTCCACGGTCGCACGCATCTGACGATGTCGATGACGACCTCGAAGACGATCTACCGCGCCGGTCATCAGCCGCTGGTGCCCGGCATCTACGTCGCGCCGTATCCGTACGCGTACAAGTACGGCTGGGACGAAGAGGCCACGACCGACTTCTGTCTGAAAGAACTGAAGCTCCTGCTCAAGAGCCAGACCGCGCCGAGCGAGACCGCGGCCATCATCATCGAGCCGGTGCTCGGCGAGGGCGGCTATGTGCCGCCGCCCGCACGCTTCATGCGCGAGCTCGCGGCCCTGTGCAAGGAACACGGCATCCTGCTCATCGCCGACGAGGTCCAGAGCGGCTTTGGCCGCACGGGCAAATGGTTCGGCTTCGAGCACTTCGGCATCCAGCCCGACATCGTGACGATGGCCAAGGGCATCGCCTCGGGCCTGCCGCTCTCGGCCCTGGCCGCCTCGGCGGATCTGATGAGCCGGTGGCCGACGGGCTCGCACGGCGGCACCTACGGCGGCAACGCCGTCGCCTGCGCGGCCGGCGTCGCCACGATCGCGGCGATGCGCGAGGAAGGCCTGATCGAAAACGCGGCGCAGCAGGGCAAGGTGTTGACCGCCGGGCTGCGCAAACTGCAGGAGGAGCACCCCGAGATCGGCGACGTGCGCGGGCTCGGGCTGATGATCGGCACCGAGTTCACCACGCCAACGGGCGAGCCGTGGACCGAGCGCTCGAAGGCCGTGGCCAAGGCCGCGCTGGCCGAGGGTCTGATGCTGCTCACCTGCGGCACCTACGACAACATCATCCGCTGGATCCCGCCGCTCGTCATCACCGAGACCCAGGCCAAAGACGCGCTCGGCATGTTCCAGCGCGCGCTCGTCAAAAGCGCCTGAGTGAAAGTGACCAAAAAACGAACACAGGGCCGAGGCTTCGCCCCGGCCCTGTGTTCGTTTTTCGGGTTCCTATTCTTCGGAGCGCTGGCTGAGCCAGTGCGCGAACAGGATTGGCACGCTGGTGACAACGATCACGAGCAGGGCCGTGACGTTGGTGACCGGTCGATCGCGTGGGCGCGTGAGCTGTTCGAGGATCCAGATCGGCAGCGTCGCCTGCTGACCGGCGGTGAAGGTCGTGACGATGACTTCGTCGAACGACAGCGCGAAGGCCAACATGCCGCCGGCCAGCAGCGCCGTCGCGATGGCCGGCAGCAGGATGTGGCGGAAGGTCTGGAAGATGTCGGCCCCAAGATCCATCGACGCCTCGATCTGCGAGGCGCCGGTGCGCCGCAAGCGGGCCGAGACGTTGTTGTAGACCGTGACGATGCAGAACGTCGCGTGACCGATCACGATCGTCCAGAAGCTGAAGCCCATATCCATCAGGTTGAGCGCCGATCGCAGCGCGATGCCGGTGACGATGCCGGGCAGCGCGATCGGCAGGACCACCAGGAAGGTCAGCACGTCGCGCCCGACGAAGCGGCGGTTGACGGCCAGGGCCGCCAGCACGCCAAGGGCCAGCGCAAGCGACGTGGACACCACGGCCACTTGCAGCGAGAGCCCAAGCGCCTGCCACAGATCCTGCCGGGCCAGAGCGACCGGGAACCACTGCAGGGTCAGCCCGGGCGGCGGGAACGTGAACGCGGCCTCCTCGGTCGTGAAGGCGTACAGCACGATCACGAGCAGCGGGAAGTGCAGGAAGACCAGCACACCGATTGCGGCCAGCGTCAGCGGCCAGGGCGCGCGTTTGTCGTTCATAGCGCCTCGAAAGCCCCCATCCGCCGCGCGACGAGCAGATACACGCCCATGATCACCATCGGCACGGCCGTCATGGCCGCGGCCAACGGGATGTTGCCGGCCGTGCCCTGTTGGCGCAGCACGGCCATGCCGATGAAGTAGCTCGAGTTGCCGATGATCTGCGGGATGATGAAATCGCCAAGCGTCAGCGAGAAGGTGAAGATCGAACCGGCGATCAGGCCCGGCAACGCGAGCGGCAGCGTCACCGTGCGAAAGGTCGCGGCCGGCCGCGCCCCGAGATCAGCTGAGGCCTCGAGCAGCGAGCCCGGCACGCGTTCGAGCGCGGCCTGGATGGGCAGGATCATGTACGGCAGCCAGACATAGACGAACACGAGAAACATGCCGATCGGCGAAGTCGACAGCGACGAGCCGCCGAGCTCGGGCAGCGCGAGCACGGCGTCCAGCGCGCCGCCGAGCCCGATGTGGCTCAGCGCCCAGGTCAGGATGCCTTCACGCGCCAGCAGCGTCTTCCAGGCATAGACGCGGATGATGTAGCTCGACCACAACGGCAACATCACGGCCAGATACAGCAACGCCCGCTGCCGCCCACGCGCATACCGGGCCATGTAATACGCCAGCGGGAAAGCCAGCACGGCGCTGGCCAGGGTCACCGCGGCGGCCATGCCGGCCGTGCGCGCGAAGATGTCGACGTTGGTCGGGTCGGCTAGCTGCGCGTACGTGCTCAGCGTGAACGCGCGCACGACCTGCCCGGTGAAGGCGTCGATCGAGAAGAACCCCTGCACCAGCAGCGCGGCCAGCGACCCCAGATACACCACGCCCAGCCAGGCGAGCGGCAGCGCCAGCAGCAGTAGCGTGGTCAGGATCGGGTTGCGGCTGAGGACCGACGAGATCCGGGTCATGCGCCCTCACCGGCCAGGCGGTGATTGTGCGCCCGGTCCCAGCTCAGCCGCACGCGTCGCCCCTTGGCGCCGAGCACGTCCATTGAGGTGGCGCGCAGGTTCTGCTCGATCACGGTCAGTTCCGGCCCGAGGTCGAGCGCCACGCGGTAGCGCGTGTTCAATCCGAGGTACACGACGTCGCTGACGACGCCGTCCGCGGCGCAGACCTCGGGCGCCGTCGTTGCATCGGCAACGCCGAGGTGGATCTTCTCGGGGCGCACCGTGAACGTGCCCTCGATGCCGGTCAGCGCGCGGGCGGCGGCGCCGTCGATCAGGTTCGAGATCCCGACAAAGCCGGCGACGAAAGCGGTCGCCGGGCGCTCGTAGATCTCGGCAGGCGACCCGACCTGCTCGATGCGCCCGTGGTTGAACACGGCGAGCCGGTCGCTCATGGTCAGCGCCTCTTCCTGATCGTGTGTGACGAACACGAACGTAATCCCGACGCGCTGCTGGATGGCCTTGAGCTCGACCTGCATCTCCTGGCGGAGCTTGAGATCGAGCGCGCCGAGCGGCTCGTCGAGCAGCAGCACCTTGGGGTGGTTGATCAGCGCGCGCGCCAGGGCCACGCGCTGGCGTTGGCCGCCCGAGAGCTGGCCGGGCTTGCGCGCGCCAAAGCCGGGCAGACGCACCAACTCGAGCATCTCATCGACCCGGCGGCGGCGTTCGGCGGCATCCACCTTGCGGATCATCAAGCCGTAGCCGATGTTGTCGGCCACGGTCATGTGCGGGAAGAGCGCGTAGTCTTGAAACACCGTGTTGACGTCGCGCTCGTACGGCGCGAGCGACGTCACGTCCTTGCCGTACAGCTCGATCCGACCCGAGGTCGGGTGATCGAAGCCCGCGATCATCCGCAGACACGTGGTCTTGCCCGAACCCGACGGGCCGAGCATGGCGAAGAACTCGCCGTGCGCGATCGCCAGATCGACCCCGTCGACGGCTTTCACGCTCCCGAAGTGACGAACGACGGAGTGGAACTGGATGGCGTACATAGAGATTGGGTGACTGGGTGATTGGGAGATCGGAGGATTGGGTGTCGCGCGACCGCGTTAATCACCCGCTCCCCCGATCACTCAATCACCCAATACCTCACCTTCCGCCGATCACGGCCACGTACTGCGTGACCCACTCGTAGTAGGGCACGCAGTCCTTCGAGCCGTTGCCGCAATCGGCAGTCGGCGTGCGCCAGAACTTGATCTTGGCGAAATCCTCGTAGCCGTTGGTCTTGCAGCCGGCGTCGGTCAGCAGCGCGTTGCCCGTGCACGCGGCCGGCACGACCGGCACCGAACCGAACCAGGCCGCCAGGTCGCCCTGGAGCTTGGGGTTGAGCGACCAGTTCAGCCACTTGTACGCGCAATTCGGGTGCGGCGCGTCGACGTGCATCATGGTCGTGTCGGCCCAACCCGTGGCGCCCTCGACCGGGATGGTGCTGGCTACGGGCGCGCCCTCAAAGGCCAACATGTTGACCTGGAACGGCCAGGAGCCGGAGGCCACCACGCCTTCGGTCTTGAAATCCTCGACCTGAACAAAGGCGTCGTGCCAGTAGCGGCTGACGAGCTGACGCTGCGCGCGCAGCACGTCGAGCGCGGCGTTGAACTGGTCGCGCGTCAACGCGTAGGGATCCTTGATGCCGAGCTCGGGCTTGGCGGTCATCAGGTAGTTCGCGGCATCGGCGATGTGGATCGGGCCGTCGTAGGCCTGCACGCGGCCCTTGTTCGACTTGCCGTCCGGCAAGGTCTGCTCTTCGAAGACCACGTTCCAGCTGGTCGGGGCCTCGGGGAAGACCGCGGTGTTGTACATCAACACGTTCGGGCCCCACTGGTACGGCACGCCATAGTGCTTGCCGTCGACGGTGTGCCACGGCGAATCCTTCAATCGGTCGTCGATCGTCTTCCAATCCGAGATCAGGTCGATGTTGATCTCCTGCACCTTGCCGCCGGCGATCAGGCGGTTGGAGGCGTCGCCCGAGGCGGTCACAAGGTCGAAGCCGCCTTCATTCATCAGCGCCACCATCTCGTCGGAGGTGTTAGCGACCTTGACCTCGACCTTGCAGCCGGTGTCCTTCTCGAATTGCGTCACCCAGTCGTAGGCCGGGTCGGTCTCACCGCGCTCGACGTAGCCGGCCCACGCCACGATCGACACGGCGCCTTCGCCGTCTCCAATCGCGGTGCGCGGTCCGCCGGCGGCCGGCGTCGGAGCCGTCGACGCGGCCGGCGCACAGGCAGCCGTGATCAACGACAGGGCCAATCCCAGCGAGAGGGCTCGGGCCGAATTCATGGGTCTCCTCCTGAATTGCGTTAGGTCGGTGGTGCTGCGGGCCGGGGTTGGTGGGGGACCGGCTGCCGCGCGCGTGCCCGGATTGTTCCCGAACTCCCGGCGATTGTCAACAGAGATCATCGCCTTTGGCGATTATTTGATCTCTAGGGAAGTCAGCTGTCAGGCGCAATACATCCGCAGTTGCTGCGATTTGGGCCGGAAACGAAAAAAGCAGACGGCGGCCTGGGTCCTCCCAGGCCACCGTCTGCGCTCCGCGGACGTGAGTTCGATGTGCGTCAATCGCCGGCCGGTTCGGCCACGGGCGCCCGCATATCGATCGAGCGCAGCGCCGGGGTGAGCGCGACCAGCAGCGCGATCAGGCCGAAGCCGCCCGACATGACGCCGAGCGTGGTCGCCAGGCCCAACTGGTCGATGGCACCGCCGACGAGCAGGGCGCCGACCGGCACGGCCATGGTGGTCAGTGCGCCGCGCGTGCCGAAGACGCGCCCGCGCAGGACGGCCGGGGTGCGTTGCTGGTACACCGTGGACAGCAGCGGGCGGAGTGGCCCGATCCCGAGGCCGAACAAATAGGCAGAGATCAAGGCGCCGGCGATCCCGACGCCGGTGACCAGCGTCAGCACCAGCCCGGCCACGCCGCCGGCGACGAGCATGAAGCCGGCGCCGAGGATGCTGGCCGGGTCGAAGCGTTTGTGCCAGAGGCCGTAGGCCGTCACGCCGCTCAGCGCGCCGAAGCCGAAGGCGCTCGACATCAGACCGAAGCCCGTCGCCTCGCCCGAGATCAGACCCGCCAGGATCGGCAGCGCCACCAGCACGAGCGCATCGCCCAGCAGCTCGTTGGCGATCTGCATGGCGAACAGCCCGCGCAGGACGCGGTCGCGCCAGATATGGCGCAGCCCGGCCGTGAGATCTGCGCCGCTCAGCCCGGCGTCTTGCACCGTCGTCCGGCCACCCGGCACGGCGATCGCCACGATCACGGCCGAGGCCAGGAAGGTCGCGGCGTTGACCCAGATCACCGTGCCGACGCCGAAGCTGGCGCACAGCACGCCGCCGAGCACGGGCCCGGCCAACACCGCGCCGCGCAGGACGCCGACGATCATGGCGTTGGCGCGCTGGGGCGCATAGCCGGACCGCTCGATCAACTCAGGCATCAGGGCATCGCGCGCCGTGTTGCCCGGCGCGTCGAGCAGCGCGCCCAGGGCCACCAGCGTCAGGAGCACAGGCATGGACAGCCAGCCCAACGCGTACAGGATGGGCATTGCCGCGACCGAGATCAGGCTCATGACGTCGGCGAGCACGCTCATCGGCTTGGCGCCGAAACGGTCGACCAGCGCGCCGCCGAGAAAGAACGCGATGACCATCGGGACGGCCGTGAAGACCAACACCAACGACGTCGACAGCGCGCTGCCCGTGGTCTGCAACACGAACCAGGGGATGGCGATCAGGGCCATCTGGTTGCCCAGCTGCGAGATCGCATTGGCGGTGAGGATCGACCAAAAAGGCAGGCGCCGGGTGTTCACGTTGAGGCTCGTCGAAGTGACCGAAGTGTGATTTGCTAAATGGCGCGGGGGGCGCCCGGTGTGGGGGGGGCCCGCCCCCCGGCCGGGGGCCGGGCGGGCGTGATGCCGCAAAGATTGAAGCCGAGCGACTGTGCTCGGGCCTTGACGCTCTCCGCAGAAGCGACGGCCATGCCCGCATGTTAGCAGGTGCCCGGCGCTGGCGGAACACCGGGTTGGCAAACGTTGGCCGGCGCGGTGCCCGACTGTTCGTCGGGCACCGCGCCAGGATCGTGATCTGGAGCTAGTGATGGGGTTCCCACAAAACCCCATCACGCGCCCCTTGGCTCAGCAGTCCCAGTCTGCCGATGTCGGAGCTCCCACAAAGCTCCTTGATCAGCGTTCCAGTTCCGCCTTACCAGGTAACGGACCAGGTGATCGTCCAGGTAATCGTGTTCATGGTTGCCCTCCACGGCAGTCTGAAAGCTGATGGCGCTCCCGACCCGCCGCGCGGTGCGGATCCGGTGCTTCACTTTTGGCGCTTTGCTTTGGGTGGTCCTTTGGCGCTGCGCCTGTTCAATTTCATCAACCGGTGATGACGACAAGATACGACAGCTCTTGCCCAGACTCAAGATTACGTTCGTACCAAAAATACAAAGGTCGGGATTCCGCTTTGAAATCCGGGCAAAACAACCCTTACCCACCTGAACCAACGTTTGCCAACCCGGTGTTCCGCCAGCGCCGGGCACCTGCTAACATGCGGGCATGGCCGTCGCTTCTGCGGAGAGCGTCAAGGCCCGAGCACAGTCGCTCGGCTTCAATCTTTGCGGCATCACGCCCGCCCGGCCCGCGCCGCATCTCGACGCGTACTTGCGCTGGGTCGCGCACGGAATGCACGGCAACATGGCGTACATGGCGCGCGAGGATCGCGTCGCCCGGCGGCGCGATCTCACCCGCATCGTGCCGGGCGCGCAATCGCTCATCCTTGTCGCGCTCGACTATCACCAGGCCCAGCTGCCGCCCGAGATCGTCGCCGACCCGACCCGCGGCCGCATCGCGCAGTACGCCTGGGGCGGCGACTATCACGACCTGATGCTGCCGCGCCTCGAAGCACTGGCCGAATGGCTGCGGGTCGATCAGGGCGCCGACCTGCGCTGGCGCGCCTACGTCGACACGGGCGCCGTGCTCGAACGCGATCACGCGCAGCAAGCCGGGCTCGGCTTCATCGGCAAGAACACGCTGCTGATCCACGCGCGCCGCGGCAGCGGGTTCTTCCTCGGCGAGATCGTGCTCGACGCCGCGTTCGATCGCTACGACGAGCCCGGCCCCGAAACGCGCTGCGGCTCGTGCACGCGATGTCTGCACGCCTGCCCGACGGGGGCCTTCGCACAACCCTACGTGCTCGACGCGCGACGCTGCATCAGCTACCTCACGATCGAGCACAAGGGCGCGATCGACCACGCCCTGCGCCCGCAGCTCGGTCGCTGGATCTTCGGCTGCGACGACTGTCAGACCGCTTGCCCCTGGAATCGCTTTGCCGTCTCCGCGCTCGAACCGGAGTTGCAGCTCGTGGCGATCGATCGCGCGGCGCCGCCGTTGGCCGACGTCTTGGGGCTCGACGACGACGTCTTTGCCAAGCGTTATGCAGGCACGCCGCTCGCGCGCGTCGGGCGCGAGCGACTCGTGCGCAACGCGTGCGTGGCCGCCGGCAACTGCGGCGACCCGGCGATCGCGCCGTCGCTGCGCGCGCGGCTCGACGATGGCAGTCCGCTCGTGCGCGGCCATGCGGCCTGGGGGTTGGCTCGTTTGATGCCGAGCTCATTGGGCGTCTTGCGGGCTGCATTGGCCCGTGAGCGCGATCTCACGGCCCGGCTCGAGTTGACAAACGCGATTCAAATCGCCGAGGGATCGGCGATCGAACGCCTGGGCCATTGACTCCCCGCGTCCGATTTTGCTACTGTTAAGGGACACTTTCTGGAGCAGCGTGACGCAAGTCATCCTCTTGGCCGCCGTGGCCATCCTGGCATTGATCGCGAGCCTGCTGTACGCCGCGTACATGCGACGTCAGCGATTGGCTGCGCCGGATGCCGCCCTCAACGCGCCGATTGCCGCCGAGAGCAAAACCGAGCCAAACGAGACGTCTTTGTCGCGCGAAGTGCTGGCCGTGGCCGATTGGCTATCCGCGGTCGCGTTCGAGCAAACCGGCTGCGTCGTGGGGCAGAACCCGCCGGTGCGACGGCGTATCGTCGAAGCCGCGCAGCTGGCGGTCCGCGATCTGGAGGATCAGGCCGAGACGGTCGTGGCGCTCCCCGAGCTGATCAGCGACGCCTCCGGGCCGACGGACCTGGAAGTGCGGCTGACGCGCGACGTCATCGAGTTGCTTGTGCGCTCCTGATCGGGGCGCGAAGCCGCGAAGCCGCGAAGGGCGCAAAGAAGGTTCTTTGCGCCCTTCGCGGCTTAATCCGTGGCGCGTCGGTGCGGTAGAATCGCCTGACCATAGCGTGCGGAGTGTGGACGAATACATGGACGCCCAGCAGCCCAAAGCGGTGACGGTCGCGATTCTGGACGACGATTACCCGCTGCACGACTACGTTCGCTTCCAGCTCCAGGGTCGAACCGACATCGCCCTGATCGCCGAGGGCTGGGCCGGCGAGGACCTGGCCGGGATGTTCGAAGCGCGTCCCGACGTGCTGCTGCTAGACGTGATGATCCCCACCCGCCGCGGCGGGTACGCGGTCGAAGACCCCTTTCCGACGCTCGAGGAACTGCGCAAGCTCACGCTGTCGCTCAAAGAGTGGCAAACGCGCGTGTTGCTGCTCTCGACCGAGTTTCACTACGACGTGCTCGATCTGGGGTTCGCGTCGGACACGGTTTGCGGCTACCTGCTCAAATCCGATCAGCGCACGCGCGACCTGCCCGCCCGCATCCTCGAGGCGATGTCGGGCCAGCTGGTCTTCTCGAACAAGGTGAGCGACTCGCTTGGCGCCGGCCCGCGTCGGGCGATGCTCGATCTGAGCCCGGCCGAGCTCGATCTGATGCTGGCCCTCAGCAAAGACGTGCGCGCGACGCCGCGCGACCTGGCGACCAAGCTCTACAAGTCCGAGCAGACGGTCAAGAACCAGCTCAGCGCGGTGATGAAGAAGCTCGACGCCCCGACGCGCGGCGCCGCCCTTGTGATCCTCATGCAGCAGGGCATCATCCGACTGCGCGGCACCGGGCCGTTGAGCGCCGCGAGCCAGGTCTGAGCCGATGACCGACGCGACCGTATCGCCCGCGCAATTCTGGAGCGGGCTGCGCCGGCTCGTCGTCACCGGCAGCGTCGAGGTGCTCCTGCGCGCGGGCGTCTTCGGCCTCGTGCTCAGCCAGTACGTCTTCGGCGGCAGCCTGCTCCCCTTCACCTTCAGTTTCGCCCTGGCCTATGCGGTCTTCGCGCTCACGGCGCCGATGATCTACGCGATCTCGACGCGGTTCCCCGGGCCAGGGCTGGTGCTGACCTGCGCCGTGGCGATCTTCCTCGTCGACGCCGTCTTGATGACGTTGCACGCCACCGGTCTGATCAACCCCTGGATCGTGGGCGGCATCGCCCCGGTGCTGCTGGTGCCGACGGTCATCATCTATCGCGCGTTGCGGAACACCCGCAAACGATTCTCGCCGCCCATCGAGAACACGGTCGACACGTTGATCGGCGACGGTGTCGAAGGGCTGGTGCCCGAAATCGCGGCCGGCGTGGTGCTGATCCTGTTCGGGCGGCCGGGTGTTCTGGTCCTTGGCATCGTCGGCGCGATGCTGGCGCTGGCGGAGCTGGCTGCTCACCCCAAGGCCGTGCAGGCGCAGAAGGCCGAAGGCACCGGCGCCACCCTCGGCCAGGTCTTGAACGACGTCAATACCGGGTTGACCGTCATCTTCCAACGCCCGCGGCTGGCCAACATCCAGCTGGCGGCCATGGGGGCGAACTTCTTCCTGGGCGTGCTGTCGAGCCTGCTCTTCCCGTTGTCGCTGCTGCGCGGCGATGGGCGGCCAGACGTGTTCCTGTGGATTCAGAGCGGCGCCCTGGTCGGGCTCCTGGTCGGATCGCGGGTCCACAACAGCTTCAAGAAGCAACTCGAGCGACCTGTCGTCTTCTTCGGCGGGTTCATCGTCGCCGGTCTGGTCAGCCTGGTCGGCGTCAGCCTGGTCGCGCCGGTCGCGTTCTGGGCGGTCGCCTATAGCTTCCTGTTCATCGTCTCGATGGCGTCGATCCTGCCCTTGTTTGCTGTGGAACGCAGGGCGTTGCCCGCGCCGCTGCGCCAGCTGCAATTGGGCGCGGCCGATCTGGTGAGTTTCTCGGTCAGCGTGATCGGCATCGCGACCGCCGGGATCGTCATCGAGCGGATGCTGACGCCGGCGCTGGCCCCGGGCGGCGTCCTGGCGCCCTGGCTCACCCCGTTGGTCGGGTCAGGGCCGGCTGCGCCGATCGCCGCCTACTGGTTGTTCGGCGGCGTGGCCCTGTCCGCGATCGGCGTTCTGGCCTGGGCGAACTACATTCGCCAGCCGGCGGGCGCGGTCTCGACCGGCCTGCTGGTCGATGAGATCCTGATGGCTCCGCCGCGGGTGTTCGCACACCCCATCGGTCGAACCGCGGCCGCGATCGCCGTCGCCGGCGCGGCCGTTGTGATGATCGCCACGGGCCTGGCCGTGCGCGCGGGTGAGCTCTACACCGTGGCGTTGAGCGTTTGCGCCGTGGTGTACGTCCTGGTGAGCGCGTTGCTCTGGGTGGGCCACCCGAAGGCGCGACCGGGCGCCAGCGACGCCGCGCTCACGTTCGCCCTGATCGGCGTGGGTCTGGCGGCCCTGGTCGCCGGGCCGTCGGTGTACTGGGTGGCCGTGGCGACGCTCCCCATCGGGGCCGGGCGTCTGCCACGGCTCGGCTGGCTGCCGACGACGGGCGCGCAGGTGCCGCTGTATGTCAGCGGCGTGATCCGCGTGGTCGGCGGGCTTGGGCTGGTCGTGGCGGGCGCCAATCTTCTGGCGCTGTTCGGTCCCGCATCGATCCACACCCTGTCGCTCTGGTTGACGGCGCTGATGGTGATCATCGGCGGCGTGGTCTTCGTCCTGGCCATCACGTTGCGCTTTCTTGCGACACATCGCTCGGCGCAGCGCACGCAATTGGGTCTGTTGACCGGCGGCGCCGCGCTGCCCCTGACGCCCGCGATCCTCGGGGCCATTCTTCTGGCGTACGTCGTGCCCGAGCTCTTGAGCGCCGCGCCTGGCTGGGTGTCGGCCGCCGTCCTCTTTGCGATGTTGACGCCCGTGACGTTCGGGTTCGTGTTTTGGAACCCGGCGACGCGCATGGTGCGCCTCGAGCGTCGTCTGGCTCCGGTGTTATGGATCAGCGCCGTCGCGACCCTGTACGTGCTGGCCAGCCTGGCGCTGCGCGGCTGGGGCGCGCCGTGGGCGATCGACATCGCGCTCGCGGTCGCCGGCATGATCCTTGTGGTGATCGGTCTGCGCGATTGGACGACGCCGCTCGCCGCGGGACGAGCCAGCGCGCTGGAGCGCGCCCTGCTCCGACGCCCGACGCTCGAAGCGATCGATCAGGCGCTTGTCGAGTTGTGCGATGCCCTGGGCGTGCCTGGGCTGATCCTGGCGCACGAGCAGCCCGGCCGACCGGGCTGGATGCTGCGCCGCGCGCTGGAGACTGAGACGTTGACGCTGGACGAGGGCACCCTGCCGGCCGCCCCGCCCGAGGATTGTCTTGTCGCGTCGGATGAGCGCGGTCGTGACGGCTGGTTGGCGGCGCCGTGGATCGCCGTCGCGCAGCCGATCCGCGTCGAGGATCAGCCGCCGCTGGGCTGTCTCCTATTGCCACGACGGAGCCGGCCGTACGAGAACGCCGATCTGAAACGCGCCGCCGAAGTGGCCGAAGCCCTGGCGGCGCCGCTGCAGGTCATCGCCTTGCGCTGGGCGGCGCTGCGGCCGTATCGCGAGCGCGAGCAGACGCAGCGCGAGGAACGCACCCGCATCGCCCGGCGATTGCATGCCGAGGTGCTGCAATCGCTGGCGCCGTTGCCCGGCTATCTGGCCATCGCCGCGCAACGGAGCGAGGACGCCTCGCTGCGCGACATGCTCGCGCGTCAGGAACAGGAAGTCATCAAGGTCGATGACGCGATCCGCCAGGTCGTCACCGCCATCCGTCCCGCGTCGCTCAACGCGCCGCTGGCGCTGCTGATGGAGCAGGCGCTGCGCCGCGCCGCGACCGAGGCGCCCGAGACGCAATACCACAGCGACATCCAACTCTCGCGCGAGTTCGATCTGCCGGTCGAGGCCAAGTGGCCCGTGCACAACATCGTCGACAACGCCTTGAGCAACGCGCGCAAGCACGCCCAGGCGAAGAACATCTGGCTGACGCTGCGGCGCGAAGGCCTGCATCTCGTGCTGGTCGTCGAGGACGACGGCGTCGGCATTCCGCTCAAGGAGGGCGAGACCGACGCGCTCACGCTGATCCGCAACGGGCACTTCGGCCTGGCCGACATGCTCGACGACGCGGAACAACTCAACGGCCGGTTGGCCATCGGCCGGCGCATGGCCGGCGGCACCTACGTCCGGCTGTGGTTCCCGGTCGGCGTGGAGAAGTGACGGCAGGTGCCGCGGCGGGCGCGAGGCCTGTGTCGTTTGTCCGATGTCCCTCACCCATCGTTCCGCGCCCATGGAGCCCACATGACCCCGACCATCGACCTCGTCCGGATCGCGCAGCAGGAGGAACGGCTCCAGTTCGATCGGTTCGACGCCGACACCGCCTGGGAGATCGGCGGCCGGCTGAAGGCGGCGGCCGAGGCGCTGGGGCGACCGGTGGCCATCGACATCGCGCTGGCCGGAGGCCAGACGCTCTTCGCCTTCGCCATGCGCGGCACGACGCCCGACAACCTCGACTGGATTCGACGCAAGAAGAACGTGGTCTTGCGTTATCATCGCTGCTCGTACGCGATCGGGCTGGAGCTGCGCCAGAAGAACGTCACCCTGCGCGAGCGGATCGGCGTCGACGAGCGCGACTACGCCGCGCACGGCGGTTGTTTTCCGATCAGGCTGCGCGGCACGGGCTGTATCGGGACGATCACGGTCTCGGGCCTGCCGCAGCGGCAAGACCACGGCCTGGTCGTCGCGGTCCTGGCCGCGTATCTCAATCAACCCCTGGCGGAGTTGGCGCTCGACGAGGCCGACGCCGCCTGAGCCGATTGTCTGGAGATGTCATGAAAGCGTCCATCAACATCGATGCGCTCCTGCCCGGCCTGGCGCCGGCCGATCAGATCGCCCGTGTCGCGGCGGCCGGCTTCGACGCCGTCGAGTTCTGGTCCGCGCGCGGGCGCGACCTCGACGCGCTGGCCGAGGCCTGCGACCGGTACGGCGTCCGCATCGTCAGCTTCACGGGTCATGAGGTCGGCGACCCGATCGACGCGACGGAGCATGTCGCGTTCCGGGCGAGCGTGGCCGAAGCCGTGGCGCTGGCCGAGCGCGTCGATTGTCGCGCGCTCCTGCTGCTGACCAACGTGCTCGGTCCGGGCGGCGCCGCCGCCAATGCGCACGCCGACATCCCCGACGAGGCGAAGTACGCCAACGCCGTGATCGTCCTCAAGGAACTGCTCGAGGAGACGCCGGCGGACATCGTCTTCAACCTCGAACCGCTCAACACGCGGCTGGATCATCCCGGCTACTGGCTGAGCGACATGCGCACCGCCGCGCGTCTCGTGCGCGAGGTCGGCGATCCGCGGTTGAAGGTGCTGTGCGATCTGTACCACCAGCGCGTGATGGGCGACGACCTCGTGCCGCTCGTGGCCGAATACCTGCCGGTGATCGGCCACATCCACCTGGCCGATGTGCCGGGCCGCCACGAGCCCGGCACCGGCACGGTCGACTGGTTGCCTGTGTTGCGGCGCATCAAGCGCGGCGGGTATCGCGGGTATGTGGGCTTCGAGTTGTTCCCGGCCGGCTCGGCCGACGCCGCGCTCGCCGCGGTGCAGAAGTTGTGGGGCGCTCTGTAGCGCCTGGCCCTACGACGCGGGTCAGGTAGAGCACGAGGTCGTCGTCGACCGTGACGGATGTGCCATGCGGCGCGGGCTGGTCGCGGTAGACGAGGCCACGCCCGTCGGGCACATAGCCGCGTTTGATGTACAGGATCTGAGCGGCCCCGTAATCGGCCGTCAGGCCCACGCCGATGCCGGCGACCGGTGAGCGCTCGGCGATCAGGGCCTCGGCGGCATCCATCAGCGCGGTGCCGATCCCGCGGCGCTGGAAACGCTCGAGCACATTGAAGTCGGCGATTTCAGGGATGCCGGCCGCGCGAAAACTGGCATAGGGCGACACCCACAACACGTTGACGTAGCCGGCGAAGACACCGTCGACTTCGGCGACGAGCGTGATGCGCGCGCCCGCGGTCTGCTCGGCGGCGTAGCGCCGGTACTGCTCGGCCGGCTTGGCCCAACCCTGCGCCGCGAAAGCCGCCGCGATCGTCTCCGCGTCGTCGGCGCGCAACCGCCGGAGGTTGGGCGCCGGGGCGGATTCTAACCTTCGACCTGTCAGGTCCATTCAAAATCCTCGGCAATTACCGGTCATTCAAAAAACGACTTTATTGAATAGAAGGCGATTTTCTAACCTTGAGCCGGGCCAAGCACGACGGGGTTGACGAGCAGCCGCCCGCCGCGCACCGTGCACAGATTGAAGCCGGGCCAGGGGTTCACGCGCATGGTCGCGCAGGTCGGGTCCCACTGGTTGACGACGCCCGGCGCCGTGATCGACACCGAGCCCGCATAGGCCGCGACCACGCTGAAGTGCAGATGGCCGCCGAGCACGCCCAGCACGGCGTGCGGCGTCAGGATCTCGGCCAGCTCGCGCGCGTCGGCCAGTTCGTCTTCATCGACGTTGCGGATTCCCCACAGGTTCACCGAATGATGCAACACGATCAGCGCCTGGCCAGGCGGCGTGCGCGTGAGCTCGTCGGCCAGCCAATCGCGTTGCGCCTGCCCCAACTCGCCCGCGACCTTGCCCGGCACCTTGCTGTCGAGCATGAACACGTGCAGGTCGCCGATGACGCGTTTGTAATAGTACGGCGCCTGTTCATCGGCCTCGGTCTCACCCAGATAAACCTGGCGGAACGGCACCCGGCGGTCGTGGTTGCCAAGACCGATCAACACCGGGACGTTGAAGGCCTCGAGCTCGGGCATGACGTCGCGCAGTACCGCGTAGCTATCTGGCTCTCCACGATCCGACAGATCTCCGCTGACGATGACGCAGGTCGGCGTCGCGTCGGCGGCTCGGGCGGCCGCCAGCACGCGGCGCAGTTGCCCCACGGCCGAGACCTCGTACGAGATGCCGTCGAGCGTGTTGGCGAGATGAAGATCACTCAGATGTAGGAAGGTCTGGTCGGAGATCGAGGACATGGCGTTGTTGGGGTCGTGTCGTTGGCGTGATCGCGCAGTCGTCACCGCGCGAGGCATTGTACATGCCGTCATCGCCCTCGAGTGTCTGAAAACATCGCCACACGAACTTTCAGTGGACTGTCGCGGTGGCCGCCTGAATGCTCCGCCCTGATCCGTGTTCGACTTCGCCACCATGCCTTCGGCTGCGCGCCGCGCCAAACGGACGTTCTACCCGGGGCCCAATCGGCTCCCAAAGGGCCGGAATTCCAGCGGATTTCTGCCTGCTTGACTTCACCGAACACATGATCTAAAATACAGGCCAGATTCGCTCATTTGTGCCATTGGTGGCGGGTGATCGATTTCCCAGCCACACGGGAGATGCGCATGGCTAAAGGCAAGCTTTCGACGCGGCAGGTTGAGATCCTGCGCTTCATCGGCAACTTCGCCGAAAACCGGGATTACCCCCCGACCATCCGCGAGATCGGCGAGGCCGCTGGCATTTCCTCGACGTCGGTCGTGAACTACAACCTGACCAAACTCGAACGCGAAGGCTATATCCTGCGCGACCTCAAAGTATCGCGCGGTGTGCGCTTGACGGAGGCGGGCGAGCGCGCGGCCGGGCTCACCAGCCGCCGCCATGGCGTGCCGGCCGTGCAGGTGCCGGTGGCGGGCTTCATCTTCGCCAGCGAGCCCGTGATGGTCGGCGACGCGGCCCAGACCTCGTCGGACGAGTACATCGAGCTGACCCGCAACCTCGTCAACGACAGCGGCGATCTGTTCGCCCTGCGCGTCAAAGGCGACTCGATGATCGACGCCATGGTCGCCGACGGCGACATCGTCGTCATGAAGCGCGCCGATCAGGCCCGGAACGGCGACATGGTCGCGGTTTGGCTCACCGACCGCAACGAGACCACGCTCAAGTACTTCTTCCGCGAAAACGGCAAGATCCGGCTGCAGCCGGCGAACCCGACCATGGGGCCGATCATGATCGACAACCCGGCCCAGGTGCAGGTGCAGGGCAAGGTCGTCATGGTCATGCGCCAGATGGCCAACTGAGCGCGAACGCTCCCGATCCCAATGCAACGGGCGCCCATATGGGCGCCCGTTGTTGTTTCGGGATCTGGTCTGCGATCCCCGTCGGGGGATGTCCGACGACGCTCTGGGTGACTTCGACCCCGAAGCCGGCGAGCCGTTACAATCGGGCGTATGAGCCAACCCCTGATCCTCTGCTCCAACGACGACGGCATCGAATCGCCTGGCCTGTGGACCGCGGCCGCCGCGCTACGCGCGCTCGGCGAGGTCGTGATCGTGGCCCCCGACAAGCAATACACAAGCATCGGCCGAGCCCATCCGACCAACGTCACAGGCCGTGTGGCCGACGTTTCGCGCGAGGTCGACGGCGCGCGTCTGACGGCCTACGCCGTCGACGCCAGCCCGGGCCAGTGCATTCATCACGCCGTGCTTGAATTGCTGCCGCGCCGTCCGGATCTGGTGATGTCGGGCATTAACTACGGCGACAACGTCGGCTCGGGGCTGACGGCTTCGGGCACGGTCGGCGCCGCACTCGACGCCGCGGCCATCGGTCTGCCGGCGCTGGCCGTCTCGATGGAGGTCGACGAGGCGCATTTCTTCTCGAACGCCGATCACATCGACTTCACCGAAGCCGCCGCGTGGACGCGGTACTTCGCCGAACGCGTGCTCGGCCGCGCCCTGCCCTTCGACGTCGACATCCTCAAGATCGAGGTGCCCGATAACGCCACGCCGCAGACGCCCTGGCGCGTGACGCGGCAGTCGCGCAAGCCCTTCTACACGCCGTACCGCACCGGCACCGATCTGCAGCACCCCGGCCGCATCCGCTGGCGCCAGTTCGTCGACCCGGCTGCCGGCGCCGACTCCGATATCCGCGCCGTCGCCGACAAGGTCGTTTCGGTGACACCGCTCAGCATCGACCTCACGTCGCGGCTGGCGTTGACGGAGTTGAAAGACTGGCTCGGCGATTGAAATACCTACCAGTGCAAAACGAAAGACGCCGGCCATCGTGACGGCCGGCGTCTTTCGTTTTGGCACAAACCTACCATGCCTGCCAGATCAGAATCAAGCTCGAAAGAACAAGCAACGCGATGATCACGCCTTCGAAACGTTGCGGGTCGAGCCGAAGAACGATGCGGCGCGCGACGAAGATCCCGAGCGGCACAAGCAGGAACGCCCAGCCCACGCCCAGCGTGCGCTCCAGGCTGAGGATTCCGGCGAAATAGAAGAACGGGATCTTGATCAGGTTAAGGATCGCGAAGAACAACGCGCTGGTGGCGATAAACGTCCGCGGCTTCAGCTTCTGCAGCAAGAGATACGCGTTGAACGTCGGGCCGCCGTTGTTGAAGAGCCCCGAGAACAGCCCGGCCAGACCGCCGGCCGCTGGACCATGCCACGGGCTGGGGACGTAGCGCCACGACTGCAGCCGGTCGCTGATGAACTTGTACGCCACCAGGATCAAGATGAAGACCGCCAGGACGATCCGCAGCCCGCTGGGCGACAGCGCGGTGAGCAGCCAGGTGCCGATCAGCGACCCGACCGCCGCGGCCGGCAACATGCTCCAGAACACCTTCATATCCCACTCGCCGCGATAGCTGTACACCGCAAACCAATCGCCGAAGATCAGCAGAGGCAGCAACACACCTGTGGCCGCGGCCGGGGCCATGATCAGCGCGAGCACCGGCGTCAACAGCCCGCCCAGACCGCCAAAGCCGCCTTTCGTCACGCCGACCAGAAACGCAACCAACGCAATGATGATGAGGGCCGAGAGATCAGGAGCCATAGAATTTGGGTGAATGGGTGATTGGGCGAATGAGTGCTGGGATGGTCGTGGTTCAGCGCGTGATGAAGGTGGCGCCGAGCACGACGAGTGTGAGGCCGACGAGCAATGGCGTGAGGGCCGGCGCGCCGCAAATGGCAACCCCGAGCCCAACTAGATAGGGGATGACCATGCTTCCGACGCTCGACCCGCCGAGCGCAAGCGCGTTCAACTCAGGCCGCCATCTCGGATGTCGCCGCACGCCCCAGACCAGGAAGGTTGGAAAGACCAGGCTCTGCCCGAGCCCGGCAATGGCGAAACCCAGCCAGCGCGCCGGCGCCCAGGCGGTTAGCGCCGTGCCGGCCAGGGCGACGATCAGGCTGATCCGCACCATCCGCATCAACCCGAAGCGGTCCACTGCCGGCCCGATAAACCAGCGCCCGAATGTGAACAACAGGAAGTAGCCGGCCGTCGCCAGTGCGCCCAAGAGCACGCCCTCACCGAGCCCAGCGTAGAACGTCGTAGCCCAGGACGAGGTCGAGATCTCGAGCCCGATGTACAGCACGTACACTAGCCCGAACGGCAGCATCACGGCCCAGGCGCTCGCGCCGGCGCCGTGGTCGGTCGCCGCTTCCGGCGTATCGGCCGGGGCGTCCACCCACGGCCAGCGCAGCACCTGAAACAGCGTGAGGCCAAGAACGGCCAGTGCCACCCCGCCCATCCAGCGCCATGGCAGCCCGGCCGCGATCAGGGTCGCGGTGACCAGCGCGGCCACGATCCCGCCGATGCCCCACATGCTGTGCAGACGGTTCAAAGTCTTGCCCGGTCGATCACCGGCGAAGTACTCGACCACACGATTGAGCTGCACCTCGGCCAGCACGCTCCCCAGGGATTCGAGGAAGACGGCGGCGTACAGCCAGGGCAACGGCAAAGTCAGAACGCCCACCAGTCCGAGACCGAGCAAGCCGAGCCCCACCGCGATCCCCGCGCGCAGCCCGATCCTTCCGGCGACGCGATTGGCCAACAGCGTGCCGCCCAGATACCCGACGCCCTGGAGCGAAAACACCAGGCCCAGCGCTTCCGGCGTAGTTGCGTTCTCGACGGCCAGAAGAGGCAGCACCGGCCCGAGGAAATTGATCGTCAGGCTTTGGGTCAGCATCGTCAGATAGGCGCCGGGCAGCACCCGATTCAAGGTGGCCGCGGGTCCGACCACATCCTGCACTGCAGATGTCATGGGCATCCTGATTTGGCTCGATGTGTCAGACGAGCCGGGCAACACCCGGCTCGTCTGACACATCCAGGAAGAGGCTGGTCACAGCCTCAGTATTTGATCGCCAGGCGTCTGCCGGTTCGGGCCGAGGCCAAAATCGCGTCGCAGATCACGGCGTTCTTGTAGCCGTCCTCGAAGTCGGCGCCGTAGGGCGCCACTCCCTGACCCGAGACGATGGCCTCGAGCAGATGGTGGATTTCGTGGATGAAGGTGTGCTCCCAGCCGATGATATGGCCCTGCGGCCACCAGTGCTTCCAGAACGGATGATAGCTCTCGCTGACGTTGACGACGTGGAAACCGCGCGTGTCGCGCGGCTCTTCGCCGACCCAAAAGACCTCGAGTTCGTTCATGCGTTCGAGGTTGAACCGGATCGATCCATGCTCGGCGTTGATCTCGAGCACGTTGTAGTTCTTGCGACCCGCCGCGAAGCGCGTGGCCTCGATCGTGCCGAGCGCGCCGTTCTCGAATTCGACGACAGAGCCGAAGGCGTCGTCGACGTCGACGCGCTCCATGCGCCGGGTGCCCATCACGGGCCGCTCCTTGATGAACGTCTGCGTGGCGCCGCACACACGCCGCGGCTCACCGACCAGGTAGCGGGCCAGATCGATGATGTGCGCGCCGATGTCGCCCAGCGCCCCGCTGCCGCTTTGCTTCTTGCGTAGCCGCCAGTTCATCGGGATGGAATAGTGCGGCATGATCCACTCCTGCCGATACGCGGCGCGGAAGTGGTAGATCTGGCCGAGCTTGTTCGAGTCGATCAGGTCGCGGATCAGACGCACCGCCGGCACGAACCGGTAATTGAACGCCACGGCGTGCACCACGCCCGCCTTGACGACCGCGTCGAGCATGCGACCGGCCTCGCGGGCGTTTCGCGCCAAAGGCTTCTCACACAGGATGTGCTTGCCGGCCCGCGCCGCGGCGATACACGGAGCGGCATGCGCGTCGTTCGGGCCGCCGTTGTCAAACAACTGCACGCGGTCGTTCTTGACGAGCTTGCGCCAATCGGTGGTGTAGCTCTCATACCCGAAACGCTCGGCCGCGACCCGCACGCCGTCTTCGCTCCGCCCCGCCACCATGACCATCTTGGGGATCGCCGCCGGCGGGTAGATCATGTAGGGGATCTTCTTAAAAGCATTGGAGTGCGCCGTGCCCATGAAGGCATACCCGAGCATGCCGACGCCGATCTCCGGGATCTTTCCGCTCAGCTTTGGACGGGCCATCTCGCTGGAGCCGATTCCTGCCATGATGACCTCCGGGAGCGCACACTGACAGCGACGGGAATAGCGCGAGGGGCGAGAAGCCCGCGCGTGCGTGCTCCTCGCCCCCCTGCTCTACGTTTCGCGGGGCTGGCTTATTTTCGCTCGAAAGCCGCGTCGAAGGCGATCGCCGACGGCGGGAAGTCGAGCTTGCGGACGAAGGCTGCCGCCTCGGTCGCGCCGTGCTCGCGATCCATCTTGCCATCTTCCCACTCGACCGAGAGCGGGCCTTGATAGCCGATGTCGTTGAGCGCGCGGATGATCTCCTCAAAGTCGACCGAGCCGCGGCCCAACGTGCGGAAGTCCCACGAGCGGCGCGGATCGCCGAAGTCGAGGTGCCCACCGAAGACGCCGCCCTCGCGCCGGGTCGGCGAGATGTAGGCGTCCTTCATGTGGGCGTGATAGATCCGGTCCGCGAACTTGCGGATGAAGCCGACGTAGTCGACGTTCTGATAGACGAAGTGGCTCGGATCGTAGTTGAAGCCGAACGCTGGACGACGGCCGAGCGCATTCAGCGCGGCCTCGGCCGAGGCGACGTCGAACGCGATCTCGGTCGGGTGCACCTCGAGCGCGAACTTGACGCCGACCTCGTCGAAGACGTCGAGGATCGGGTTCCACATTTCGGCGAAGAACTTATAGCCGTTTGCGACCAGATCCGGCGGGTTCGGCGGGAACGAATACAGATACGGCCAGATCGACGAGCCCGTGAAGCCCGGCACGACCTTGACGCCAAACTTCTGGGCGGCACGGGCCGTGTCCATGATCTCCTGCTGGGCGCGCCGCCGCACGCCGTCTTCCTTGCCGTCGCCCCAAATGCGCTCGGGCACGATCGACTTGTGCCGGCCGTCGATGTTGTCGCACACGGCCTGGCCGACCAGGTGGTTCGAGATCGCCCACGACTTGAGCCCGTGCTTGGCCAGGATGTCGTGACGCGAGCGGATGTAGGCGTCGTCGCTGAGGGCCTTGTCGACCTCGAAGTGATCGCCCCAGCAGGCGATCTCGAGGCCATCGTAACCGAACGACTTGGCCTTGGCGCAGAGGACCTCGAAAGGCAAATCGGCCCATTGGCCGGTGAAGAGGGTGACTGGACGCGCCATTGCGGCTGTCTCCTTGATTGCGTCGGTCACGTGCGCCGAGGCCGACGCCTAAACGGATTGATGAAGCGACTGTGCTGTCGGGCCAAGTATAACCACTTCGACGCCCTGAACGCCCGGCGACCTGTCGATCGGTAGACAAGCGCATCTCGCGCAGTCAAACGCACGCTTTGCCGCGAAGCGGTGGCTGCTCTGCTGTCAGGAGATTGCGGCAACGAAAAAGGCCACGCTGGGCGTGGCCTTTCGGCTGTGGGCAATACAGGGCTCGAACCTGTGACCTCACGGATGTGAACCGTGCGCTCTGACCAACTGAGCTAATTGCCCGAGCGAATTGCGATTATAACAGCGTTGGTGCCGCCGTTCAAGATCCGGCGAGACGGGTGTGCACGCACGCGTTGTCAGTTGGTCTGCCGGCGCCGGGTCTTGTACACGGATCACGCGGATGAGCACGGATGTCGCGGAGCGAATTCCTGCTGTTTCCGTGTGATCGGCCACCACCCGCAGCGTATCCGCCGTGATCCGCGTACCCGATCCGGCCTGGGCCTTGAGCCGCCTGACATCTCGCCCGTACGCACCAAGACGCGTATGAACGCGGCAAACTGAACCTGTTGGGCAACCCAGCACGAGCGAGACCGGTCTCGCTCGCCTGGTCAATCCGCTTCTCTTTTGGTTTTACGCGGAATTTGGATTCAGGCGCCTTCGGTCGTGCCTATAGTTGATATCGAGCGCACAACGGCGCTCGGTGTCGATATATTTCGAGGCGTCATGTCCAATTCGATAAAACCCATGATCCGGGCGGGCTTGCTTGTCGCCGCCGTCTCTGCAACGCTCTCGGGGGTGTTCTTGCCGATCGGCCGGGCTTTGGCCGGCGCCAATGTCTGGACCTGGGTTCCAGGGCTGCCCAACGCCAACTTCGTCATCAGCACGACGACCGACCCGACCTGGGTATATCGGTTCGCCTTCTATCCGGATCATCTCTATCGTTCTCACGACGGGGGCGTGACCTGGGAAGAGACCTCCGTGCCCTCGTCAGTGGGCATTGCCAGCGTGCCGGCTTTGGTGCCCTATCATTCCGAGCGCCTGGTCGTCGTCACATACGCCCCTGGCGGTTCAATGACCACGCCAAACTACATCAGCACCGACGCCGGAACGACCTGGCAGCCGATGAATGTGCAGACCATGCATGTCGGTTTCTCGTATGTCGACCCGGATGAGATGTACGCCACGCAGGGCAACAGCTTCCAGATCTCTTACGATGCCGGCCAGACCTGGGTCGCGGGCGGCACATTGCCCGAAGCCTGCACCTGCACGACCGAGTACGATTGCATGCCCTACTCGGTCGAAGGCATCTACGCCGCGCCGAGCGCGCCGTCCACGATCCTGCTGAGGCTGTACGCGGGCAACTACACGAATTTCAAGTTGTGTCGCAGTCAGGACCATGGCGCCACCTGGTCATTTCTCTCGGCGCCTTTCAATTGGATTCACGACATCGCTTTCGATCCCAAAAACAGCGGCACGATTTACGCGGCCGCAGCGGGCGGCGGCTGGAAGACGATCGACGGCGGCACGTCATGGGCGCCGATGGCCAACGGGCTGACCGATCCGTCTACGATCCTGGTGGACCCGGACAACACCCAAAATCTGTATGCGCTGAACGGCACGGCGGTGTGGGAGTCGGTCGACGGGGGCGCGAGTTGGCAGAAGCTGGATGCAGGGATTCCGGGTTTGGAGGTGGGCAGCCTTGCGATCATCCGACGTCCCATGCTGCACCTCTATGCCACGACGTCGGGCGCGTTGTGGGAACTCGATCGCACGACCGCGCTGACGTATTCGGCCTCGATCAACGCCGGCGCCCTGTTTACGAAATCGGCCGACGTCACCCTGACGTTGAGCGCGCCGGCCGGCACGACCCAGATACAGATCAGCAACGACGGCGGGTTCACGGGTGCAGCCTGGGAACCGTTCGTGACGCAAAAGGCCTGGACGATTTCGAACGTCGGCGAGACACCGATGCCGCGCACCGTGTACGTCCGCTTCCGCACCAACGGCCAGGTCTCGGGTCTGTACCTTGACGACATCGTGCTCGACCGCACCAAACCGCACGGCGGCTGTCAGATCAACGATCCGCTCGGGGCACCGGTTGCGGCGCAGGCGCCCGAACGCGCCGCCATCCCCGGCTACGAGATCCTGCTGCCGTCGCTGTTGCAGCGGCACATCGCGGGCATGCGCGCCGTGAACCTCGCCCTGACCGCGACCGACGACAACAGCGGCGTGGAGCTCATGCGCATCGGCACCCAGGCCGACCTGACCGATGGCAAATCGTTCGTCTTCGCGGCGACACAGGAGTGGTATATCCCGGAGAACGGCGCCGCCACGATCTACGTCAGTTTCCTTGATCGCGCCGGAAACGAATCGCCGATCTACGCCGCCACGACCACGCCCCCTTGAGTCGCGCCTCACGCGCCACCCACAGCCGACGGCGGCTCCATCGAGCCGCCGTCTTTATTTGCGCTGCTCCATCGGGCCAGCCCCCGGCAGTGACTTCCGTGCCTGTCGCCACGTCGGGAACATTTGTGCTATGCTGGGCTGCGGAGGCTGTGATGACCCACCCACTCGTCGACCAACTAAGATTCGCACGTAACGAATTTCAACGCGGCCTGATCGGCGTGACCGATGCCGAAGCCAGACGGCGTTTCGAGCCAATGAACAGCATCGGCTGGAACATCGGGCACCTGGCCTGGCAGGAGCAGCGTTACTGGCTGACCCGCGCTCAGAACATCGTGCTGCGACCAGAGATCCAGGAGCAATTCCGTTATGGCGCTCCGGCGTGCAAGCCGGAGCTCGGCGACGTCCAGACCGCCTGGCGCGAGATCACGACCGCGGCCGATCCCTGGCTCGATACGCTGACATCCGAAGGCCTGACGACCGGCGTTCAGGTCACACGCATCGACGGACAGCCGGGCCTGATCACGTACGGGTCGCTCCTGCTGCGGACGATCTACCACTACTGGTATCACAACGGCGAAAACCAGGCGATCCGCCAGGTGCTCGGCCACACCGGCCTGCCGGACTTCGTGGGCAACATCGACGACGAGGCGCCGTACCGGCCCGAGTAGCCCGCCACACCTGCAGCGATCAACGGATCGCGACCGACGGGATCGGCCGCAGTGGAGTATCCGAGGTGTCCCTTTCCTTCATCTATCCGCCGGCCTTGCGCCCGGGCGGCGTGATCGGGGTTCCGGCGCCGTCGACACCGATCGGCCCGTCTCTGCAGGGCCAGCTCGCAAACGGAAGCGCGTTCCTGAACGGGCTCGGCTTCGAGGTTCGTCTGGCGCCGCGGGTCGCGGCCGACACATGGGGGTTTGCCGCGACCGGCGTCGAGAAGGCCGCCGACGTGAACGCCCTGTTCGCCGATCCGACCATCGACGCGATCATGTGTGCGCAGGGCGGCATGACGGCCAACGCCTGTCTGACGCACCTCGATTGGGACGTCATCCGGCAGAACCCGAAACCGTTTATCGGCATCAGCGACATCTCCGTGCTCCTCAACGCGATCACGGCACGCACCGGGCTTGTGACGTTCCACGGCGACGACCTGCTGTGGGGTTTAGGTCGTAGGACGACGGCCTACAACCGTGGCGAGTTCCTGGCCGGCTATGTGGATGGGCGCAGCGGCCCGATCCCGCCGAACAGACCGCGCACGGCGCTGCGCGGCGGCGTGGCCGAGGGGCGCTTGTGGGGCGGGAATCTGACCGCGTTGCTCAAGCTCGCCGGCACGCCCTATTGGCCCGATCTGCGCGGCGCGATCCTGTTCCTCGAAGACATCGGTCTAGCGCCCGATCGCTGCGATTGCGAACTAACGCAGCTTCTGCACATGGGTGTTTTCGACTCGGTCGCCGGGGTCCTGATTGGCTTCATCGACGGACAGGACGGCGTCGTCGCGCCGGGCCAGAGCCTGGGCGAGATCCTGCTGCGGTTGACCCCCGAACGCGATTTCCCCATCCTCAAGACCGAAGACTTCGGCCACAACTGCCCAAACACCGTGCTCCCGGTCGGAGGCCGGGCGTTCCTCGACGCGGGTCGGCTGACCTTCGGCCTGGCCAATCCGGCGGTGCGGTGTTAGAACTCACGGCGGAGGCGCGATGGACACCCTGGAACGGTTTCGCGGCGCGTTGCTCGGTCTGGCGGCCGGCGACGCCGTGGGCACCACGGTCGAATTCGAGCCGCGCGGCACCTTCTCGCCGGTCACCGACATGGTCGGGGGCGGGCCGTTCGCGCTGCGGCCGGGTCAATGGACCGATGACACGTCGATGGCGTTGTGTCTGGCCACGAGCCTGGTCGAGTGCCGGGGCTTCGACGCGCGTGATCAGATGCGGCGGTATAGCGACTGGCGCTCGCGTGGATACTTGAGCAGCACGGGCACGTGCTTCGACATCGGCAACACGGTCCGCGACGCGTTGGGTCGTTTCCAGGCCACCGGCGAGCCGTTCAGTGGATCCACCGAGAGCCGGGCGGCCGGGAACGGCTCGCTCATGCGTCTTGCGCCGGTGCCGATGTTCTTCTTCAATCGACCCGACGACGCGATCCGCTATGCCGTCGAGAGCTCGCGCACGACGCACGCGGCGCAGGAGTGTCTGGACGCATGTCGGCTGTTCGCCGACATGCTGCTGCGCGCGGTACAGGGCGCAGGAAAAGAAGACGTCCTGTGCGCCGAGACGCTGACCCTGGCCTCGCCCAAGATCGCGGCGATCGCGGCGGGCGCCTATCGCGACAAGACGATCGACGAGATCTCGGGGTCAGGGTACGTCGTGCACGGTCTCGAGGCGGCTGTCTGGTGCTTCTGGCGCACGCGTTCCTTCGAGGAGGCTGTTTTGCAGGCGGCCAATTGGGGCGACGACGCCGACACGACAGCCGCGATCTGCGGCCAACTGGCCGGCGCGCACTACGGCGAAAGCGGGATCCCGTCGCACTGGCGGGAGCGGCTGACACAGCGCGAGTTGATCGGCACGCTGGCGGATCGACTGCACGCGTTCGGCGCCGCGGCTACGGCGCCCGGCACGTGATCGGCGTCGACCAGTCGTCGTACACGCCGGCCTTCAGCCCGAAGTAGGGCGACGGATCCAACGTGTTCTCGAGACGGGTTTCGTTGAGGAAGGTACCCTGGCCGTCGTCACGCACAACCGAGACGTGCAGGTGCACGCCGGTCGGGTTGCCGGGGTCGCCGGAGTAGTTCCCCTGTCGGCCGAGCACGGTGCCCGCGTCGACAAAGGCGTCGCTCGTCCCGGGCGGAAAGGCCGCGTCGACGAACGACGACCCATTCGGATCCGCCATGTGCGTGTAATAGACCCAGATCTGCCGGCCTGGCTGCAACGGATCGTCGGGCACGCGAATGATCACGGTGCTGATCCAATCCGCGCGACGGGTGAGATAACCGGGATAGACCGCGTGGATCGGGGTTTGACCGAGGCCGACCGGCGAGAAGATGTCGAAGCCGGTGTGACGATGTCCGATCGCCCACGAGTCGCCATACCCAAAACCCAGGTAGCCGTCGGTCGGAAACTGGAAGGGCGCGTCGCCGCAGCGGGAACCGGCGCGGAGCACCCAATCGGCGTGGCTCGCCGGCGCGGTCAGGAACTCGCCCAGCCGCGCGCGCCGCGGCCAGGTCACGATCGTCGGCCAAAGCCATACGCCAGCCGCGATGGCCAGAACGAGCCCAACCAACACCAGGATCCACGCCCGGCGTTTCAAGGAAGTTGCAAAGTTGGAACGTTGAGGCGAAGCGGCCACTTTCACTGACGTTCACCGCATGGCGTCGGCAAAACGTTTGAAGATATGCCAGGCCCGGGCCGGATTGCGCAAGAAACCCACGTCCTGAAGCCGCCCGGATTGAAACGCGGTGATCAGTTCGCCGTCTTCCGGGCTGAGCTCCTCGACGTGCTTGAAGCCCATCGCCCAACCGGCAAACGCGCGCTCGCCGATCGGTTGATCGAGCAGGATGGTGATTTGATAGTGGCGCGCGTCTTGCTGGATGCGCGCCATGGTGGCGCGCACCTCGGGCTCGGGGCCTTCAAGGACCTGCAGGATGCTCCCGTTGTGGTATAGCAGCAGGCCGGTGATGCCGTCGCGCACGTTGCGCTCACGGCTGATAGCCAGGATGTCGGCCAGCTCTTCGACGCTCAACACGTGAGCGGCCGTGCTGACATAGGCGACGGTGATGAGGCCGGCTTCAGGGGCCACTGAGATCTCCCTCCTGATGCTCGGCGAAGAACATGTCCACGAGTCCGGGGTTTGGCCCAAGCATCTCCACGAGGGCCTCGCCGGCGGCAACACCCTCGGGCGAGCTCATGGCGGCCGCCAATGCGTCGCGGTCGTCGAAGTACAGTTCGTGGATCAGCCGCGTGTCGGACGGCCCGGTCGGCCCACCCTCGACATGGCTGACGGTCACACGCCGCAGACCGGGCATGCGATCGGCCTGCGGGACAAAACGCGTGGACCAGGCCAGCAGGAGCGAGGCGTTCGGGTCGCTTTCGCGGAAAATCAGGATCAGCTTGTACATGCGCGGCCTCCGGTTGAACCCGGAGCAGGCACAGTATAGCCGGTTGCGTTCGCATCCCGAACTGCCGTTCGTCCGCGAGGCGACTCGCCTTTGTCAACAGATGGCCGTTTCGGGCCCGACGAACATGCCCTGCCAGTCGACCCGTCTTGGCAGGCGCCCTCAACCGGTCGCGGGCCTCGCGAGCCTCGACGTGACGGTGTCCGCGCTGTTCACGTC
Organism: Anaerolineales bacterium; assembly: GCA_044224715.1. Classification (GTDB taxonomy): domain Bacteria; phylum Chloroflexota; class Anaerolineae; order Anaerolineales; family UBA6663; genus UBA6663. The sequence continues at coordinate 58,366 of JBGAJV010000017.1, read as the reverse complement.
AGTGTCAGCGGCAAGTCGCTGGGTTTGGGGACGGGGTTCGATTCTTATGGTGGGATGAAGGCGTCTGACCGGCTCGCGCGACGCCACGGCCGAGCGTAGGTGACCGCTCGGCCGTGACGTCGGGTCAGTGCGCGTCGTGTTCGCCGTCAAAGGCCGTGAAGGCGATCAGCACCGCCGACACCAAAGCGATCGCGAGCGCAAACCACACCAGGTCGAGCGGGTCCTTCCACTCGGCGAGCTTCTCGGTGAACTTGACGGCCATCACCAGGATGATGACGCCGGCCAACCGGGCTTTGAGTTGATGCAACGTGTGCACCGTCAGGAAGTCCGGAAGGCTCAACTCGCCCACGAACAGCTCGTACAAACCGACGGCCGACATCAGGACCGCGATCGCGACCAGGAACCGATCGAGCAAGGCGAGCAGGGCGATGGCGCCCGCGGAGTCGCCCTGCGTGGCGAACAACTCGATCACCACCGGGACGGCGCTCCACGCGAAAGCGCCCAGACCGGCGAGCGTGACCAGCACGAGCACGACCACCGGCACCACCACCAGGTAACGAGACCACTCCAGTAATCGACGCACAGCCTTACTCCCTTGTCACTCAGATCGGTCACGACGACGTCACAGTTGCAGACGGCGCTCTCGATCGGCTAATCGGCTGATTATAATGACGGCATGCGTCGCCTGTGGTGGGGTGTAGCGGCCTGCGTGCTCCTCGTGGCCGTCGCGGTGGGAGAACGCCAGGCCCTCTACGCCTGGGCTTTCGCGCACACCGGCGAAGAAGAGCCGCTCAGCCAGGTGCGCGCGCTGATCCACCTCGGCCTCGGGGCGCTGCGCGAGCCGCTCGACCTGCGCGCCGACATCCCCATCCGCCACACCGGCGTCAACCCGTTCGGCATGAACACGTTTCTGCAGCAGGAGGTCGAGCCGCAGAAGCGCACCGAGCAATTGCGCCTGATCGCTGCTGCCGGCTTTGGCTGGATCCGCCAGGAGTTCCCGTGGCAGGATATCGAGATCGCCGCGAAAGGCGATTTCTCGGACTGCCGCAACACGGCCGCGACAGGCGGGTGCATCTCCTCCTGGTTGAAATACGACCAGATCGTGACCGATGCCGACGCCAGCGGTCTGCGCATCGTGGCAAGGCTCTCATCGCCGCCGGCCTGGTCGCGCGCCGACGGCGAGGCGCGTGGGTCCTTTGCGCCTCCCGATCGGCTTGAAGACTTCGCGGATTTCGCCGCAGCCGTCGCCGAGCACTATCGCGGACGGATCACGGCTTACCAGATCTGGAACGAACCCAACATCTACCCCGAGTGGGGCAATCAACCGGCTGACCCCGAAGCCTACACAGCGCTGCTGTGCGCGGCCTACAAACGCCTCAAGACGGTCGACCCGGACATCATCGTCCTCTCGGCGCCGCTTGCTCCCACCCTGCCGCTCGGGCTCGCCAACCCGGCCCAGCCCGCGGCCACCGACTTCAACGACCTGATCTTCCTCGAGCGCATGTACGCGGCCGGCGCCGGCGGCTGTTTCGACGTCATGTCGGTGCAGGGCTATGGCCTCAACAGCGCCGCGACCGACGAACGTCTGCGCCCGTTGCAGTTCAACACCGCGCGCAACCTGCTGGTCCGTGACATGATGGTGCGCCACGGCGACGCCGCCAAGGCCCTGTGGATCTCCGAGATCAACTGGAACGCCGCGCCACCCGAGGTCGCCACGATCTTCGGGCGCTTTTCGGAGGAGCAACAGGCTCGCTATGCGCCGCTGGCCTATGAGCGCCTCCAGACCGAGTGGCCCTGGGTCGGCAACATGATGTTCTGGTTCTTCAAACGCGCCAGCGACGCGGAGAAGGACCAGGCCTGGTACTACTTTCGCATGGCCGATCCCGACTTCACGCTGCGTCCGGTGTACGCGGCGATGAAAGACTACATCGCCGGCGCGCGTTACGTCGGTCCCGGTTGGTATCAGGAAGACCATTGGGCGCTGGATTGGTCGTCGGGATGGCGCCTCGAGCGCGCCGACGCCTACACCTTTGGCCAGGCACTGCGCGCGGCGGCCGACGACGCGACGCTCGGATTCGATTTCGTCGGCGCCGGTGTGGGCCTCGAGGTGCAGCCAGGTCGGGCCGGCACGCTGCGCGTGACGCTCGACGACCGCGAACTGGCGCCGATAACGGTCGATCGAGCGGGAGTCATCTCGCTGGCGCACGGTCTGTCTGTCGAACGACATCGCCTGAATATCGTCGCGACCGCCGATGTGGCCATCGACGGCGTTATCGTCGAACGCGCCGCCGGCCCACAACCCCTGGCGTTGGCGGGCGCCCTGCTCGCGCTGTTGATCGTCAGCCGCGCCGCCGTATCATCCAAATCACATGTAAAAGCGCGCTTCCTCTCCCACCCCAGCACGCCCCCCGCAGCCGACGCCGGCACAGGTCTGGGCCCTGCCCGCACTGTTGGTGATCGTGCTCTTCGCCGCGTCGCTGCGCTTCTTCCGCATCGACGCGCAGAGCTACTGGCATGACGAAGGCAACTCGCGGGTCCTGGCCGGACGCGCGCCCGGCGACATCTGGCTCGCCGCCGCCGCGGACATCCACCCGCCGGGTTACTACGTCATGCTGTCGGGCTGGCGAACGCTCTTCGGCGAAAGCGAGGCGGCGTTGCGCGGCTTCTCGGCGCTCGCCGGGGCGGTGATGGCCGGCGTGCTCTTCGATCTGGCGCGGCGGCGGTTCGGCCTGCTCCCGGCCGTCGTCGCCGGCGCTTTCGTCGCGCTCGATCCCTTCCTGGTGTACTACGGCCAGGAGGCGCGCATGTACGCGCCGGTGGCGCTTTGGGCCGTGCTCGCATTCTATTGTTTCGACTGGCTCGAGAATGCCAGCTGGCCGCTGAAAGCGACGGCGGACCGTGCGGCAGCCGTCGGGTACGTGCTGTCGCTGGCCGCAGGTCTGTATACGCACTACGCCTTTGGCTTCGTCGTCGTCGCGCAGGTGCTGTTGATCGTCTGGTCGCTGATCCGCGGCCCGGGCGACGCGCGCCGATTGGCGCTCTCCCAGCTGGCGCTGATGATCGTGGCCGGGTTGCTGTTCGCGCCCTGGATCCCGACCGCGATCCGCCAGCTGGCAAGCTGGCCGGCCGGCCACGACGGGAGCGCGTCGCCGCTCGATCTGATGCGCTGGCTCGGGTTCGGCGGCACGATCTCGACACCCGAGGCCCAGATCGGCGTGGCGACGCTGGGCGTGGCGACCGCGTTCGGCGTGATCTCGAGTATCCCGATGACGTCATCGGCCCTCCGGCTGGCGCGCTCGGCCGTGGTCTGGCTCCTGGTGCCCTCCGTGCTCACGCTGAGCCTGGGTCTGCTGACGCCGACGTTCGCGAAGTTCCTGGTGCTGGCCGTGCCGGCGCTCGCGCTCGTGATCGCCGCGGCGTTCGACTCGCGCGAGTTGCCGGGTGCGCGTCGATGGATCAACCCGGCCATCTCCGGGGTGTTCCTCGTCGGCGTGGCCATCACCATGGGCGTCTCGCTCAATCATCTGTATTTCGATCCAGCCTACGCCCGCGACGATTACCGCGGCATCGCCGCCTATCTGCGCGCCAACCAGGCGCCCTCCGACGCCGTCATCGTGATCGCGCCCAATCAAATCGAAGCCTTCGGCTACTACTACGGCGCTGCGTCGGGCGACGTGGCCGTCACGCCGCTTCCGACCACGCGACCACTTGGCCCCGAACAGACGCGCGCGCAACTGGCCGATCTCGGCGCCGCGCACGACCGGCTGTGGGTGTTGTATTGGGCGCAACAACAGGCCGACCCCGACGGGCTGGTCGAACGCTGGCTGGCCGACAACGCCTTCCCGACCGGAGAGCGCTGGTTTGGCGGGGTCAGACTGGCCGAATACGGCACGGCGCCGACCGGCCCAAAGATCGCCAACGGCGCGCTGTTCGGCGATTCGATCGCGCTGCTCGACAGCGCGCTCAGCGCGACCACCGCGGCGCCCGGCGACGTCGTGACCATCGAGCTACGCTGGCAGGCCTCGCGCACGCCGACCGAGGACTACAAAGTGTTCGTCCATCTGGCGGCGACGATCGATACCGCGCCGATCGCGCAACACGACAGCGCGCCGGCCAACGGTTTCGCGCCGACCAGCGGCTGGCCGACGAACACCGTTGTCGTCGATCATCACGGTCTCCAGATCCCGCGCAACGCACAGCCAGGCGTGTATCAGGTGCTCGTCGGGTTGACGTCGCCCGACGGAACACGCCTGCCCGTCAACGCGGCCGACGCCGCGGCGCCCGATCGCGTGCGGATCGCCGAGATCACGGTGCGCTGAACCGATTACCGCGGCTCCCGCCGGTGCCCAACGCACGCTGCACGACGCGACGGCGCCCTGCGTGAGCCGATCATTAATGCGCCTGTACAGAATGCCTGTACGGATCGACGCTCTTGGGGCCGGCGTTACAATTCCGTCCAATCGCCGCACGACCACGCGGCAATCATTCTGGCGGGAAGAGGAATGCCATGCGCGCGCTTATCACCGGCGGCACGGGTCTGATCGGAAGTGAACTGACCAACAACCTGTGCGCCGACGGCCATGAGGTGATCATCCTGTCGCGCAGCGAACACGTCAATGTGTTCCTGCCGTCACGCGCCAATGTCGTGCGCTGGGATGGACGGACGTCGAACGGCTGGGGCCATCTGATCAACGAGGTCGACGCCATCATCAACCTCGCGGGTGAGAGCATCGCGGGCGCAAACCCGGTGGCCGGGCGCTGGACCGCGGCGCGCAAGCAGCGGATCCTCGAGAGCCGCGTGCACGCCGGCCAGGCGATCCAACAGGCGTTACAGGCCGCGACCAAACGGCCCGAGGTGTGGGTGCAGGGGTCGGCGGTCGGGTACTACGGCCCTCGCGGCGACGAGATCGTGACCGAAGACACCGCGCCCGGCAACGACTTCCTGGCAAATGTCTGCAAGCAGTGGGAGGCAAGCGCAGCCGGAGCCGAGGCGCTCGGTGTGCGCGTCGCGATTGTTCGCACGGGTGTGGTCTTGAGCAGCGGGGGCGGCGCGCTGCCGTTCATGACGCTGCCGTTCCGGTTCTTCGTCGGCGGCCCGTTGGGCAGCGGCAAACAATACGTGCCATGGATCCATGAAGAGGATCAGGTCGCCGCGATCCGCTTCCTGATCGAACACCCTGGTCAGCGCGGCGCGTTCAACTTGAGCGCGCCCCAGCCGCTCACCAGCGCGGCCTTCAGCCAGGCGATCGGTCGTGCCCTGCGCCGACCGTCGTACATGCCGGCGCCGGCCTTCGCCTTCAAGCTCGCCTTCGGCGAACTGGCCACGCTGCTGGTCGACGGTCAGCGCGAGATCCCGCGGCGTCTGCAACAATCGGGGTTCCGCTTCAAGTACGAGGATGCCGACTCGGCGCTGAAGGATCTGCTGCGCTGAGCGGCGTTTCGCCACGGCCCCAAGTCGGTGCTTGGGGCCGACGCGTCGATCTTCATCCGACCCACCGGCGCCGAGGCAATCGGTCGTCGTCATCATCATGGCGCGTTTCAAGAACCCGGCCTTCCTGGCCGTCTTGCTTGGCCACTTCGCGGTCGATCTGCTCAACAGCCAGACCGGCGTCTTGCTCGCCACGCTCAGCGGTCCACTGGCGCTCAGCAACGCCGACATCGGTCTGACCGCGACGCTCTTCGGCCTATCCGGTGCTGCCGCGCAACCGTTGTTCGGCTGGCTTTCGGATCGTCGGCCCGGGCGCTGGGCCGCCGCCGGCGGCGTCGTCGCCATGGCGGCGATGTTCGCGCTCTTCCTCGGCACGCCGGGGCGCTTCGCCCTGGTCTTCCTGATCCTGGCATCGATCTGCTCGGCGGCCTTTCATCCGGCCGGCGCTGACCTCGGCGCGCGCGGCGGAGGCAACGGCCCCGCGCTGGCCGGGCTCGCGTCCTGGTTCTTCCTTTTCGGTCAGGTCGGGCTGTCGATCGGGCCGGCGATCAGCGGCTATCTGATCGATCACTGGGGGTGGACGGCGCTGTACGGGCCGGTCGTGATCGTCGCCATCGTCGGTGTCGCGGCGTTCGCCATGATCCCTTCGCGCCGGGCCCATGCCGCGCACCACGTCGCACAGCCGGTATCACAACCTGGCCCGATCGCCTGGCCGATGCTTGTGCTTTCGGTCGTCATCGGCGGTCTGCGTGTGTGGGCCCAGACCACGATCGGAAACCTCGGGCCCAAGTACTTCCACGACCTTGGCCTCACGCCCTCGACCTATGGCGCTATCGTCGGCGTATTCATGCTGGGGATCGCGCTTGGCGGCGTCGTGGGCGGCTGGTTGGCCGATCGAATCGGTGGCCGAGCGATGACAGCGATCACGCTGGCCCTCAGCGCGCCGGCGTTGTTCTGGCTTCCAATTGCGCCGCAGCCGTGGATCTATGTCGTCGCGCTTCTGGCCGGAATCCTAAACGGCGGCCCGCACAGCCTGCTGGTGGTCAGCGCCCAGCGCGCGATGCCGGGCCGCGGCAGCCTGGCGTCGGGTCTCGCGCTCGGATCGATGTTCGCAATCAGCTCGGCCGGTGTCTGGCTGAGCGGGCTGCTGGGCGATCGGATCGGGCTCGGGCCGGTCGTGCAGGCCTCGGCCGGGCTCGACCTCGCTGCGGCGCTGTTGGCATTGGCCCTTCCGATCGTCGTCGTCGCGGCCCGGCCGGTCTCAGCCGCCGCGGATTGAGTGGGGTGACCGGCCCCCGCAACCCCGACGGGTCGGCGTCCGTACATTAGGTGTCTAAGGAAACTTCCATGAATCGGCGTTTTCGGCAGGATCGTCCGTTTCGCGTTCGACGCAGCGGTGGCCCCTTGATGGGCATGATCTGGATGCTCGGGCTCGCTTACCTGGCCTTTTCGCACAACTGGTGGCCCGGCATCCTTGTGTTGATCGGAATCACCATGGTGCTCAGCGCCGTGCTGCGCAGCGGCGATGTGCCCATCCCGCCCGCGCCGCCCATCGCGCCGGAGCCCCAGCGCGATTTCGCGTCGGCGCCGCGATCTTCGACACCGGTCGGGGCTCCGACGCCCTTCACGTCTTCGGGCGAGGCGCCCGCCCAGCCCAAACCGGTCGAGCGTTACGACCTGCCCGATCGCTGCCCGAACTGTGGCGGCCCGACCGGCGCTTCGGCGCCCCACGGGGGCACGTCCGATCCGACCGTGTGCCACTACTGCGGCTCTCGGCTTGTGAAGTAAAACGAATGACGACGGCTGAAGTCGTTTCAGCCGTCGTCATTCGTCGTTCGTCTTTCGGTGGTAGCTAGTCGTCGTCGCCGACGTCCGGCGGACCCGGGTCTTCGATCAAACGCGGCGCCACATCGTCGAGGGTGACGACAGCCTCCGAAGGGAAGCGGATCGTCGTGCTCGCGCCCGAGCGCGTGACCTCCAGGCCCTTCCAGCGGACCGTGACCGGCCAGGGGAAGGGGCACACGCCCTCGATCACCACGCGGCGGGGGGTCACGGGGCGGATGCCCGCCGCGCGCAGCATCAAGTGCACGGGTGCGACGCCCCAGAGATAGTCCTTCTCGCCCAGCCCATCGAGCGTGTCGGCGTTGTAGGCTTCGCTAAACGCGCGGTCGGTGTGCAGGCTGTGGATCATGACGCGCATCAGACGCGTGATCAATTCCGCCGCCTCGGCGCGATATCCATACTCGAGCAGGCCTTCGCACACCATCGCGTTCCACATCATCCACACGCCCCCGCTGCCGCCGCGGTTGTCGGGTTTGTAGACCGGCTCGTTGGCCGCACAGTTGGGGATGCCATTGGCACGCCAGAAACGGTCGGGGTCGAGGATGGTGCGCCGCACCAGGGCCTCGGCGCGTTCGGCCGACGGCAGATGCGCCCAGAGCGGCAGCAGCAGGGTCTGGTCCTGCCGCATCGTGTCGACCGTGGAGACCACGACCTCGTAATCGTCGGTCAGACCGCTCACTTCGATCCGCTCGACCTCGGCGTAGAGCTTGTCGCTCGTCGCTGTGGCGACGCCGAAATACCACTGGGCCTGCGACCGCTTGAAAGCCTCGACCCGATGTCGGCCGCGCGGGCCGCGCCCGGCCACCGTCACGTTGAGCGCGACCTTTTGATCACGCGGCCCAACCGCGCGCACGGTGATGCGCGCCGCCGGATCGAAGCGCCGGGCGAGGTCCACGGCGAGGTCGCCGCGGCCCCGCGCCAGGACCTCGCCGCGCGTCACGGCGTGCGAATCTCGATCGACGTAGTGATAGATCGCGGTCTCGTCGCGCCACATCGCGTCGACGGCGGCGCGCAAAGCCTCGGCTCGGGCCGCGATCTCGGGCTCCTCGGGGCGCCCGAGGGCCTCGCGGATGTTCTGCAGCGACTGCGCCTCGCGATAGAGATATGCGGCCAGGTCAGGGGATTCGACGGCCGTGATGTCGGCGCCCTGGCCCCAGGGCTGCCAGCGTACAAACGACGGGTTGTCGTCGAACGCCGATTGGATCGTATGCGACCACTCGGGCACGCCGTCGCCGTCGCGGTCATAGCGCGACGAGAACCAGACGTTGAAGAAACGATACAGCCCGATATAGCACTGGTCGAGGAAGGCCAGATCGTGCGTGTCCTCGTACAGCTTCCAGCACAGGGTGGCCAGCAACGGGATGCACAGGGCCTTGTTGCGCTGACCGGCAAGCCCGGGCTTCCAGTCGATGAAGCCGCGCTCGTCCTGGACCGCCAGCCAGTTGAGTAGGATGCCCTTGGCCAGCTCCGGCGCCGCGTGCACGATATTGGGCAGCGCGACGTAGGCCTCGGTCGCGACCTGGCCGTCCCATAACCACGGATGATCCGAGCCGTCACCCTTCCGCGAATAACCGCGGTCGGGGTTGCGCGCGAACACAAAGGATGGATGCGGCAGCTTGTCGGTCGGGCCGACAAAACAGCGCAGCGAGACGTTCTGCGCGAAGGCGAAGGCCGCGTCCCAATCCTTGTCGCCGGTCTCGATCTCGAGCAGGCTTTCATTGACCAGCTCGAGGCGCGCGAACTCGCCTTCCCATTCGCGCGCGAACGTTTCGCGCAGCGCCACGAGGCTTTCGGCGGCCGAGGGCCGCGCGGCGCAGGCCCAGCGCACCGTGACAGGCTCGCCCGCCGGCAATTCCAGGGTGCGGGTCAGGAGCGGGTGCGGGGCCGAGTCGCCGCTGGCCTCATCATCCATCGCGATGATGACGTTGAGGTTGCCGGTCTGGCCCTCGAGCACGGCGAATTCTTCGCGCTGGCTCGGGCCAAGCGGGCGGTTCAGCGGCGCTGACGCGCGGATGGCGCCGGCATCGCCGCCGGTGAGCGGTTTGAGCAGACCGGCCAGGGCGACCGCCAGCGTGCGAGATCGTCCCTCTGGGTCGTGTTGGAGCAGGGTGAGTTGGCCGGCCAGGACGTGGCTGTCCGCGGCCCAATAATGCGCGGTGACCTGAACCCCGGGAAACGGCTCGAACGTCAAGCGCAGGTAATCGGGGAAGAACGCGCGCAGCGTCGGTTGGACCGTGAAATCGGCCGGGTCGCTGACGGAGCCCGCGCCCTCGGTGAACACGGGGAAGAGGCGCAACTCACGCGCGCGAAGACCGTACGTCGTCCGCACACCCAGGGCCGGCGGCTCGCCGCCATTCAAGGCGAGCTCCCAACTTTGATCGTCGGCGTAGTCAGTGGGGGTGAGGCGCGTGTCGGCTGCGATTCGCAGGGCCAACGGATCGTCCCGGGTCAGGAGCCAATCGCGCATGCCCGATAATTGTAATCGGTTTCGACTTCCGGCCCGGACCAGGGTCGCCGGATCCGGTACTTCCGGCCGAAAGTCTCACGTTTGTCACTGAGTCGACATGGCCCGTCTCAGCCTGGTTCTTGTCACCACCCTCGTGTGCGGGTTGTATTGCCTGGCCGTCATCGTGGGTCTTCCGCCGAGCGGCGAGCGCATCGTCGCGGGCAGCCTGGGCATCGTCCTCGGTCTGTACACGGCCTCGCACCCGGCCGCGCTCGCGATCGACCTGTTCTTTCTGGGCCGATCGACGACGCGCACGGGGGCCCAGGCGCTGGTGGGTTGGCCCAGCCTGTTCCTGCACGGCCTGGCGCTCGTGCTCGCCTGGCTGGCCCTCACCCTCGGAGCCATTCGGCTGGGGCGGCCGTGAAACACAGACGCGTGAACTCGCGTTTGCGTGACGGCTCAGGCCTTCGGCCCGATATAGACGACCTCGAATTGTATATTGTCCGGAGAGACGAACATCACCTGGTAATAGGTCTGGGCCGGGTCCTGGGTGAAGTCGGGCCTGTGGCGCGGCGTTTCGAACAACGACGGGACGCCGTGCGTCTTGAGGTAATCGACCGTGGCGTCGATATCGCCCTGCGCCGGCACGCTCAAGGCTACGTGATTGAGCCCGCGCCCATCGAAGTCGGTGGTCAGGTCCTTGAGCGCGGCCCCGAACCACAGACTGACGTCATGCGGCCCGGTCAGGCCCAACATCGCGTCGCCCTCGTACAGCACCGACCAGCCGAGGAAGCTCAGCAGGTCGCGATAGAAGGGGATGTTCTTGGCATCGATGAAGTACACCAGGTGGCCGATTGCAGATTGAGGCATGAGTGATCTCCTGCTTATATCGATTGGCGAACGCGGTTAAGCCCGCGAGGGCGTTTTGGGTTTGCGCGCGCCGGTTTTGCCGGTCTTTGATTTCGGCTTGACGTCCGACGCCGCCGCGCGTTTCGCCGACGAAGCGAGCAGCGGATAGATCGTCTCCCGGCGTTTGAGCATATCGACGAATTGGGCGATCAGGCGCGTTCGCGTCTCCGGCCGTTTCGCGTCGCGGATGCGAAACAGGATCGCATAGCGATTGGCACCTTTGAGCGTGGCGAAGAATTCGCGCGCGACCTTGCTCTTGTCGAGCGCCGCTTGCAGATCCTCGGGCACCGTGGCCTGACTCTGCGGCGCATAGGCGTTGGCCCAGCGGCCGTCGGCTTTGGCCTGCTCGACAACCGCAAGGCCGCCGGGGCGCATCCGGCCGGCTGCCGTCAGGGCCTCGACCTTCTTGACGTTGATCTGCGACCAGGCGCTACGCGGGCGACGCGGCGTGAACTTCTGCAGCCAGGCCTCGCCGTCGTATTTGTCCTTCTGCCCATCGATCCAGCCGAAACACAAGGCACCATCCAACGCCTCGGCATACGTGACCGTCGGCCGCCCTGTCTCCTTCTTGTAGATGCGCAGCCACAGCCCCGGCGAGTCTTCCGGTTGACGCTCGAGCCAGGCCTCCCATTCGGTCGTGGTCTTGAACGACAGGATCGGCAGCGAATCTTTGACGTGGCGTTCGGATTTCATCTGGGTCCCGTTCTTAGGCTGGCTCACGTGTGGCGGCGTCAGCGGCCGAGCGCGGTTCGACGTTCCTGGCGCGCGGCCCGCAGCAGCGCGCGGATCACCGGTCGATCCGCCTCGGCCATGGATCTGACCTTGACATGGCGCAGTTTGGCCCCGGTGCCCGCCAGCACGCGCGCGGGGTCCGGCAGGCCCGCACCCTGGTAGAAACCCAGATTGACCCAGGCCGACTGCGGCATGATGTACGCGTAGCCTTCGCTCATCTTCTTCGGCCCGAGGCCATACGTCGCGGCCCGGTCGCCCAGCCGAACCACCTCGCAGGCCTTCGGATCGAGCTCGAGGATCAGCGCCCGCAAGCGTCGCATCAGCGCGTGTAGCTCCGGCGCCGCGAGGCTCAACAGGTCATCGAACTCACCCAACTCCGTCATGGTTCAGCTCCTGGCCTGGGCGTCTCGCCGCTGCCTCACTCCGCGAACGTATACGTGAGCTCGAGCGGGTAGCGCTCGGCGTGACCGGCCAAACGCAGCGTGCCGTGCCCGCTCAACCCGCGCAGGTCGCCCGTGCCGGTGCCAGGCAGGATCACGCACGTGCTGGTGACCGTAGTCTTGTCGAAAGTCCCCTGATGCTCGAGGATGAAGCTGCCCTGTCGCCCGGCCAGACGCCCGACGACGCGCTCCTGCCCGACGAAGCTGCCGGTGCCGTCCTCGCGGTAGACCATCAGGTACTCCAGCTGGCTCTCACCCTCCAGATCGCCGGTGTAGGCGTAGAGGTTGTGCGAGCGGGTCAGCTTCAGCTCGCCGGGCGCCTCGTTGTACGGTTTCTCATCCCAAGCCTTGACGGCAAAGAATATGGTTGTGGTCGGCATGCTCAGCCTCGATCGATCTTCCGCGCGCCGGAGTGCGCGCGTGCCAAGGTAACATGTGGGTGGTTCGCCGTCTTGGATAAACCCGCCAATAGAACAAATATACTATACTCGTAGACCCAACGCCATGCCATCCCATAACCATTTCAACACTCGCGGGATCCTGAACCCGAACGTCGCCCGGGCGCGTTTTGCGTTGACCCGGCACTTCCCGTCGGCCGATGTCGGCGCCTTCGTGCAACGTTATTGGATCATTCGGTGGGATCTGACCGGCCGACCGCCCCATCGCCAGGAGACGCTGCCGCACCCGTGCGTGAACCTCGTGATCGAGCGTGGGCGCACACGGATCTATGGCCCGGCCGACGCCCGCGACACGCAGGTGCTGCGCGGGCGCGGCGGCGTGTTCGGCGTGAAGTTCCGACCCGGCGGCTACCGGCCGTTCTGCAACGGCCCGGTGTCGTCGCTGACCAATGGTTGGCGCAGCCTGCGCACGGAGTTCGGCGTAACGGGGCGCTCGCTCGAAGCCGCGGTGCTGACGCTCGCGGATCCGGTCGATCAGATCGCCGCGTTCGAGGCCTTCCTGCGCAGCCGGCTTCCGGCGGTCGACCCGACCGTGGCCGTGATCGATCGCATCGCCACCGCCATCTACGAACGGCGCGATATCCAGCGCGTCGAAGATCTGGCCGCCTGCTTTGGCTATAGCGCGCGATCGCTGCAGCGCCTGTTCAACGACTATGTCGGTGTCAGCCCCAAATGGGTCATCCAGCGCTATCGGCTGCAGGAAGCCGCGGAGCGCCTGGCCGAGGGTCGCGCGACCTCGCTCGAGACCCTGGCGCTCGATCTGGGCTTCTTCGACCAGGCCCATTTCTGCCGCGACTTCAAAACCCTGGTCGGCCGGACACCGGCCGAGTATGCGCGCGACAATCTTCCCGGCTGAGGGCGCCGGAACTCCCGGTCTTTTCGCCTGGCCTGAATGCTGGGTTTCGCCGGCGGTTGGCGGCCGTGCCGCCTCGTTCGCCTTGCGCCCTGTCGCCCGCCTTTCCGATGGCGTGGCCATTGCCGCGCTTCACGACCTGCGCGGCAGGGACCCCTGTCCGCCAACGCACGGGCAGCCAAAAGCGGTTTTTTCACCAAAGTCGGTGCATCGCCCGTATAATGGCGAGAATCTGTTGCTCAAAACCTGTCGCCTCAAGCAAGGCCGCGATCACGCGAGAGAAGCGTGCTCGACCGGTTTTGCTTATCTGATTGCCGCCCGCTTGTCTTTGGGATGGAGAAAGGAAGGTGCGCGCCAATCGCCTCGCCGATACCGTAGTGGCTGTCCACGTCGATAGTCTCATCACATGCGTCGTCAACCCTTTATCGATTCGCCATTGATTGAAAGGACGATCCGATGAGCACAACCACCACCACGCCCGCACAGGAACTAACCGCGGAACAAATCTGGACGGTACAACCGGGTGAGCGCCAGTCAGTCGGCGTGATCCATATCGTCATCACGGCCTTGTTGATCGGCATCGGCTTCGTCGTCGGGGCCTTTGGCAGCATCAGCTTCCCGCTCGGCTTCGGCGTCAACTTCTTCTGGACCGGCATCGCCGTTCAGCAGGTCGGCAGCATCTGGTTTGGCCTGTGGGGCGTGATCGCCGGCACCATCTTCCCGTTCTTCTCCAACGCGATCGCCGGCACGCCGTTCTACGTGTCGCTTGCGTACATCCCAGCCAACGCCGTGCAGGCCTTCCTGCCGGCCTGGGCCTTCCGCTACTTCAAGGCTGACCCGCGGCTGCGCTCGATGCGCGACTACCTCATTTTGCTGGCGGCCATGATCGTCTCATCGGCCTTCGGCGCGCTGTGGTCGCCGCTGGTCGTGCTGCAGGGCTTCGGCCTGCTGACCACCGACTCGGTGCCGTTGTTCATCTGGGGCTGGTTCGGCGGCAACGTCGTCGCCGGCCTGGTGTTCAACTTCATCCTGCTCAAGGCGCTCTCGCCGGTCGTCATCCGGACGGCGGCCTTCGTCAAGCGCTGGCTGGCCTGACCCGCGCTATCCGGCGGGCGCAGACGCACCTTCGGTCTGCGCCCGCCACGTATCCGTCGGCCCGTCAAGGACCCGAGCGCGCATGAACAAGACCCTGTTGGGCTACGTCCCCGACGAATCGCCGATTTACGCGGTCCACCCCTTCGTCAAGCTGTTCTTCCTGTTGATCGTCAGCCTGTTCCCGTTGTTCATCACCGACCCAGTCGCGAACGTGGCGTTGATGCTGGCCATCCTGGCGCTGATGGTCGCCAGCCGTGTGAACCTGCGAACGTTGCAGATCTATGTGCCGGTGGCGATCTCGATGGGCACGATCATCCTGCTCTCGTACACGGTGCTCGGCGGGGTCCACCCCGAATACCGCAAGCTTTTCGACGTCGTGGGGCTCCCGATCTACTGGGAGCGCCTGCGCGACGGCCTGGTGGTGTACTGCCGCATCCTGCCGATGATCACGACCATGGTGTTCTTTCTGACCACCTCGCGCGAACGGGACGTGATCGTGGCCATGCGCAGCATCCGGGCGCCGTTCGTGGTCACCTACGTCTTCGCCATGGCCTTGCGCGCCGCCGGGATGGTGCTCGAGGATTTTCAGATCGTGCGGCAGGCCGAACAGGCGCGCGGCTTCGACACGACCGGCAAATCGCTGGCGTACAAACTGCGCAAGTACGTGATGTACATGATCCCGCTCTTCGCGCTGTCGCTGCGCCGATCCGAGGAATTCACCAATGCCCTGATCGCCCGCGGCTATGCGTTCACCGGCCCGGCCAGCCGCGTGCACCGGGCCGACTACGTGCTGACGCACTACGTCTTCAAACGCTCGGATGCCGCCTTGACGGCCGTGATCGCCATCGCCTTCGTCGCCCTGCTCGTGCTCAGTCTCGGTTACGGGGCCTTCGGCCTTGAGCGTTCGGCGTTACTCAACTGGTTGAGCGCCGTCCTGGGTGGATAGGGAAAGAGCATGACCGCCGCCATCAACATCCGCGATTATTCCTGGCGCTATCTGCACGCCGCGGGCGAGGCCCTGACGCAGGTCACGCTGACGATCGACGAGGGCGTCTTCCTGGGCGTGATCGGGCCGAACGGCTCGGGCAAGACCACCCTGGCGTATTCGTTGAACGGCCTGATCCCGGGCCAGTATCGGGGCATCAAGGCGGGCAACGTGCACGTCTACGACCGTGAGGTCGAAACATACGCGCACGGCGAGCTGCAGCGTACGATCGGCGTCGTCTTCTCGGATCCGGAGGCGCAGTTCACGGCCATGACGGTCGAGGACGAGCTGGTCTT
This sequence comes from Anaerolineales bacterium, assembly GCA_044224715.1. GTDB lineage: Bacteria > Chloroflexota > Anaerolineae > Anaerolineales > UBA6663 > UBA6663. Next base: position 42,882 of record JBGAJV010000017.1, on the reverse strand, counting down.
CGGCCTCGAGAACCTCGGCCTGAGCCTGGCCGAGATCCGCGAGCGCCTCCAGTGGGTCGTCGACCTGGTCAACCTCGGGCCGCTGCTCAACAAACCGCCCTACGAGATCTCGGGCGGCCAGAAACAGCGCGTGGCGCTCGCGGCCGTGCTGGCGATGAAGCCGCGCATCCTCGTGCTCGACGAACCGACCTCGATGCTCGACCCGATCAGCCGCCGACGCGTCTTCGACGTCCTCAAAGACCTGAAGCAGGCGCGCAGCAACACCGTCATCGTCATCGAGCACAGCCTCGAGAACCTCGTCCCCCTGGCGGACCGGATGGCGCTGCTCTCCGGCGGGCAGCTGGTGCTCGAGGACGAGACCCCGGCGTTCTTCCAGCAGATGGACACGCTGCTCGCTCACGGCATCACGCCGCCGGGCGCGCTGCGCTACTTCCACGCGCTGCAGCAGTCCGGCGTCGACGGCGGCGCGCTACCCCTGACGCTCGACGCAGCCGCCGCCCGGCTGCGTGCCCTGCTCGGCGGTTCGACGGAGCGGCGCCCATGACCAACCCTTACATCGCCGTCCGTGACCTGGGTTTTCGCTACCCCGATGGCACCGAGGCCCTCAGCCATGTGACGCTCGACATTGGCGAAGGCGAGCTGCTGGCGCTGATCGGTCAGAACGGGTCGGGCAAGACCACGCTCTCGAAGTGTCTGAACGGCCTGTTCAAACCGACCTCGGGCGAGATCCTGGTGGATGGGTTGAACTCGAAGACCACGCCGATCGTCCAAATGGTCAAGCGCGTCGGCTACGTCTTCCAGAACCCGGATCATCAGTTGTTCAACAACACCTGTTGGGACGAGATCGCCTACGGCCCGCGCAACATCCAGCTGCCGGAGCCGGAAGTGAAGGAGCGCGTCGCCGAAGCAGCCCGAGTCGTTGGCCTGAACGACGCCCTGTTCGGCGAGCACCCGTTCTTCCTGTCAAAGGGCCTGCGCCAGCGCGTCGCCATCGCGTCGATCCTGGCGTTGCGGCCGCGGGTGATCATCGTCGACGAGCCCACCACCGGTCAGGACGCCCGCCAATCGGCCGAGATCATGAGCTTTCTACGCGATCTCAATACCCGGCTCGGCCACACGATCGTGATCATCACCCACGACATGCCGATCGTGGCCGAATACGCCAAGCGGGTCGTCGCGATGGGCCTGGGTCAGGTGCTGGCCGACGGACCGACGCGCGAGATCTTCCAGCAGGCCGACGTGCTCGCCCGCACCCATCTCGAACCGCCGCAGATCACACAGCTGGCGCAACGGGTGCAGGACCTGGGCGTGCACCCGGGCGCGCTGACCGTGGACGAACTGCTGACGGAAACCCGCGACCGCCTCACCGGCCCGGCGTGATCGTCAAGCGATCATGCCTGATCGTCAAGCGATCACGCCTGATCGTCAAGCGATCAGGCGCGCGATCACGAAGGCAACCGCTGCCGCGATGCCGCCGATCAGCGCCGTCTGCAGACCGCTGCGGAGAGGCGGCGTGCCCGTGAAGCGCCCCTTGATGTAGCCGAACACGGCCAGGGCGATCAACGTGACCACGGCCGAGACCACCAGCCCGGTCTGCGGCGAGGCGATCACCATGTACGGGATCAACGGGATCAGGCCGCCGAGGATGTAGGCGCCCGCGATGGTCAGCGCGCTGCGCAGCGCCCGTTTGGGTTCGGGCGCTTCGAGACCGAGCTCGAACCGCATCATGAAGTCGACGTAGGCTTGCGGCCGCTGGCTGAGCGCCGCCACGATCGGCTTCGCCTCGGCTTCCGTAAGCCCATAGCCTTGCAGGATGTCGGCCACTTCTTTCTTCTCGGCATCGGGCTTGGTGACGATCTCGTCTTCTTCGCGGCGCCTCTCGCTGGCGTAGTGCTCGGCGTCGCTGCGCGCGGCCATGTAACCGCCCAGGCCCATCGCGATCGAGCCGGCCGCGATCTCGGCCAGGCCCGCCGTGACGATGACGCTGCTGACGCCCACCGCGCCCGAAAGCCCGGCGGCCAGCGCGAACGGCACGGTCAGGCCGTCGGACATGCCGATCACGACGTCGCGCACCGACTCCGACGCGGTGAAGTGTTTTTCGATATGCGGTGTTTGCGGCATAGATCCCCCAATCCCCTCGATCGGCTGCTCAGTTGGCGTCAGCTGATGGCTCAGCCTGGTTTGTGCGCCAAAAGATACGCGCGTCGACTTTGGTGCTCGACCTCCGGATACGGGTCACGCTCGCGTACGGCCTCGATCTCGAAGCCGGCATCGGTCAGATAGCGCGTCATCTCGGCTGACTGAAAGAACACGAAATCCGCCGAGACCGGGCGCTCCCACCACGTATCGAGGTGCACCACCTCATCTCCGAGGTGAAAGGCCAGGAGCAGCAACCCGCCGGGCCGCAGGACGCGGCGCAACTCGATCAGGGCCTCGGTCACTCCAGCGCGCGGCACATGGATGATCGAATAGAACGCGGCGATGCCGGCCCAGGCCCCGTCGTGCACCGCGCTCAGGTGGCGCATATCGCCCTGCTCGAACGTCAGGTCCGGATTGAGGCGACGGGCCTGCGCCACCATGCCCGCCGAGAGATCGACGCCGACGACCGGCAACCCGCGATCGGCCAGGTACCGCGCGATCTGCCCAGGGCCGCAGCCCAGATCGCACACCAGACCGCGACCGCGCAGGGCCTCGGCGAACCGATCGAGGACCTCGCGATCAAACGGTTTGTCGCTCAGCTCGGCATAGATTCGACGCGCGTATTCGTCGGCCACGCGGTCATAGGAGGTGCGCACATCAGACGGCTGCGCTTCGGTGTTCATCGCCGCGCCCGCTCAGGCGCCCAACGCGCCGTAAGCGGCCAGGATCCGATCCAGCTCGACGTTGACGGCCGGATCGATGCGCATCCGGGCCGGGTCGGCCTCGAACCAGGCCAACGTGCGCCGGACACCCTCGCGCAGCGGGACGACGGCTTGATACCCAGGCACGAAGGTCTTGATCTTGGTGTTGTCGAACACCACGCTCCACGCTTTGTCGCCAAGAAGCCCGCCCGCGCGTTCAGGCGCGACCTGGGCGATGAACTCCGAGGCGATGTGCACGATCCGGGGCTCGGCCCCAAGCGCGGCGCCGATGGTGCGGTAGATCTGGTCCCAGGTCAGCACTTCGTCGGTGGTGATGTGGAAAGCGTGGCCGATCGCCTGCGAATGGCCGAGTAGCCCGACAAAACCCCTGGCGAAGTCGTCGGAGTGGGTGACGACCCAAAGCGAGGCGCCGTCGCCGTGCACGATCACGGGCGCGCCGCGGCGGATGCGATCGGCCAGCGTGAAGCATCCGCGGCCGCCCAACGCGACCGGGAAGGCGTTCTCGTACGTCAACGACGGACGCACGATCGTGATCGGGAAGCCCGTCTCACGATAGGCCTGTTCGAGGCGCAGTTCGCACGCGATCTTGTTCTGTGAGTACGTCCAGAACGGATTGTAGAGCGGCGTCGACTCGGTGATCAGGTAGTGCGCCGGCGGCTTCTGATAGGCCGACGCCGAACTGATGAACACGAACTGGCCGGCCTTGCCGCTGAACAGCGCCAGATCGCGCTCGATGTCCTCGGGCGTGTAGGCGATCCAGTCGACGACGACGTCGAAGCGCTCGCCGGCCAGCGCCGACTCGACGGCGGCGCGATCATGCACGTCGGCCGTAATCTGCCGCACGCCGGGCAGGTCGGCGCCGCGCTGCCCGCGATTGAGATGCGCCAGCTCGATGCCGCGGGCAAGCGCGAGCCGGCTGACCGCGGTGCTGATGGCGCCCGTGCCGCCGATGAAAAGGGCTTTCATGTGTGGCCTCCTGCGGTTTCGAAAGATCATAGCATCGACCGCCACCGACAGACGCCGCCGCGTGCATGGGCTCACGCACGCGTTGTCAGGCGCTTCTGGATCACGGCCCGATCGGGCGCGCCGATCACGCGGGCCGTCGAAAGCGCGACGGTACAGACGACGGATGCGGCAACGTTTTGGCGGACGATACGGATGGATGCCAGACACAGCCGACGATGGACGCGACCGCCACGCGCTACCTCGGCCGCGCCGCAATCGGCCATCGGATGTGCGCTGCGGCGCTCGGACGCTGATCCGCTTCATCCGGCGTTGGCGCTTCCCGACGACCCGGGTTCGCCGACCCGATCACGTCGTGCATGCCAGTGCGCGTGACTTGTGACGCCGTCAGCCGTCGTTCGTCACGCGGCGGGGGTCAGGGCCCGATCGCGCCCCATCCGCGAACGTGGTCGACAGCACGATGTGCGTGACGGTGTCGCCGTGCCGGCCGAGGGTCGTGGCAATGTCCTCGAGGCGGGCAACCGTCGCGGCCTGCACGACCAGGATCAAGGCGACCTCGCCGGCCACATGGTAGCAGGCCACGATGTCGGGCATGGCCCGGATCGCCTTGAGCGCCGCCGGTTTCTCGCGATTGGACACTCGAAAATCGATGAACGCCTGCACCGGCCTGCCCAGCCGGGTCATGTCGACCTCGGCCCGGTAGCCGGTGATGATCCCGGCGGCTTCCATCCGGCGAACACGTTCGCTCACCGCCGGCGTCGACAGATGGACGCGCCGGCCCAATTCGCGCATCGACATACGACCATCGTCTTGCAAGAGTTGCAGGATCTTCCAATTGAGCGGGTCCATCGAGTGCCTCCGGATGTTTACAATTGTAAAGTGTCGCGTTGAAAAAGGTTGCCATCGACTATTGGGCCGGTCGCCCGGATCGCATACCATGACGGCATGGATTTCTGGCTCTTCGCGCGCGGTGTCGTGATCGGATTCTCGCTGGCGGCCCCGGTCGGGCCGATCGGGGTGTTGACGATCCGACGCACGCTGGCGCATGGGCGGCTGACCGGCTTCGTCTCGGGCCTGGGCACGGCCACGGCCGATGCGTTCTACGGCCTGATCGGCGCCCTGGGGCTGACCTCGCTGACGACGTTGCTCACGGCCCAATCCGGGTGGCTGGGCCTGATCGGCGGCGGGTTTCTCTGCTATCTGGGGGTGCGAACGTTCATGGCGCGGCCCGCAGCGCTCGAGGACGCGCCTGAGCAGACAGCGCTGGGCCTGGCGGGGGCCTACGTTTCGGCGCTGGGGCTTACGCTGACCAACCCGGCCACCATCCTGGCCTTCGCCGTGATCTTCGCCGGCCTCAACGCGGACATGACCGCCGGAAGCGCCGTGGCCGCCGTCGTGGTCGTGGCCGGCGTGTTCATCGGATCCGCGGCCTGGTGGCTCGTGCTCAGCACCGTCACCAACTGGCTGCGGGGGCGTCTGAACGTCGCGGCGCTCGTGTGGGTCAACCGCCTCTCCGGCCTTATCATCATCGGCTTTGGCGTGCTGGCCCTGGTTCGTGGGGTGTAGAGCGTGCCGCGAACGCTGCGCGCTCCACGTTCAACGCCGCCCGCTCCTCGGCTCACGCCCACGCAAATCGCGCCGTGAAGTGACGCAGCACCGGCGCCTCGTACGTGAAGCGCAGACCACGGATCTCGTGTCTGTGCTCGGCGCAGTAAACCACGGCCTCGGCCACATAATCGAGATGGGCGCGCGTGTACATACGCCGCGGGATGGCGAGACGCAGCAGCTCGTTGGGCGCCGGCGCGTCGTGACCGTCGGCGTCCTTGAGCCCGAAGAGCAGGCTGCCGATTTCGCAACTGCGTACGCCCGAGACCTCGTACAGATGCGCGCTCAGCGCCGCGCCCGGAAAGACATGCCAGGGGAGATGGTCGAGCAGCGCGCCGGCATCGACGAAGACCGCATGACCGCCGGTCGGGCGCACGATCGGCACACCCGCCGCCAGGAGGCGCTCGCCAAGGTAAGCGGCCTGATCCAACCGGTACAGCAGATACCGTGGATCGAGCACTTCCTCGAGCCCGACGGCCAACGCCTCCATGTCGTAGCCGGCCAGACCACCATAGGTCGGGAAGCCTTCGATCGGGATCATGCGGTTGCGGCAGCGCTCGGCCCAGCCGCCGTCGTTGAGCGCCAGAAAGCCGCCGATGTTGACCATGCCGTCCTTCTTGGCGCTCATCGTACAGCCGTCGGCCAATGCGAACATCTCCTGGGCGATCTCGAGCGGGGTCTTATCCGCGTAGCCGGGCTCGCGCAGCTTGATGAACATCGCGTTCTCCGCGAACCGACAGGCGTCGAGGAAGAACGGGATGTCGTGCCGGCGGCATACCGCGCTCACGGCGCGCAGGTTGCCCATCGACACGGGCTGACCGCCGCCGCCGTTGTTGGTGACCGTCAGCATCACCAGCGGGATCCGCTCGCGGCCGACCTCGGCGATCAGGGCCTCGAGACGATCGACGTCGAGGTTGCCCTTGAACGGATGCTCGCACATCGGCTGTCGGCCCTGGGCGATCAACAGATCGCGGGCCTCGACGCCGGTGAGTTGCAGGTTGGCGCGGGTGGTGTCGAAGTGCGTGTTGCTCGGCACGATCGCGCCCGGCGCCAGCACGGCACTGAAGAGGATGTGTTCGGCCGCCCGCCCCTGATGCGTGGGCAGGACGTGACGATAGCCCGTGATCTTGCGGACCTGGGCCTCGAGCTTGAAGAATGAGCGGCTGCCGGCGTACGACTCGTCGCCCACCATCATCGCGCCCCATTGCGCGGCGCTCATGGCGCCCGTGCCCGAGTCGGTCAACAGGTCGATCAGCACCTCGTCGGCGCGCAGTTGAAAGACGTTGAGTCCGGAACGGGCAAGCGCGGCCCGGCGTTCGGCCGGCGTCGTCTGTCCGAGCGGCTCGATGCTCTTGATCCGAAACGGCTCGAACTGCGTGACGGGTTGAAATGTCATCTGGCGCCTCCGCGTGTCTAACCTTCGACCTGACAGGTCCACCCGTGATTCTCGGAAAACAAAGGCCTTCCAGAATCCGGCGGAACGGATTGGGACCGTTTTTTCTAACCGACCCAGTCGTTCACACTCAGCCTACGCGATCCAAGTGGTACACTCAAGCTCCACAATCGTTTCGCTAAAATAGACCACTTATGGAGATCCACGTCACGCTCGACCGGAGCCGCCGGGTTCCACTGGCCAGTCAGATCGCCCACGCGGTCCGTGACGCGATCATGGCCCAGCGCCTGCAGCCCGGCACGCGTCTGCCTGCCACGCGCGACCTCGCGACCCGGTTGGGCGTCTCTCGCCTTGTGGTTGTCGAAGCCTATGACTGGTTGATCGCCGAGGGGTATGCCGAGGGACGGCCCGGCAGCGGCACATACGTGCTCGCCGGGCTGAGCGTCGCGGGGCAGACCACCGTGCGGATCGACGATCCGCCGCGGCGCACCGACGTGCTGCCCGCCCGCCCGCCGCGGTTCGACTTTCGCCCCGGGTTGCCCGCGCTCGACCTCTTCCCGCGCCGGTTGTGGCGCGCCGCGTTGTCGCGCGCCGCGTTGACCGCCCGACCCGACCAACTCGGCTATGGCCCGGTGGAAGGCCTGCCCCAGTTGCGCCGCCTGATCGCCGAGTACGTCGCCCGCACCCGCGGCCTGCGCGTCGAGCCGGCGCGCGTCGTGGTGACGCTCGGCACGGCCCAGGCGATGGACCTGATGCTGCGGGCGCTCGCGCCGGTGCGCGGGATGGCGCTCGAGGACCCGGGCCCAGAGCCGGTGCGCAGACTGGCGCGGCTTCACGGCCTGCGGCTCCATCCGATCCCCGTCGACGCACACGGGATGCGTGTCGACAGGCTCCCATCAGGTCGCGCCGCGCCGCAGATCGTGCACGTCATCCCGTCGCACCAGTACCCGACCGGCGCAGCGTTGCGGCTCGAGCGCCGGTTGGAGCTGTTGCGTTGGGCCGAGCGCCACGACGCCATGATCCTCGAGGACGACTACGACAGCGAGTTCCGCTTCGATCAGGCGCCGCCCGTGGCCCTGGCGGCGCTCGACAACTCCGAGCACGTCGCGTATCTGGGCTCGTTCTCCAAAACGCTGTTCCCCGGGCTGCGGCTCGGATACGGCATCGTGCCGGAACGTCTGGTGGAGCGCGTGCTCGAACTCAAGTGGTTCTCGGATCGCTGCACGCCGGTGCTAGAGCAACTGGCGCTGGCCGACTGGCTCGAGACCGGCGTCTTCGAGCGCCACATCCGCAAGATGCGCGCAACGTACAAGCGCCGGCGGGAAGCCCTGCTCGCCGCGCTGGTGCATCACTTCGGCGATCGCGTGCGGATCGCCGGCGTCGCGGCCGGCATGCACGTGCTCGCCGAGTTCGATCTTGGCCTGTCCGAGGCCGAGTTGCTGGCTCAAGCGTCGGCGGTCGGCGTCGGGCTCTACCCGGCCAGCCAGTGCTTCATCGATCGCAAACGACCTCGCGCCGGGATTCTGCTTGGCTTTGGGCATCTGCCAGAGGCGCTCATCGTCAAAGGGGTCGCGCACCTCGCCCGCCAGATCGGTCTGCCACCCGGCGATTGAGTCGCACCTCGCGTTCGCCACAAATCGGACTCACTATATCCGAATCGACCGACGTCCTTACGTTAATCCAACCGAGACCACCTGACAGGTCAGCGGGAGGTGAAGTGGCCCAACGCACCCCCGTGCCGATCGTGCCCCGGGAACGACGGCGATCCACCCACCATCCTTCGTTCAGAAAGGCTATCCGACCATGTCTGCTTTTCAGTCTCTCAACCCTCTGTCGCTCACCGGCTCGCTGAACGCGCTGCAGGTCTTCGACAGCGGCCCCAACCCCAACACCGTCATCCGGCGCAGCGAGGCCTGGAGCGTCAAACTCGATTGGTCGATCACGGGCGGCATCGCCCCGGCGCTCGGCGGCGATTGGGAGGTGAAGGTACTGCTCGAGTCGATGGGCGGCGGCTTCGAGGGCCAGATCGCGACGACGACCATCCCGGTCGCATCGACGCCGCCGGCTTTCAACCGGAACTACACGGCCACGTTGAACATCCTGGGCGGTGTCGTCCCGACCGACGGCGTGTACAAGCTCGTGGTCGCGATCCTGCACCGCAACCTCGGCATCCCGACGCGCATGGCCGGCTTCGAGGAAGGCCCGTTCGTCGAGTTCTACACCGCGCCCTGAGCGCTTGATCGCAGGAACGTCGACGAGCGTCGCACAGCCGCACGACGCCCGCCCTCGCGCACAACCCAACAACGTCGATCCGGCCGACTGTGTCGACCGGATCGACGCGCGTCGAAGTGGCCGACGCGCGATCAGTCTTCACGTGTGTCGGGATCGTCCTCGCCGAAATCCAGCGATTGCAGCCAATCCCCCCACAGGCTGTCGAGTTCGACTCCATCGTGGGGCTCTTCTTCGGCGCGTTCGGCCGGGCGTGGCGATCGGTCGACAGCGGTGGTGAGGTCGAGCCCGCCGCCGCTGTGACTCACCGTCTCGTCGCCGGCATTCAAGATCAGGCGTCTGATCGTCGGCGTCCACTGCGCGACGAAGCGCCGGCCGCAGGTTGGGCAGACCCATTCCTCGGCGCCCGTGTCGTGCGTGCGTTCCAGGATCATGGTGTGGCGGGCAGCGTTCTCCATGCTGATCCTCCGGGCGATTGGCCTTACCTGTTCACTAGATCGTAGCGCCATTGTGCGCAACGTGTGCAGCAACAACGCACTCGCCCCCGATTGATCGGTGTGATCGCGCCGACGTCACGCACGACCGGAGCGATCTTGCCACATCAACCACGCGTCTCCGTCGGGCACTCCAGGTGAATGTCCTCCGGCTCCAACGCGAACAGATCGGGATCCGGCTTGGCCGTCACGCGGCAGCCGCGGTTGAGATAGAAGTCGATTGTGTGGCGCGACGGCGTCGCCGAGACGTACAACCGCAACGCGCCGCGCTCCAACGCCGCGGCCCGCGCCGCCTCGAACAGTCTGACACCCAGTCCTTTCCCGCGCGCGGATCGGCTGACGTGCAGGAACTTGAGCTGGAGCATGTCGCGCTCCGGGCCGATGAAGCGGCCCTCGAGCACGGCGACGCCCACCAGGCTCTCCCCATCGAAGGCGCCGCAAAACCAGCCGCCGTGATCGAAACAGTCGAGCAGGATCGGCGTGTACACCTCCGCCTCGCCGGGCGGCCAGCCGTGCGCCTCGAAGTGTTCCGGATTCAGAGCCAAAGCCCCGTCCACCAGCGAGTACAGGCCGTCGACCACCTCCGCCCGGTCGATGGTCCAGATCAGCGGGACGTCGATCCGTCGGAGCGGGCGCAGCGAGACGGCGTGTCGGCTCATGCCGCGATTGTAGGCCGGATCGCGATACTGGGCGCGCGGGTCGTATCGCGCAGCACCCGCGGCCGCCTTCGCGCCCGGGCTTCCAGGGCGATCGTCCTACTGACCGATCGGCGCGGGCGATGCTACGATGCCTTCACCCAATCCCGATCCTCGGCGGCACGGCGTGCCCACGAGAGGCCCATGGCCCGGTTCCACGAACGACAACGCGTCTGGCGCATCGGCGCGGTGCTGGTCTTCGGCGCGGCGCTGCTCGGCCCATGGGTCTTCGACAAGATCAACGTGCCCGCGGCGTATCCTTGTGGTTCACCCAACATCCGCCTGGAAGGCGATTTTTGTGGGGTTCCGCTTTCGGGTCTGGCGATCGCCGCGATGGCCTTCGGCGTGCTGAACGGCCTGGCGCAGGGCGCCGCCACGGAAGCGACGAGCCGCCCCGACGTGTCGACCGCCTTGCTATTTCTCGGCCTGGCCGTGCTCGTGTTCGGCGCGCCGTTGTTCGGCCTGGCGCGGCCGGTTCGGGATCGACGACGCTGGCAGTTGGCCCAGACGATCGCCTGGGGCCTTGCCCTTGCGGTCGTCGTCGCCACGGGCATCCGCACCTACGAGTTACCGCCGTGGGAAGCCTGGGGCGCCTGGCTCTATACCGCGTTGGCGGCCGGGGCCGCGGGCCTTGGGGTTTGGGTACTGACCCGCCGCGAGCCCGCCCGCCCGACGTGACCGGTCAGCCCACTTAACCGCGAAGACGCAAAGACCGCAAAGCTTACACTTTGCGTCTTTGCGTCTTTGCGTCTTTGCGTCTTCGCGTTTTGCTTCACTCGCCGCGCGGTTATTTCTTCTTGGCGGCGCCGTTTCCGTTGGTCAGGTACTTCTTTAACCACTGACCGGTGTAGCTCGCCTTGACCTTGACGATCTCCTCGGGCGTGCCGACGGCCACGATCTCGCCGCCGCGGTCGCCGCCCTCGGGGCCGAGGTCGACGATCCAGTCGGCCACCTTGATGATGTCCATGTTGTGCTCGATGATCAGCACCGTGTTGCCGTCGTCGACGAAGTGTTGCAACACGTCGACCAGGCGATGGACGTCGGCGGCATGCAGGCCCACCGACGGCTCGTCGAGCACGTACAGCGTGCGCCCCGTGCTGCGTTTGCTGAGTTCCTTGGCCAGCTTGATGCGCTGCGCCTCACCGCCCGAGAGCGTCGTGGCCGGCTGCCCCAGCCGCACGTACCCCAGACCGACCTCGTCGAGCGTCTTGAGCCGGCGTGCGATCGACGGATGCGCGGCGAAGAACCCGACCGCCTCGCTGACCGTGAGGTTGAGGATGTCGGCGATGTTCTTGTCTTTGAAGCGCACCTGCAGCGTCTCGCGGTTGTAGCGCGAGCCGTGACAGACCTCGCACGGCACGAAGATGTCGGGCAGGAACTGCATCTCGATCTGCACCTGGCCCTGGCCCTGACAGGCCTCGCAGCGCCCGCCCTTGACGTTGAACGAGAACCGCCCCGACTTGTACCCGCGGATCTTGGCGTCGGGCAGCTCGGCGAACAGGTTGCGGATGTCGTCCAGGAAGCCGACGTAACTGGCCGGGTTGCTGCGCGGCGTCCGCCCGATCGGCCCCTGGTCGATGTTGATGATCTTGTCGATGTGCTCGACGCCGTCGATGTGCGCGTGGTTGCCGGCGTGCTCGTGCGCGCCGTGCAGCAGCTGCGCCAGCTTCTTGTACAGCACCTCGACCAGCAGCGACGACTTGCCCGAGCCCGACACGCCCGTCAGGCACACGAACTTGCCGAGCGGGATGCTGACATCGATGCCCTTGAGGTTGTTCTCGCGCGCGCCCTTGATGACCAGGGCCTTGCCGTTGCCGGGCCGGCGCACTTCGGGCAGCTCGATCTTCTGTTTGCCCGAGAGATAGGCGCCCGTGATCGACTTCTTGTCCTTGAGCAGCTGCGGCACCGTGCCCTCGAAGATCAGCTCGCCGCCGTGCTCGCCCGCGCCGGGGCCGAGGTCCACCACCCAGTCGGCCGAGAGGATGGTGTCGTCGTCGTGCTCGACCACGAGCAGGGTGTTGCCCAGGTCGCGCATGTTCTGCAGGGTCCTGATCAGCCGGGCGTTGTCGCGCTGATGCAGGCCGATCGACGGCTCGTCGAGCACGTAGAGCACGCCCATCAGCTGCGAGCCGATCTGGGTTGCCAGCCGGATGCGCTGCGCCTCGCCGCCCGAGAGCGTCGCCGCGGTGCGCGAGAGCGTCAGGTAGTCGAGGCCGACGTCGACCAGGAACTGCAAGCGGGCCTGGATCTCCTTGAGGATCACGGCCGCGATCTTGAGGTCGCGCGGGCTGAGCCGGCCCTTGAGGTCGCGGGCCCACTCGAGCGTGCGGAGCACGGGCCAGTCGGTGACCTCGACGATGTGGTGTTCGCCGCCGCCGGTCTTCAGCGTGACGCCCAACGCTTCTTTGCGCAGACGCTTCCCGGAGCACTCCTCGCACGGTCGATCCGACATGTACGTCTGGATCTTCTCGCGAATGTAATCCGACGTCGTGTCGTCGAAACGCCGGCGCAGGTTGGGGATGATGCCCTCGTAGGCCGTCTCCCACTGCGACTGGCGTCCGTCCTTGTTGACGTATCGGACGGGGATGCGCTCGCCGCTCGAGCCGTAGAGCAGGATGCGCTGGTGCTTCTCGCTCAGCTTGCCAAACGGTTTGTCGAGCGCGATGCCGAAGTGCTGGGCCGTGGCTTCGAGCGTCTGCCAGTAGTAGCCGCTGCGGCCTTCCTCCTGCGCGCGCCACTCGAGCACGGCGATGGCGCCGTCGTTGACCGAGAGATCCGGGTTCGGCACGACCAATTGCGGATCGATCTCGAGCTTGACGCCCAGGCCCTGGCAGCCCGTGCAGGCGCCGTGCGGCGTGTTAAAGGAGAAGGTGCGCGGCTCGATCTCGGTGATGCCGATGCTGCCATGCACCGGGCAGGCGAAGTTCTCGGAGTACGGCGTGTCTTCGCCGCTGTCGACGTTGTTGATCAGCAGGTTGCCGGTGCCCAGCCGTAGCGCGGTCTCGATGCTGTCGGTCAGCCGGGTGCGGAACTCGGCCTTCTCGTCCTTGTTGCCATTGTTGCGCACGACCAGACGATCGACCACGGCCTCGATCGTGTGCTGCTTGTAGCGCTCGAGCTCGATCTCGCCGCTCAGGTCGAGCACCTTGCCGTTGACGCGCGCCCGGGTGAAGCCCGATTTGCGCAGGTCCTCGAAGACCGGTTGATGATGGCCCTTGCGTTCACGGATGACCGGCCCGAGCACCTGGATGCGCGCGCCGTCGGGCATCGATAACACGGCGTCGACGATCTCCTCGGCGCTCTGCGGCCGGACCTCGCGCCCGCACAACGGGCAGTGCGGCACGCCAATCCGCGCGAAGAGCAGACGCAGGTAGTCGTAGATCTCGGTGACCGTGCCGACCGTCGAGCGCGGGTTGCGGCTGACGCCCTTTTGATCGATGCTGACCGCCGGGCTCAGCCCGTCGATCCGATCGACATCGGGCTTCTCGAGCTGACCCAGGAACTGCCGGGCATAGGCCGAGAGGCTCTCGACGTAGCGCCGCTGACCTTCGGCAAAGATGGTGTCGAACGCCAGCGACGACTTGCCCGAGCCGGATAGGCCGGTGATGACGACCAGTTGATCGCGCGGGATCTCGACCGTGATGTTCTTGAGGTTGTGCTCGCGCGCGCCGACGACGATGATCTTATCTTGGGCCATGCTGCACCGAACAAATGAACTAGAGCGGCGGACAAGGTGTCATTATACCGTCCCGGGGCCGTTCACTCAATGGCCCGGGCCCACCGGCAGGGCGCCGGCGGCTCGGCGAACGGCCTGGGGGCCTGCCGCGAATTGCGCCTGGCAGAGCCGATTTGCAGAACTCGCGGAGAAACGCGCGTCGATCAGCATCGGGTGCGCTGCCCCGGCCTGTCGGGGATTCATGGAAAGTTTACAGACCCGGGGCCTCGATCCGCGTTAACCTGTGCGCGCAATCGTTTTTTGCCTGATATTGTTCAGGTTACTCGAAACCAGCAGTGAGCGAACCCTCTCTTCCCGCAGACGACGCCCGGGATGCGATCCGTAGCCTGGCCCTCGACCCGGCCGACCTGCTGCGCAATCTGACCGATCATGTCGTCTTGCTGGACGAGAACTACGTCATCCGGTATCTAAACCACCCATTGCCTCTGGCGACAGGCGGGTCTCCGATCGGCCAGTTCGTGCTCGACTGCATCCCCCCCGACTTGAGAGCCCAGGGCGCCGCCGTGCTGGCGCAGGCCGCCGACGGCCGGATCAGCCGCATGGAGATGAGTTACCACTCGATCTTGGACGGGACCGAGCATTGGTATGACCTCCAGGTGCTGCCCATCCCCGGACCGCGGCGGGCGTTTCAGGTGATCGCGGCGGACATCACCGGACGTCGACACGCCGAGGGCCAGCTGCGCGCCAGCCAGGAGCGCGTTCAGGCCTTGATGCAACACTCGCACGGCATCGTCGGCGTGATCGATGCCGAAGCCCGCATCTTGAGCGCCGCCGGGACGACGCAACGCGAGACCGGGTTTTCGGCAGCCCAACTCGCGGGTCGATCGCTCACGATCTTCATTCACCCCGACGATCGGGACATCCTTCGGCGCCAGATCGAGGAGGCGCAAAGCCATCCCGGCGAGCCGACAGCGCCCTTCGAGCTGCGGGGCCATCCACGGTACAGGCCCGCGCGCGTGTACGAGTGTGTGTTGAGCGATCTACGCGGGATGCCCGAGGTCGGCGGTTTTCTGCTCAGCGGTCACGACATCGCGCACCGCAAGGAAGCCGAACTCAACCTGCGGCGCCGCCACGACGAAGCCGCGTTGCTGAACGAGGTCGGTCAGGCGCTATCGCGGTTGGCGCCGCCGGCCGAGATCCTCGAAGCGCTCGCCGTCAACCTGCCGCGCGTGCTCGAAGCCGGAAGCATCTACGTCGGTCTCGTGGACGAGACGCGCGTTGAGGTTTCGTTCCCGTTGCAGTTTCTCCAGGGCGAACGGCAGCCCATGCACACGCGCCCATTCGGCAACGGCGTCACCGAATACGTCATTCGGACGCGCGAGGCGTTGTTGCTCAACGACGGCGTCGAGCCCTTTGTTCGCGCGAACGGGCTGACGCCGCCCAACGGCCCGATGGCGCGCAGCTTCCTGGGCGTGCCGATGCTCTCGGGCGACCGCGTCATCGGCATGATCGGCGTGCAGGACGGCACCCGGCGCGGCGCCTTCACGGCTGAACATCTCGAGCTGCTCACGTCGGTGGCGGCCCAGGCCGCGGCGGCGTTCGACAACGCCAGGCTCGTCGGTTCGCTGCGCACGCAGCTCGCCGAGCGCGCCCGCGCCGAAGCCCGATTGGAGCAGCAGACCCAGGAGTTGAGCGCGCTCTATCGCGCCTCCACCCGACTGATGCGCCCTGGCGAGAGCCTGGCCGAGGCGGGCGAGATCATCGCCGACGTGCTGACCGACGAGTTCAAGCTCGCCGACTGCGGCGTGTTGATCGTCGATTCCAGGTCGGGCGAGTTGCGCCGTCTCGCGCGCCGCGGCCCGTTCACGGTCCGCGCGACGGCGCCGCTGCGGCTCGACGGCCCGGGTCTGACGATCGAGGCCGTGCGCACCGGCGCGCCGGTTTACGCGCCCAACGTGGCGGCCGACCCGCGCTACGTGGCCAACGAGCCGCGCACGCGCGCCGAGTTGGCGGTGCCGCTGCTCTCGGGCGAGACCGTCATCGGGGTGCTCGACCTGCAGAGCGACATCGTCGACGGCTTCGATGCGCGGGCGCAGCGGCTGATCGCGGCCTTCGCCGACCAGGCCGCGCTGGCGGTCGCCAACGCCTTGTTGCTCGAACGGCTCGACGAGGCGCGCCAGGCCGCCGAGGAAGCCAATCAGATCAAGAGCGAGTTCCTGGCCAATACTTCGCATGAGCTGCGCACGCCGTTGACCGCGATCCTGGGGTCGCTCAATCTCCTGCTCAACGACGAAGTCGACACGGCCGATCAGGGCAAGCACTTCGCACAGATCGCGCACGACGCCGCCACCAACCTGTTGCACATCGTCAACGACCTGCTCGACATCGCCCGGATCGAGGCCGGCCGGATCGATCTGGCGCTGCAACCCGTCGACGTCGCCGGGGTGCTGGCCGAGACGTACATGTTGATGTGGGTCCAGGCCGACGCCAAGCGCCTGACGCTCGACATGCAGATCCCGTCCACGCCGCTCGCCGTGCTCGCCGACGCCACCCGTCTCGGTCAGATCCTCATCAACCTGGTCGGCAACGCGGTCAAGTTCACGCACGAAGGCTCGGTCTCCGTGCGGGTCGAGCCGGATACCGCGGCCGGCGTCGCCCGGCTCATCGTGCACGACACGGGCATCGGCGTCGCGCCCGACAAACAGGCCAGGCTCTTCGAGCCCTTCGTGCAGGCCGACGGCACGAGCCAGCGCCGTCACGGCGGCACGGGGCTGGGCCTCTCGATTTCGCGTCGACTGGCGGAGATGATGGGCGGCACGCTTGACCTGCATTCGGCCGGCCTCGGCCGCGGCACGACCGTGACGTTGATGTTGCCGTTGGCGTGAGACTGCTACAATCGCCGCATGGATCTCTTCGAGCATGCCGCGCAGCAGCGGATCAAGGACGAGGCCCCGTTGGCGGCGCGCATGCGCCCGCGCACGTTGGACGAATACATCGGCCAGGATGCCATCGTCGGCCAGGGCCGGCTGCTCCGGCGCGCGATCGAGGCCGACCGGCTGTTTTCGTCGATCCTGCTCTTTGGGCCGCCCGGCACCGGCAAGACCACGTTGGCGCAGATCATCGCCAACACCACCAAGAGCCACTTCACCTCGCTCAACGCCGTGCTCGCCGGCGTCGCCGAACTGCGCACCGTCATCAAAGACGCCGGTGAGCGCCGCAAGCTGCATGGGCAGAAGACCATCCTGTTCGTCGACGAGGTCCATCGCTGGAACAAAGCCCAGCAGGACGCGCTGCTCCCGCATGTCGAGAGCGGCGCCATCACCCTGATCGGCGCGACCACCGAGAACCCGTACTTCGAGGTGATCGGCGCGCTGGTCTCGCGTTCGCGCGTCTTCCAACTCCAGCCGCTGACCGAGGCGGAACTCCGCCTGGTCGCCGAACAGGCCGTCGCCGACCCCATCCGCGGCTACGGCACGCGCAAGGTGGCGCTCGAGGACGACGCGGTCGCGCATCTGATCGACGTCGCCAGCGGCGATGCGCGCAACCTGCTCAACGCGCTCGAGCTCGCCGTCGAGACCACGCCGCCCGGCGAGGATGGCGTGATCCGCGTGTCGCTCGAGGTCGCGCAGGAGTCGATCCAGCGCAGGGCCGTGCTGTACGACAAAGACGGCGACGCGCACTACGACACGATCTCGGCCTTCATCAAGAGCGTGCGCGGCTCCGACCCGGACGCCGCGCTCTACTGGCTGGCCAAGATGCTGTATGCCGGCGAGAGCCCGCGCTTCATCCTCCGGCGCCTGCTGATCCTGGCCGGAGAAGACATCGGCCTGGCCGACCCGATGGGCCTGGTCGTGGCCAACTCGGCGGCGCAGGCCTTCGAATACGTTGGCATGCCCGAGGGCATCTTCTCGATCGTCGAGGCGGTGTTGTTCCTGGCTACCGCGCCAAAGAGCAACACGACGACGGCCTACTTCAAGGCCTTCCAGACCGTGGAGCGCGAGGGCAAGGGCGAGGTTCCCAAACACCTGCAGGACGGCAACCGCGACGCCAAGGGCCTCGGCCACGGCGCGGGCTACGTCTACCCCCATGAGCGCCCCGATCACCACGCCGGTCAACAGTACCTGCCCACGGCCCTGCTCGGCACGTATTTCTACGCCCCGACCGAGCAGGGGTACGAAGCCCAGGTGCGCGATCGGCTCGACCGCTGGCGCCGCGCCCAGGAACAGGCGCTCGGTCTGACCGAGACCACCACGGTGCCCGAGATGAGCGAGGCCGAGATCACGGCCGCCAAGCACCAGGCCCGACGATAGGGCGCGATCTCGGATGGTTGACGGGCGAACGTGGGTCAGGCTCAAGCGCCGCGCCGAGCGGTGGACGCGTCAGGTCCGACCTGACGATCTGCGGCTAGCCCGCTGACGGCCACCGTCCGGAAGGTGTGGGGCTTGCGAGGACGCAGGCGCCTGGCTGACGCTCTACAGACCGCACAACCAAATCCCCCGTTGGTGCTACTATTTGGTCTCTTGACGTGCCGATCTTTCAAGGTGTACCGTAACCACGCGTTGCTGCCAGCCCGCCGACGGCATTTCAGCCGAGTGCGGGCTTTTATGTGTGCGGCGCGGCTACGCTCATTTTGGAGCAGCCTCCTTTGCGGAAGGGTTGAGTAGAGACACATGAGCACTACGATCATTCGCGGGCCGGAAGCCGGCCCGGAACGCAGCTGGCGCCACTGGCTGACCGGTAGGCCGTTGGCTTCGTCGGAGGCCCCGCACCAGACCATCAGCAAGAAAGTCGGCCTCGCCGTCTTTGCCTCCGATGCGCTGTCCTCGACGGCCTACGCCACCGACGAAATCCTGCTCGTGCTGGCCACGGCCGGCGCTGCGGCCTATGCGTTTTCGCTGCCGATCGCGATCGCGATCGTCATCCTGCTCGTGATCGTGACGGTGTCGTACGAGCAAACCATCCACGCCTACCCCGGCGGCGGCGGCGCCTACATCGTGGCGCGTGACAATTTCGGCGAAAGCGCGGCCCAGGTCGCCGGCGCCGCACTGTTGACGGACTACATCCTCACCGTGGCCGTGTCGATCTCGTCGGGTGTGGCGCAGATCACGTCGGCGTTCCCGACGCTCTTGCCGTACAAGGTCGAAATCGCGCTGGCCTTCATCGCGTTGATGACCGTCGTCAACCTGCGCGGCGTTAAGGAGTCGGGCCTGGCCTTCGCCGTGCCGACGTACATCTTCCTGGCGCTGACGCTGATCACGATCGGCGTCGGCTTTTTCCAGTACTTCACCGGCACGCTCGGGACGATCTCGGGCGTCGAACCGTTGCACGAAGCCACGCAGGGCATCACGGCGTTCCTGATCCTCCGGGCATTCTCCAGCGGGTGTACGGCGCTGACCGGCGTCGAGGCGATCAGCAACGGCATCATGGCGTTCAAAGAGCCGCGTTCGCACAACGCCGGCATCACGCTGATCTGGATGACCAGCATCCTGTCCGTCATGTTCTTCAGCATGACCTTCCTGGCGCGCGCAACGGGGACCGTGGCCTCCGAGACCCAGACGGTCTTTTCGCAAATCGCCTCGGTCATCTACGGCGCCGGCTCGCTGCCTTACCTGGCGCTCCTCGGGAGCACGACGCTCATCCTGGTGATGGCGGCCAACACCGCCTACGCCGACTTTCCGCGGTTGGCGGCGCTGGCCGCCGGTGACGGCTTCCTGCCCAAACAACTCACGTATCGTGGCAGCCGGCTGGTGTTCTCGTACGGCATCATCGGACTGGCCGCCGTCGCCTCGCTGCTCGTGATCGTGTTTCAGGCGACGACCACGGCCCTCATCCCGCTCTACGCGATCGGCGTGTTCCTGTCATTCACGTTATCGCAGTCCGGCATGGCCGTGCGCTGGTGGCGCTCCCGCAAGCTCAAGGCGGGCGAGACCCTGCCGCGCGTCGGCTCGACCTTGCACCACGAGCCCAACTGGAAGATCAAGATGGCGATCAACAGCGCCGGCGCCGTCATCTCCTTCCTGGTCATGATCATTTTCGCGATCACGAAGTTCCAGTACGGGGCGTGGATCATCGTGCTCCTGATCCCGACCCTGGTCTTCATCTTCTTCCAGATCCACAACCACTATCGCACGCTCGCGAAGAAGCTGTCATTGGACACGTTCGGCGCGCCGACGCGGGTGCGCCGCAACCGGGTGCTGCTGCCGATCGGCGGCGTGCATCGCGGCACGCTCCACGCGCTCAACTACGCTCGTTCGTTGTCGAACGACGTCACGGCCGTGCACGTCGCGTTGGACCAGTCCGAGGAATCCAAGGTGCGATCCAAGTGGGAGACGTGGGGCGACGGCGTCCGTCTGGTCATCATCCCGTCGCCGTATCGCGCATTGATCGAGCCGATGATCCAGTACATCCGCGAGGTGGCGTTGCAGCGCCAGCCCGGCGACATGTTGACGGTCGTGGTGCCCGAGTTCATGCCGGAGAAACCCTGGCAAAACCTGCTGCATATGCAGACGGTATTCAGCCTGCGGATCGGACTGCTCGGTCTACGCAACATCGTGATCATGGAAGTGCCGTATCACGGCGACGCAAGCTGACGCCCTCACGCCCGACCCAATCCAGGAGCACCCGACCGCGGGTGCTCCTTTGTTTTGAGAGATACAATCCCGGCATGACCACCCTGCTGCTGATCCGCCACGGCGAGAACGACTACACACGCACCGGCAAGCTGGCCGGCTGGACGCCCGGCGTCCGGCTGAACGATCTTGGGCAGCGCCAGGCCGAGCAACTGGCGGTCAAGCTCAAGGCGGCGCCGATCAAGGCGTTGTATTGCAGCCCGCTCGAACGCACCCGTGAGACCGCCGCCCCGCTCGCGCGCACGCTCGGGCTGACCCCGATCGTGGCGGAGGGTCTGGGCGAGGTCCGCTACGGGCGCTGGCAGGGCCAGAGCCTGAAGACCCTGCGTCGGCAAAAGCTGTGGCGCGTCGTCCAGGAGCTGCCGTCGGCCATGCAGTTCCCCGAAGGCGAGACGGTGCGCGCCGTGCAGGCCCGGGCCGTCGACGCGGTGGAGGCGATCGCGCGCGCGCACCCGAAGGACATGGTCGCCGCTGTGTCGCACGCCGACGTGATCAAACTCGTCGTCGCCCACTACCTCGGCGTCCCGCTCGATCTGTTCCAACGACTACAGGTCGACACGGCCTCGGTCACCGTGCTGCAGCTCGGGCACGGGGCGCCGGCGCTGCGTCGGCTCAACGACACGGCCGGTGTCGAACGACCAACGCCGCCCAAACGCCGCCGGACCGCGGCGGGCGGCAAGAAGCGGTGAGATCTTGCGCCGCGAGGCGACGGGCGCGCTGGATCGCTCAGCCCAGTCGCGGGATTTGCGGCCAGACTCCGCGCCCGATAACTTGCCCGTGCACACCGTGGCAACTCGCGTGCACCGCTCAATCGAAACTGTTGCATAATCCATCTGTATGCCCGGACAGGTCATCGAACTCAACCCCGTCTCGCATATCACCACCGGCTTTGTCGGCCAGCCCGGCAAGCGCGTGTTTTACCTGCAGGCCAGCAAGGGCCTACAGGTGGTTTCGGTCATCCTCGAGAAGCTGCAGGTCGAAGCGCTGGCCGAGGGCGTCGAGCAATTCGTCACCGACTTGAAGCAGCGCCACGCCGACCTGGTCGACGCCGTGGTCGATTACCGCCCCGAGCGAATGGCGCTGACCGTGCCGTTGGACCCGATGTTCCGCGTCGGTCAGATCGGGCTGGGTTACGACGAGGAGAACGACCTGGTCGTGCTGGTCGCGACCGAAATCCTGGCCGAGGGCCGCGAGCAGGAGGAAGCCAGCGTGGTGCGTGTGTTCGCCACCCGCGGCCAGATGCTCGAGGTCGCTCAACACGGCCATTCGATCGTTCGTCAGGGTCGCTCGATCTGTCCGCTATGCGGCCAGCCGATCGACAGCGAAGGTCATTTCTGCCCACGGCGCAACGGCCACCGCTGGTAAATCGATTTCGTCGAAGAGAAGCGGCGCATGTGCGCCGCTTTTTTGTTTCCCGGTCGGACGTGGCTGACACGGACCGGATGTCTCCGACACTCAACCGGGCGTTGGGCCGATCCCGAGATCGTGCCGCCGGGCCTATTGTGAACCCGTCGCCTGGCCACCGCGGTGGCGCATTCAAGGCGATGGGTTCACACAAAGGAGACACGACCATGAACAACGACATCCTGGCTGGCAAGTGGAAGCAGTTCACGGGCCAAATCAAGCAGACCTTCGGCAAGCTCACCGATGACGATCTGGCGCGGGCGCAGGGCAACGCCGAGATCATGGCCGGGCTGCTGCAAGAACGCTATGGCTACAGCAAGGAGCAGGCGCAGCGCGCCTGGTCCGACTTCGTGACGACGCTGAACGACAACGGCAAGAACGTCGCGCGACAGGCCGCCGACGCCACCGACAAGGCCAAGGCCGAGCTCGAGAAGCGCCTGAAGTAACGGCGCCGAACGCACAAAACGAAACGCCGCCGGAGCCAATGCTCCGGCGGCGTTTTTGTTTGTGTGGCTGCGACGGCGCGGCAAGGATCACGTCGACGAGGCGTCGCGCATGGGTTTCGCCTGGCGAGCATGGCGGCCCTTCACCTGCGCCGCCCAGGCGATCAGGAGCCCACCAAACGCCAGGACATACCAGCCGATGGCCCAAACGACATCCGCGCCTCCAACCATGGGTCGCCAGGCCAGAAGCACGCTGAAGATCACGGCGGCCAGCCCGCCGACGACGGACAGCCACGCGTCAGAGTCCTCGCGCCGCAACGGAGCGCTCATCGCGATCTCGACGATCCCGGTGGCGAAGGCCCAGCCGGCGATCAGCCCGACCGCCATGCGATCGGTCCATCCCGGCAGGGCCAGTGCGCAGACACCGGCGACGATGCTGAACACGCCGGCGATCACAAAGCCCAGACGGCGGCGAGCCCCACCGGCCCGCGCCCGCAGGCCGATCAGGGCTCCCAGCAGGCCGTCGATCAGGGCATAGGCCCCGAACCCGGGCGCCACGAGCGGCTCGACCCTCGCCGGCCACACACAGGCCGTCAGCCCGAAGGCCAGGGCAGCGAGCCCACGGGTGAGGATCAGACCCCAGCAGCGCGAAAAACGACGAGCGCGCATGACGATGGCTGTTGCTTGCACCGGACCGTATCAACGCACAGAGGCCGGCGGGCGACGCTGCTGCGCCACCCGCCGGCCCACGGTGCTGATCCGCTCAGGGTCAGCGCGCGCGCCCCATCCGGAACAGGTTGACCACGCCCAGCAGGACGATGGCGCCGACCAGCGAGACGATCAACGCCCCAAAGCTGAAGTTGCCCTGGTTGATCGTGCCGACGCCGACAAGCGGCGAGATCAGCCAACCGGCCAACGCCGCGCCCACAACGCCGACCACGATGTCGAGCAGCGTGCCCTGGCGCCCGTCGGTGTGCATGATCATGCTTGCGAGCCAGCCGAGGAAACCGCCGACCAGGATCCAGATGATGAAGTCGATCATGAGTGTGCTCCTTGTGAAGAAGTTGTCGTCGCTTGCGTCGATCGCGAATTGCCGATCGACACGATCACGATACGACGACCGCTCATGACCTGCCATCGGATACGGCTGTCGACGCCGTCAGCGTGGCCGATCCGGGCTGTCGGATCAGGCTGACAGGCGTCAGGCTGACAGGCGTCAGGCTGACAGGCGTCAGGTTGACAGCGAACCGCGTATGGCCGCGCGAATGGCGGCAGGGAGTTCGGCGAATTCGGAGGATTTGTCGAGGAAGGCCGAGGCGCCCGCGCGCAGGCTGGCCCGGCGATATGCTTCATCGGCGTAGTTGGTGAGGACGATGACGCGCAGACGTGGCTCGCGCCGCAGAGCCCAGACGATCAGGTCGATGCCGTTGCGTAATTCGGGCGTCCCCGGCAGGCTGATATCGCACACGAGCACGTCCGCCTGCGCTTGCATCAACCAGGTCTGCGCGTCGCCACACGTGCCGGCCTCGCCGACCACGCTCAAGTCGGGCTCGACCGCCAGGGCCGCGGCGATGCGCCGGCGCACGAGGAGGACGTCTTCGATCACCAATACGCGGATCGGCGTGTGGGCCGCGTCGTCGATGCGGTTCAACCAGGTTTCCGTGGTCGGGTCTGGGTTGCTGACGTTCTGACTCATACCTTGCTACACTTTACACACGAGGGCGCTGACGCAGCGACGCCGGCGCCTCTCATATTCAGCATTTACCAGTACAGCAGATCCCGATCGGCCGACATCGGCAGCGATCCCGGGGCGATGTAGGACGTTTCTGACACGACGCGTTTCCAGCATCGCGGATCACAAGATGAACCCCCTTGCGTTTTTGCGCAGCGTTCGATCGCAGCTGGTGGCGCTGGTGATCGTGGCGCTCACCCCGGCCTTCCTTCTGATGATCGTGACGGCGGGCCAGCAGCGGGCCGCGTTGGTCGACCGCGCCTCCGACCAAAACGTCGAGTTGGCGCGCGCGATCGGCGCCAGCCAGGGCGAACTGATCGAAAGCGCCCGGGTCCTGCTGACCACCATCGCGGACACGCCGGCGATCCAGGAACATCGGCGTGACGAATGCAACGCCATGGCGCAACGGATCATCCAGGCGGCGACGGCGTATGTCGCGTTGACCGCCGCCGACTCCGACGGGATGAGCTGGTGCCGGTACCCGCAGCCCGACGCCGTCAGTGACGGGTCGAAGAACGAGTATTTCGTTCGCGCCCTCGAGACCCGAGCTTTCGCGATCGGCGGGTTTCAAATCGGCCAGGTCACCAAACGGCGCGTCCTGACCGTGGCCGCGCCCGTCCTCGACGCGCAGGGCAAGATCATCTCGGTGCTGGCACTGGGGATCGACGTCGACGAGCTCAATCGTCGGATCGACGGCCTCGGGCTTGCCTCCGACTATTCGGTGCTGCTGGTCGATCGCGACGGCACGCTGATCATCGATTGGCCCAAGACCCTCACCGTAGGCGAGCAGGTGCCGGCCGGCGCGCTCCGCGATGCGCTCCTGGCCGAACACACAAGCGCGCTTCCGCCGCAGGCGCTGATCGGCCCTAACGGCATCGAGCGCCTGTATGCCTTTCGCGTCGTCGATCACACGCCCGATCAGGATCTGACGATCGCAGTCGGCATCGAACTCGGCGCAGCGCTGCGCCCGGTCGATCAGGCCATCTGGCTCTCGCTCGTGCTCGGCGTGTCGTTGCTGCTGCTCGGCGGCATCAGCGCCTGGTGGTTCGGCGACAGACGGCTGGCGCGGCCGATCCGCTCGTTGGCGTATGCGGCGCGCCAGATCCAATCCGGCCGGCTCGATCAACGCGCCCAGGCGGCCGGCCAGGCCAGCGAGATCGCCGATCTGGTCGCCGACTTCAACGCCATGGCCGACACGCTCGAGACCCAGGCCGCCGACCTGACGCTCGCCAACCAGAACCTCGAACGGCGCGTCGAAAGCCGCACGCAACAGCTCAAGGCCAGCCTCGACGAGCTGCGTCGATCACGCGAGCAGTTGCGCCGGCTGTCGGGCCGTCAACGCCAGATGCTCGAGGAAGAACAGACGCGCATCTCGCGCGAGGTCCACGACCAGCTCGGCCAATCGCTGACCGGCGCCAAGATGGACCTGGCGCTGATCGAACGGCGGCTGCGCGGTCATGCCGCCGAGCCCGCCGTGGCCGAGGCCATCGACGTCGCCCGTTCGCTGACCGAGTTGATGGACGAGACGATCCAGGTCGCGCGCGCGATCGCCAGACGGCTGCGCCCGAGCCTGCTCGACGATCTCGGGCTGGCGGCCGCGATCGAGTGGATGGCCCGCGACGTCGCGGGGCGCTCCGGGCTGAACGTGACGATGAACGCCGACGAGGGCATCGCGCGCCTGCCCGAGCAGATCGGGACGGCCACGTACCGTATCGCTCAGGAGGCGGTGACGAACATCGTCCGTCACGCGCGGGCGCATACGGTCGCGATCGACCTGCGCCAGGAGGGCGACGGGCTGCGTCTGACCATCACCGACGACGGCATCGGCCTGCCGCAGGACGACGCCGCGACGACCTCGCTGGGGCTACTCGGCATGCGCGAGCGCGCCGAGGAGATGGGCGGCACGATCGTCTGGGAGCCGGGCGCCGCCGGGGGGACGCGCGTCAACCTGTTCGTCCCGATCGAAACCACAGGGTCAGGGGCCGGCGCGACCGTTGCGCCGAGCCCCGGCCGTGCAGAGGAGACACAGTCATGATCAACGTCGTCATCGCCGACGATCACTCGATCGTTCGGCGCGGTTTCCGTCAGGTGATCGAAGAGACGCCCGACCTGCGCGTGGTCGGCGACGTCGCCGACGGGGCGGCGCTGTTGGCCTGGCTGCGCCAGGGCAGTTGCGACATCGTCGTGCTCGACCTGTCGATGCCCGGTCGGAACGGCATCGAGTTGATCGAGGAGCTTCGGGCGCTCTATCCGAGTCTGTCTATCCTGGTGATGAGCATGCACGCGGAGGATCAGTACGCGGTGCGCGCGCTCAAGGCTGGCGCCGCCGGATACATGAACAAGGAGCATGCGGCCGAGTCACTCGCGCCCGCGCTGCGCAAGATCGCGAGCGGCGGGCGCTACGTCAGCGACACGCTGGCCGAGATGCTGGCGTTCAACCTGACCAGCGACGACGCGCAATCGCCGCACGAGACCCTGTCGAACCGCGAGTTCCAGGTGCTCGTCCTCCTGGCGCAGGGCAAGACCGCTAGCGCGATCGCGGCCGATCTGATGATCAGCGTCAAGACCGTCAGCACGTATCGCGCGCGTATCCTCGAGAAACTCGGCCTGACCTCGAACGCCGAGATGGTCCGCTACGCGCTGGAGAAAAGCCTGATCTGACGCTCCAAAGCGCGGTATAGTCAAAACGTGAGCGCCGACTCCGATCCTCAATCGATCAGTCTTGTCCGCGTGCTGGAGATCCTGCGCGACGGCACCTTGAAGCTGCAGGGCCTGCTGCCCGACGGCTCGAACTACACTTTCCTTTGCACGGTCAAGCACAAGGGCGTCACCCTGCCGGCGGTCTACAAGCCGATCAAGGGCGAACGCCCGCTCTGGGACTTTCCCGAGAGCACCCTGGCGTATCGAGAAGTCGCGACGTTTCTGGTGAGCCAGGCATTGGATTGGGACCTTGTGCCCCCGACCGTGTACCGACCCTCCGGGCCGCACGGCCCGGGCTCGCTGCAGTTCTACATTGATGCCGAGCCCGAGTGGCATTACTTCAACGTCACTGATCACGAGCGGTCGCAGTTCATGCGGGTCGCCGCCTTCGACGTCGTCATCAACAACGCCGATCGCAAAGCCGGGCACGTCCTCAAAGGGCACGACAAACGCTTCTGGTTGATCGATCATGGCGTGACCTTCCATGCCCAGAACAAACTGCGCACCGTGATTTGGGACTTCGCCGGCGAGCCCCTGCCCGACGACGTGTGCGCCGATCTTGCCGCCCTGAAGACTCGCCTCGAGGACGACGAGGACTTGCGCGGCGCGCTCGACAGTCTGCTCGACCCGCTCGAGGTCGCGGCGCTCCGGCGTCGGATCGAGCGGTTGCTGGCCGCCGGCATCTTTCCGCATCCCCGATCGAATTACAGTTACCCCTGGCCGCCCGTGTGAGCGCACAGCGGATCCAACTCGAAACCACACGTTGAAGTTGACGACATAAACGATCGCGCACGTTATTTCAAGCGAGGTCGATGTGGTGGATGTGGCGGGGCGGGAAGCCCGTCCTATTGCGAGTCGATCGAAAGCGTGGGATGCTGGGGCGACGTCCAGCACAAACCCAATCGCAGGCCTGTTATAGACGCCGATGCCGGCCTGAGCCGGGCCGGTTGTTGACCGAAACGCAGGTATGTTCATCAATCGTAGCGACCTCATCCGATCCAATCCGCCGCGGCTCCACTACGGGATCGCGATCTCCGACATCGACGGCGACGGCATCTTCGAAGCCGTGGTCACCGGCTTTGGCGGGCCCAATCGCGTCCTCAAGTGGGATGGGCGCGGTCTGCAAGACATCGCCGACGGCACCATGGCGGACGCCGATCGTCAGGCCATCGGCGTCGCTGCCGGTGACCTCGACGGCGACGGGCGCGAAGAGATCTACATCCTCAACACCGACACGTTCGCCGGGCAGAAGCGTCTGGCCGATCGGCTCTTCGTGCGCGGCGACGACGGCTGGGTCGACCTGTTCGCGATTCCGGACAATCGCGCGGCGCTCAACCTGACCGCCGGGCGCTCGGTGGCCGTGATCGACCGCAAGGGCAACGGCTCGTACGGTTTCTTCGTCGCCAATTACGGCGGCCCGATGCGTCTATACGAGCTCGACGAGGATGGGCGCCTGCAAGACAACGCGCCGGCCGCGGGGCTCGACCACGTCACCGGCGGGCGCAGCGCGGCGGCTTTGCCGATCGTCTCTGATCGCGTCGACATCTACGCCGGCAACGAGAACGGCCCGAACTTCCTGTTCCGCAACAACGGCGACGGCACCTTCACCGAGGTCGCCTCGCATCTCGACATCGACGATCCGGAAGAGCACGCGCGGGGCATCGCCTTCCTCGATCTCGATCAAGACGGGCGTTTCGATCTCGTGCTCGGCAACTGGGAGGGTCCGCATCGCCTGTACCGCCAGGAGGCCAGCGGGCTGTGGCGCAACGTCGCCACGCCGGCCTTCTCGGCGCCATCGCGTGTGCGCACGGTCGTCGCCGCGGACTTCGACAACGACGGCTACGACGAGATCTTCTTCAACAACATCGGCGAACCCAACCGGCTCTTCCGCGCGATGGAAGGCGGCATCATCCAGATCCCGATCGGCGACGCGCTCGAGCCCCAGGGGCTGGGCACCGGCGCCGCCGTCGGCGATCTCGACCGCGACGGCCGGCTCGAGCTGCTTGTCGCGCACGGCGAGAGCGGCATGCAACCGCTGGCCTACTATCAGGCGCCGCGCAACGACAACGCCTGGCTGCGCATCATGCCGCTGACCGAAAACGGCGCGCCGGCCCGCGGCGCGGTCGTCACGCTTGTCGAAGAACACCGCACGCGTCGCCGCGCGATCGACGCCGGTAGCGGCTATCTGTGCCAGATGGAGCCCGTGGCGCATTTCGGTCTGGGCCGCGATCCGCGCATCGTCCGGGTGGAAATCACCTGGCCCGACGGCGCCAGTGGCGTGATCGAGTCGCCCGCGCCCAATCAGTTGTTGCGCGCCCAGCGCGTATAACGCGGATGCATCTCGACGAAAAAGAGACACCGCGGGCCGGGGCAAAGCCCGGCCCGCGGTGTCTCTTTTTTCGCGGCGCCCGCGACCGCTACGGTATAATGCCTGATTCAGTAGGATAGATGCCGCGCCGGCTTTGTGCGTGTCTGGGCTCCCCTTTCCCCGCCCCGCGACGCGGCCGACCCGGAGATGAAGCGACATCGCACCCGGTTGACGAACAACGTGCGGCAGCTGGCCGCATAGAGTGAGGATCGATCCATGTCCCAAACGCTGCGCCTGATCCCCGTCGGCGGCCTCGGCGAAATCGGCAAGAACATGCTGTACATGGAGTACGGCAACGACGCCCTGATCGTCGACGCCGGGCTGATGTTCCCCGAGAACGACATGCTCGGGATCGACTACATCATCCCCGATTACCGCTCGCTGCTCGATCGCAAACACCTGGTGCGCGGGCTGATCATCACGCACGGGCATGAAGACCACACCGGCGCGATCAAGCACATCGCCAACGAGTTCGACGCACCGCTCTACGCGACCCCGCTGACACGCGGGCTCGTCGAGGTCAAGCTGCGCGACGCGAAGATGCACGACGCGGTCACGCTCAATACGATCCACGCCGGCGACAAGATCAACCTCGGGCCCTTCGGCATCGAGTTCTTCCACGTCTGTCATTCGATCCCAGACGGCGTCGGGCTCGGCATCAGCACGCCGGCCGGGCTGATCGTGCACTCGGGCGACTTCAAATTCGATCACACCCCGGTCGACGGCTGGCCGACCGACTACAGCAAGCTGGCCGAGTTCGCGGGCCGCGGCGTCCTCGCCCTGCTCTCCGACTCGACCAACGCCGACAAGGCCGGCTGGACGCCCTCGGAGGCCGTGATCGACCCGGCATTCGACATGGTGCTGCGCGAGGCACCCGGGCGCGTCATCATCGCCACCTTTGCGTCGCTCATCGCGCGCATCCAGCAGGCCGCCAACGCCGCCGAGCGCTATGGGCGCAAGCTGGCGCTGGTCGGGACGTCGATGATCGAGAACACGCGCATCGCGCAGAAGCTCAACTATCTCGACGTACCCGAGGGCCTGATCGTGCCGATCGACGAGGCGCTGCGCATGAAGCCCAAGCAGGTGGTGATCATGACCACCGGCACCCAGGGCGAGCCGAGCTCGATCGTCAACCGGCTGGCCGAGGGGCGCAACCGTCAGTTCGATCTGCACGAGCTCGACACGGTCGTCTTCTCGTCGCACCCGATCCCGGGCAACGAAGAGACCGTGCATCGCACGATCAACAAGCTGCTGCAGCGCGGCGCGCGCGTCATCTACGACCCGATCGCGCCCGTGCACGTCTCGGGGCACGCCAGCCAGGAGGAGCAGAAGCTGCTCATCCACCTGGTCAAGCCCAAGCACTTCATCCCGATCCACGGCGAGCTGCGCCACCTGCACCAGCATGCCTCGATCGCACGCGAGGTCGGCATCTCGAACGAGTCGATCGCCGTGGTCGAGAACGGCACGGTCATCGACTTCAAGGACGGCGAGATGCAGGTCGGCGATCGTATCCCGGGCGGGTACGTGTTCGTCGACGGCAGCGGCGTGGGCGACATCGGCCCGAGCGTCATGCGCGAGCGCGAGGCGCTGGCCGAGAACGGCGTGGTGGTGGTCAACCTGCGGCTCAACGGCGGCGGCGCGCTGGCGACCACGCCCGAGCTGACCACGAAGGGCTTCGTCTTCGTGCGCGACTCCGAGGAGATGCTCGGCGGCGCGCGCGCTCAGGTCCAGGCCACCGTGCTCAAGCACGCCGGCGCCGAGCCCGAGGCCATCAAGGACCGCGTCAGCACGGCCCTGGCCGATTATTTCTACGCCGAGACCAAGCGCCGCCCGATGATCTTCACGGTGGTGAGTTGATGGCCTGCCCTCGGCGCATGGAGCACGAGAACGCGAGAGCGTCCACGCTCCCGCGCTCTCGCGCTCTCCGCATCTGCGCTTCCGTGCTCCTCAGTCCCGCACTCGCCGCCTGCCAGCTCACCACGCCCGGGCCGACCGCCCCGCCGCCGGCGACCCTGACCTCCGTGCCGACGCTCACGCCCGTGCCCCCGACGGCCACCCCCGTGCCGCTGGCCACCCGCGTGAACGGCGTCGACATCCTGCTCAGCGACTACGCTTCCGAGATCGAGCGCTGCCGAATCGGGTATCAGCAGGCCGGGCGCGATCCGGCCGTCTGCGACAAAGCCGCGCTGCAGGGTCTGATCGACGCGGTCCTGATCGAGCAGGCCGCCGCCGCGGCCGGTGTGACGGTCGACGACGCCGCGGTGGACGCCGCCGTGGCCCAGGCGCAAACCGATCTGGGCGGCGCCGAGCCGTTCGCCCAATACCTTGCGGCAATCGGCTATTCGGCCGAAACCTATCGTGAGGCGATGCGCCGCGACCTGCTGCGCGCGAGGTTCACGGCGCCGATCGCGGCCGCGGTCCCGGCCACGGCCGAACAGGTCCACGCGCTGCTGATCCTGGTCGGCACCGAGGCGGAAGCCAGCTCGATCCTGGCCCAACTCCAGGGTGGCTCAGATTTTGCATCACTGGCTCTGGCGAACTCGCTCGATGCCAGCAGCCGGGTCGGCGGCGGTGATCTCGGGTGGTTTGCGCGCGGCACCCTGACGGTGCCCGAGATCGAAGATGCGGCTTTTGCGCTTCAGCCGGGCGAGCTCAGCGACGCGGTCGCCACGCCGCTCGGTTACGCCATCGTGCGCGTCGAAGAACGTGAACCGGCGCGACCGCTCGGCCCCGACCAACTGGAGGCGGCCGGCCGGGCCGCCGTCGAAGCCTGGCTCGCCGCACAGCGGGCCGGCGCCCAAATCGAGGTTTTCGTGACGCCGTAGGCGGATCGCACCCGCGCCGCCCGGCGCAGGTGTGATCATGCGTGTCGGTATCCGTTTTCGCCGGGTCCTGGATCGAGTCTTCGACGCATTGGCGACCATGCTCTGGATCGCCAGCGCCGTCACGGTGCTGCTGTATGCGGCGCTCTTTGTCGCGCCGGACCTCAACCCCGTGCCCGACATGCGACCGGCGGTCGCCCAGGTCGCCGCTTACCCGACCCCGGTGCTGGCGATCCAACCGGATGCGACCGCGACGTCGCGCTTCCCGCCGACCTGGACGCCCGAGCCCACCCTGATCCCGAGCACGGCCACGCCGACCCGTACCGCCACCCCGACGCCGCGCGCCACGGCGACCGCCTCGCCGACCCTGACGGCCACGCCCACGGCGACCGTCACCGCGACGTCGGCACCGACCGACGGCCCATCGCCGACGCCGTGCACCGGCCCGCGCTGCGCGACGCCGACCCCAACTCTGGCCGCGATGCCGTTCACACTGCCGCCCGAGGCGCCGGTCTACACCGCGAACACGAGCAATCAGAACGGCTGCAAGTGGATGGGCGTGGTCGGTCGCGTGCTCGACAAGGACGGGCGCGGCATCAACGGATTGTTCGTCCTGATCGAGGGCAACGGCATCGACCTGCCCGTCCCGACCGGCTCGACCCGGCTCGGCTCGGGCGGCTACGAGATCGCCCTGGCCAATGCCCCCATCGACACGACCGAACAATACGTCCTGACCCTGCTCGACGGCGCCAACGAGCCCCTCTCGGCCAGCTATTTCGTGCCCACTTTCGAAGACTGCCAGCGCAACCAGCTGCGGATCGATTTCGTGCAAAACCACTGAGCGGCCGATTTCTCGGGGCGAAGGACGTTTTTCGCCCCGAGACCGTTTGAGCCGCCCTCCGGCTTTGTGTTGATTAACCCCCCGGCGCTTGATAGAATCCCGCAACGATGGCCATCGACCGCTTTGGGCGCGACATCCACTATCTCCGCATCAGCCTGACCGATCGTTGCAACCTGCGCTGCGTGTACTGCATGCCGGAGGACATCACGTTCCGGCCGCGCGCGGAGCTCATGCAAGATGACGAACTGCTGGCGTTGATGCCGCTCTTCACCGAGTTGGGTTTTCACAAGTACCGACTGACTGGTGGCGAGCCGACCGTGCGCGCCAACATCGTCGAGGTGGTGCGCGGCATCGCCGGCACGCCGGGCGTGCGCTCGGTGTCGATGACGACCAACGGCGTCTTGCTCAAACAACTGGCGGCGCCGCTCAAAGGGGCCGGGTTGCAGCGCGTGAACGTGAGCGTCGACACGCTCGATGCCGAGCGGTTCAAGCGGATCACGCGCTGGGGCTCGCTCGCCGAGGTCTGGGCCGGTATCGAGGAAGCCGAGCGCGTCGGGCTGACACCCGTCAAACTCAACACGGTCGTGGTGCGCGGCTACAACGAAGACGACGTCGCCGATCTGGCGGCGCTCACGCTCGAGCACCCCTGGCAGATCCGCTTCATCGAGATGATGCCCTTCGGCGAAGTGGCGTCGTTCCAGCAGGGGCAGATGGTGAGCTTCGCCGAGATGCAGCAGCGCATCGAGGCCAGGCTCGGCCCGTTGACCGCGGTCGACGACGGCAAACTCGACGGCGAGGCGCGGCTGTACCGGCTGGCCAAAGCGCGCGGCGATCTGGGCTTCATCAACTCGGTCACACAGCCTTTCTGCGCGTCGTGCACGCGCGCCCGTCTGACCGCCGACGGCAAGCTGCGCATGTGCCTCCTCAACGAATACGAGGTCGACTTGCTCACGCCGCTCCGCGCCGGAGCGAGCACAAGCGATCTCAAGGCGCTGATCACGCAGGCCACCTGGAACAAGCCCTGGGGACACAACCTGGCCTCGGACGTCATCCCGCTCAATCGCGTGATGAGCGAAATCGGCGGCTGAGCGCGTCCCGCATGCCCCTGCGCGCCATCCTCTTCGACCTCGACGGCACGCTGCGTCACAGCGTGCCCGACGGCTTCTCGACCTTCACCGAAATCCTGACCGACCTGGGCCATCCACTCGACGCCGAACAGCGTCGAGCCGGCGAGCGCTGGACGCATTTCTACTGGTCGATCGCGCCCGAAATGGTGCAAGACCTCGAGGAACTGGGCGCCGACACCCCGGCGTTCTGGTCGCGCTATGCCAGGCGACAGATCGAGGCGCTCGGCGTGGGCGTCGACCCGGAGCGTCTGGCAGCAGACGTGAATCGCCTGATGGCCGAACGCTACCGGCCGATCGACTGCATCCCCGATGACGTGCGCCCAACCCTGACCGAGCTGCGCACCCGCGGTCTGCGTCTCGGCCTCGTCTCCAATCGGGGCGAGCCGCTCGCTCCGGTGGCGGAAGCGCTGGGTCTGGCGGATCTGCTGGATCTCTCGCTCTCGGCCGGCGAGACCGGTCTGTGGAAGCCCGAGCCCGAAATCTTCCGCACCGCGTTGGCGCGGATGGGTGTCGCGGCGGCCGAGGCCGTGTACGTCGGCGACAACATCCACGCGGATGTCGAAGGCTCGCGCAACGCCGGCCTGACCCCGATCCTGATCGATCCACGCGGTCTGTACCCCGAGCCGGCCTGCCCCGTCATCACGGCCATCGGCCAGTTGCCGGCCGTGCTGGCGCAGCTCGGCCTGTTCGAGATCGAGCGTTAGAATCGTCCGCAGCGCTCGATCGTCGCACGGTCGTTGGACGCGACTATCAGCGCAAGATTTCCGTTGTCCATCCGGCGGCCTCGCCCTATGCTGACGACATGACGATCCTGACCGACACCCAGCGCTGGCGGGCCGTGGAACAGCGCGACACCCGATACGACGGCCAATTCTTTCTCGCGGTCAAGACAACGGGCGTGTATTGCAAACCGTCCTGTTCGGCACGCACGCCCAAGCGCGCCAATGTCGTGTTCTACGCAAGCCCGGCGGAGTGCGAGCACGCCGGGTATCGCGCCTGCAAACGCTGCAAACCGGATCTGGCGCAAGATCCACAGGTGACGCTCGCGCGGGCCGTGGCCGCCGCGATCGAACAGGCGGCGTCGACCTCGCCCGACGCGATGCCATCGTTAGCCGACCTCGCGTCGCGGTTCAATTTCAGCCCGTTCCATCTGCAGCGGATCTTCAAGCGGCACATCGGGGTCTCGCCCAAGCAATATGCGCTCGGCCTGCGTCAGGCGAGCCTCAAGACTCGTCTGCGCCGTTCGACGACGATCACCGACGCCGTGCTCGATGCCGGCTACAACAGTCAGAACCCCGCGAGCATTGTTCAGGAGCTTGGCATGACGGCCACCCAATATCGCACTAGCGGCGCAGCAGCCGCCACGTCGAAGGCCGTCGAGGCCTGCGCCATCGCCTACGTCATCGTCGACAGCCCGTTAGGGTTGCTGCTGGTCGGCGCGACCGAGCGCGGGATCTGCAAGGTCGCGCTGGGCGACAGCCGCCAGGCTCTGACGCGCGCGATGCGCGAGGAGTACCCGGCCGCGCGGCTCGACCCGGATCACGCGCCGCTCGCCGCGTGGGTCGAGGCCGTGCTCGCCTATCTCCGGGGCGACGCGCCACATCCGGATCTGCCGACCGACGTGCGCGCGACGGCCTTTCAGCGCAAGGTGTGGACCGCGCTGCGGCGCATCCCGGTCGGACAGACCCGCTCGTACACACAGCTCGCGCGGGCTATCGGTCGCCCGACCGCGGCCCGGGCCGTGGCGAACGCCTGCGGCGCCAACCCGACCGCCATCGTCGTGCCGTGCCATCGCGTCATTCACGGCGACGGGACGATCAGCGGGTATCGATGGGGCGTCGAGCGAAAGCGGCAGTTGTTGGACATCGAAGGCGCGTCGGCCTCGTAAGGGCGGCCCACATCGTGCGGCACCCGCAGGGGCGGCCCTTGTGGCCGCCCTCTCGGCCCGCGGCGACCCCATCCGCCCCCAACACGCCGTTCGCTGGCCGGCGCCTCGATCGGCCCACCGGTGAAGCGAATCGGCACGTCATTCACGGCGACGGGACGATCAGCGGGTATCGAAGGCGCGTCGACCTCGTCACGGCGGCCCACATCGTGCGGCACCCGCAGGGGCGGCCCTTGCGGCCGCCCTCTCGGCCCGCGGCGACCCCACCCGCCCCCAACACGCCCTTCGCTGGCCGGCGCCTCGATCGGCCCACGAGGGAAGGCCAGGCGCCCCCGGCCAGATCGTCCGGGTTGCTCCACGCGGCCGGCGCCGCCGACAGGGATGGCCTCACACCCGTTATGGGTCAACGTGCCCGATCGGGCTGAGAGGGCGGCCACAAGGGCCGCCCCTACAAGGCCGCCCCTACAAGGCCGCCCGTATAAAGGACGCACGCGCGGGGGGTGCGGGCGATGGCGTCTCCCATTCGAGGCGGTCTATACTTTCGGGATGCCACACGACTGGACGCCCCGGACGCGAGCCCTGACCCTCGCACTCACCCGGCTCAACAGCATCACCGACACGCCCGGCGAACAGGCCTGCGCGGAGTCGATCGCAACCCTGCTCAAAAACCTGCCCTACTTCCAGAAGCACCCACGGAATGTGCGTGTGCTCGACACGCGGAATGATCCTCTTCCACGTCGCTCGATCTTCGCGTTGGTGCGCGGGACCGGCAAGCGCACAATCGTGTTCGCCGGTCATTACGACGTCGTCGAAATCGACGCCTATGGCTCGCTGGCGCCTCTGGCCTTCGACCCCGAGGCCCTGAGCACACCACTGGCCGACATGCTCGGCAGTCGAGCAGCCGTGGAGTTGCGCAGCGGCGCCTTCCTGCCCGGCCGCGGCGCGCTCGACATGAAGAGCGGCCTGGCCGTCGGTGTTGCACTGCTCGAACACTTCGCCCAGGATCCCGACCGAGTCGGCAACCTGCTGCTCGTCATCACGCCCGACGAAGAAGGCGCGTCGCACGGCATGCGGTCCGCCGTGCCTCAATTACGCGAGCTCGCGCACGAATGGGGACTCGAACCGATCGCCGCCGTGAACCTCGATATCACCGTCGATCAAGGCGACGGCCGTGAAGGGCGCGTGATCTACACCGGCAGCGTCGGCAAAGTGCTGCCGGTCGCGCTGGCGATCGGCCAACCCACGCACGTCGGCATGCCGTTCGACGGCCTCAACGCCAGTCTGATCGCGGCCGAGTTGATCCGCCGGATCGAGGGTGCCGAGGACCTGGGTGAATCGCCGCCGGCCACCCTCCAACATCTCGATCTCAAGCCGACCTACAATGTGACCGTGCCGCACCACAGCTGGTGCGCGTTCAACGTGTTGATGCGCCGCAGCGGCCCTGCCGACGTGCTCACCCAGTTTCACCAGGCCGCCGACGAGGCCTTGCGTGCCGCCATCGCCCTGCATGCCGCGCGCGGCGCCGCCTGGGCCGAGCGCGCCGATCACGTCAAACCCACGTTCACTCAAACCGGCACGATCTGGCGCGCCGCCGATCTCTTGGCTCAGGCGCCCGCCGATTTGCGCGCCCGCGTCAACGCGCTGGCCCAGGACCCGACGAGCGACATCCTGGCCGGGTCGCGCGCCGCCTTTCAGACGCTTGCGCAGGGCCTCGAGCTGACCGGCCCGGGCGTGATCATCGGGTACGCGCCGATCTACTATCCGCTGGCGCAGGCCGATCCAGCCCGTGACAGAGCCTTGCTCGACGCCTGCGCGAGACAGGCCGCGGCTGTCGCGGCGGAAGCCGACACCACGATCGAGCTTCGACCGTTCTTTCACGCCATCTCGGATATGAGCTTCCTGGCTGGGCAACTCGACGGCAACGATCTGGCGGCCTGGCGCGCCAACACTCCGGGGTGGCGACGCTGGGCGCTCGAGGCCGGCACCGAATCCGGTCTGCCAACCGTCAACATCGGGCCCTGGGGTCGCGACGCGCACCAGGTCGGCGAGCGCGTCCACGCCGGCTATGCCTTTGGCGTGCTTCCCGA
Source organism: Anaerolineales bacterium (assembly GCA_044224715.1). Classification (GTDB taxonomy): domain Bacteria; phylum Chloroflexota; class Anaerolineae; order Anaerolineales; family UBA6663; genus UBA6663. The sequence goes on along the minus strand of JBGAJV010000017.1, from coordinate 4,928 downwards.
GCTGGTCTGGCGGGTGGCGCGAGACATGCTACAGGGCGCCGCGTGAAAGGATTTGCGCGCTTAACGCTGAGCCCGGCGCGACGTTGACCTGCGGCCGACTTTTCAGGTGGTTCCGGTGCGCGTCTCGCCTGAACATGCCCTTCGGGAACCGCAGACCCGCGACCGGCGTCTGATAGTGGCAGGTTACTTCCTGCCAACAAGGAGATGACGATTATGTTTCGCAACAAGATGCTGATGGGCCTGCTCGGCCTGGCCGTCAGCGCCCTCGTGGTTTCGGCCTGCGCTCCCTTGGCCCCGCAACAGGCCCTGGCCCAGAGCACCGAACCGGCTCCGGCCATCACGCGCACGATTTCGGTCAGCGGCACGGGCCTGGCGTACACGGCGCCCGACAAGGCCATGATCTCGATCGGCGTGCAGACTCGCGACAAGGACGCGGGCAAGGCCGTCGACGCCAACACGGCCGCGATGAACAAGATCCTGGCGTCGCTCAAGGCCCAGGGCCTGGCCGACAAGGATCTGCAGACGCAGAACTTCTCGATCAGCCCGCAGCCCGAGTACGACAGCAGCGGCAACCCGACCGGTGTCGTGAACTTCGTCGTCGACAACACCCTGGTCGCGACGGTGCGCAACCTGCCCAAGCTGGGCGCGACTCTCAGCGCCGCCGTGGCGGCCGGCGCCAACAACATCTACGGCATCAGCTTCGGCGTGCAGGATCCGACGCAGCTGCAGGCGACTGCGCGCGATCTGGCCGTGGCCGACGCCCGCGCCCGCGCCGAGGCGCTGGCCAAGGCCGCCGGCGTCACGCTCGGTGACGTGATCTCGATCAGCGAGTCCGTCAGCGTCGCCGTGCCGTCGCCGGTGTACGCCCGCGCCATGGCGCAGGACGTGGCCTCGGTTCCGATCGCGACCGGCGAGCAGACCGTGAGCGTCGACGTCAGCGTGACGTACGCGATCAAGTAAGCGTCGATCGCAAAACAAACAAAAACGGCGACCCTGAGGGTCGCCGTTTTTGTTTTCTCCAGACGGGCGCCACTCAGCCGAGCGCCTCGAGTTGCTTGATCATGTCGGCGATCACGTCGAAGCCGCCCTGCCAGAAGGCCTCCGAGGTGATGTCGATGCCGGCCGAGCGGCAGATCTTCGCGGGTGATTCGGAGCCGCCGTAGCTGAGCAGCTTGAGGAACTTGGGCTTGAAGGCCTCGCCCTCCTGCTTGTACATACGGTACAGGCCCAGCGTGATCAACTGCCCGAACGCATAGGCGTACACATAGAACGGCGTGCTGTAGAAGTGCGGGATCGAGACCCACTCCCACTTGAAGTCGTCGGAGACCTCGATCGAATCCTCGAACTGCTCATGCAGGGTTTCGAGATAGCGCTCCGCCATCTCGTCCGGGGTCTTGCCGGCCTGCACGGCGTCGTGCGCGATCTGCTCCCACATTGAGAAAAAGCCCTGGCGCCCGACCGTGGCGTATGCATCGTCGATCGCGGCGGCCAACAAATCGCGCCGGACGTCGGGGTCGGTCTCCTGCGCCAGCAGCTTGTCGGTCAGGAGCATCTCGGAGAACACCGACGCCGTCTCGGCCATCGGCAGCGCCGAGTGGAACGTCATCAGCGCGTGCTGGCTGGCCATCAGCGCATGCACGGCGTGGCCGAACTCATGCGCGATCGTGGCGACGTCGCGGACACGACCGCCATAGTTGAGCAGGACGTACGACGAAAGCCCCGGGAAGATGCTCGCGCAGAACGCGCCGCCGCGCTTGCCGGGTCGGATCTCGGCATCGACGTGGCCGTCATCAAAAACCTGACGCGCGAGCGCGCCGAGCTTCGGCGAGAACTCGTTGAAGGTCGCCAGCACCATCTCGACGGCGTCGTTGTACGGCACTTCCTTGTCGGACTTCGAGAGCGGCGCATACAGGTCGTAACGGCGCAGCTTCGGCACGCCCAGCCAGGCGGCCTTCAGCTTGAAATAGCGCTGAAACAGACCGCGGTTCTTCCGGATCACGCGGAGCAGGGTCTCGACCACTTTGTCGGGCAGGTCGTTGGCGAGATTGCGCACGGCGATCGGCGTCTTGTGCTTGCGCAGATCGACGTTCTCGATCCGCCAATCGCGGACCAATGCGGCGTAGATCGTGGCCAGCAGCGGCCCGTTCTCGCTGTAGACCTTAAAGACGGATTGGTAGGCCCGGGCGCGCATCTCGGGGTCGGGATGGCGAGCGTAGACCATCAGCACGTCGCGCGTAAGTTGCTTGGTCTCGCCGTCGATCTCGAACGGGAACAGATACTTATTCGTGATCTGTTCGTAAAGGCTCTCGAGCGCGGCCGAGCCGTTGGCGTTCTTGAGGTTGATCACCTTCTCTTCCGGCTCGGTGAGCGTGTGCTTGCGGAAGTGGCGCATCTCCTCAAGGAAGTAGCGGCGGCTGCCCGTACCATTCATCAGGCGCGCGGCCTGCGCGTCAGTGAGTTTCTTCCACCAGAGCGAGAAGAAGAGCGTCTGGTTCTGGGCCCGCGCCATGACGTCGTTCACACGCGCGCGAAGCGATTGAGCGACCTGGTCCTGCGTGTCGGCCGAGAAGCGCAGCGACGCATAGCCGCTGATCCGGTAGGCCTCGCGCAGCATGACCTCATACGCGTCGAGCAATTGCCCAAAGTCCTTCGTGGACAGGCTGGGCTTGAGCTTGGCGCGCCATCTTTCAAAGGCTTTGATCCGGCGTTCGAGCGACTTGAAAGCGCCGTCGATCGTCTCGGGCGAGTCGTCCGGCAGCAATGCCTTGAGGGTCCATCGCGATTGTGTGTACATGGTCGTGTCGACGGGCGTGGCCGCCGTTCCTCCTGTTCACTTGGGCAGGTCTGTGGGCGACCCGCGGCTATTTCCCGGGCGGGCTGAAGCGAATGTTCAGGATGTCGCCATCCTGAACGATGTATTCCTTGCCTTCAAGACGCAGCTTGCCTTTGGCCTTGACTTCGGTGTAGCCGCCCAGCGACACCAGGTCGTTGTAGCCGACGACCTCGGCGCGGATGAAGCCTTTCTGCAGATCGGTGTGGATCTCACCGGCGGCCTCGGGGGCGCTGGCGCCAAGACCCGTGGTCCAGGCGCGCACCTCGTCCTCGCCGACGGTGAAGAACGATTGCAGACCGAGCAGATCGTAGGAGATTTGTATCACGCGATTCAGGCCAAGCTCGGTGATGCCGTATTCGTCCATGAAAAGCGCCGCATCCTCGGGCGGGAGCTGAGCGAGCTCCATCTCGAGCTTGCCCTTGAGACGCACCGACTGCGCCCCGCCGCCGACCGAGACTCCGCGGGCCGGATCATCGTCGTCACCGACGTTGAAGACCACGAGCATTGGTTTGCGGGTCAGCAGCTGATAGCTCGCCAGCGCGCGCACCTCGGTGGGGTTGAGGTCGACCTGTCGCGCGGGGATGTCGTTCGACAGCGCCTCGTGGAGCTTGGTGAAGAGCGCCAGCTCCTGCGTGTGCAGACCCTTGTCCTTGATGATGCCCTTGCGGCCCTCGTCGTTGAGGCGCTCGAGTTTGCGCTCGACGGCCAGCATGTCGTTGAGCAGCAACTCGCCCTCGACGGTCTTGAGGTCGCGGGCCGGATCGACCGAGCCGCTCGGGTGCGGCACCGTCGGGTTATCGAAGGCCCGCACGACGTGCAGAAAGCCGTCCATCGTCGTCAGTTGATTGAGCAACTGGCCCGAGAAGCCCGTCTTCTCGGTCGACGACTCGCCCTCGAGACCGGCGATGTCGGCGTAGATCACCTGCGCGTAGATCGTGCGCTTGGGCTTGAACATCGCCGAGAGCGTGTCGACGCGCGGGTCGGGCACGGGCACGACGGCGGTCTGCACCTCGAAGCGTCCGACCTGACGGCCGCCGCCGACGGGCTTGTCGCCGCGCGTGAGCGCGTTGAAGATCGTGGTCTTGCCGGATTGGGGTAGTCCGATGATGCCGAGTTTCATGTTTGGGTTTCAGGGCGAAGCACGATGTGTCCCGAGCGTCGCCCCCTAGGGTCACAAACGGATGGACAGTTCGAGTATAATGAGTTCCCGACGCCGAAGTGGTGGAACTGGCAGACACGAACGACTCAAAATCGTTTGGCCTGAAAAGCCGTGTGGGTTCGACTCCCACCTTCGGCACAAAAACGCGACGGACATCCCGTCGCGTTTTTTCGATTATACCGCCTGGCGCTGGCCTTATGCTCACTCCTCGCGGCCCGGCCCGCTTCGTGGGGATCGCAGTGCTCCTCGGATGGATTTGGATCTCCGCGGGATGCACGCCCGCGTCGCCCTCAGCGGCGCCCACGCCGACGGTCGCGCCGCTCGTCGAAATCGCCCGGCATTTTGCGGATACCCAGGACCTGATCGCGGCCCGGGCGGCGTTGGCCGGCCTGTCGCTCGACGACCCGGCGGCCGCGGTGACGGCCCTGGCGCAGCAAGAGGCCGCCGCCGGCCGTGCCGACGATTCGCGGGCGCTCGCGGCGCTGGCCGCGGCGCTGCTGGCGACGCCCACCAGCCTTGAGGCCCCGACCGAGCCACCCGACGTCGTCGCCACCGAAGCCCCGACCCGAGTCCTGCAGGCGACGGCGACCGTCGCGGCCGCCGGCTTTGATCTGGTGAGCCGCGAGCGCGTGTGCGATCGCAAGGTCGGCAGCGCCCTGCTCGAAGTTTTCACGCAGGACGCAGGCGGAGGCCAGATCGGCGGCTTCGAGGTCCAGGTGACCTGGAACGGTGGGGCCGACCGCTTCTTCACTGGCTTGAAGCCGGACATCGGCGCAGGCTATGGCGACTTTCAGATGGAGCCGGGCGTCAGCTACCGCGTCCGGCTGGCCGCCTGGCCCGACGCGGCGGCCGACGACGTGATCTCGGAAGCCTGCGCGACTGAGACGACGTCGTATCCCGGCGGCGTGCGGCTGGTATTCCGGCAGCGCGCACCGT
>JBGAJV010000016.1:68967-96284 GCA_044224715.1 Anaerolineales bacterium | reverse complement strand
GGCTGCGCGCCGCAGTTCGCACTGTGGAGCTTCATCGACCTCGGCTACCTCACCTATTACGTCTCCTACCTGCTGGCGACCGACCAGATCAAGGGCGTTGAAGGTGAGCAGTTCGAAGCCGGGCGGATGGGCACCTACACCATCGAGAAGGACCCGACCCGCGACAACGGTCTGCGTGTGTTGATGGGACCCTTCACCGTCTACACAAAGGACAATCTCGACAAGTAAGGCACAGCTGTCGAATCAAAAACGGCCCGCAGGTTCTTCCTGCGGGCCGTTTTGTTTTCTCAACCGACCTATTCTTCGCGCAGCACGTACCCGACGCCGCGCATGGTCTGGATCAGGCGCGGCTCGTCGCCGGCCTCGGTCTTGGTGCGCAGATAGCCGATGTAGACGTCGAGGACGTTGTCGTTGCCGTTGAAGTCGTAGCCCCAGACCTCTTCCAGCAACTTCTCGCGCTGGACGACCTGACGCGGATGGCGCATCAGAAATGCCAGGAGTTCGAACTCCTTGGGCGTCAGTTCGAAGCGGCGGTCGCCGCGGCGCGTCTCGCGCGACACCGGATCGAGGTACAGATCCGCGAACGACAGCGGCTGGTCGCCGACGCCCGCCGGGTCCTTGCGGCGGAGCAACGCCCGGATCCGCGCCAGGAACTCGGCCGGCGCGAAGGGCTTAACCAGGTAGTCGTCGGCGCCGCTGTCGAGCCCGGCGACGCGGTCCTCGACGGCGTCCTTGGCGGTCAGCATGAGGATCGCGGGGCCGTGCCCGGCGCCGCCCGCGTGCAGCCGGCGCGCGACCTCGACGCCCTGCAACCCCGGCATCAGCCAATCGAGCACGATCACGTCCGGCCGAGCGCTTTGCGCCTGCACCAATGTTTCGTAACCGTCCGCGGCGGTGACGACTTTGTACCCCTCGTAGGTGAGCGTGCGGCGCAGCATGTCGACGATTTTGGGGTCATCGTCGGCGATCAATACGGTAGTCATCGCAGGTTTGGGCGGAATCGTGGAATCGTCGATCAACAGCATGTCCATTGTCGCATACTCTCCGTTTTCCGTCGTTTAGCCTATCGAACGGGGATAAGAAAACGCTCAGCGCAGCCGAAATAGCAGATGAGGAGCGCCAGCCTCCTGTCGGCGCACACTGACACGTCGCCGGGACGATCCGACGGCGCCTGCTGGCCTGGGCCGATGCAGCCGCCGGCCCGACTGCCCTACGATCGATGCGGCTGGGGCGTCCGGCTGCGACGCTCACTGCCCCCCATCCCTGAAAGGAGCAATGACATGCGCATCAAGAAGAACGCCCGGGTCGTCACCGCGGACAATCAGGAGGTCGGCCGCGTCGAGCGTGTGGTGATCGACCCCGCAACCCGTGATCTATCGCACCTGATCATCTCGCGCGGCTGGCTGTTCAAGGAGGATCGCGTGTTGCCGTTCGAGTACATCGCCCACGCGACCGAGGACGAGATCCGGCTGAGCGCCACGAAGGCCGCACTGGAGCCGCTGCCGGAGTTCACGGATACGGCCTACGTCACGGCCCAGGACGCCGAGCCGGGATACGCGACGCCGTATTTCTTCTACCCGGTCGGTCTCTCGATGGTCCCGACGGCACTGCCGCTGGGGATCGATCGCCCCGCGGTCAGGCCCCAGTCCAACATCCCGGAGGAGTCGGTGGCCCTCAAGGAAGGCGCGGGCGTCATCTCGGCCGACCAGGAGCATGTCGGCGACGTCGAGCAGGTGGTGCTCGATGCCTACACCCATCGGGCAACGCACTTCGTGATCGTCAGCGGCCTGATCAACAAAGAGCACCGGCTGATCCCGCACGTGTGGGTCAAGGATGTGCGCGAGAACGAAGTTCACCTGTACGTGAACGCCGAGGTCGTGCGAAGGCTGCGCACGCAGGAAGAGCCCGCGCGCTAACTCTTTTGCCCGGCTGGCTCGATGGGCCGGGGCTGCTCGTCGGGTGAGCGGCCCCGGCCGGTCGTTTTAGTTCAGGGGATGATCAACTGCTGACCGGTCACGATCGTCGTCGTCGACAGACCGTTGGCCTGGACGATGTCGTTGACGGTGACGTCGTACAGCTGTGCGATCTTCGAGAGGTTCTCGCCACGCGCGACGATGTGGATGCGCTGAGTCGGCGTCGCCGTGACGCGCGGCGCCGGCGTCCGGGTCGCCTCCGGCTGGAGCGTGGCCGTGGCGGCCGTCGTGGGCTGCGCAGCGGAGACGGGCGTGGCGGTCGCCGAACGCGGCGTGCCGGTCGCCACGATGCCGACCGATTCGCCCGGCGTCAACGCCTGGGCGGGGTCGACGTCGACGAACGCGGTCATGCCCCAGCTGAGCGGCGCGTCGACCGGATCCAGGTCGACGCGGACGTTGTACGTCACGTTGCCCTGGTATTGCGACGCGCCCAGATCGATCCGGGCGATACGGCCACGCAGCACCTCGCCCTCGAGCGCGGGCAGGCGGACCTCGGCGCGCTGGCCGACATGAAGGGCGAGCACGTCCTCTTCGCTCAGGTCGAGCGTTTCGACATGCCAGCGGCTCAAGTCCGCCAGCACGAGCACGGGTACGCCGGGCGCCGCCACCTCACCCACCTCGATCTCGACCGCCGTGATCGTGCCCGCGAACGGCGCGCGCAACTCGGCCTGGTCGAGCGTGGCCTGCGCCAGCTCGAGGGCGGCCTCGGCCTGCGCGATCTGCGCGTCGGCCAGGTCCTTCTGGGCCTGCTCGGCGTCATCGGGCAACAGGTCGCGCTGTGCGCGCGCGGCGGCCACGGCGCCTTCGGCCTGGTCAACAGCGGCCTGTCGTTCGGTCGTCGCCAGCCGAACCAGCGGGTCGCCGGCCGCGACGGCGTCGCCGGCCGACACCAGCACCCGGCTCACTACGCCGCCGCTCTGGAACGCCAGTTGGGCGTCACGGACGGGGACGACGCGCCCCTCCGCGCTGATGATCTGCGCGACATCGGCGCTCGCCGGTGTCGGTGTCGGAGTCTCCGGCTCGGGCGCCAGATAGGTTTGATACCCCCACCACCCCGCCGGCACCAACGCCGCCACGACCAGCACGCCCACAAGGATCTTGATGAAACGCATGTTGTCGCTCCAGACGCCACGCGAGCGCTCGCGCGGAAAAGTTCTAGCCTTCGTCCTTCAACGCCTCGATGATGCCGCGGCCCGAGGCCTGCCAGGCCGGCAACAGCGCCGAGAGCTGCGAGACCACGAGCGCGATCAACGTGCTCGAGATCAACGCCGACATCGGCAGCAGATAGGTCAACGAGTACCCGGCAAGCACCTCGATCACGCGGATGAACATGCGCGAGGCAACCAGGCCGAGCAACAACCCGAGCCCGCCGCCGAGCACGCCGATCAGCAGCGCTTCGCCGAGCACCATCTGGCGGATCTGATTACGGGTGAAACCCAGGCTGCGCAGCGTCGCGATCTCGCGTCCGCGCTCGAGCACGCTGATCGTCATCGTGTTGACCACGCCGGCAGCCGAGACCGCGACCATGATGAACGCGAGCGTGTCGAAAAGCGCGAACGACTGGTCGTTGATCGTGAAGACCGCGGCCAAAAGATCTCGAACCGTGTCGATCGTCAGGTTGAGGCGTTCGCCGAAGCGCGCCTGGATCGTCGCCGCCAGGGCATCGGCGTCGACGCCGGGCTCGGCCGCGATGATGTAACGATCCGCGTCGCGGATGCCGAAGTAGCGCACCAGGTCGTCCCAGCTGCTGTAGACCATCAGGCCGTTGCCGTTGAAATCGACGACCTCGGCAGCGACTTCGAAGGCGCGCGTGCCGCGCGGCGTGTCGAGCGTGAAGCTGTCGCCCGGATGCAGGTTATAGCGGCTGGCCACGCCGCTGGCCACGAAGATCGCCCCGCCCTCGGACAGCCGATCGAAGGCCGCCTCGGCGCCGCCGGGCGGGGTCTGCACGAAGATGAAGCTGCTGATCCGTCGCCGCGTCTCGGGCTCGATCGCGATCAGCACGAGTTCGTCGTCGCGGGCCCCGGTGTGATAGACCTCGACGTCGCGCTCGGGCGTGAGCGTGGCGACGCCCGGCAAGGTCTTGAGGCGCTGCGCCGCCGTCGCGTTGAGACGGACGGCCGATTGCACGATCAAGTCACCGCCGGTCGCGGCCTCGACCCAGCGGCCGAGTTCGTAGCGGAAGCTGCGTCCGAGCGAGGTCGTGCCGATGCTCATGGCGATGCCCAGCATGAGCGACGCGACCGTGATGATCACGCGGCCCTCGGAGCGGCCCAGGTTCTGCGCCCCGATGCGGCCCGCGACGCCGTACAGCCGGCTGAGCGGCGCGAACAGCCGTGACAACGGCCGGAACAGCGCGCCGGCCACGAGCGCCGCGCCGCCAAGGAACACCAGCAGCGCGACGTTGACCACCGAGAACGCCAGCGACGGCCGCAGCGGCACGTCCATGAAGACGAGATACCCCAGAGCCACCAGCGCCGGGCCAAACTTCCAGCCCAGTCGGCGCCAACTCTGCGCGTCGGTCTTCGCGCGCGACTTGATCGCCTCCATCGGCGTGACGCGCGACGCCTCCCAGGCGGGCCAGAGCGCCGAGAGCAGCGTCACGGTCAGGCCCAGGCCCAGGCTGCGGACGAACGCCGCCGGCTGGATGTCCATGCCGGTCGGGGCAGAGCCCGCGATGATGGTCAGGAAGCTCGACATGCCCGCGGCCATGCCCAGACCGATGGCCACGCCCACGGCGGACCCGGCGAGCGCGAGCACCACGGCCTCGATCAGCACCACGGCCAGCACCTGCCGGCGCGTGAGCGCGATCGCGCGCAGCACGCCGAAGGCGCGGGTCCGCTCGGCCACGCCCATAGCAAACGTGTTGTAAATGAGGAAACCGCCGACGACCATCGACACCAGGCTGAACATGTCGAGCCCGAGGTTGTACGAAGTCATGCGCTTGGAGAGCTCGGCGCCGCGCGCGCCGGGGTACACCACGCGGACGTCGGCGTCGGCCACGGCTTCTTCGACGCGCGTCTTGAGCGCGGCCAGGGCCTCGGGCGAGTCGGCGATCGCGTGCGTGGTCACCAGGTCGATCCGGTCGAGTTTGTCGGCGCGACCGGTCAGGTCATCGACCACGGCCCGCGGCACGAACGCCACGGCGCCGCCGTTGAGCACGCCCGCGCCGTCCTGCGCGATCAGGCCAACCACGCGCAGTTTGAACGGGCCGGTCGCGCTGAGCAACACGAAGTCATCGCCGATGGCAACGTCGTGCTCGGCCGCATAATCGGCGACCAGCACCGTCGTGTAACCGCGATCGCTCGGTTCAAGGAAGCGCCCGGCGACGACCGTGTAGTCGCGCACGTCGCCGTCGACCGCAGCATCGACGCCCATGAGCACGAGCCGTGCGCCGGCGCCGACGCCGGTCGGGCCGATGCCGTCGTCCCAGCCGACGCGTTCGGAGGCCGGCAGGCTGATCGTCTGGGCCGATGGCGCCGCGGCCACCACGCCGTCGATGGCCCGCACGGTCTTGAGCAGATCCAAGTCGAAGCCCTCGCCGCCGCCGCGCGCCCGCGACGTGATCGCCAGCTGGGCGCGACCGCCGGCCTCGTCGAAGACCGCGTTGAACGACGAAAGCAACGAAGCGTTGGTGATGTTGACGGCCAGCACCGCCGCGATGCCCAGGGCGATGCCGAGGGCAGTCAGCACCGTTCGCCCTTTTCGGGCGAGCAGGTTGCGATACGCGAGGGTGAAAAGCAGAGTCATATCCGTATCATCACGCGCACATCATTTGCGTCAACCCGTAGGGGCGGCCCTTGTGGCCGCCCTCCCGGCGATCCGACGCACGTGCCCCGCCCCATCGGCCGCCCCCCCGGCGATCCGACGCACGTGCCCCGCCCTCCCGGCGATCCGACGCACGTGCCACGCCCCGTCGGCCGCCCTCCCGGCGATCCGACGCACGTGCCACGCCCCATCGGCCGCCCTCCCCGCGATCCGACGCACGTGCCACGCCCCATCGGCCGCCCTCGCCGCGATCCGACGCGCGTGCCACGCCCCATCGGCCGCCCTCCCCGCGATCCGACGCGCGTGCCACGCCCCGTCGGCCGCCCTCCCCGCGATCCGACGCGCGTGCCACGCCCCCTCGGCCGCCCGCCGCGCCGGGCATGGTTCCGTTCACCGCGCCTCGCCCTCCAGCGCCGCCATCTGTTGCGCGACCCGGACCACGTCGTGCCCGTCCTTGAGATTGTCGGCCTGGATGACGATGGCGCCGTCCTTGAGATACACGACGCGGTCGGCGAACGAGGCGGCGCGGGGATCGTGCGTGACCATCACGATCGTGGCGCCCAATCCGTCGCAGATCTTGCGCAGGGTTTCGAGCACGATCGTGCCCGATTGCGAATCGAGGTTGCCGGTCGGCTCATCGGCGAGCACGATTTCCGGGTCGGTCGCCAGGGCGCGCGCGATGGCCACGCGCTGTTGCTGACCGCCCGAGAGTTGATCGGGCCGATGGCCGCGCCGGTCGCCGAGCCGCACCAGGTCGAGCAGGTCGCGCAGCCGTTGCTGCTGGGCCTTGCCAGAGCGCCCGTCCGCGACCAGCGGCAGCGCCACGTTCTCCTCGGCCGTTAGCGTGGGCAGCAGGTTGAAAGACTGGAAGATGAAGCCGACCTTGCGCCGGCGCAGCAGGGTGAGCGCGTCGTCGCTCAGACGCGACAGACGCTCGCCGGCCAGCACCACCTCGCCCGACGTCGGCCGGTCGAGCCCGCCCAGCAGGTGCATGAGAGTCGACTTGCCGGAGCCCGACGGGCCCATAATGGCTACGAACGTGCCGCGTTCGACCGCGAAGTCGACGCCGCCCAGCACGGGCACATCCAGCGCACCCATGCGATAGCTCTTGTGCAGTTTTTGACAGAATACGGGTGTCTCAGCCATCATGGCACCATCAAGGCTCGGCCTTCCGATGCCGATCCCCCTTCACTCTACCGTTCCAACGCCCTGAAATATGTAAATCAAACGTGAAACCCTGACATCGGGAATTCCACCGGGACCGGGGTTAGAGTTCGGTTTCCAGCCCGGGCCCAGTGGCGTCGTCGACGCGGGCGTTCAGATCGAAATTGAGTCATACCGCTCTGGAGGCTCATCCATGACCGCCCCATCGTCGACACTGTCTCCGCGGGTCATCGTGCAGCTTGTGATCGTGGTCGTCGTCATCCCGTTTCTGCCGCTGCTGATCACGTGGCGGTGGAACTGGTGGGAGGCCTGGGTCTATGCCGTCGTCTCGGTGGTCGGCTTCATCCTCAGCCGGGCACTCGTCGCGCGTCGCAACGCCGATCTGCTCGCGGAACGAGCGCGCATGGTCGATCACGACGATTCCGAGCCCTGGGATCGTTTGCTCGCGCCTCTGGTCGGGGTCGGCGGCGGCGTGATCCCGCTGATCGCTGGCCTGGAGGCGTTGTGGGCCCCGGGCCCCGGGTACGATCCGGTCGTCAAGGGCCTCGCCGTGTTCGGCCTGCTGGGCGGATATGCACTCGGTTCGTACGCCCTGCTCGAGAACCGATTCTTCTCGGGTGTCGTGCGGATCCAGACCGATCGCGGCCACTCGGTCGTCACGACCGGACCCTATCGCTGGGTGCGTCATCCGGGTTACACCGGGGCGTTGCTGGCGTTTTTCGCTACGCCGTTTTTGCTCGACGCGCGCTGGGCGCTTGTGGCGACGGCCGTGCTGACCGTCGCCCTGATCGTACGGACAAGGCTCGAGGACCGGACGCTGCTGGCGAGGCTGACGGGCTACGCCGACTACGCCCGCGGCGTGCCTTTCAGGCTCATGCCCGGTCTATGGTGACGACGGCGCGCCAGCGCCAGGCAGGCTAGCGTCCCCCGTCGTTATCGCGCATAATCGGGGCTCAGACCTTCACACGAGACCATACATGACCCGAAAAGTTGTTATCACCGGCATGGGCACGGTTAACGGCTGCGGCCTGACCGTGCCGCAAACCTGGGAGTCGATCGTCAACGGACGCTCCGGCATCGCGCCGATCACGGCCTTCGACACCACGAACTTCCTGGTCAAGATCGCGGCCGAGGTCAAGGGCTTCGACCCGACGGCCTTCATCGACGTCAAAGAGGCGCGTCGAATGGATCGCTATCAACACTTCGCGATCGCGGCAGCCAAGGAGGCGTTGGCGGAATCCGGTCTGGAGATCACGGACGAGAACGCCGATCGCGTCGCCGTGATCGTCAGTTCGGCCATCGGCGGCGCCAAGGCCTTCCAGGACGGCGTCCGCACGCTCGACAGCGCCGGCCCGCGCCGCGTCGACGTCTTCCTCATCCCCAAACTGATGTCGAACGGCGCCGGCGGCTTGATCAGCATCCTGACTGGCGCACGCGGACCGAACTTCTCGGTCGCCTCGGCCTGCGCGTCCGGATCGGATGGTATCGGCCAGGCGTGGTCGTTGATCCGCCACGGCGTCGTCGACGCCGCGATCGCCGGCGCGGCCGAGGCCACGATCATCGAGCTCGGCGTCGCGTCGTTCGACCGCACGTCGGCGATGACGCACCGCACCGAAGGCGTGCCCCAGCCGTTCGACAAGGAGCGCGACGGCCTGGTGATGGGCGAAGGCGCGGCGGTGTTGGTCCTCGAATCCGAGGCCAGCGCGCACGCGCGTGGCGCGACGATCCTGGCCGAACTGGCCGGGTATTCGGCCTCGGCCGACTCGTTCCACATCACGGCGCCGTCCGACACGGGCAAGCCGGGCGCCACCGCGATCCAGCGCGCGCTCGACTCGGCCAGCGCCAACGCCGACCAGGTCGGCTACATCAACGCGCACGGCACGGGCACGGTGCTCAACGACGCCTCCGAGACGCGCGCGGTCAAGCTCGCGCTTGGCCACCATGCCGCACAGGTCCCGATGTCGTCGACCAAATCGATGACCGGCCACTGCATGGGCATGACCGGCGCGCTCGAGGCGATCTTGTGCGTCAAGGCGATCCGCGAAGGCGTGCTGCCGCCGACGATCCACTATCACACACCGGACCCGGAGTGCGATCTCGACGTCGTGCCGAACGTCGCGCGCGAGGCCCGCATCGACCTGACGCTTAGCAACGCCTTCGGCTTCGGCGGCCACAACTCGGTGCTGGCGATCCGACGCTATTGATTGGTTATTGGTCATTGGCGATTGGCCATTGGTGATTGAAGACCAATAGGCAATAACCAATGACCAATAACCAATGACCAATGACCTGTGCTACCCAAATTCCGCAACCCGACGCTGCTCGAGCGGGCGCTGACGCACCGCTCGTACCTCAACGAGTTCTCGGACATCAGCGAGGACAACGAGCGTCTCGAGTTTCTGGGCGATGCCGTGCTCGGTTTCGTGACGGCCGCGATGCTATATGAGACGCTGCCCAACAAGGCCGAAGGCAAGATGACACGGCTGCGGTCCGCGCTCGTCCGCAACGAGCGCCTGGCCGAGGTCGCACGCGCGCTCGGCATGGCCGGCCAGATCCGGATGGGCAAAGGCGAAGAGGACGGCGGCGGACGGGATCGCGAGCACACGCTTGGCTCGGCGCTTGAGGCCGTTATCGGCGCGTATTATCTGGACTCCGGGATCGAGGCCGTGCGTGCCTGGCTTGTGCCGCTATTGGCGCCGGCGCTGCGCCACGTCATGGCCGAGCAGAAGGACCAGGACGCCAAGAGCCGGTTTCAGGAGTACGCTCAGGGCGTGTTTGGGATCACGCCGCATTATTCCGTGCAGATCGCCGAGGGCCCCGAGCATGCCCGAAGCTGGAAGGCCGCGGTGTTCATCGGCGAAACGTCGTATGGCAGCGGCATCGGCACCAGCAAGCGCGCCGCGCAACAGGCCGCCGCCACCGACGCCCTGCAACGGCTCGATCTGATCTAGGGAGTTCGCATGCCCACCTACCTGGTCACCGGCGCCTCGGGCTACCTCGGTCATGCCGTGGTGTCACGCGCTCGGCACATCACGGTCGTGCCCGCGTCCTTTGCGCGGCCCGTGCCCGGGCACCCGCACGCGGCGCGCGTCGACCTGCGCGACGCTGCCGCCGTCGATGAACTCGTGCGCGCGGTCGCGCCGGACGTCGTCATTCACACGGCCGCCTCGAACCGCAACGCGGAACATATCGCGGCCATCCTGCCGGCCGCAATCGCCGTGGCCTCCGCCGCACGTCGGCACGGTGCGCGGCTGATCCACGTGTCGACGGATCTGGTCTTCGACGGGCGTCACGCGCCCTACACAGACGAGAGCGAACCCCATCCGATCGACGCGCCGTACGCCAAAGCCAAGGCCGAGGCTGAACAACGCGTGGCCGAGATCCATCCCGGCGTCGCGATCGTCCGACCCAGCCTGATCTGGGGCCTCGATCCGCTCGATCATCAGACCCGCTGGCTGGTCGATGGCGCCAAGAGCGGCGCGGCCGTCGCCCTTTTCACCGACGAGGTGCGCTGCCCGGTCCACGTCAACGACCTGGCAGACTGGCTGCTCGAGCTGGCTGGCCGCAATGACCTGGTCGGGCCGTTCAACGCCGTCGGGCCGCAACCACTGACGCGCTGGGAGTTCGGCCAGAAGCTGCTGCGCAAGCTCGGCATCCGCCCTGGGCCGAACGTCAAGGCCGCGCTATCGAAGGACCTGGGGCTCAACCGGGCGCAGGATCTCACGCTCACGGCCCGCCGCGCGAGGGAGCTCCGAACGACGCTGCGCGGCGTCGACGATGTGCTGGCGACGCTCTAGGCCGCGAGATTGAACCGCGAAGGCGCAAAGCCAGCCAAGTTCCGCTTGGCTGGCTTTGCGCCTTCGCGGTTTGATAATCCAACGTCGTGCCCAACAACAAGGAACTGTTGAATGGACATCGCTCACCGTCGGCTGGCCAATCTGCGCCTCGTCGCGAACCCGTTGACGGATCCGGCCGAGGTCGTGCGCTGGCTGGGCGCCGCCCAGGCACAGGATTTCACGGGGAGCCTGTGGAGCCTGGGGCTGCGCATGGCCGCCGCGACCGAGCGTGAGCTGCTCGCTGCTTACGACGCGGGCGCGATCGTCCGCACCCACGTCCTCCGACCGACCTGGCACTTTGTCCACCCGGCCGATCTGCGTTGGATGTTGGCCCTGACCGCGCCGCGCGTGCACGGCGTGAGCGGCACGCAATATCGGCGCTTCGGCCTGGACGCCGCCAAGCTCGGCCGCTGCCAGACGATCATGGCCCGCGCGCTCGAGGGCGGACGACTCCTCACGCGCGAGGAGCTCGGCGAAGCGTTGGCCCGAAAGGGCGTCGTCGATCCTCAAGGGCTGAAGCTGGCCGTGATCGTGATCGCCGCCGAGCTCGATGGCGTGTTGATCAGCGGCCCGCGTCACGGGAAGCATTTCACCTATGCCCTGCTTGAGGAGCGTGTGCCGGCCGTGCCCAGGCTGACTCGTGACGAAGCGCTCGTCGAACTCGCCCGGCGGTACTTCAACAGCCGCGGCCCGGCCTCGGTCCACGACTACGCCCGCTGGTCGGGCCTGACCGTGCGCGATGCACAGGCCGGGCTCGAGTCCATCCGGTCGACGCTGACCTCGGAGGTCTTCGCCGGTCAGACGCTTTGGGGGCCGCCGTCGGAGGCGGCGCCGGCGAGGACGGCCACCTTCGTCTTCTCGGTGTTCGACGAGTACATCGCCGGCTATAAGGATCGAAGCGCGATCTGCGCCGAGGGCCATTGGGAACGTGTTGTGGAAGCCGGGAACGGGCTGGTCTTCGTCATCGTGCTCGACGGCCAGGTCGTGGGCACCTGGCGACGCGACTTGAAGGCGAAGACGGTCGAGGTGACGCTCCACCCGTTCCGACGCCTCTCGCCGACCGAGAAGCGCGCCGTGCTCGACGCGGTCGACCGCTATGGCGCTTTTGTCGGCCTCAGCCCGCAAACCACCTGGAGCGCTTGACTGTCTCGCCACCCGCTCCGCCGCCGCCCTCGCACGCCCTCGGCTTCGCTCATTCTTCGGGTCGCAGAGCGGCTTCGATATCTGAGTGGTTTGCGTACCAAAGATCCACCGGTCTGCGTCTCACGGTGGTCGGTCACGGCTCTTAAGGGGATGCCCTACACAGCCCGTCGCTCGAGCGTCAGCAGATAGTCGTTGAACCCCAACGCATGCCAGAACGCCAGGCCGCGCGCATTACGGGTGAGCACGTCGACCACGACTCGTTTCTCGGGCGGGAAGACGTCGTTGATGAGCACGGTCATGGCTTCGCGCCCGATGCCGCTGCGGCGATGCGTGCGTGTCACGAAGAAGTGGCGCACGAAGATCGTCTCGCCATCGTCCCGATATAGCACGTAGGCCACTGCCTCCGACGCGATCTCGAACAGCACGGCACGATACCGGCCGTCGAGCCACTCGGCCATCCGTTCCGCCAACTGCGGCACGGTCATCGGGTTGTCGCTGCCCTCATCGGCGATGAGCTGGTAGTTGAGGCGGGCTAGCACGGCGACGTCGGACTGCGATGCGAAGCGCATCTCCATCAAGACCCCCTCGATGCGGGTGGAATATCCGCGACACGGGAAGCTATCGGTTTCCCCGGTTGATCCCTGGCCGAGTCTGTCGCGGACGTTCGGTCATCGCCGGTTCACGCCGCCATCCGCTTCACGCCTTGCTCGGCGTCGCCTCGACGCTCCGCCCGGTCTTGCCGTTGCGCGCGGCGACGACCTCGGCCAGGATCGAGACCGCGATCTCCTCGGGCGTGCGGCCGCCGAGATCGAGACCAATCGGGCCGCGCAGCCGCGCCAGCTGCGCCTCGGTGACGCCGGCCTCGCGCATGCGCGCGCGACGTTGCTCCTGCGTGCCCTTGCTCCCCAACGCGCCGACGTAGAAAGCGGGACTCCGCAGCGCCACCAACAAACCGGGGTCGTCCAGCTTGGGATCGTGCGTGAGCAGGGCCACCGCCGTCGCGCGCGAGACGCCGAGCGCCGTCAGCGCGTCGTCGGGCCACTCGGTGATCAACCGGTCGACGTGCGGGAAACGGTCGGCGTTGCCAAAAGCCTTGCGCGGGTCGATGACGACGGTGCGGTAGCCGATGTCGCGCGCCAGCTGCGTGAGCGTGATCGCCGTGTGGACGCCGCCGACCACGACCAGCGTGGGCGCCGGCCACGCGACCTCCACGAACAGCTCGGCAGCCTCGCCCACGGACATGCGCTGCGAATTGCCGGAAGTCAGCGCCGCGCGGGCGGCCGTCAGACCCACCTCCGCGAACTCGGCCGGAAGCGCCCCGTGCACCACCGCCCCGCTCTCGTCGAGCACCAGCGCCGCGCCAAGATCCTCCGCCGGCCCTTTGACCAGCGTCGCGACGGCATATACGGCCTCGGCGCGAACAAGCGCGGCCACGGCCGCCGCGTGATCGGGATCGAGCGGCTGAACGAACACGTCGATGCTGCCGCCGCAGGCCAACCCGACTTCCCAGGCCGTCTCGTCGGCGATGCCGTAATGGATCAGCCTGCCGCGCCCGGCCTGCAGGGCCTCGACGGCGGCTTCGAACGTCGCGCCCTCGATGCAGCCGCCGCTGACCGACCCCGCCATGCCGCCGGTCGGCGTGATCGCCATCTTGGCCCCCGCCCCGCGTGGGCCGGAGCCCCAGGTTTGAACCACGGTCGCCAGAGCGACGGGCTTGCGCTCGTCGATCCATCGTTGAACATCGGCCAGAATGTCGCGCATGACGGATCTCCAATTCGGCGAGTGGGTGATTGGGTGATGCGACGCTACTGCGCCGCCAGGCCGGCGCCCAACCACGCAACCACCCAATCACTCAACCTCTCACTCGTTTATCTTATCTCGCCCAGACGTTCGGCGAGCGCCTCGAGGCTGGCGAGGTTATGCACGGGCAGAAAGTCGTCGATGTGCGGAAGCGCGGCCTGCATGCCGCGCGTCAGCGGCTCATAGTCAACGGCGCCGAGCAGCGGGTTGAGCCAGATCAGGCGATGCGTCGAGCGGTGCAGCCGCGCGATCTCGTGGCCGAGCGTCTCGGGGTCGCCCCGATCCCAACCGTCGCTGATGAGCAGCACGACCGCACCGCGGCCGAGCACGCGTCGTCCCCAGTCGACGTTGAAGCGCTTGAGACAGTCGCCGATCCGCGTGCCGCCCGCCCAGTCGTTGACGATTGCCGAGACCTCGCGGAGCGCGGTTTCGATCTGCTTGTGCCTCAGCTGGCGTGTGATGCGCGTCAGCCGCGTGCCGAAGACGAAGGTCTCAACCTGCCGGTCGAGGCCGGCCGTAAGACCGAACAGGAAATGCAACAACAGACGCGTGTACCGCTCCATCGATCCGCTGATGTCGGCCAGCACGACAAGCGGACGCGGGCGCGTTTTGCGTCTGCGCTCGGCCCACTCGAAGATCTCGCCGCCGTGTCTGAGGCTACGGCGGATGGTGCGGCGCAGGTCGAGCCAGGTTCCGGAGCCGGGGGTCAGCCGCCGCGCCCGGCGCTCGTCCATACGCCAAACCAGGTTGGCGATCAGGGCCCTCACCGCCGCGATCTCATCGCCCGACAACTCCGAGAAGTCCTTGTGCCGCAGCACCTCGGCGGCGCTATACGTCAACGTCACGTCGATGACGGGCGGCGCGTCGACGTCTGCGTCGCCCGCGGACAAGGTCGGCGAACGCGGCACCGGCGTGCTCAGCCGCGAGCGGCGGCGTCTCGGGGGCGTCGGAACCGGTAGACGAAGCTCCCAACCCTCGGACGGCCGGCGCCAGAAGAGCGTGAAGGCCTGGTCAAAGACCGGCAGGTCCTCAACGTCGTGCACCAGGAGCGTCCGCGCCGCGTGATAGAAGTCGTCGCGGCGACCGATCTCGACGTGGTCAAGCGCGGCCGCCAGATCCAGCATGCGGCCCGGACTGACGTCAAGACCGAGCCCGCGCAACACGCGGCCGAAGAGGAGCAGGTTGTCGAGGAGATGACCGGACATGACGAGGTGTCAGGGACCAGGCGCAGGCAGACCGCTCGCGTCAGCCCGCATGCATCGTCACCACGCGCTCGAGGATGGCGCGCGTCTGTTCGCCCCTGATCTTCTCGACGTCGTCCTGATACTTCAGGATCACGCCAAGGGTTTCGTTGACCACGCTCAGCGCCAGGGCGTTCTGATCCAGCGCGACAAGCGCCGCGGTCCAGTCGAGCGTCTCGGCGATGCCGGGCAACTTATACAGCTCGGCGCGGCGCACTTCCTGGACGAACGTCGCCACCTGACGGGCGAGCAGGTCCGGCGCCGACGGCGCCTTGATGCGCACGATCTGCAGCTCCTTTTCGTAGGTCGGGTAATCGATCCAGTAATACAGACAGCGGCGCTTGAGCGCGTCGTGGATCTCACGTGTGCGGTTGGAGGTGATGATGACGACCGGCGTGTGTCGAGCCCGCAGCGTGCCGATCTCCGGGATCGTGACCTGATAGTCCGACAACACCTCGAGCAGATAAGCCTCGAACTCTTCGTCGCTACGATCGATCTCGTCGATCAACAGCACCGGCGCCGAGGCGCGCTCCGGGTCGATGGCCTGCAGCAGCGGCCGCTTGAGCAGGAAATCCGGGCCAAACAATTCGGCCTCGATCGGCTTCTCGCCGCGCGCTTCGGCAAGCCGCAGATGCAGCAATTGCCGTGTGTAGTTCCACTCATAAACGGCGTGGTGGACGTCCAGGCCTTCGTAGCATTGCAGGCGGATGAGATCCGTGCCGAGGAGCGCCGCCAGGACTTTGGCGATCTCGGTCTTGCCGACGCCGGCCTCGCCCTCGAGAAAGAGCGGACGGCCCAGCTTGAGCGCAAGATAGATCGACGTGGTCAACCCGCGCTCGGCGACGTAATCGCGCGCGCGCAACGCATCCTGCAAGCCATCGATGGACGGGAACGCCACAGGTCACCTGCCTGATCCGTTTGGGTTGGGTCGAGCGTTCTGTGATTCTAGCATCGCGAAGGCGAAGACATTCGGTGACCGATCGTAGGTTCGCACACGCGAGTTGATGCGGTTGGCGAACTCGACACGCCGGGAGAGGCCGACGCCAGATCGTGCATCTGATCAACGCCCGAGGGCTTAGCGTATCTCACAAGACCGATCGCGGCACGGCCGACGTGGCCGTTTGTGGATCGCGGGTCGTCAGGCGCCGTCGGCTGGCTGGCCGAACACGGCCCGGCAACCTGCCCATGCCCGTGACCGTGGGCCACCGTCAACGGAGCGCAAACCGCTGCCACTCGAAGCGATGCGGCATATCGACGACAACGTCCGGCGCGCCAAGGGCGTCGAGCGCCCAGACCTTGAGCTCGGCCAGGCACCCGGCGAATTCCGCGTCCGGCACGCCCCAGGTGGAGGACCATGTGCGTTGCTCAAAACCCTTTAGCAGGTCGGCGACCGTTCGTCGCACGATCCATTCACCCACCCGTTCCTCGGTGAATGCTGCGCCGCGGTCGATCAAGTGTTGCTTCACCGATCCGAAATCGCGCGCACCGGGATGGTCCCACCGATGTCCCTTGTCGCGGAGGATCGCGCGCCACGCCGCCATCAGGCGAACGCTCGGCGTCGAGTCGTCGCGCCAATCGTGGCCGACAAGGACCACGCCGCCCGGGACCAGAATGCGGGTGATTTCGGCCAGAGCGACCTCCCAGGCCGGGATGAGGTGAAATACATGGACGCCAATAACGGCCGCGCAGCTCGCCGTGCGCAGCGGCAATTGCGTGGCGTCGCCGCGCAAGACTTCGGGCGCGTTGACGTCAGGCGGCGTGAGTCGACGCAACTCACCGAGCATGCCGGCGGACAGGTCGATGCCCAGCACGGGCACACCGAGTGCCGCGAGTGGACGGGCGATGCGGCCCGTGCCAACGCCGATCTCGAGCACCGGCCGGCGCGTGCCGGTCGGTCCAATCAGGCGCGCCGCCGCCGTCGCGACCTCGCGATCCACGCCGGGTGGAAACCCGCGGGTGGCTTCGTAGGTGCGGGCGGCCGGGTCGAAGTTGACGGATGCGGTCAAGGGGCCCTCGCGATTTCCCTACTGGGACCAACCCACCCCGTCTTGGAGCCTGTTGGTCGACCGTTATAATACCTGCGCAATCCTGTTTTCCGGTCAACTCGCCCCGGGTGAGGCGAGGCGGCGGCAGGGTCAAACGATATCATTGGTCGCGGAATCCAGGAGGTTCCTCATGCAAGTCGCAGACAACACCGTCGTGTCCATCGATTATGTCTTGACCGGCACGGACGGAAAAGTGATCGACTCGAATGAGGGTTCCGGGCCTCTGGCATACATCCACGGCCAGAGCCAGATCGTGCGCGGCCTGGAAGCCGCCCTCACCGGCCGCAGCGTCGGCGACAAATTCCACGTAACGGTGGAGCCCGCGGAGGCGTACGGCGTGCGCGACGCGGCACTGGTGCAGGTCGTCTCGCGTGACATGTTCGAGAGCGCCAACGCGCTCGAAGTCGGCATGCGCTTCCGCGCGACGCTGGACGACGGGGACCACATCTTCACCATCGTCGGCATCGACGACAAGCAGGTGACGATCGACGGCAATCATCCGCTGGCGGGCTCGACCCTGGCCTTCGACGTCACCGTGGTGGGCGTGCGCGCCGCGACACCCGAAGAACTCGACCACGGGCACGTGCACGGCGCCGGTGGCGCGCACTGAGGGGAGTCGGCGGGCAACCACCCCCAACCCCCTCCACTGAAACGCGCACCGGTCGTCCGATAGCCAGGGCCCACCGCGCGTTTCCGCGGAGGGGGCCCGGAGGGTTGGCGCACGGTTCTAGGTCTGAGTTCTAGGTCTGAGTTCTAGGTCTGAGTTCTAGGCCTGAGTTCTAGGTTCTACTGATCTGCTCCACGCGACCCGCGACCTCAATCGCGACCGCGTCTTGATCGCCGGCAACAAGCAACCAATCTGCGAGGGCACGCAGTCGCACCCGGTCGACGGCCGTCGCGCTGAAGACGATGACGACGGCTTCCTCTTGCACGATCCCAGAATCGGAAAGCGTCCAGTAACCGATCGCCGCGTGCTGGTCGCGCAACCCCAGACGCGCGGCCTGGCCCAATGCTTCGGCACGGACCGCCAGCGACAGGGGCTGTCCGCTTCGAGTGACGCTGGGCACGTGCAGGGCATCACGCACGACGTCGATCCGGCGTCCAGCGAGGGCACCCGATGCGTCGTCCAGCCAGATGCCCACGCCGTCCTCGGCGATGAAGAACGGCGACGCGGCCCGCGCCTGCTCCCACGTGTCGAAGAGGATCCGGCGCATCGCGCTCGTCACGCCTCCGTCTCTTCAAGGGCCAGCGCCACCGTGCGCAGCAAACGGGTCAGCATGCGCTGATCGTCGGGCGACAACGCCTTGAGGCAATCGCGTTCGACCTCGAGATGCGGGCCGACCAGGGCGTCGACCACGCGTTTGCCGCGCGGGGTGAGGGTCACCTGGACGCTGCGTCCGTCGGCCGGATTGGCGCCGCGCGCGATCAGTCCGGAACGTTCCAACCGTTTGAGCCGCGCCGTCATGGCGCCCGACGACAGCATCAGGCTGCGGTACAAATCCGTGGGGGTCAGGGTGTGCGGCGCGCCGGCGCGCCGCAGCGCGGCCAGCACGTCGAACTCGCCTTCGCCGAGCCCGTGTTTCTGATCGAGCGCGAGCAGGGCCGCCTCGATGTGGCGCGCGATCCGCGAGATCCGCCCGAACACGCCCATCGGGGTCGGCGTGAGGTCGGGCCGCTCGCGTTCCCACTGCGCGACAAGTCCATCGACGAAATCCCGCCGGGTCATGCCGTCCTCCTCGTCAACGTTCGACCGACGTCGGCAGTATACCCGATATGTCTTGACATCAAAACAAATAAGCGATATCTCTACATCAAGACATATGACCACCGATCTCCTGCTCACCGTGATCGCCCCGCTGATGTGGGGCACGACCTACTACGTGACGACGCAGTGGCTGCCGCCCGGACATCCCCTGCTGGCGGCTGTCACGCGCGCCGTGCCGGCGGGGCTGACGCTGCTCGCACTTGGGCGCCAGCTGCCGCCGGCCGGATGGCGCTGGCGCATGCTGGCGCTCGGGGCCCTGAACTTCGGCCTGTTCTTTCCGTTGCTGTTCCTGGCGGCCTATCGTCTCCCGGGCGGCGTGGCGGCGACGATGGGCGCGATCCAGCCCCTGATCGTGCTCGGGCTCGCCTGGCCGGCCCTGGGCCAGCGCCCGCGGGCTGCCCAACTGGGTCTCGCGGCGCTCGGTCTGGGCGGGATCGCGCTCTTGGTGCTCGGCCCCGCGGCGCGGCTCGATGGGATCGGCGTGGCCGCGGCGCTCGGAGCCTCGGCCCTGATGGCGGGCGGTACCGTGCTCACACGGCGCTGGGGGCGACCGGCGTCGCTGATCGCCTACACCAGCTGGCAGCTGCTGGCCGGCGCCGCGATCCTGATCCCGGCCTGGTGGGTGGTCGAGGGCCCGCCGCCGACGCTCTCCTGGGCGAACGTGGCGGGCATGGCCTACATGTCGCTGGCCAACACGGCCCTGACCTACGCGCTCTGGTTTCGCGGGATCCAACGTCTACCGACGGCGGCCGTGACGTTTCTGCCGCTGCTCAGCCCCGTGATTGCGGCCCTGATCGGCTTTCTGGCGCTGGGCCAGAGCTTCAGCCTGCCGCAGGCGCTGGGCGTGCTGCTGGTCATCGGCAGCGTCGCCGGCGCACAGGCCCTGGCCCTGCCGCCCGCCGACGCTTGAGCGGACATCGGGGCACATCGGGAGACACCGGGAGTGTCCCGATGTGCCCCGATGTCCGCCCTCCCAGCCTGGCAAGTTTCGGCTACACTACGGCACATTCCAGCCGGGAGCAATCGATGCGCAGGATCATCACCCTCACGACCGATTTCGGCGTGCGCGATGGCGATGTCAGCGTGACCAAAGGCGTGATGAAGACCATCGCGCCGGACGTCGACCTCATCGACGTGACGCATCTCATCCAGCCGCAGAACATCGCCGAGGCCGCAGTCGTGCTCAGCCGCACGCTGTTCTACTTCCCGCCCGACACCATCCACATGTTCGTCGTTGACCCCGGCGTCGGCACGGCCCGCAACGGCCTCGCCGGCCGCATCGGTTCACAGTGGGTGGTTGGCCCCGACAACGGCGCCCTGACGCTTGTGCTCCAACAGGCCGACGCGCAGGGCCTCGAGACACGCTTCGTCCGGCTGACCGAGGCCGGTTATTGGCGGCCCGACGTCAGCAGCATCTTCCACGGCCGCGACATCTTTGCGCCGGTCTGCGCGCATCTCGCCAACGGGGTCGCGCTCGACTCGTTCGGGCCCGCCCTGCCCGAGCCGATCCGCCTGCCCGTCGCGCCGGTGCAGCGCACGCCGCAGGGGCTGCGCGGCGCGATCGTGTTCGTCGACCATTTCGGGAATTGCTCGTCGAATATTCGCGCCGGCGACCTGACAGGTCTGGGCAAGGTGCGGGTTCGCCTGCGCGGGGCCGAAGTCGACGGGCTCGCTCGCACGTTCGGCGAACGCGAGGCCGGCGAGGTGACGGCCCTGATCAACCATGTCGGCGAGCTCGAGGTGGCCGTGGTCAACGGCAATGCGGGTGCTCGCCTGGGGGTTTCCGTCGGTGACCCGATCGACGTGATCGTGGAGACAGCATGAGCGGCATCATTTCCATCCTGACCGACTTTGGGCCGAGCGGCGTGGCCGTCTCGGAGATGAAGGCGACCATCCTCGGACTGGCGCCGACGATCCGCATCGTCGACGTCTCGCATACGATCGCGCCGCAGAACATCCTCGAGGCCGCCGGGATCCTCGGGCGCACGCCGTTCTACTTTCCGGCCGGCACGGTGCATATCTTCGTCGTCGACCCGGGCGTGGGCACGGCCCGCCGGCCGATGGCGGCGCAGCTCGGCGATCAACTCTTCGTCGGCCCCGACAACGGCACGCTGACCCTGGCCATGCACCGCGCCGAGACCGAGGGCCACACGCCGCGGTTCTTCGCGCTCGACAAGCCGCAGTACTGGCGCCCGCGGATCAGCAACGTCTTCCACGGCCGCGACATCTTCGCGCCGGTCGCCGCGCACCTGGCCAGTGGCGTGCCGCTCGAGGCCGTCGGCACACCGATCGCTGATCCGGTGCGGCTCGCCGTCACCTGGCCGCGCCGCACGCCGACCGGCCTGGCCGGCGAGGTCTCCTTCGTCGTCAAACACTTCGGCAACATCTTCACCAACGTCAGCGCTCAGGATCTCGACGCGCTGGGCGTCGATCTCGGTTCGCTGCGGGTTCGGCTGGCCGGCGTCGAGATCAAGGGCCTCGTGCGCACCTTCGGCGACCGGCCGCCGGGCGAGCTCGTCGCCCTGATCGGCAGCGACGACGAACTGATCGTCGCCGAAGTCAACGGCCACGCCGGCGATCGACTCGGCATCAAGGTGGGAGATCCCGTCGAGGTGATTTGCGATCTGTGATTGGTGATTTGCGATTGGGGCATGCAATCGCAAATCACCAATCACAAATCGCAAATGGTGACTTGTCATGGCTTCACAGATGGCGCTTGTCGTCGAAGACGTTTCCTTCGAGTACCGGACCCGACCGGGCCTGGCGCTGAAGAACGTGTCGCTCTCCGTCGAACCCGGGGAGATGTTGCTGGTCGCCGGGGCCAGCGGCTGCGGCAAATCGACGCTCATCCGCTGCATCAACGGCCTGATCCCGCGCAGCTATGGCGGCAACCTGACGGGCAGCGTTCGGGTCTACGGCGACGAAGTGCGCGCCGTCAAATTGTCTCGGCTGGCGCAGACCATCGGCACGCTGCTGCAGGACCCGGAGAAACAGATCCTCGGCGCTTACGTCCACGCCGAGGTGGCTTTCGGCCCCGAGAACCTTGGCCTGCCGATCGCGCAGGTGCAACAACGCGTGAACGAGACGCTCGAGCGCCTGGGCATCGCGCATCTGCGCGACCGCGAGACCTTCGCGCTGTCGGGCGGCGAAAAGCAGAAAGTGGCCCTGGCCGGCGCGCTGGCCCTCGAGCCCACCATCCTGCTGCTCGACGAGCCGCTGGCCTCGCTCGACCCGGCGTCGGCCCAGGAGGCGCTGGCGTTGTTCCGCCAGCTCTGCGACCAGGGCAAGACCATCGTCCTGGTCGAGCACCGCGTCGAGGACGCGCTGGCCGCGCGGCCGGACCGCGTGCTGTATATGCAGGACGGCGAGGTCCGCTACCTCGGCGCGCCAAACGGCCTGACCGCGGCCGTCGATTGGCGCCGCGTCAAGCTGCCGGCGCCTGTGGTGCTGCAGCGTCTGCGCGCCGAGCCGCGGACGACACCCGCCGCGCCGCCTGCGCCCCGCCCGACTCCCACCGGCGAGCCCCTGGTCACGTTCGAGAATGTGCGTTTCGGATACGGCGACGGACCCGACATCCTGCACGACGTCAACCTCAGCATCCGCAAGGGCGAACGCGTCGCGCTGCTCGGGCCGAACGGCACGGGCAAGAGCACGCTGGTCAAACACGCGATCGGGCTGCTCAAGCCACGGGCCGGTCGGGTGCGCGTCGGCGGCCTCGCGACGCACGAGCAGTCCGTGGCGCAGGTGGCGCGCACCGTCGGCTACGCCTTCCAAAGCCCGACACAGATGCTGTTCGCGCCGACCGTCGCCGAGGAGCTGGCCTTCGGCCCGCGCAACCTCGGCTTCTCGCCGGCCGAGATCGAGACCGCCAGCGCCGAGGCGCTGAACCTGGTCAACCTGCCCGACTCCGGACCGCTGCCGCCGTTGGCGCTCTCCTTCGGCCAGCAGAAGCGCGTGACGATCGCGTGCGTGGCCGCGATGCGCTCGCGGATCCTGGCGCTCGACGAGCCGACCGCCGGGCAGGACTACTTCAACTACATGGGCTTCATGGACGGCCTGATGCAGGCGGCCGATCTCGACGCCCGGTTCGACGCCTTCATCTTCATCACTCACGACGTCGACCTGGCCGTCATCTTCGCCACCCGCGTTGTCGTCATGGCGCAGGGGCGCATCGAGGCGGACGGTCCGCCCGAGGTCGTGCTCGCCGACACCGAGCTGCTGGCGCGGTGTCGCGTCGTGCCGACCACGTTGCTGCGCGAGAACCTGCGCCAACTGCCGCGCACCGGGCGTTTCATGCGCGTCGAAGCCCTGGCCGCGCAGGAGGAGGCGCCTAGCGCGTAACATACCGGCAACCCGACGACCCGCACACTTTCATCGTTCGTTCATATGGATCGAGGAGGACTCATGAACTCGAATGCCAAGCGCTCGGTGTGGACCTTTGGCACGCGTGAAGTTGTGTACGCCGCGATCGGCGCGGCGCTGTACGGTCTGCTTTCGTGGGCCACGAACGTCTTCCCGCTGCCGGCCGCCGGCAACGTCAGCTTCCGGCCGGCGGTGGCCGTGCTGATGCTCTTCAGCGTCGTCTACGGGCCCTGGGTCGGTCTGCTGGCCGGCCTGGTGGGCAACACGGTCGGCGATGCGCTGACCGGCTGGGGCCTGTATTGGAATTGGAGCGTCGGCAACGGCCTGATGGGCATGATCCCGGGCCTGGTCGTCGCCATGCTGCAGAGCTACAACAAGGGCCGTGACCTCGGCCTCGGCATCGGCTTCGGCCTGATCGGCGCCGCCGTCGGCATGCTCTTTGCCTCGCTCACCGAGATCGTCGTCAGCGGCATCGACATGAACACGGCCCTGATCGGGTACTTCACGCCCGCCTTCATCGGCAACGCCGTCGTCATCATCATTCTGCTGCCGATCCTGATGATCGCGTATCAACAGATCGCGGCCAGACAGGGACGGTGACCTCTGGCTTCAGGCGTCGGGCTTCGGGCGCACAGACACCTGAGGCCCGGCGCCTGAAGCCCGTTGGTTGACGCCTCGAGGAGTGCCGCCGTGCTCGTCACCTGGAAATACCGCCTCCGCAACACGTTCATCCAGCGGCTCGACCCGCGATCGCGGCTGATCATGCTGGCCGCCATGGTCGTGGCCTTCACGCAGCTGTGGGATCTGCGCGTCCTCGTGCCGCTTGTGCTCTTCGCGCTCGGGCTGTATCTGCTGGCGCGGATCGAGTGGGCCGACGTCCGGCGGGTCTGGTTGTTCATTTTCGTGTTCATCACCCTGATCGTGATCGCAAACACGATCCTGGGCGCGCGCGGCGGCCCCGCGGCGGTGCGCAACGACGCCTCGCCTCCCCTGATCGAGTTCGGGTGGGTGCGCATCACCGAGGCGCGCCTGTGGTTTCTGGCGGCCCAGTTCCTGCGCATGATCGGCGGGTCACTGATGGCCATCCCAATCCCGTTCACGTTCTCGCCGACTCAGTACGGCGTGGCCTTCCGACAATTCGGCGTACCCGACAAACCGGCGTACTCGATCGATCTGGCCTTCCGGCTCGTGCCCACGTTGGGCCGCGATTTCGGGGCGACGATGGACGCGCAGCGCGCGCGCGGCTTCGAGCTCGAGCGGCTGCGCGGCGGCATACCTGAGCGGCTGCGCAAGCTCGCTCCGCTGGTGGTGCCCGTGGTGGTGCACGCGATCGTCGGCGGCGAGGAGATCGTGGACGCCATGGACCTGCGCGCGTTCGGCACGAGCCCGCGCACCTGGTCGGGGCGGCTGACCTACGCGACCCGCGACTACGCCTTTATCGCCCTGGCGATCGTGATCGGCGTCGGCGCTGTGGTGTTGGCGAATATGGGCGCCGCGGAACTCTGGTTCCCCGGCATGTAACCCGGCAAACGAAAAGGCGCGAGGCATGGTTCAGCCCATGCCTCGCGCCTTTTCGTTTGCCTGATTATTCCGTCTTGAGCGCGATGACCGGCACAAGCGTCGCGGCGCGCAGGGCCGGGTACAGGCCGGAGACGAGGCCGATGAACGTGGCGAAGACGAGCGAGCCGACCACCAGCCAGACCGGCGTGACGACGGCCGAGGTCGTGCCCGAGAAGCCAAAGCCGCTGCTGCTGTTCGAGAAGTACACCACCGCCGCGATGTTCATCAGATAACCGGCGATGTAGCCGAGCAGCACGCCCCCCAACCCGCCGACGAAGCCGATCCCGGCCGCCTCACCCAGAAAGATCCCGAGCACGTCGCGGTTGGTCGCGCCGACCGCCTTCATCAGGCCGATCTCGCGCGTGCGTTCGAGGATCGCCATGGTCATGGTGTTGGCGATGCCGATGGCGGCCACCAGCAGCGCGATCGCGCCGACGCCGCCGAAGATCACCTGCAGGACCAGATAGAAGTTGTTGAGCGGCTGGATGTATTGCTGCGCGCTCGAGGCCTGGAATCCCATCTCCGTGATCGACTGGGCGATGTCGAGCACGTCGTTCTGGTCAGCCGCGCGCACGAGGAGCTGGGGGTAGCCGTCCTTGTCGCGGTTGATGCGCCGGTTGGTCAGCCACTGGTTCAGCGCCGTCATCTCATCCAGGTTCATGTAGACCGCGTAGTCCGACTCGCCACCCTTCTTGAGCGTGATGCCGACCACGCGCATCGACACCGTGCGCGTCACACGCAGCCCGTCGGTCGTGTACTTGGCCACGATCAGGCGGATGGCCTTGTTGTACACGTCCGGCGGATCCGCGATGGGCATGCCCGTTTTGGGATCGAAGGTCGGGCCGGTCTTGGGATCCATGAACCCGGTGTTCAGAAACTCGGACCCGATGATGATCTCGCCGCGCTTGAGCGCCGTCGTGCCCGTGACGACCTCGACGCCGAGCTCGCTGATGTCATGGCTCCCGACCCCGATCAGGTAAGGATAGCCCTGCAGCCGGCCGACCTCGAGATACGACTCCCCCTGGATCGAATCACGCGCGATGACGACGTCGACGCCCGGAATCGCCTGAATGTCGCGGATGGTGGCGTTCGTGATCGGCTCGGGCGTCGGCACCTCGCCGCCGCCGCCCCCCCCGCCGCCGCCGCCACTGACGACCACGCCCGGCCCGCCGAAGTTGTACTGCGGATACACGTCGATCTGCCGCAGGTCGGCGATGCCCTGCAGACCTTCGTTGAAGCTCTGCTGCAGGCCGATGCCGAGCGACACGAGCACGACCACGGCGGCCGTGCCGATGACCACGCCAATGGCGGTCAACGCGACCCGGGCCTTGCGCCGGCCCAGGTTCTCGGCAATCAGAGAGAGGAGATCGAACAGGCGCATGGTGTCAGACGACGTCGCGTCTAGGGAAAGAACGTGACCTTGTCGATCGGCAGGTACCGCAGCACGACCTCGCCCACGATCTGATCGGCCGTGATCGGGCCGAACGATCGCGAGTCGTTGCTGTGCGGGCGGTTGTCGCCCATGACAAAGTACTGATTGGCGGCCAGCGTGACCGTGCAATATCGATCACAGCGATCGGTGGTCACGCCGTTGAGGTACGGCTCGCTCAGGACCTGGCCATTGATCCACACGGCGCCGCCGCGGACCTCGACGGTCTCGCCCGGCAGGCCGACGACGCGTTTGATCAACGCGTCTTCGTTGTACTCGGGCCGGTACAGCACGACGACCTGCCCACGGCTCGGGCCGAAACGCGGCGCCACCGGCGTGCCGTCGGTGGCATAAGCCGGTTGCGCGCCCAGCGCGCTCAAGGCGTCGCCGCCCCGCGCCAGGGCCCAATCCGCCCAGGTGCCCAGGCGGTTCACCAGCACGTATTGGCCTTCATGGAAGGTCGGCTCCATGCTGACCTGCTTGATCTCGAAGCGCCCGAACATCATCGCCAGCAGGAGGTACAACGCGGCCGCCTCGACCAGCGTCGTGGCGACTTCGCGGACCCAGCTGCCGGATTTCGGCTTTGGCGCCTGCGGATCCCCGGCGGCGGGTTCCAGCGCCGGTTCGGCTTCAGGCAGCGGGTCTGGCGTGGCGCCGCCCGCATCGTTCGTGTCGTTCAACATCACTTACGTCCTCGTCTGCGCGCTCAGAACGGCGCGCCGGTCGTCAGATTCCCTTTGGGCGGCACCACGATCACGTCCGGCGACGGCTCGACGATGACGCCGCCGCCCCCGGTGCCGGTCAGTCCGCTGCCGAGCCCAAAGAAGCCCTTCAAAAATCGTACCAGCATGTCGGTAAACGATTCCTGAGGAACCGGGATGCCCGGATCGACGCCGCCGTCCGGCGGGATCCCGGGATCGATGGGTGGGGCTTCCATAACATCGACGCTGAGCGTGGCCGTGATCGTCTGCGGCTGGTTGAAATCGTCGGTGTAATTGATCGTCACCACAAGCGGGAGCGGGCCGGCCGCATCCGGATACACCGTCGCATCCAGCGGGTAGTTGCCGCCGGCCTCCAGCGCGCCGATCAGGGCCGAATTGTTCTCGAACGTGGCCGTCACGCCCGAATCCTCGGCCACCGCGACGCGCATGTTGCCAAGGATGGTGCTGTCTTTTCGGAGGTTCGTCACCTGGAGCGGCAGGACGTTGGGCTGCCCAACCATCAATTGGCC
>JBGAJV010000016.1:0-68922 GCA_044224715.1 Anaerolineales bacterium | reverse complement strand
GCGAGAACGCGATCTCGACCTGCGGGCTCTTGTAGACGAGCATGGTGATGACCTGATCGTCCTGAAAGGTCTTGCCCTGGGCGTCGAGATAGATAAAGGTCAGCTTCATCGGGAAGGCGCCGGCGGCTGTGGTGCTG
The DNA here is from genome assembly GCA_044224715.1 of Anaerolineales bacterium. GTDB lineage: Bacteria > Chloroflexota > Anaerolineae > Anaerolineales > UBA6663 > UBA6663. The sequence goes on along the minus strand of JBGAJV010000016.1, from coordinate 68,785 downwards.
TTGACGATCAGAGGTTGACGGGCGACGAAAGTTTGGCCCGGCTCAAGATCGCCAAGCGATTGCACGTTCGACGCGCCGAGCGGCGCGAAATTGGTGAAGTCGCCGCTGCCGCCGGTGACGCCGCCCGGGTTGCTCGGATCCGGCGTGCCCCCGGCCACGCTGCTGGTCGAGCCGCCGCCGACGATCAGCGTCACGCGCCGCGCCAGCCCTGTGCCGACGTTCTGCAGGTCGAGTTGAAGCGAGAACGCCGAGCCGGGCTGTAGCTGGCCGACATCGGTGTTGTAGGCCGTGACCAGCAGCTGCGGGCGCACGATCGGGGCCGTGGTCGGCGTGGCGGTCGGCTGCGCCGGCCCGCTGACCGGCTGCTTCACCGGGAAGGTCAACCGGAAGGAGTCGCTGTAGCTCTGACCTTCGGGATTTGTGTACGAGACCTTGACTTCCTGGACCGCGATCTGCTTGCCGCGCAGATCCTTGGTGGCGTAGAGCGGCTGGAAGAACCGATTGGTCGCGCCGGGCGCCAACGCGCCGAGCGAGCGGATGCCGCCCGTGGTGCGCGGCTGGAAGTCGCCGGAGACGAACTCGGCCACGATGTTGGTGGCCGTGCCGCCGCCCGCGTTCTGCACCGTCATCTCGAAGTCGAGGTTCTGGTCGGGCACGATCTCGGACGTGCTGGCGCCGAACGAGACCACGACCAGCTGCGGCCGCGCGAATGCGGTCGGGGCAGGCGTGCCCGTCGGCAGCGGCGTCGATGTCGGGCCAAGCACGTTGAGCGCCGTCGCGGCCGTGGCGTTGCCGCCGTCGGGGTTGACCACTCGCACGGTGTACGTCCCGGCAGGGATGCCGGCCGGGATCTCGGCCCGCAGCCCGGCGCCCTCGGCCGTCGTGACCAGCGCGCCGAAATTGTCGAGCACGACCTGCGCGCCTGTCTGCAGGCCGGCGGCGGAGACCAGGATGCTCGTGCTCGTCGCGTTGCTGATGGTGCCGGGCTGGAAGGTGATGTTGCTCGGCGCAGTTTGCGCCACGACGGTCGCGGCCGGCGCCAACGCCAAACACAGGACGGCGATCATCTGCGCGATTGCCCATCCGCGTTTGCGCGCGGTGCTTGTCGAAACGCGAACCCGTGCGAAGGCCTTGAACCAGGAGAAGATCATGGTTGTCACTCTTGCGCCCCTCACGCCGCGTGACCGTCCGCAAGGGTGGTCTGGGTGAGGCGCTCGTACTCCTCGGCCGACACCACTTTGCCGTCGAGGATGCGAATGATATGCGTGGCGAACCGCGCCAGCCGCGGATCGTGGGTCACCATCAACACCGAGCGCCCTTGCGCATGCAGGTCGAGCAGGATCTGCATGATCAGGTTGCCCGACGCCGTGTCGAGGTTGCCGGTCGGCTCATCGGCCAGGATCAGCTGCGGATCGTTGATCAGGGCGCGCGCGATGGCCACGCGTTGCTGCTGGCCGCCCGAAAGCTCAGTCGGTTTGTGATGCGCCCGATCCGCCAGACCGACCAGCTTGAGCAGACTCAGCGCGCGGTCGCGGCGCGCCCGCGCCGAACCGGGCAAGAACCGCAACGGAAAGACGACGTTCTCGAGCGCCGTCATCGACGAGATCAGGTTGAAGGACTGGAACACAAAGCCGACCGTCTTCTGCCGGTAGGCGGCCAGCTGGTTCTCGTCCATGTGATCGAGCTCCTGGCCGTTGACCGAGATCCGACCGGAGCTGGCGCGGTCGAGCCCGCCGACCAAGTACAGCAGCGTGCTCTTGCCCGAGCCCGACGGCCCGATCAGGGCCGAGAACCCGTGCGCCTCCATCGACAGATCCACGCCGGCCAGGGCGTGCACCTTCTCACGCCCCATGACGTAGGTCTTGCGCAGGTCGTGGACCTCGATGAACGCGGACATGGGTGCCGGGTCGGCTGCTCAGAACATCCGGATGAACTCGAACCCGGCCGCCTGCGCCTGGATGAAGCCCGGCAGTGCCTGCAGCATCAGCACGATCAGGGCGGTCAGGATGACGCCCGCCCAGGTCTTGCCGCGCGAGAGCCGGACCGCGGCATGGCTGCCGATCACAAGCTGGAGCACATGCCAGACCCAGTACACGTCGACCAGGGCCAGCACTGCCGTGAGGAATTTGGCGCCAGCGTCTTCGGCGGGGGTCGGGCCGAAGCCACTGAGCCCGGTGCCGTTGATCAACTGCCCTCCGAAGAACACGGCGGCGGCCACCACCAGGGCGCGCACCGCGATGGGCAGGAGCGCCCAGCCGGCCACGTTCATCATCGCGCGCAGACTGCCGCGTCCGCCGAGCAGTGTCAACGTCAGATGAAGCACGGCAAAGGTCAGAACCCAACCCAGGATGAGGCCCAGAATGGCGCCCAGCAGGGGAAACAAATAGACGAAAATCGGGCCGGTCTGCAACGACTGGGCTTGCATCCAGGCGTTCAATTGATCGGGTGTCCAGTACTGGGAATCGGGCGGTGGCACCGGGCCGCCGGCCGCCTCGTTGAGGCGTGTCTGGATCGTGCCTTCCGCCAGGATTCGGACGCCGAGCGCGATCGCCGCCACAACCAGCGGCGTCAGCCAGGCGCCCGCTTCGTATTCCGCCAGGCGGGTGAAGAACCCACCCGGGCCGGTCAGGCTGGGCCAGACCCAATCGAAATGGAAGCGACGCGGTCGTTCGAGAGGAAGTGAAACGTCCGACATAAAGACCAGTATACCCGAGCGAATTAACCGTACAGTTGAGGCGATCGGCGGCGTTGACGGGGATGTGACAAGCGGGGTCTCCACCGCCAATGACAGGGTCAAGACGTCGGCCGGGTGCGGAAGGTTCCCGCCGCGCGGACAGACGGGGCGGTCGCCGCTCCACGCGCGTCGCCGCCAGCTCGCCGCCATTTTTGCGCATGCGTTGAACGGCCAAACGAGCGTCAGTCTTCGGCCGATAGGGTCACGACACGAGCGCCGTGGGCCGACAACGAATCGGCCGGTCTGCGCCAACGCCGCGGCGATTCCAGCGGCCTCATCCGTGGGCTGCCGGCGCCCTCCCCGGCCCGGTTTGCAAAATCGCCTGTCGCCTATAGAATTTTCGTGTCGATCGCGCCGTCCGGGGCGGCTGCAGCCTGCGGCGGCGGACCGAAACACCTCATCATGACCGAACTCCTCCAGGGCCGTCGTGTTTGGATCGGCTTCGGGCTGCTGGTCGCCGTGGCCGGGCTGGCGCTGCTGTATTGGCTCGCGCCGATGCCGACGATCGCCAACTGGGGCCTCGACCTGCTCGGCACGGTGGCCATGTATGTCGTCGGTCTGGCGATCATTTCTCAGTTCGTGCTCCCGGTCCAGACGATGGATGATCGCTTTCAGGTGCTCTGGCACTTCTTCGGCTACGGTATGGGTAGCGGCGGCCCGATCGTCTTCGTCCGTGACGGCAAGCTGGTCGCACGCAAAGAAGAGCTGGCCGGCCAGCAGCCCGGCGTCGCAGTGCTCGACTCGGCTAGCGCCATTGTGCTCGAAAGCTCGGCGCCGCGTGGCCCGGGCGAGCCGCTCGTCGAGGCCAAGGGTCCAGGCGTGGTCTTCATCCAGGGCGGTCAACGCATCGTCGAGACGCTCGACCTGCGGCGCCAGAGCCGCGGCATGACCACCCGCGCGTTGACCAAGGACGGCATCGAGGTCACGGCCAGCGTCAGCGTCGTCTTCGGCCTCAGCCCCGAGCCGCGCGACGTCTCACCGGCGATCAGCGAGCCGCTCGGCCGCAACCACCCGGCGCGCATCTTTGACCCGGATCGCTGCTTCAAGGCCGTGTACGGTTCGGCCCTGAGCGAGAAGCAACCCGTGCACTGGACCGAGCTTCCGGCCCAAGTAGTGGCGGAGTGCTTCCGCGACGCGCTGGCCGAGCGCACACTCGACAGCCTCTTCCTGCCCACGGTCAATAATCCCAACCACTACCCGTTCGCCGACTTTCAGGCGCGGGTCAGCCAGGCCGTGAAAGAGGCGCCGGTGCTGGCGGAGCGCGGCATCATCGTCTTTTCGGCCGGTGTCGGTTTGCCGCGGCCACCGCGCGAGGTGCTCAACCAGCGCGTGCGCGCCTGGCGCACCCGCTGGCAGCTGGCATCTTTTACGCGTCTTGCCGCGGTCAACAGCGAGGCCGTGAAGATGCTGGGCCACTGGCGCGCGCGGGCCCAGTCGCAGATCATCTCGGATCTCAAGACCGCGCTGGCCGAGAACCCCGATCAATCGAAGCAGGCGCTGGCCCTGCTCCTGACGCGAACGCTCAACACGATCGGCCAGGATCCGGCCACGCGCAAACAGCTGTCGCAAGACGTGCTCGCCACGCTCGACCAGCTCCAGGAGTGGGTCAAGTGAACGAGCCCCGTATGGGCCGGCGCGTGAGCCGCCAGCTGTCGTACTATCTGCTGCTGTTCGTCGAAGGCGACCATGCCTGGGGCACGGTTCGGATGCTGGCCGGCGTGTTCGGAATCCTGGGCTTCGTGATCCTGGCGCGTTGGGCCATGGAGCCGCCGTCGATGGCGTTCCTGTCGGCGCTCAACCTGCCGCCCACCCTGTTGCCGCTAGCCGAATTCTTCGTGTCGTTTGCGATGCCGCAGACCTGGCGCCACGCGTTTGGGCCGATCTTCGGCTTCGTCGGGGCGCTGCTGATCGGCGCGCGTTATCTGCAAGATCTGCTCGAGCTGCCCTCGTTCAGCCAGGCCTGGAACTTCCTGACGACCACGGTCTTCGGTGGCGCGTATCCGAGCCTGACGGTCAACGAAGGCCGGGCCTCGGTCGACGACCCGGACCGCAATCCGTTGCTGCGTTTCGGCGGGCCGGGTTGGGCCGACATCAAGCTCGGCAGCGCGGCGTTGTTCGAGCGCGGCGCCGGGCCGTCCGCCGTTCGCGGCGCCGGCACGTACTTCATGCGTCGCTGGGAAGTCCTGCGCGAGACCTTCGATCTGCGCGAGATCGAGCGCAGCAAAACCGACGTGCCGGTCTTCACCAAGGACGGCATCCCGCTCGTCCTCGACGAGGTCAAGGCGCGCTTCCGTTTGCGCTCGCGCGGCAAGCGCACCGAGGCCGAGCCCTATCCGGTGCTGGTCAGCGCGGTGCGCCGGGCCGCGTACAACCGCAAAGTAGGCGAGCGCGGCATCGACAACTGGACCGACATGGTGACCGGCTCGGTCGTCGGCACGATCACGGGCTGGATCGGCAAGCGCCGCATGGACGAACTGATCCCCCCGCCCGCGCAGCCCGAAGAGGTCGGCGGCGAGGATGAGGCGCCACGCGTCAGCTACCGCCAATCGCTGCACCTGCTGTTTCAACAGGGCGATACGCGGCGGCGGTTCGCCGAGATGGGCGCCGAGGTGTTGTGGGTGAGCGTCGGGCATCTGCGACCCGACCCGAACGTCGACCCCGAGGCCGGCACCCCCGACGACGCGCAGGGCCGCGACCGCATCCACGGCCAGATGGTCGAAACCTGGAAGAGCGCGTCGCAGGCGCTGATGCTCGAAGAAGAAGCTGACACCAAGGGCTATGCCGAGTGGCTGGCAGACACGGCGCGCGTCCAGGCCCAGGTCGAGATGATCCAGACTCTGACGCGCGGTCTACGGCAGGCGCACGATGAAGGCGTGCCGATCGCGGATCTGATCACGGCGCGCGGCATGGAGTATCTCGGCTCGCTCGGCGACACGGCCGCGCTGCAACGTCTGGCCGACACGAAACCCAAGGCGAGCCTCCCCGCGGATCAGATTATCAAACTCCTCGACGAAGGCAAGACCGGCAAGACCGGCGACTGAGCGACGACCCAACCGCGAAGACGCGAAGCGCGCCAAGTCAGATAACTTGGCGCGCTTCGCGTCGTCGCGGTTGGCACCCGGCCGGCGACTACGGCGCCGCTGTCGGGGTCGAGTCGGCGACTGTGAAATCGGCGACATCCATCAAGGTCGACCCGAGGAAGATCTGGACCTGGTACGCGCCGGGCGCCCAGTTGCCGCCGCCGCCGTCGTACTCGGCAAAGCCACAACCACCGGTGCTGCCGTCCCAGAGGGCCGACACGACGGACACGATCGTGTCATCGCGACGCCAGACGTACGTCCATTGCGCGTCGCGCTGCCAGTTGTTGTAGTCGAACAACGCATACAGGGTGCGCGGCTGCGTATCGAAGAAGTCGGCGGAACCGGTCGTCACCGCGCAGTCGTTGCGTCGACTGATACGGAGATTGGCGATGAGGCCGTTCGCCGGCGGGGTCACGGTGAGCGTCCCGCCCGGCGGTGTGATGAGATCGACGGGGAGAGTCGGCGGCCCGGTCGGGGCCGGCGTGGTCGGCGGCGGCGTGTCGGTGGGCGGGCGCGTCTCGGTGGCGGTCGGCGTGAGCGTGACCGTCGGCGACGGCCCGGGCGTGTCGCTGGGCGTCGGAGAGAAGCGCGGCGTCGGCGTCGGCGGCAGCACCAGCGCGACAGTCGGCGGCCCGACGAAGAGCACGATCGCGGCGATCACGAGCACGACCATCCCGTAGAAAATCTGCTGCCAGGCGGCCACCATCTGCCGCCGTCGCTCCGAAAACAGACGCGACGAACGCGGCGCGATCAGACGCGCGGCGCCCAGGAACAGCAGCACGAGGCCGACAAAGCCCACGACCGCCGCGATCGAGCCCACCAGAGATTCGTTCGACATGGAGAGAGTTCATTATAATCAGGACGGGATGAAGCCTGACCGCTGACGATTGGCGCGGGGCGCCCCCTGAAGCCTGGCCGGTCGCGCGTAGTCGTATCGGTCACCCGAAGCAACTGAGCCCGAGGGAGGGCTATGTTTAGAAAAGTCCTGATTGCCAATCGCGGCGAGATCGCCGTCCGCATCATCCGCGCGTGCAAAGAGCTCGGCATCAAGACCGTGGCCGTGTACTCCGAGGTCGATCGCACCTCGCTCCACGTGCGCTACGCCGACGAGGCCTATCTGCTTGGGCCGGCGCCTTCGCGTGCCAGCTATCTGCGCGGCGACCTGATCATCGACATCGCGCGCCGCGCGGACGTCGACGCGATCCACCCCGGGTACGGTTTTCTGGCGGAGCGGGCCGAGTTCGCGCACGCGTGCGCCGACGCCGGCATCATCTTCATCGGGCCTAACCCCGACGCGATCGCGGCGATGGGCGACAAGGCCGTGGCCCGCGCGACCATGATCCGCGCGGGGGTGCCGGTCGTACCGGGCACCGAGGCCGAGGCCGACCTGAGCGACGACGAGTTGATCGCGCTCGCCCCGGCCATCGGCTACCCGCTGCTGATCAAGGCCAAGGCCGGCGGCGGCGGCAAGGGGATGCGCGATGTGCAGAGCCCCGAGCTGCTTCCCGGGCTGATCAAGATCGCGCGCCGCGAGGCCGAGGCCGCCTTCGGCGACGGCGGCGTCTACCTCGAGCGCATGATCCTGGGCGCGCGCCATATCGAGGTCCAGGTGCTCGGCGATCAACTGGGTAACCTGATCCATCTCGGCGAACGCGAGTGTTCGCTGCAGCGCCGTCATCAGAAGATCCTCGAGGAATCGCCCTCGCCGTTCATCGACCAGGACCAGGAGTTTCGCGACCGTCTGGGCGCGATGGCGCTCAAAGCGGCGGGGGCCGTCAACTACAACAACGCGGGCACGATCGAATGCCTGGTCGACAAAGACCGCAACTTCTACTTCATGGAGATGAACACGCGGTTGCAGGTCGAGCACCCCGTCACGGAGTCGGTGACCGGTGTCGACCTGGTGAAGGAACAGATCCGCGTCGCACGCGGCCGCAAACTGCGCTACACCCAGGCCGACATCAAGATGCAGGGTTGGGCGATCGAGTGCCGGATCAACGCCGAGGACCCGAGCAACAACTTCATGCCCTCGACCGGGGTGATCAGCGCCGTCATCCCGCCCTCCGGCCCAGGCGTGCGGGTCGACACCGGCGTGTACCCGGGCGTCGAGATCTCGCCCCATTACGACTCGCTCATCGCCAAGCTGATCTGCACCGGCGAGACCCGCGGCGAGGCAATCCTGCGCATGCGCCGCGCGCTCGAGGAGTATCGGATCATCGGCGTCAAGACCCTGATCCCGTTCCATCAACGCATCCTCGACTCGCACCGTTTCCTGGCCGGGCACTTCGACACGAAGTTCATCGAGCAGCGCTTCAACCTCGAGGAGGCCGAAGAGGGGTTGACCGCCTACCCGGAGATCGCGGCCATCATGGCGACCCTGCTCGCGCATCGGCGCGGCCAATTGGCCAATCAGGTCGTCCAACGCGGCAAGCGTGACACCAGCAACTGGAAGTGGGTCGGCCGGTACGAGCGGATGCATCGATAGACGGGTGGTCGATTGGTCCGGTAGCCGAGTCGTCCGGTCATGCTCAGGGCGGACCACGAGCCGCCAATTCATGCGAACCCTACGCTCCTTTGCGCTTCCGATTGCGCTCTTCATCGGGCTGGCGTATTTCTACAGCCTCGATCTGGCGGTTGTGCCCTACCACCCCGACGAAACCAGCCAGCTTGTGATGAGCCGCGACGTCGCTCGCAACTGGCTCGACCTGGCCTGGCGCCCGGGTCTGCCCGTCACGCCGGAGGTCCGGCTGCGGTTGCTCGACGCGCCGCTCACCCGCTACGTCCTGGGCTTGAGCTGGCTCGTGCAGGGTTACCGCTTCGACGACGTCGTGGCGACCGACTGGCAATGGGGCGCGACCTGGGAGGCGAACGCCGCCGCCGTGCCGTCGACGGGTCTGTTGACGGCGGCGCGCGTCGGCCCGACGCTGCTCACCGCCTTGACGGCCGCCCTGCTCTATCGTCTGGGCACGCGGCTCGGGGGCTGGCCGACCGGCCTGCTGGCCGCCCTGGTCTTTGGCCTGAACCCGCTCGTGCTGCTGCATGGGCGGCGCGCCATGGCGGAGCCGGCGCTCATGTTCGCCACAACGGCAGCGGCCGTGGCGGCGGCCGAGATGGGTCGCGCACTGCACGCGGCCTGGCGGCGACAACGTGACGGCGCCGTCGCGCTCGAAGTCGAGGCAGCTGCTCCCGCCGAATGGACCGCTCAACAGATGCGCATCGAGACCGCGAGCGCGCGTGAGCGCGACTGGCTGCCGCCTGGCATGCCGAGCCTCATGCCGCCCGATCGGCCGGCCCTGCCCCAACCGGATCCGCTGAGCATCGTGCCGATCGACCCCAAGCAGGCGCTGGCCGGCACCCGTCGGGTGGTGCTGCCGTCGCCAGTCGCCGCGCCACGCTGGCAGGCGAAGCAAATGCGCATCGGCAACACCGCCGAGGCCGAGCCGATCCCAGGCTCGACGCGCCCCGGACATCGGCTCAGCCTGAGCAGCGCATGGGCCGTCGGATGGCCTGGCGCGCTGTGGATCGGTCTATTCGTCGGTTTGAGCGCCAGCGCGAAGCAGACCGGCGCGGTCATGCTGATCGCCGCCTGGTTGGCCGTGGCCTGGGTTATCTGGCCGCGGGTGACGACCGGGTTCGGGCGCCTGCTCGCCATCGTCGGGTTCTGCGCCCTCACGCTCCTCTCGGCGGCGGCCGTGTTCTTCGTGCTCAACCCAATCCTTTTCGGCGATCCGGTGAACGCCGCGCGAGAGATGATCCGGCTGCGTCAGGAGCTGCTCGTGCAACAGCTCACCGTCAACGATCCGGCCGTCGTCCTGGCCGATCCGCTGTCACGGCTGCCGGCGATGCTGCGCACCATCTGGTTCGACGCGCCGACCACGTGGGATGCGCCCGTATATCTCGACCAGTTGCGCCCGTTGGCCGATCGGTATTTCGCGCAGCCCTTGACGGCGGGCTGGCCGCAGCCGTGGAGCGGCATCGTCGCGGCCTGTGCCTTCGGGCTTGGCCTGGCGGCCGCCGTCAACCGCGCACGGCGTGGCGCGGTGAGCGGCGGTGTCGTGCTGGCCTGGCTGGTCGCCCTCGTCGCCGGACTGATGCTGACCATCCCCCTGGATTGGCAGCGCTACTTCGTACCGCTGGCTCCGGTGTTCTCGCTGCTGTCGGCCTACGGCCTCGTGGCCCTGATCGCTGCGCGCGGCGACCTGCGCGCTCTTGGTCGACGATGACGACGGCGGTCGGCCGCTCGACCGCGCCTCTGCGGTTCTGGCTCGCTTGCGTCGTCGTGCTCATCGCGGCGGCGGCTGTGCGGCTGGGCGCACTCTCCGAGCTGCCGCGCGGCCTGCACGTCGACGAGGGTTTCCACCTCCTGCAAGCGCAAGCTATTGCCGAGGGTCGAAGCCTGCCCGTGTTCATCACGGGCAACTACGGCAACGAGCCGGGGTTCGCCTACGTCACCGCCCTCGCCATCCGGCTGATCGGGCCGCAGGCCTGGGCGGGCCGCTGGGCCGCCGCGAGCGCGGGTCTGCTGACGATTGCGTTGGTGATCCGAACGTCGCTCGAGCTCTTTCCGGGGCGACGCGTCCTGGCGATTGCGGCAGGCGGAGCTCTGGCGGGCCTCTACTGGCACCTGCATTTCAGCCGATACGGCTCGCAACCGATCCTGGCGCCGCTCGCCGCGTGCGCGGTCGTGGCCGCGCTCGCGCACAGCTGGCGCACCGGTTCGCACCGGGCCTCCGTGGCCGCCGGGCTCGCGCTCGGCGCCAGTCTGTACGGCTACGTCGTGATGCGGCTTTTTCCTTTTGCCGTCTTGAGCTTTGCGGCCTGCTCCGCGTTCGCGCGGCGCGACTTGAGGAAGCGGATCGTTGCACGAACCCTTCTGGCCTTTGGCGTGGCCGCGATCGTGGCGGCGCCGCTGGCCGTCTTCTTCATCAACAATCCGGGCTGGTTTCTGAACCGCGCCAGTCAGATCACGACGGTCTCAGGCACCTCGGGCCTCGCGGCCGTCGTCGATCAGGCGCTCAAGACGATCGGCGGTCTGTTCTGGCTTGGCGATCGAGATGCACGCTACAACTTGCCCGGCCGCCCCGCGCTCGACATCCTACAGATCGCGCTGTTCCTGCTTGGCCTCGCGGCCCTCGCGCGTGGTCGACGCGACGCTTCCGTCTGGGTCGTCGCGCTCTGGGCCGCCGTCGGGCTCGTGCCGTCGCTCATCACCGAGGGCGCGCCTCAATTCGGCCGCACCACGCTGGCGACACCGGCGCTGGCCCTGATCCTGGCGTTCGGTCTGGAGTTACTCTACGCTCGGTTGACGCCGCGACTGGGCGCGACTGTCGTTTCGGGGATCGCGCTCGCGTCACTGGCGTTGACGGCGTACGACTACTTCGTCCGCTACGCTCCAGGCGCCGGGACCTTTGCGGCGCTCAACGGCGACGAGTGGACCATCGCGCAGGGGCTGCGTTCGGCGCCCGGTGACGCGCGGCTGTACGGCACGCCGATCCAGCGCGATTACTATCTCGATTACGCGACCGCGGGCGGGCGATTGTCGCGCGAGCAATTCGGCGCGTGGGACCGCGGCTACTGGTCGATCGCGTACTTGCTCGGACCCGATGCCTACTCGCGCTTTACGGGTTACAACGGACGAGAGTGCGTCGTGTTGCCCGGTCGTGGAACCGCCTGGTACATGATCCGCGCCGATCAGGGTGATCGCGCGTCAGCGCTGTTAAGCGCCCTGCCCGGCGTCCGGCGAGACGTGGTCGACCCCGGTGTCGCCGGGTACCGGTTCGATCGGTTCATGGTGGACCGCCCCACTGAGGTCGTGCCGCCGGTGGCGATGTCGATCCGCTTTCCGGGTCTGGCGACGCTGGTGGGCACCGATGCTGTGCCGGCCGCCATGCACGCGGGTGATCCGTTGACCGTGGCGCTGTGGTGGCGCGTCGAGGCCCAGACACCGGAACCGTACAAACTTTTCCTGCACGTGCGCAGCGACGCAGACGAATCGGCCATCGTTGTGCAGCGAGATGCCGAGCCCTGCTTGAACTCTTTGCCGACCTGGGCGTGGCTGGCTGGCGACATCGTCTATGATGTCGCCACGATGACTTTACCCGCAGACTTGGCGCCGGGTCGTTACCGGGTGATCGCCGGATGGTATCAAGCCAATGGCGATGGAGGGCGGCGACCGGCCGAGGATCTCGAGGGCCAGGCCCTGGGTGACTCGGTTCAGGTGCTTACGTTCGAGGTCGTCCCATGACCTTGATCCGTCGCTTCGTTCGCGAGCCGATCGCCGCGGCGCTGCTGTTCTTCGCCCTGGGCGTCATTTTCCTCGGTGTGTATCTCCAGCCGACGCCTGGTCAGTTTCTCGGCGGCGGCGACATGGTCGATCAGTGGGTGCAAATCCTGCGTCTCGCGCGCGCCGAGATCCTGGCCGGGCGTCTCCCATTGTGGAACCCTTACCTGGCCGCGGGTTTGCCTCTGCAGGCCAACCCGCAGTTGGGCCTGTTCTATCCGCCCTATTGGGTGTTCTGGCTGACGTCCTTCGAACAGGGCGCCGCCGTGATCGGCGTCTTTCACCTGGCCTGGATGGGATTGGGCACGTATCTGTTCATGCGTCGCGTCGGATTGAGCCCGATCGGCGCCGTCTGCGCCGGGTTGATCATGGGCTTCAGCGGTTTTATGACCGTGCGCGTCGGAGAAGGGCATCCTGGCTTCATCGGCAGCGTGGCGTGGCTCCCCTGGATGCTCTGGGCGCACCGACGGAGCGTGCAGATCGGCACCTGGCGATCAGCGGCGTGGCTGGGTGTCGCGTTTGCCGGCGCGCTCCTGGCCGGCAACCCGGCGGGCGCGATGTTGGCCCTGTTCGGGCTTGGGCTTTGGGTGACGCTCGAGCTTGTGCTCCCGGAAACAGGGCGCGCTTGGTCCGCGCAACTCAGACCGTTTGCCCTTGCGATCCCCGTGGCGATCGGCCTTTCCGCGATCCAGTTGTTCCCGACGCTGGAGTACCTGACTCTGTCGACGCGGAGCTCGACCAGCTATGAATTCTCCAGCCAGTACAGCCTGCCGGCGGCGCACCTGATCTCATTGCTTCTGCCAGACTTCTTCGGCGAACCCGTGCACCTGGGATATTGGGGCGAGTTCCCGCATATCGAGTACCTGTATTACCCGGGCATTACGACGATCGCGGCCGCGGCGCTTCTGTGGCGCGGGCGCTCGACTGAGCCGCGCCAGCTGAAGTGGCTCGTGATCGGTGGAGTCGCGTTGCTTGTGGCGCTCGGGCCCGTGGGCGGCCTGCATTGGCTGCTGTACGAAGTTTTTCCGCTCATCCGTTACGTGCGAGTCCCCGCCCGCTTCACGCTTCTGGCGGTGCTGGCCCTGGCGTGGCTGTGCGGCGCCGCGGTGGACCATTGGGCCGCCGACACTGACGTCCGCATCCACGGCAGAAGAGCCTGGGCGCTCTCGCTCGTGCTCGTCGGCGCGCTGGCGGTCTTGGCGTTCCTGTTCTACACCCTCCGACCGTCAGACGACGCGCGAGCCTATCACATCGGCGCCGAACTGATGCGAGCCGGTCTGATGGTTTTCGTCGTCGGCCTCGTGGTGTTCTGGCGCCCTGTTCGGCGCCCCGCTGGCGCGGGTGCCTTGATGGCCGTCGTGCTGCTGGCGGATCTGTGGGGATACGGGCAGCGCCAGCTCCATCTCACGTCGGCGGCGCTGGATCCGGCCTGGACGCTGGCCCAGGCCACCATCGCCGACGACGCGCCGTATCCCGAGCGCATCTTGCCCTGGGGGCTCAAGCTCGAGCAACAGAACCGCGGGCAGGACGTCGGGCTGGCCAGCGCGAATGCCTACGATCCCCTGGTGCTCGAGCGCAGCCGTCGTTTCTTCGACTCGGTGGCCGACCCCCGCGCCACGACGTTCGACCTGTTGAGCACGGCCTGGTTGTTGAGCCCCACGGACGGCGCCTGGCTCGTCGACGGCGCGTTCACGGCCCAGGCGACGGCCGACGGCTTCGGTGTCTATCCGCGGGCCAACGCCCTGCCCCGGGCCTGGGTGGCTGCGACGACGCGCACCGTGGCCGATCTGGACAGGGCGTTGGCCGTCATCCACGGCGGTGGATTCGACGGACGCGCGTTGGCGCTGATCGAGCGGGCCGAGTGCGCCGCGGGCACCGGCGGCGACGCCGAGATCACGGCCTACGACCCGACGCACGTGTCACTGACCGCGCGCGGCACAGGGCTCCTCGTGTTGAGCGAAGCCTGGTACCCCGGCTGGACGGCGACCATCGACGGACAGCCCGCGCCGGTGCTGATCGCCGACGGCATGCTCCGCGGCGTCTGCCTGGCCGGCGATGCCGGCGAGCGGGTCGTGCGGTTTGAATTTCGGCCGACCTGGTTTTTCGTCGGAGCCGGCGTCAGCGCGGTTACAATTGCGGTCGGACTCTGGCAGATCGGGCTCGCCCTATTCCGACGGCGCACGCGCGCTGAAACACACTCATGAAATACATCGCCACCGTCAACGAACAGGAATTCGAGATCGAGATCAATGAAGACCATCGGGTGTTGCTCAACGGGCAACCCGTATCGGTGGACTTCGACGCCGTCAGTGATCAGCCGGTGTTCACCCTGCTGGTCGACGGCAGTTCGTACGAGGCCTTCATCGTCGAGGGGCTCGGCGACGAACTGCTCGTGCAACTGCGCGGTCAGCAGTACGCCGTCGTGGTCGAGGATGAGCGCGAACGCCGCTTGCGAGCGGCCGGGCTCGGCGAGGGCGGCGGTGGCCCAGGCGAGTTCCAGCTCAAGGCGCCGATGCCGGGCCTGATCGTGGCCGTGCCGGTTGCCGAAGGGCAGCACGTCCACAAGGGCGAGAACCTGATCATCCTCGAATCGATGAAGATGCAGAACGAGCTGCGCGCCCCGCGCGATGGCGTGGTGGCGCGCGTCGCCGTCGCCCCCGGCGAAGGCGTCGACCAGAACCAGGTGCTCGTGGTCCTGGCCCCCAAACAGAGCTGATGAAAGAACGCAAAGACACCTTCACAACCAGCTCGGGCATCGGGCTCGAGCGCGCCTTTGGGCCGGGCGACCCGCCGGCGGCGTTGGGCAAACCGGGCGCCTATCCGTACACGCGCGGCATCCAGCCGACCATGTATCGTGGCCGCTTCTGGACCATGCGGCAGTACGCGGGCTACGCTACGGCCGAAGAGTCGAACAAGCGCTACAAGTTCCTCCTGAGCAAGGGTCAGACCGGCCTCTCGGTGGCCTTCGACCTCCCGACCCAGATCGGCTACGACCCCGACGACCCGCACGCGCTGGGCGAGGTCGGGCGCGTGGGCGTGTCGATCGCCACGCTCGACGACATGGCGCGGCTGTTCGACGGTATCCCGCTCGACCAGGTCAGCACGTCGATGACGATCAACGCGCCGGCTGCGATCCTGCTGGCGCTGTACATCGCCGTCGCCAAACGCCAGGGCGTCGACGTGCGCGGGCTGCGCGGCACGATCCAGAACGACATCCTCAAGGAGTACATCGCGCGCGGCACGTACATCTTCCCGCCTGCCCCATCGATGCGTCTGATCACGGACGTGTTCCGCTTCTGTCAGGCCGAGGTTCCGCTTTGGAACACCATTTCGATCTCGGGATACCACATCCGTGAAGCCGGGAGCACCGCCGCGCAGGAGATCGCCTTCACGCTGGCCAACGCGATCGCGTATGTCGAGGCCGCGCTGGCCGCGGGGTTGGCGGTCGACTCGTTCGCGCCGCAGCTCTCGTTTTTCTTCAACGCGCACAACGAGTTCCTCGAGGAGATCGCCAAGTTCCGGGCGGCGCGCCGGCTGTGGGCGACGCTGATGCGCGAGCGGTTCAGGGCCCAGGACCCGAAGTCGTGGATGCTGCGGTTCCACACGCAAACCGGGGGCTCGACGCTGACCGCGCAGCAGCCCGAGAACAACGTCATCCGCGTGACGCTGCAGGCGCTCGCGGCCGTGCTCGGCGGCACGCAATCGCTGCACACCAACAGCCTCGACGAGGCGCTCGGTCTGCCCACCGAACGCGCGGCGCAGATCGCGCTGCGCACGCAGCAGATCATCGCGCACGAGTCGGGCGTGGCCGACACCGTCGACCCGTTGGCCGGGAGCTTCGCCATCGAGGCGCTCACGGACGCCCTCGAGGCCAAGGCTCGCGATTACATCGACAGGATCGACGCGCTGGGCGGCGCGCTCAAGGCGATCGAGCGCGGCTATATCCAAAACGAGATCCAAGACGCGGCGTATCGCTACCAGCAGGCCATCGACACGGGCGCGCAGACCCTGGTCGGCGTCAACGCCTTTCAGGACGGCGGCGGCGCCGCGCCAGTCGAGATCCAGCGCATCGACCCAACCATCGAGGCCGCCGCGCGTGCGCGCATCGGCGCGTTCCGCGCCGCCCGTGACGCGACGCGGGCGCTCGAGCTGCGCGCCTGGGTCGAGGCGGCGGCGCGCGGCACAGACAACCTGATGCCGGTGCTCATCGCCGCGGTCGAGGGCGGCCTGACCCTCGGCGAGATCGCCAACGCCCTGCGCGGCGTGTGGGGCGAATACCAGCCCACATTCTAGGAACGTGGCCCGGGGCGGGGGTTGAGCGTTCAGCCACCGTCCTCGTGTTTCGTCAACGACTGGAGTGATCGATGTCGATCCGGATCAACCACATCGCCCTCGTGGTCGACGACCCCGAAACCGCGCTGCGCTTCTGGCGGGACGGCCTCGGCCTGACGCTCGACCGCACCGAGGAAGTCCCCGAGCAGGCCGCCGAGGTCTCGTTCCTGCCCGTGGGCGAAAGCCATGTCGAGTTGGTCCGCCCGACCACGACCGACTCGGGGCTGGCCAAATATCTGGCGAAGCGCGGCCCCGGCATGCACCATGTGTGCGTGGAGGTCGACGACGTCGCCGCGACGCTCGAGCGGCTGAGGGCCGGCGGCTTCCGATTGATCGACGAACAGCCACGCGTACGCGCCAACGGCACGCGGTACGCGTTCATCCATCCGGAAGCCGCGTCGGGCGTGCTGGTCGAGCTTTACGAAACGCAGGGCGTGTGACTGCGATCGCGGCGCGATCGTTGTCGCGGCGGCAACCCTCCCCAACCAACGCCATCGCAGAATCTATTGAACGCGTAAAGGCCTTCTCTATAATGACGAGTAATTGTTCGACCTGTGACACGCAGGACATCATTTTGCGAAGTGCCGTGAAAGGAAAAATCCAAATGTTGACGTTCAAGAATCAAAAGGGTCAGGGCCTCGTCGAGTACGCGCTCATCCTCGTGCTGGTGGCCATCGTGGTCATCGTCATCCTCAGCCTGCTGGGACCGGCGGTCGGCAACGTCTTCAGCCAGATCTACCGCGCCATCTGAGCGCACGCGACCCTGGTCGCGCTGTCTCGCAACAAAAAGCCCCGGCATCCGCCGGGGCTTTTTCGTTAATGGCTGTGCCGCCGCGGCGCGCTGGTCATAACAACCGCTCGCGGCACGTCGTTGTGTGAGGGTCAGCCAACCATCGCCATCCTCTACCTGATTGAACGCGCCCTTCACGTCCCTATAATGACGTTCATCAGATCGCTGCACGATTGGTGCGGCACAAAGCGGAAGTCATCTCACAAAGGATACAGACATCATGTTGAC
Organism: Anaerolineales bacterium; assembly: GCA_044224715.1. Classification (GTDB taxonomy): domain Bacteria; phylum Chloroflexota; class Anaerolineae; order Anaerolineales; family UBA6663; genus UBA6663. The sequence goes on along the minus strand of JBGAJV010000016.1, from coordinate 51,341 downwards.
GTTCAAGAATCAAAAGGGTCAGGGCCTCGTCGAGTACGCGCTCATCCTCGTGCTGGTGGCCATCGTCGTCATCGTCATCCTCAGCCTGTTGGGACCGGCGGTCGGCAACGTCTTCAGCCAGATCTACCGCGCCATCTGAGCGCACGCGACCCTGGTCGCACTGTCTCGCAACAAAAAGCCCCGGCACCCGCCGGGGCTTTTTCGTTAACGTGCCGCCGCGGCGCCTGGTCATAACAACCGCTCGCGGCACGTCGTTGTGTGAGGGTCAGCCAACCATCGCCATCCTCTACCCGATTGAACGCGCCCTTCACGTCCCTATAATGACGTTCATCAGATCGCTGCACGATTGGTGCGGCACAAAGCGGAAGTCATCTCACAAAGGATACAGACATCATGTTGACGTTCAAGAATCAAAAGGGTCAGGGCCTCGTCGAGTACGCGCTCATCCTCGTGCTGGTGGCCATCGTCGTCATCGTCATCCTCAGCCTGTTGGGACCGGCGGTCGGCAACGTCTTCAGCCAGATCTACCGCGCCATCTGAGCGCACGCGACCCTGGTCGCACTGTCTCGCAACAAAAAGCCCCGGCATCCGCCGGGGCTTTTTCGTTAACGTGCCGCGCGCGGACGGGACGAGCGCCAATACGCGAACAGGCCGATCGTCGTGATCGCCGCGAAGGAGAACCATTGGATGGCGTAGCCGAGATGCGGCCCCTCGTCGAGCGCCAGCGTCGTATCCGCCAGCGGCAGCGAGGCCGGCCCTTCGCCCTCGGCCGTCAGCACGACCGGCAACAACGCATAGCCGAGCTGCGGCGCGATCTGCGACGGGTCCAGCCAGAACCAGGCTTTGAGCGCGGGGGCGCCGCCGACCGGCACGGGATCGTACGGCGAGAGCGTCGACGTGCGAACCGGCGGCACGCGCAGGAGACCGGTGACATCAACCACGCCGGTCGGCGGCGGAAAGCGGGCGGCGTCGACGTCGGTCGGGCCGGCGAGTGGAAGCCAGCCGCGATCGACCAACACCGCCTCGCCGCCCTCGAGCCGGAGCGGCGTGACCACGTGCATGCCGGGCGCGCCATCGTACTCTTGATTGCGCCAGTAAATCTCGCCGGCTGGATCGTACGTGCCGCGCGCGATTGCCTGACGGTATTCCACTGCGACGGGATCTGACACCGCGTCGCGGTTGAGGTCGATCGGCGCCAGATCGCGTCGCGCCAGGATGGCAACGTTGGTGGCGCGTCGGGCCTCCAGGCGACCCAGCTGCCAGAAGCCGAGGCCGATCATGACCACGATCGCGATCGGCGCGAGGATGACCAGCGTCCCACGCAGCCAGGGCGGCATGCGGCGAGCCGGTGCGGAGGGTTTGACTGTCATGGTGATTGGCGCGCTGGCGCTAGGCCGGCAATTCGGCCGCCAACGCCTGATGCAGCGCGGCGATGTCGGCCTCGGTGTTGTAGGCCTGGCAGGACACGCGGATCAGCGGTTGGCCGTTCCAACGATGGACGGGCGCCTCGACGTGATGCACGTCATACAGCCGCCGCTTGAGCGCATTGGTGTCCACCGAGTCGGGCAGCCGTGCCACGCCCAGTTGCGCATGCCAACGCTCGATGGGAGCGGCGAACGGCGGCAGTCCCGTCAGACGCTCGATGCCCTGCAGCGCGTGGGCGAGCAAGGCCCGGCTGGCCGCCTGTCGCTCGGGCCACTCGTGCGCGGCCTGATAGGCGATCGCCGCCGGCACTGTGAGAAAAGCGGCGATGTCGCGGGTGCCCTGCCATTGATGCCAACGGATGAACTCCGTCTCGCCCATGCCGGCCTGCGCCTCGTAGACGTCATCGCCCCACCCCCAGCTGACGACCAGCGGGCGCAGCCGGTTCTGGATCGACGGCTGGGCGTGAAGGAACGACGCACCCTTCGCCGAACACAGCCACTTATGGCACGCGCCGACATACACGTCGGCGTCGAGCGCCGTGAGGTCGAGCGGCACCTGACCCGGCGCATGCGCGCCGTCGATGATCGTCAGGACCCCGGCGGTGCGGGCGCGGCGACACAATTCGGCGACCGGGAAGATCAGGGCCGTGGCGCTTGTGATATGGCTGATGAAAAGCACGCGCGTCGCCGGCGTGACCGCGGCCCACAGATCCTCGAGCAGCGCTTCGGGCGAGCCCAGGTCGAGCGGATGGATGACCAGGCGCGCGCCGGTCTCGCGACATCGGACGTGCCAGGCGCGTTCGAGCGCGCCGTACTCGTGGTTCGTCGTCAGCACCTCGTCTCCTGGCCCAAGCGCGATCGAGCGCATGACCATGTTGACGGCCGTGGTCGGGTTTGGGAAATACACGAGGTCTTCGGCGGCAACGTTGAGGTAAGCGGCCAGGGCTTCGCGCGACTCACGCAAGAGACCCTCGGCCCGGCGCCCGAGAAACGCGACGGGCTGCGTCTCGAGCTGGCGCTGCCAATCTTGGTACGCCGCAAAGACCGGTCGGGGACAGGCGCCAAACGAACCGTGGTTCAGAAAGACGACATCGGGATCGAGGAGAAAATCCTCACGCAAATTGGACATAGGCGGAGTGTACCCGACACCGGGAGTGCCCCGATGTATCCCGATGTCGGCACGTGCCGTGCCGACATCGGGATACATCGGGGCGCCCCCGGTGTCTTTACGCTATCATCCTGGCATGCTTGACCTACACGACTCCGCTCGAAAACTCCTGGCAGACCTGACGGAACTGAACGGCGTGCGCGCCGTGGTGCTCGGCGGCTCACGCGCGGCGGGACGCGCACGGCCCGACTCGGATACCGATTTGGGCGTGTACTACAACGCCGGCGAGCCCTTCGACATCGCGGCGGTGCGCGCGCTGGCCGAACGCGTTGCCGTCTCGCCGCCGACCGTGACCGGCTTCTACGAATGGGGCGCCTGGGTCAACGGCGGCGCCTGGATCCAGACGCCCGATGGCAAGATCGACCTGCTCTACCGCGAGCTCGGGCACGTGAACCGCGCCATCGCCTCGGTGCAGACCGGGCACATCGACGTGGACTTCCTCCAGCAGCCCCCGTACGGGTTCGTCAGCATCACCTACCTGGCGGAGACCGACATCTGCGTTCCGCTGGCGGATCCGCACAGCGACATCGCGGCGCTCAAGGCCCAGGTGGCCGCTTACCCGGAGAAATTACACACCCGCTGGGTCGGCGATGCGCTCTGGATGACCGAGTTCTCGCTGATGCACGCGCGCGGCTATGCCGCCCGCGGCGACGTGCCGAACACGGCCGGCACCCTGGCGCGCTGCGTCATGCTGTTGACCCAGGCGCTTTACGCCCTCAACCGCGTGTATTTCATCAACGACAAGCATGCCCCCAGGGATCTGGCCCGCTTTGAGCGTTGCCCGGCCGGGTTCGTCGATCGGTTGAGCGGCATCCTGGCTGCGGTCGGCCACGACGCGGACACCCTGGCGCGTTCGGTCGAGGCCGTGACCGGGCTGGCCGCCGAGGTGGCCGCGCTCCGGTGAGGCAGGCACACAACGCAAACGGCCCGCCGTGCGGCGGGCCGTTTGCGTTGTCTTGGGCGCTCAGGCCGATCAGCGGATCACGAAGGTCAGGATGATCAGCACGGCGATGAACGAGCCGGCAATCAGCGCGATGCGCTTCAGGTCCGACACCGTATGCGAGTAATCGAACTGCGGCGTCGCGGCCTCGCTGACACGTGCCTCGGTTCGAACGGGGGCCGCCACGACGGGCGCCGTCGGCTCGAACGAAGTGGGCACGTTGGGCGTGCGCAGTTTGCGCGCCTTGCGGATCTTGCTCATGAACCAGTCCCTTTCAAGACACCCGTGACCACGATTCTTTGGGTGTCGACGGCGTAAGGATAACATGAAATTAGCGTGATCGTCGGGTCGGTGGTCGGCCCGAGCACGCTGACCTCGGTCGGCTCGACCACGCGCGTCTCCAGGATGACATAGGTGAAGATCTCGCTGACGGTCTGGATCTGCACCTCGTCGCCGGGCTGAAGCTGATCGAGGCTGCGGAAGATCTCGCCGTAGATGTCGTTATGGGCGGTCAGCACGTGATTGCCGCCCTGCCCGGGGTCGGCCGTGCCCACATGCTGGCCGACGCCCTTCTTGAGCTGTTCCCAGTCGTCACCCTGGACGATCGGGGCGTCGACATTGATGGCGGGGATGACGATGCGCTGCGCCTGCCGCGGCCCCTGGGTGGGCACGGCGGGCGCTGGCATGGCCTGCACCAGCGGACGCAGATGGGCCGGGATCTCGGCCTCGTTCGGCTGGGCGCCGCCCGGCGAGGTCGGCGGCGTGTGACCCGACGGCAGGACGACGGCCGAATACAGCGGCGTCGGGACGATCGTGGGGAGCGCCGCGACGCTCGCGGCCGCGGCCGAATCGGCCTCCTGGTTCAGCCGCTGCAGGATCGACGAGCCGCTGTACAGCACGTACAGCAGGCCAAAGACAGCCGCGATCTCGACCAGGAGCAGAAGCCGATCAAAGAGTTTGCGAACAAAGCTGACGGGTTTCCGCGGCGCGACACGGTCGGCCTCGGGCGCGAAACCGGGCGGCAGCTGGCCAACGGGCGTCCCACCGAGCGCGCGGCCCGTCTCGCGAAAACGCGCGAGGCGGGCCTCGCGGGTCAGCCGCTTCTTCTCGGCCAATACGCGCTGCAGCTCATCGACCGACAGGTCGTCGACGGATCGGCGGAGTTTCATCGTGAGCACCGATTCTACTTGGAAGTCGGTGCAACGGCTACTGGCTGAGGCCTTCCGGGCCGGCTCCCCGCCGGAGATCGCCGCGGCCGTCAGGCGCCTGTCTTGGGGGCTCCGTCTTTGCGTGACTGGCTGCGCCATATCACGAGGCCGATAAGGGCTGCGATGGCGATCAGGGCCGCGCAGGAACCGGCCATCACAGTCAGGCCGAATGACAGCTGTTGCTCTCGTGACGATGTAACGACCGTGCCGTCGTCGATCAGTTCCGCGACCGAGCCCTCGCGCACCAGGTCTTTTTCGGACACGACACGATCGCTCGGAAGGGTCAGGGCCTCCAGACCCGGCAACGGGATCTCACCGCGGTAGTGCACCAATCCGCCGAACATGCCGCTGATCCAGGGTTGGTCAGCGGCATCCAGGGCGATGGCGCCGCCCCACGATGATTGACCGGCATCCGCGCTCGAGAGCGTATAGGTCCTGGCGCCGTCGAAGACGACCACATCGTTTGTGTTGGTCAGCCACGCGCGTCCCTGGCTGTCGATGGCGATGTCGCCGACCCACGGCAAGGACATGTCGAGCGACGTCCCGTTATAGAAATGCCAGGTGTGATCCGTGTCACGCACGACCAACCCGTTATTGGTGCCCAGCCACAACCGGCCGTCCGGATCTTGCGCCAACGCCGCGATGTCGGAGCCAACATCGTATACACGCCACTCCGTTCCCGTGTACTCGAACAGACCCAGCCCATATCCGACTTCGGTGCCAACCCAGTAGTGGCCTTCCCGATCGAGCAGGGCTTCGGATGTCGACAAGGTGTTGTGTTCGGGAACTGGCATCGCGACATGGTCCCAGCGTGTGCCATCCCAAATGTCGAGGACTCCCGCGCTCGTCGGGAAGTAGACCCGGCCATCGTCAGCCACGGCGATTCCGCCGACCCCACCGCCGCTAAGCTCGGTTTCTTCCGGCCAGATGTTGGTCCAGGTCTCGGTGGCGATGTCGAAGACGCTGACGCCTCCGCTGCCGGCGCTGCCATAGACACCGGCGTAAAGCCGGGCGGGTGTCACCGCCAGACCGCGCAGGGCGTCTTCTCGCAGGTCGCTGTTCTCCGGCTGCCAGTTGGTGAAGGTTGTTCCATCGTAGCGTGATAGACCGCGGCCGTCGGAGGCGATCCAGAGACGTCCGGCTTCATCCCACTGGAGGATGTTGATGTAATTCAGTTCGGGTCCGAGGGCCAAGAAGCTGTAACGCTCGAGAATCGCATCGTCGGAAACGACCAACAGAGTGTCGTCGCTGGCGACAATCAATTTCCCGGTGGGATCAACCGTGACCACCTCGGGGAAATCGAGGTCGCTGAAGACCCGTTTCCACGATCGCCCCCCGTCGCTGCTTCGTTCGAGGGTGTCGCGTTCTTCCAGACGCCATAGGCCGCCATCCGGGTCCTCGAAGTAGGCCCGCTGGGGTTGATCGACGATGGCCCACGCGCCATCGGCGTAGCGCGAGACCTGCACCGGGCTGGTGCGTTCGGCGCCCAAACGGTACACGACAAAGAGGCCATCGGCACGGGCCTCCAGCTTCGTGATACTGCCCTCGTCAGGCCGCGTGGTGTCAGGCGGCGCGGGTTCCCACCGCCCGTCCGCCGTTAGTCGCACCAGGTCGCTCCCGGACGCCAGCCAGACCGCGTCCTCGTAGACCGCCATCGGCGCGTGATAGGTCAGCGTCAGACCGATGTCGATGTCGCGGTACAAAGTCCACGTCGCGTCCCCATCGAAAACGGCGACGCCACCGTACCCGCTGACGATCACCCCCCCCTGCCAGGGTTCGATCTCGCTGAGTTGATTGCCTGGCAGCGGCACGCCCGGGGCCACATATTGCACGAGATCCCCTGTCGCGCGGTCCCACCGGAGCAGCCCCCCGTTCGACGTCGCCCATAAGGTGGACCCGAGCGCGACGGCGTCGGTGATATCGCTACCAGTGGCAAAGACGTCCCAGGGGGTGTCGACGACCGACGGCGCCATCGTCCAGGTTCCGGCGGGTTGATTCACCGCTGCGGCCCTCTGCGTCAGCGCTGACACGGACCGACTCGAACACATCCCCACCCACGCAACTGTGAGTAGAACACGGCCCATCGACTTCAACATCATATCCCCCGGACTGACATAAATATGCGCAACCGGCTCATCGCTGAGTCGGGTCATCGCAACCGATCGACGCTATATGGTTGGAATTGTAATACCGGTGGGCGAGCCTGCGGCGGCGGTCGAGGTCTCTGCCCAAAACAAACGGGCGGCCACACGATGTGGCCGCCCGCGATGCTTTGGCTTCGGCGCGCCGGTCAGGGGCGCATGGCCTCCAGGTCGGCGTTGGTCAGCGCCGGGTCGGTGGCCGCCAGCAGATGAATGTACCCATCCGCCTCCCAGACATAGGCCGCCTGGCCGTCGCCGCCGGCCGAGATCGTCACGGTGCTCGTCACGACATCGCCGGCCTGGATCGAGCCCATGCTCGACGCGCCGCCCGCATCCTGCAGGTTCGGCACAGGCTGCGGAATCTGCGCGGCTTCACCCGAAGGATTGCACGGCACGGCCTGGTCGTCCGTGCCGACGGAGAAACTGACGGGCTTGTTTGGATCACGGCGATAGGTGATCGACTCGCTGGCGGCGTTGATCCAGGTCAACACCAGGCTGCCATCGCTGACCACCTCCGCCTGATCGGCGAGACGATAGTCGTCGGGCGCCTGCGGCACCACCAGATCGGGATAGCGGGTCGCCAGTTCGGTCGAGGGCACGAATGTGCTGGTGGTCGGCGGCGCGATGGCCACGCCGGCCATCTCGCAGCCATTGGCGCCGCGAATGGCGACCGAGTAGTCGTCTTGCTGGACGACCGCGTCGGTGTTGCCCGTGACAACCAACTTGCCATCGTCTCCCACCGAAACGTTGACGCCGTTGAACGAAAGCAAGGCTTCGACGGCCGCACGCGCCTGGGGCGACACCACGAGGGTGACGGCGACGGCGACAGCGGCGATCAACAGGGCCGGCACAGCGGCCCGGGTCAGACGCGAGAACATGGGCATGCTCCTTGAGGGTTGCGTATTCAGACGAGCGGCGAGCCGAGTGACGAACCTCGGATCAGGCTGTCGCCGGTGAGCCTTCAGGAAGTCATCATCATTCATCATGCACCTCCAGATCACGCCGCAGCCGTTGCACGGTGCGGCTCAAGATCGTGCCGACATTGCTCTCGCTCAGGTTGAGTTGTCGGGCGATCTCGCGGTTGGTCAGGTCGGCGCCGTACTTGAGCGCGATCAGGTCGCGTTCGCGCGAGGGCAGCTTGTGGATTGCGGCCACCAGGCTTGAGAAGTCGCGCGCCCGCTCGACCTGTTCGCTCAGGCTCTCGGGGGCGGCGGTCTCGCCGACCGTCTCCAGGGTCACCAGGGACGGGCTCTTCCGGAAGTAGTCGTTGGCAACGTTGCGAGCGATCGTGTACAGCCAGCCGGCGAAGCCGTCGACGCCGCCGCGAAACTGGCCGCGGCGCGACCAGGCTTTCTCGAACGTCGTCGCGGTCAGATCCTCAGCCGTCGCTGAGTCCCCGACCCTGTACCGAAAGAAGTTGAAGACGCGCCCGACGTGCTCGGTATAGAGCGCATCCCAATCCATGGTTTCGGTCGTCCCGGCTCTGCGGAATGGCAACACCACGTTCATCTCACGTGTAAAGACGCGCCGGCGGCGGAAGTATCACAAATCCGCGAAAACCGCGGCAAGAGGACACGTTGACAACTCGTGCTTGCGCACGCCCCCGTGTCGCGATCCTCAGATCAGGGGATCTGGCCGTAGCGGCGCACCGACATGGCTCTTCCGGCCGCAAAGCCCTGGCGGGCGTAGAACGGCTGCACGTCGGCGTCGCAGACGAGGTCGATCATGTACAGGTCCGACAGATCCGCCAGCATCACGCGCGTCAGGAGCCCGCCCACCCCACGACCGCGATGGTTCGGCAGGACCTCGAGCAGCGGGATGTAGGCCGATAGCACGCCGTCGGTCAACGCCGTGATGAACCCCGCGACCTGGCCGTCCTCGGGTACGCGCGCGAGCCAGACCCGATCTGAACTTTCCAGGATGCGCTTGTGCGTCTCCGGTGACGGCGCGGTCGGCCAGCCTGCGAAGAATCCCTCGAGATGACCGTGCTCGAGCTCGAAGAGATGATTTTGAAAGATATACGCCGGAAGCCAGCCGACGTTGATGGCGCTGGGCCGCACGGCCAGCGCCGCGCGGATGAACCAGCGTAGTTTCTCGAGATCCTTGCCCGCCGTCCAGCTATCGAGGATCACGAAGGCCAGAAACTGGTCCCAATCGACGATTCGATCCGCAAGGCGCCCCAGGCGCTCGGCGTCGAGCGTCCCGGTGCGCACCCAGCTCTTCCAGAGCCGGTACGGCTCGTCATGGAGCTCGAGCAGCGCCAGCATGTCGGCGTCGGCCCCGAACTCGGCCGCGAAGTCGCGCGCGAGCTCGCCGTGGTCGCGCACGCCATCGGTCTGGCGCGACTCGGGCTTGAACGTGTCATGGACATGGATGGCGAAGCGAAGCCGCGCTTCGGTCGCCGGGTCGAGCCGGGTGCGGATCTGTTCGAGGTTCGCCTCGAGCGTGAGGATGTGCGCGCGGATCGAGCCCTCGGGATGGCCCGAGCGCGGCTGCCCGTAGCGGACGTTGCCGCGATACCGTGGATCGGCCTGCACGGCGGCCAGGGCCGCCGCATAATCGACAGACCCGGCGGCCGACTCAGACATCGGCTCCGTCCGGCGCGCGGCTGACGGCGTCGAGCGCGGCCAGTTCGTCGGCGGTCAGGCGCAGACCCACGGCGCCCAGGCTCTCGGTCAGCTGCGCCGGCGTGTTGGCGCCGACGATCGGGGCCGTGGTGTTGGGCATCGACAGGATCCACCCCAGCGCCATCTGGCTGATCGACTTGCCGCGCGCCCGGCCGAGCGTCTCGAGCGTCTCGAGCAACTTAAAGCCGCGGTCGTTGAGATAGCGCTTGACGCCTTCGACGCGACGGCTGTCGGGGAGCGCCTGGCCGCGGCGGTACTTGCCGGTGAGGAATCCGGCTGCGAGCGGGCTGTAGGGGATCACGCCCAGGCCGTACTTTCGCACGACTGCGTATGCGTCGTCCTCGAACTCGGCGCGGTGCGCCAGGGACCAGTGCGGCTGGATCGTCACGTAGGATGCCAGGCCAGCCGAGCGGGCCGTGAGCAGCGCCTCGACCAACTGCCAACCCTTGATGTTCGAGCAGCCGATGTATCGGATCTTGCCGGCGTGCAACAGGTCATCGAGCGCGCGGAGCGTCTCGTCGATCGGCGTGTCGTCATCGGGCCAATGAGTCTGATACAGATCGATCGCGTCGATCTGCAGCCGGCGCAATGAGTCTTCGCAGGCCTGGACGATATGTGCGCGGCTCAGGCCTTCGCCGTTCGGCCCGTCCCACATGCGCCCGCGCACCTTTGTCGCGATCACCAGGTCGCGGCGGTTGCCGCGCGACTTCATCCAATCGCCGATGATAGTCTCGGCCTCGCCGCCCTTGAGTCCGGCCGCCCAGCGCGTATAGATGTCGGCCGTGTCGATGAAAGTGCCGCCGGCCGCGACGAACGCGTCGAGCACAAGCACGCTCGTGGCATCGTCGGTCGTCCAGCGAAACTGCATCGTGCCCAGACAGATCTCCGACACGCGCAGACCGGTGGAGCCCAGGTGGCGATATTCCATCAATTGCCCCTATTGCTGATTGCGATTCAATCAGCAATCAGCACTCTACAATCAGCAATCACACGAGGTTGATCGGCTTCGACAGCGTGGCGACGAGCAGACCGACCGAGGCCTCGAGGTCGGCGAGGTCGACGACCTCGGACGGCGAGTGCAGATAACGGCACGGGAGCGAAATGCACCCTGCGATGGCGCCGCCGCGGGCCAGCTGCATCTCGGCCGCGTCGGTGCGACCGCCCTCGAGCACTTCGAGCTGATACGGGATGCGGGCTTCGCTCGCGCGCTTGACCAGCAGATCGCGGAACCGCGGATCCACGAGCAGCCCCGTGTCCTTGGCCTTGATCGCCGCGCCGCCGCCCAGGCTGACCGCCATGCGCGGCCCGTTCGGCGTGTCGCCGGTGGCCGTGACATCGACGGCCAGCACGATCTCGGGCTCGACCGAGAAGGCCGCCGGTCCGGCGCCGCGCAGGCCGAGCTCCTCCTGCACCGTAAAGATGAAGGCGATTTCGTGCGGCGAGTTCTTAAGGCGGCGCAGGGTCTCGATCAACACCGCGACGCCGGCCCGATCGTCGAGGCTCTTGGCCATCAGCCGCCCGCCGGGCAGCTCGGTGAAGGCGCCCATGAAGGCCCCGACGTCGCCGACCTTCACCGGCACGTCGGCCGCGCGCGAAACGCCGAAGTCGACGAACAGGTCGTTGATCGTCGGGATGTGGTCGGGCCGCTCACGACGCCCTTCGACCCCGATCGCGCCGATCGCGCCGTTGGTGAAACGCACCCGCGCGCCGGCCGCATACAACGGCCGGACCCCGCCGACGTTCGTCACACGCACAAACCCGCGCGCGTCGATGTGGCTGGCGATGAGGCCGATCTCGTCCATGTGCGCGGCCAGCGCCACGCGGCGACCACCGCGCCCGCGACCTTTGCGGATCGCGATCAGGTTGCCGAGCGGATCGACGGTCAACGTGTCGACCAGGCCCTGGACCTCGGCTCGGACCAGGTCACGCACCGCGTCTTCGTGGCCCGCCGGCCCGTATGCTTCGGTCAGTTTTTGGATCAACGGCTTCATCGTCGCCTCATTGGGATGCTCCGCTCGGCGCGGAGATCGTTCGCCTGGATATTTCCGATCGCGCTAGGGCGCCAGACGGGTGCGGTTCCAGCCCATCGCCGCCCGTCGATACAGCAGGCGGTCGTGCAACCGGCTCGGCCGCCCCTGCCAGAATTCGATCTCATCGGGCACCACGCGCCACCCGCCCCAACCGGTCGGGCGATCGGGCACGCGCCCGTCGAAACGGCGTTGCGCTTCAGCGAAGCGCGCCTCGAGCTCGGCCCGCGACTTCAGCGGCGTGCTCTGCGGCGACGCCCACGCGCCAAGCTGCGCCTCGCGCGGCCGAGACGCGAAATACGCGTCCGATTCGGCCGGGCTGAGCTTCTCCACCTGACCGACGACCCGAACCTGTCGCTCGAGCGCCGCCCAAAACGACACAAGCGCCGCACGCGGGTTCGCATCGAGCTCGCGCGACTTGCGGCTGGCGTAGTTGGTGTAGAACGTGAACCCTTGGTCGTCCACGTCTTTGAGCAGCACCAACCGTGCAGACGGCAGACCGTCGGGCGTGGCCGTCGCCAGCGTCACGGCATTGGCCTCGACGATCCCTGCGGCGACAGCGGCCGCCAGCCAGGCCCGGAACAACGCGATCGGATCGTCGCCGGCCTGTGCCTCATCGAGGTCGCCGACGACGTACTCCTTGCGCAGCGGATTGAGCGCCCCGGCCACGTCGTCCGCCTACGCCGCCCGCATCGATCGCAGCCCGGGCCATTCGGTCAGGGCCGCGCGCATCAGTTCCACCGAAGCCCGCCAATCGGACGCGCGCGCCTGCGCGTACGGCCCGTGCAGGTACCGGCCGGGCACGCTGACCGACAGGCTGGGGATGCCGCCGCGACTGCGATGGATCGCGCCCGCATCGGTGCCGCCCCCGCCCGGTTGACGCCGCTGGACGGTGAGGTCATGCGCGGCGGCCGTGGCCTCGAGAAACGCCAGCAGACGCCGATCGCCGACGGTGTAGTTGTCAGCCACGTACAACGCGGGACCCGCCCCGAGGCGCGTGTTGTAGCGCGTGTTCTCTTGCTCGGCATTGCTGGGCGGGAGGTCGTTAGCCGGCGTGCAATCGAGCGCGAAGCCGACCGTCGGATCGAACGTGTAGGCCGCGACCTTCGCGCCGCGCAGACCGATTTCTTCCTGAACCGTGAAGGCCGCGCAGATGTCACACCCGTAGCCGTCGCCTTGGAGCAGTTCGATCAGCGTCGCGACGCCGAGACGGTCGTCGAGCGCCTTGCCGCGCAGGCTCGTCGGGCGACGGACCGGCCCGACCAGGCTGAAGGAGCTGGCGAATGTGCCGCGCTGGCCGATCTTGACCCAGGTGCGCGCCTGTTTGTCGGTGGCGGCGCCGATGTCGATGCGCAGGCTTGGCGGACGCACGACGGTGAGCCGGCGCTCGCTGTTGAGCAGATGCATCGGCGCCGCACTGATCACGCCCGGCACGCGATCGGGGCCGATCCACACCGGCTTGCCGATCCACTGGCGATCATCGACGCCGCCGACGACGTCGAAGCGCAACGCGCCCTCGCCGTCGACGCCGGTCACCATGAAGCCGATCTCGTCCATGTGCGCGGCGAGCATGACCCGGTCGGCGCGGCCGCGCGCGCGACCCGAGCGGCGCTTGACCGCCAGCACCGAACCGAGCGGGTCGACGATCACGCTGTCGACGTGGCCCGAGATCGCCTCGAGCACGATTTTCCGGATCGGGCCTTCGTCGCCCGAGACCGCAACGGTTTCGGACAGACGGCGCACCAGGTCGAGATTGGGGATCGACGTAGCCGCGCGGCGGCGTTGCGTTGGGGCCATGTTCAATCGAGCTCCCGGGCCAGACGGCCGAGGTAATCGGGTTCAAGACCGGCGATGAAGTCGGCCATCAGGCGACCGGCCGTGTACACGTCTTGCGGATGCACGACCTCGACCGGCGTGTGCATGTTGCGCAACGGGATGCCGATCAAGGCGCAGGGCACGCCTTCGCGCGCGATCTGGATGGCGCGGGCGTCGGTGCCCGAGTGAGCCACGACCGGCTCGGCCTGATACGGGAAGCCGCCGCGCTCGGCGCAATCGACGAGGTGTTTGTACACCACCGGGTGCAAGTTCGGACCGAACGCCAGCGTCGGGCCCTTGCCCAACTCGTAGACCCGATCGGCGAAATCCCGGACGGCCGGACCGCTCCCGAACGTCACATCGATCGCGATCGCCAGCTGCGGCGCCAACGCAAAAGCCGCGGTCTGGGCGCCGCGCAGCCCGACCTCCTCCTGCGTGGTGGCCACCGCCAGGACATCCCAGACGTGAGACCGGCCGGCCAGTGCCTCGAGGCACACCGTGACGGCCGCGATGGACGCGCGGTTGTCGATCGCGGGCGAGGCCAGCAGACCGCCGTTGAGCGACAGCTGGGTCTGCGCGAACGACACCACGTCGCCGACCCGCACCTGGGCAGCCACGTCGCGCGCGCTCAGGCCGAGGTCGACCAACAGTTCGTCGACCGGCGTCACGCTGCCGCGCACGGCCGAGGGCAGCAGGAAATCGGCCGGGGCGACCGCCAATCCGGGCAGATCGCGACGACCGTGCACGGTCACCGGCTGCCCGGGCATCACGCGTGCGTCGATGCCGCCGATCGCGGAGACGCGCACGAACTCGCCATCGATGCCCGCCACCATCATTCCGATGTTGTCCATGTGGGCGGAGATCATCACACGCGGGCGTGGTTTGCGGCCCGCGCCGTGGCGTACGGCCGTCAACGAACCGAGCGGGTCGACATGCACGTCATCGGCGAGGTCGCGCCAGACGTCGGCGATGACGTCGCGAATGGGATGCTCGTGGCCGCTCATCCCGGGCGTGGCGCACAGGGTTTTGAGATGCGCAATCAGGTCCATGGTCAACGATTTTGCGAGGCGGGCGTCAGGTGGTCGGCGTGAGGGTTTCTGTGGCGGTCGGCGTCGCCGTGGCCGGGGCCGACGACGCCGTGGGCGTCGCGGTCGGCGTGGGTGTCGCCGGCGCGTTGGTGGGCGTCGGTGTCGGCGTCGGTGTGGGCGACGCCGGCAGGTTCGTCACCGTCGGTGTGTTTGTGGGCGCGACGAGGCTGGCGGTCGCCGTGCTCGTGGCGGTCGGCGTCGGCGTGATCAACATCGTGGGCGTAATCGTCGCCGTTTGCGATGCGGTGGCGGTCGGCGAATTGGTGGGCGTCAGCGTGGTCGTTCGCGTCGGCGGGACAAACTGCGTCGGTGTCGCCGGCAGCGTGGCGGTCGCCGTGCCGGGCGTGCCGACCACGACGACGGTCGGCAGGGCCACGGTCGGTGACGGCGCCAGCGTGGCCAGGGCGGTCAGCGTCGCCTCGATCGGCGACAGTGTGGGCGTGCGCGGCCGGTTCGGGTCGGGCGCCACAGCCAGGGCGACGAAGCCCAGGCAATAGAAAGGCAGCGTGAACAGGATGATGCCCGTCAACACGCTGTATGTGCGCTGTCGGGCGCGATCGGCCGGTGTTCTTTCCAGGGTCATGGCGCTTGGGGGATGATAGCACAGAGAGGGCGCGAGGGCGCGAGGGCGCGGGAGCGTGGGGGCATGGGAGCGTGGGGGCATGGGAGCGTGGGGGCATCAGGATCTGCCCCCCCTCCGTGGGCACGCGCCAGACGCACTGTGATTTCGGGCATCGAGTGCGCGTGTTCGGGTCAACGCCCGCCCCCCCTCCGTGGGCACGCGCCAGGCGCCCTGTGATTTCGGGCATCGGGTGCGCGTGTTCGGGTCAACGCCCGCCCCCTCTCCGTGGACACGCGCACGACGCCCTGGGATTTCGAGCATCGGGTGCGCGTGTTCGGGTCCCCCCCTCCGTGGGCACGCGCCAGACGCCCTGGGATTTCGGGCATCGGGTGCGCGTGTTCGGGTTAACGCCCCCCCCCTCCGTGGGCACGCGCCAGACGCCCTGGGATTTCGACATGGCGGCACATCGCGCGACATCCTCCCGTTCACGTTCTTCCTGGGCCTGATCTTCTGGTCATTGGCGGTCCTCGGCGCCTGGTCGATCTTCCGCCAGCGCTCGGCCTGGCTGGCGATCCTCCCGGCCGGAGCCGCGCTCCTGGTCAACGCGTATTTCTACGTGGCCGGTTCGCTCGAACTGCACCTGGCGGCCTACCTCGTCCTGGCCCTGCTCCTGCTGGCCCGGCTCAGCCTGGTCGGCCATGAGCGCAACTGGCGCGCCCGGCGGCTTTTGGTGCCGTCGGAGGCACGGCCGGAATTCCTCCGCGCGGGGCTGACAACGGCGCTCACCATCGTGGGCGTGGCCTGGCTGCTGCAGTGGCTGACCCCCGCGATCCCGGCGCCGCAGGCGGTCGCGGCCTGGAACAACGTCAACGGGTCGTTCTCCACGGTCCGTGAGAACTTCGAGCGTCTGTTCAACGCGGTTCGCAACCCGGGCTACCGCGCCGACGATTTCTACGGCGACTCGCTCGCCCTGGGTCGCTCGACCGGCCTGACCGATCGCGAGATGTTCGTGGCCTCGGTGGAACCGGTCGACGCCGAAGCCGAGAACGAGGAAGCCACCCTGCCCGCGATCGCGCGGTTGTACTGGCGTTCGATCGCGTATCAGACCTACAACGGCAGCTGGTCGCTCAGCGATCAACTCGAGTTCCGCGACGTCGACAGCGCCAACCCGAGCACGCTCTCGCTGCCCAACTACAGGCTGCGGCGCGACGTCGCCACCGTGATCACCACGTCGACCGAGTCGACCAGCAAGCTGTTCGTGTTGCCTCAGCCGCGTTCGGTCAGCCGCGACACATCCTGGCAGGTCGGCCTGACGCCGGTCGGCCAGGTCGACCCGGTGTCTGTGCGCGCGTTGACGCTCCTGCAGGGCGAAGACCGCACGTACCGCGTGGTGTCTTCCGTGTCGGTCGCCGACGCGCCGAGCCTGCGCTCGGCCAGCCGCGAGTACCCGTCGTGGATCAGCGCCACGTATTTGCAGCTGCCGGCGTCCGTCACCGCGCGCACGCGGGACCTCGCGCGTCAGATCGTGGCCGAGGCCGGCGCGGACAGCGTCTATGACCAGGCGCAGGCCATCACCAACTGGCTGCGCAAGAACATCACCTACGACCTGGCGATCGACGCGCCACCCGACGGTTCCGAGCCGGTCGACTTCTTCCTGTTCGAGACCCAACGGGGCTACTGCAACTACTACGCATCGGCCGAGGTCGTGATGTTGCGCTCGCTCGGCATCCCGGCGCGGATGGCGGTCGGGTTCACGCAGGGCAAGCTCGACCCCGAAACGGGTCTGTACCACATCATCGAGCGGAATGCGCACGCCTGGCCCGAGGTGTACTTCCCCGAGTTCGGATGGGTCGAGTTCGAACCGACCGCGTCCGAACCGGCGCTCAATCGGCCGGAGCGCGCTCCGGACAGCGGCCAGGGCGCCTCGGTGTCGCCTATTCCGACGCCGCCGTTCGACCGACCCATCGAGGACGAGATCCCCGCGGCGACCGACACGCAGGCGCGGCCCGCCGTTGACGTCAGTGCCCTGCTCACCCGCACCGGCCAGGTGATCGCCGTCATCGTCCTCATTGTCGTGACGCTCATCGTGGTCGGCCTCGCGGCGCTGTTCCGCCTTGGTCTGATCGGCCTCGATGGCCTCGGGCTGCCCGGCCGCCAGTTGATGCGGCTGTTGGGCCAGACCGTGCCAGGCCCGATCGCGCAGGCGTATCTCGAGCTCGAACGCGCCGGTCGTTGGCTTGGCGCGCCCGTCCCGGCCAACGCCACGCCACGTGAGCGCGCCGCCGCCATCGGGGTCCGGCTGCCCGAGGTCCAGGAAGAGGCGCGGCTAATCGCGGCCCAGTACATGACTGAGCAATACAGTCGCCGCCCTGAGATGGCCAGCGGCGGCGTCGCGCAGGGCGCCTGGAGACGCATGCGCGGGCTCGTCTGGCGCACCGGCGCCCGCAAGCGCTGGCTGGACTTCCGCGAGCGGTGGATACCGTTGTAATCGGGGGAGTTGATTGGGGGCTTGTGGGATGGCGCTTCATCTGACACTCGAAGAGACCGCGAACCCCGCTGACGTTCAGACGGTGTGGCGCGGGCTCGAGGGCTTCAACCTCCAGTTCGCGCCGGCCGACGGCTACCGCCCGCTCAACATCTTCGTGCGCGATGAAGCTGGCGTGATCCATGGCGGGCTCCTGGGCGAGACGGCCTGGGGCTGGTTGCACATCAGCATCCTGTGGCTCGCCGAGTCGGCGCGCGGTCTGGGTCACGGCACGGCTCTGATGGCCGAGGCCGAAGCCGAGGCGCGTCGGCGCGGGTGCCACCACGTCCATCTCGACACAATGAGCTTTCAGGCGCTGCCGTTCTACGAACGACTGGGTTATACCCTGTGGGGAACGCTTGACGATCACCCCGTCGGGCATCAACGGCACTTCCTGCGAAAAGCGTTGTGAGCTCAGCGCTCATGAGAGGCCGCGCGCCGGCGCCTAAACGCGTTTGGATCAGGGGGGAGCATGTCGATTGAGCCAACGTTACGCGTCACGGTCGAAGTGGCGCCGGACCCGGCGGCTGCCCGCGTCGTCAACGAGGGGCTGGATCGGTTCAACGTGCGTTTCGCGCCGCCCGAGCAGTACCAGCCGCTGAACGTTTTCCTGCGCGACGACAGTGGCACGATCCTGGGCGGGCTGCTGGCCGAGACGTATTGGAACTGGTTGCACGTCAGTGTGTTGTGGGTCGATGAGTCGGTCCGCAAAGGCGGCTATGGCTCAACTCTCATGGCCGAAGCCGAGGCCGAGGCCCGTCGACGGGGCTGCCGTCACGCGCACCTCGACACGTTGAGCTTCCAGGCCTTGCCGTTTTACGAGCGGTTGGGCTACACCGTGTTCGGCACCCTCGACGACCTTCCGGAGGGTCACCAGCGCTACTTCCTGAAGAAGGCGCTATAACGCCCAACGTCCTTCCACATGATCGGAAATCAAGATCGGCCGTGCCAATTCGGTCCACGTCGTGGCAAAGGGGTTTGACCCGAGATTCGTTTGCCCCGGCGGCCCGACCGACGCCGACCTCTGTTGTAGAATCTTCCTGCTATGGACGCTAAATCTCTCGCTCTGCTCGAGTTGCCCAAGGTGCTCGAGCGTCTGAGCGTCTTCGCTTCGTTTTCGGCCGGCGTCGACCTGTGCCGGGCGCTTCGCCCGACGAACGACGTCGAGGCGGCCCGCGCCTGGCAGGAAACCACGACCGAAGCGCGCAAGCTGCTCAGCATCAAGACCGACACGACCCTCGGCGGCTCGCGCGACGTACGCGCGCCGGCCGGGCTGGCCGCGCGTCGGGGCACGCTCGATCCGACCACCCTGCTCGACATCAAGAACACGCTGATCGCGGCGCGCACGATCAAGCGCAACCTCTCCCGCCAGGAGCTGGTCTTCCCCCGGCTCGTGGCCATCAGCCTGCGCCTGGCCGAGATCCCGGGGCTGATCGAACAGATCAGCCGCACGATCGACGAGCGCGGCGAGGTGCTCGACTCGGCCTCGCCCAAACTCGGCGACCTGCGGCGGACGATCAAGGTCGCGCACGACCGGCTGCTCTCGAAGCTCGACCGGCTGGTCACCGATCCGCGACTGTCGACGTATCTGCAGGAAGCAATCGTGACCCAGCGCGACGGCCGCTACGTCGTGCCCGTGAAGGCCGACTTCAAGGGCCGTCTGCGCGGCGTGGTGCATGACCAATCCGCGTCGGGCGCGACGTTCTTCGTCGAGCCGTTGGCGACGGTCGAGCTCAACAACGAGCTGCGCGAGCTCCGTCTGGCCGAGGCCGAGGAGATCCGGCGCATCCTGGCCGAGCTCTCGGGCTTCGTCGGCGCGCAGGCCGACGCCATCGTCGCGACGGTCGACGCGCTGGCCGAGCTCGACCTGGCCTTCGCGCGCGCCAAGTACGCCGATGCGATCCGCGCGCACGCCCCGATCCTGCATGCGCCCAAGACCGGTCTGGACGCCTACCCGACCATCCGCCTGCTCCGGGCGCGCCACCCTTTGCTCGACCCGCTGACCGTGGTGGCCATCGACGTCGACTTCGGCGAGCAGACGCGGGCGCTCGTGATCACCGGCCCGAACACCGGCGGCAAGACCGTCTCGCTCAAGACGGTCGGCCTGCTCGTGCTCATGTCGCAATGCGGTCTGCACATCCCGGCTGCGTCGGGCAGCGAAGTGACGGTCTTCAAGAACGTCTTCGCCGACATCGGCGACGAGCAGTCGATCGAGCAATCGCTCTCGACTTTCTCGGCGCACATCACGAACATCACGCGCATCCTCAAGGACGTGGACGAGGGCGCGCTGGTGATCTTCGACGAGCTCGGCTCGGGCACCGACCCGGGTGAGGGCTCGGCGCTGGCGCGCGCGATTCTGTCGTTCTTGCTCGACCTCGGCGCGGCGGCCATGATCGCCACGCACTACCCCGAGCTCAAGGGCTATGCCAACAGCCGCCCGGGCGTCAAGAACGCGTCGGTCGAGTTCGATCCGCAGACCCTGGCGCCGACCTACCATCTGACGATCGGCCTGCCCGGCCGGTCGAACGCGTTCGCCATCGCCGGTCGTCTCGGTCTGAACCCGACGATCATCGACGACGCGCGCACGATGGTGGGTCAAGCCGATCTGCACGCCGAGGCCCTGCTCGACGAATTGTTCCAGCAGCGCGAGGTGGTGGCGCGCGAGCGCGAGCGGCTCGAGGGCCTGCGCGAGGCCGCCGAGGCGCGCGAGGCCGCGCTCGAAAAGCGGCTTGACAAGATCGAAAGCGAGCGGCGCAAGATCCTGGATCAGGCGCGCGCCGACGCGCGTCGCGAACTCAACGACATCCGCGAAGAGGCCGAACGGCTGCGCCGCCGATTGGCCCAGGCCGAGTCGGCGGCCGCCGCCGAAAGCGCGACCAAGGAAGTCGAGCACGTCCTCGACGCCGCCGAGCGCGCGGCCGAACCCGTCAGCGTGCCGCCCGCCCCGCTGGCGCCGCCGCGCACGCCGTCGGGCAAGACCCGGCCGGTCAAGCTCGGCGACACCGTCAAGTTGCGCAGCCTGAACACCATCGGCACGGTCACGGCGCTCAGCGCCAGCGAAGCCGAGGTCAAGGTCGGGCGTCTGCGCGTTCGCGCGAAACTCGAGGAAATCGAGCTGCGGGCGGAGACGGCCGCCAGCGCCGCGCAGACCGAGGAACCTGAGACTTCCACCACGACCCGCGGGCAACGGGCGCCGGTCCCGCTCGAGATCGACCTCCGCGGCAAGACGGTCGAGGAAGCTTTGCCAGAGCTGGAAGCCTATATCGACGAAGCCTACCTGGCCGAGCTGCCGTTCGCGCGCATCATCCACGGCAAGGGCACCGGCAAACTGCGCCAGGCCGTTCGCGACATGCTCCGCGCCAACCCGCAGGTCAAGAGCCAGGTCTCGGGCACCGAAGAAGAAGGCGGCGACGGCGTGACGGTAGTCAGGTTTACGCACTAGGAATTTGCGATTGGTGATTTGTGATTTGCGATTGGCCGGCGTCAATCGCAAATCACAAATCGCAAATCACAAATACGTTATGCCAGAGCTCCCTGAACTCGACATCGTGTGCGAAGTC
This sequence comes from Anaerolineales bacterium, assembly GCA_044224715.1. Lineage (GTDB taxonomy): Bacteria > Chloroflexota > Anaerolineae > Anaerolineales > UBA6663 > UBA6663. The sequence goes on along the minus strand of JBGAJV010000016.1, from coordinate 30,257 downwards.
CTCGAGCGGCGGGCGATCGGGTGGACGATCGCGGGCGCCGAGGTCGTGCAGCCGGGTGGCGCGATCGTCGTCCGCGATCTGGCGGCGGCCGGCGGGCCTCCACTGAGCACGGCGGCCGTCGGGCTGCGCCTCGACGCCGTCCGGCGCCGCGGCAAGTTTCTGGTCTTCACGCTCCGCAGCGCGCCCGATTACCTGCTCGTCATCAACCCGAAACTCAGCGGCCGGCTCCAGCTCGCGGAGCCCGGTGACAAACGCCGCAAGGACACGTGTCTGGTGCTCTCGCTGACGGCGCCGGGCTCGAGCGCGGCCAGCGTCGAGCTGCGCTATTTCGACCCGAAGACGATGGGCCAGATCTACGTCACGGGTGATGCGTCCCGCGTGCCCGATTTCGCCGGCATGGGACCGGAGGCGCTCGAGGTCTCGCTTGACGAGTTCAAGCAGCGGCTGCGCCCGTTCCGCGGCGAGATCAAGGGTGTGCTGGTGCGTAGCGAGTTTGTGGCCGGGATCGGCAACGCCTATGCCGACGAGATCCTGTGGGCCGCGCAACTCCATCCGTACCGAAAACGCACGAGCCTGAGCGGCGACGAAGTCGAGCGTCTGTTCAACGCCATGCGGGCGACGCTGCTCGAGGCCCGTGATCTGGTGCGCGCCGAGATGGGCGATGCGATCCACCTGAAACCGCGCGACTTCATGAAGGTGCACATGCGCGCCGGCGAAGCCTGCCCGCGCTGCGGCAACGTCATCTCCGAGGTCTCGGCCAACCAGCGCATCACGGATTTTTGTCGGACCTGTCAGCCCGGCGGCCTGATCAAGGGGCTGTGATCGGCCCCGCCGATCACCAAAACCGGCCCCCCCCGATTTCAGGCTTCCCGCGACAGCCGTGCCGGGTACACTGCCTGACGAAAGCTACCGACGGCGCGTGAGAGTTAGCGCGCATACGGGGGAACACCATGTCGAACGACACAAACGGCGCCATCGGCGTCCTGACCAGCGGCGGCGACGCGCCGGGGATGAACGCGGCTCTACGGGCCGTGGTGCGCACCGCGCTCAGCCACGGCGTCGAGGTCTTCGCGATCGACGAAGGCTATCAGGGCATGGTCGACGGCGGCGATCGATTGCGCAGCATGGCCTGGGATCAGGTCAGCGGGATCATGCAGCAGGGCGGGACCATCATCGGCACGGCCCGCTGCGCTGCGTTTCGCACCCGCGAAGGTCGGCTGCAGGCCGCGCAGCACCTGCTGCAGCGCGGGATCGATCGTCTTGTCGTGATCGGCGGCGATGGCAGCCTGACGGGCGCGGCCATGTTTCGACAGGAGTGGCCCGAGCTGGTGGGCGAGCTAGCCCGCACCGGCGCCGTCTCGGAGGAGCTCGCCGCGCGGCATCCGCAACTCGCGATCGTCGGACTCGTCGGATCGATCGACAACGACTTCCACGGCACCGACATGACGATCGGTGCCGACACCGCGCTGCATCGGATCACGACCGCGCTCGACCAGATCGGCAGCACGGCCGCGAGCCACCAGCGCACGTTCGTGGTCGAGGTCATGGGCCGGCACTGCGGCTACCTCGCGCTGATGTCCGCCCTGGCCGGCACCGCGCACTGGGTGTTCCTGCCCGAAAACCCGCCCGCAAGCGACGATTGGGAGACCGAGATGTGCGAGGTGCTGGCGGCCGGACGTGCCGCCGGGCGTCGTCACAGCACGGTCATCGTGGCGGAGGGCGCGTGCGATCGCAACGGCAACCCGATCACCAGCGAACGCGTGCGGCAGGTTTTGGAGGAGCACCTCAAGGAGGACGTCCGGGTGTCGATCCTGGGCCACATCCAGCGCGGCGGCGCGCCAAGCGCCTTCGATCGCTGGATGAGCACCTTGGTGGGCCACGCCGCTGTCGAGCACCTGCTCGCGAGCACTCCCGCCGACGAGCCGCAGGTCATCGGCATGCGCTACAACCGCATCACGCATCTGCCCCTGGCGGATTGCGTGGCCAAGACCCGATCCGTGCCCGACGCGATACAGGCGCGCGATTACGACAAAGCGATGAGTTTGCGCGGCACGAGCTTCAAGGAGCAATACCGCACGCTGCAGACGTTGATCCAGACCGTGCCCCGCCCGCCTCGTCCAGGCCAGCGACGGCTGCGCTTTGGCGTGTTGACCGCTGGGGCGCCGGCGCCAGGCATGAACATCGCCGTCCGCGCCGCGGTGCGGCTGGCGATCGATCGCGGACACATCCCGGTCGCCATCAACAACGGCTTTGAGGGCCTAGTCGAAGGGCAGACCCGCGACTTCACCTGGATGGACGTGCACGGCTGGGGGTCGATGGGCGGATCCAACCTGGGCACCAGCCGGGCCGTGCCCGCCGGCCAGGACTTTGCCGCGATTGCCGACACGCTCAAGGCGCAGAAGATCGAGGCCTTGTTGCTCATCGGTGGCTGGTCGGCATATGAGGCGGCCCGGCAACTGTATCAGCGTCGGGCCGAGTATCCGGCGTTCAACATCCCGGTCATCTGTTTGCCGGCTTCGATCAGCAACAACCTCCCTGGATCGGAGCTGTGCATCGGCGCGGACACCGCGCTTAACAACATCGTCGAGGTTGTCGATAAGATCAAGCAATCGGGGATGGCGGCTCGACGCTGTTTTGTCGTCGAAGTCATGGGTGGTTATTGCGGCTATCTCGGCCTGATGAGCGGACTGGCCACCGGCGCCGAGCGCGTCTACCTCCACGAGGAGGGCGTGACGCTGCAGACCCTGCAAGAAGACCTGGTCCACATGACCGAGTCGTTCAAGCGCGGCCGCCGACTGAGCCTGTTGATCCGCAACGAGCGGGCGAACCCGCTTTACACCACGGCCTTCATGAGCGCCTTGTTCGAAGAGGAGAGCCACGGCCTGTTCGACGTGCGCCAGGCGATCCTTGGGCATCTGCAGCAAGGCGGCGACCCCTCGCCGTTTGACCGCATCCAGGCCACGCGGCTCGCGTCGCACAGCGTCGACTTCCTGGTCGGTGAAGCGGAGCGTGGCGCCACCACAAGCGCCGTCATCGGCATCCTGGGTGGTCGCATCCAGATCACGGACCTGGTCAACATCTCCGGGCTGATGGATCTCGAGCACGTGCGCCCGAAGAACCCGTGGTGGCTCGAACTGCGGCCCGTGGTGCAATTGCTCTCGCGGTCCGAGGGGTGACGCGTCGTGCGTGGAGTGGTCGCATGCATAGGCGCATCTTCGCCCACGGGTCATCGACGGCACGAGCCGCGCGGGGGGCGATCGTGGCGCTGGCGCTGTCTGCGTGCGTGTCGCCGACGTTGAGCCCTGTGCCGACTCCGGTTCCGACTGTGCGTCCCTCCGTGACGGTGACGTCGGCACCGAGCGCGCGTACACCGATCGCCAGCCCCTCGCCTGAGCCGACGTCGACCCGGACCGCGTACTGGCAAACACAGGTGGCCGCCGTCACGCGAACGACGACCATGGTGTGGGCGACAAACCCTGGCCGACCGACTGACCCCGGGCCACCCGGCCGCTTCACCTCCTTGTCGTTTGTGTCCGCCACGAACGGGTTTGCGCTCGGCCATATCGCCGTGCCGATCCCGGATGAGCCCTATGCCATCGCGCTCGGCCGTACAACCGACGGCGGCGCCACCTGGGAGAGTCGCGCCCTGCCCGATCGCGGCCTGGCCTGCCTGAACGAGATGCCCGAGATCCTGTTTCGCGATGACCGGGTCGGTTGGCTGCGCTGCCACGGTTTGTTGGTCACCGACGATGGTGGTTGGACGTGGCAGTTGCTGAGCTCGAACGACCCCGTGATCGACTGGGGCCGGTCGCCGAGTGGACAGCTATGGGTCTGGCTGACGGACGGCTCGGGAAACAGCGCGATCTATGAGCCGCGTCCCGGCGGTCTTGAGTTGTGGCGCGCGCTGGTCGCCGTGTGGCCGAACACGGGGGTGGGGCCGAGTTCGACCGACTGGCCCGACTCGGTCTCGGTGTGGGACGACCGCACGATCGCATTTGCGGAATTGCTGCCGCAGGGCGGATCGGGTTTCGAACGCATCTGGTGGGCCACCGCGGACGGCGGCGCCACCTGGCATGAACTGGCGCTGCCGTGTATCCGGCGTGGATGGATGAGTGCGAGCGTTAGCCTCGGCCCGGATCGCATCGCCTGGGCTGGCTGCGGCGGCATGCCCGGTGGGACTCTTCAAGACAAGCGGCTCACGCGATCTGTGGACTTTGGCGCGACCTGGACCGTCGTCGGCGAGGCGCCGATCGTTCGGTCCGGCGAGTACGTAGACTCGACGGCCTCGCACGTCCCCACTGATGGTCACCTTTGGTCGATCCAGGCACTGTCAGCGAACGGAGTGTACGGTCTTTTGGGACGCGCCTCTGGGCCATTGATCTCGCGAGATGCAGGGCAGTCCTGGACCACGCCGGTCCTTTGGCCGTGCACGGTGCCCGACACATCGCTTGTTGGCAGCTATGTCGATGCCAAACACGGCTGGATCGCCGATGGCGGCGGGCTAGCCCGCACCGACGACGGCGGGGCGGACTGGCCCGACTCGGTCTCGGTGTGGGACGACCGCACGATCGCATTTGCGGAATTGCTGCCGCAGGGCGGATCGGGTTTCGAACGCATCTGGTGGGCCACCGCGGACGGCGGCGCCACCTGGCATGAACTGGCGCTGCCATGTGTCCTATCCTATTGGATGAGTGTGAGCGTAAGCATGGGCCCCGATAGCATTGCCTGGGCCGGTTGCGGTGGCATGGCAGGCGGGACCCAGCAAGACAAGCGGCTCACGCGTTCGGCGGACTTCGGCGCAACCTGGACTGTTGTAGGCGAGGCGCCTCTCCTTCGTTCGGGCGTACACCTTGATTTGACGGCCGCACCAGTCGCAGTGAGCGGCCACCTGGGCGCCATCCAGACCCTCTCCGAGACCGCGGCCTATGCGCTGTTGGGGCGTGCCTCTGGGCCGTTGATCACGCGGGATGCCGGGCAGTCCTGGAACACGCCGGTCCTTTGGCCGTGCGTGGTAACAGACACAGGGCTGTATGGCGGCTTCGTGGACGACAAGCACGGACGGATCGCCGGCGCCGCCGGCCTCGCCCGCACCGACGATGGCGGAGCGACCTGGACGTGTCTCAAATATCCGGCGCGACCTTAAGCAATCGGGCGCACAAGGCCAGATAGACGCCGTGGTGTTGTTCCGTCGCGACCGTTGCGGGCGATGTTCCGCGGAGGCATGATGGTCCGGCGTAGGGGCGGCCCTTGTGGCCGCCTTGCTGGTCAGTTCGAGCCTTGGCCTCCGGCAGCCGCCATCGGCCCCGTCAACCGGCGCGGCTCCGGCGGGCCATCAGGCCCTGTCGGACCGACAGGCATGTGAAAGGGCAGGCAGGGCGGTCCCGTCGACCGATTCGCACCAGATCGTCGCTCGCCATGACGTCGCTGTTCGGATCACGGTCGCCTCTCACCGTCCTCGGCTCTCGTTGGGCCCACCATCGGGGCCGTCACCCACCTGTAACACTTCCCGGTCATCCTCACGCCCGCCTGGTCCGCATGGCGCGCATGTGCTTCAACGCCGGGTCGGCGGCCAGACGCTTGTATTGCGTCGACTCGATCGGGACCAGCGCGACTCGACCGTCCGCGTTGTGATGCGTGCCCCAGCCATAACGCTTGCCGAGGGCCGACGCGCGCAGACACGGCTGACCCTTCGAGAAGAACTTCTCCCGCTCAGCCGGCCACTCTGATTTCGCGATGCCCTTGTGCATCGCATGCGCCAGAAAGGCGATGTCGTCGCCGGTGTAGCCATAGGGTTTGTCGGTGATCAGATCGTATTCGATCATCGCCTTGGTCTTGCGCTCGCCCGAGCGTTCCGGGGCTTCGGCTCGCGTCACCGGGCAGTCCTCGGCGACCTCGATGAACGTGTCAAAGTACGTCGGCCCCATGGTCACGCCGCCTCCAGCAGTTGCTTGATCTGGGCCAACGTCGCAGCCCAGTTGCCTCCCATCGCGTCGGCGATCTCCTGGCTCGGGTTGTTGTCCTGCGTGACGCTCAGCGTGGTGCGGCCGGCGCCGTCCGACGTCAGCTCGTACGTGACGGTGTTGTAGTGCTCGGGTTTATCCTCCAGGCCGCTGACCGCGCTGAAGTACGTCGAGCGTAGGCGACGACCGGGAACGCACTCCAGGATCGTTCCCTTGTCTTCGAAGGGCTGTCCCTCCCACAGACCGCGATACACGATCGGGCTCCCTACCTGCCAGGTCGACACGACTTCGGCGCCGAACATGTATTGCCTGACGATCTCGGGCGTGATCAGGGCCGCCCAGACGCGCTCGGTCGGCGCGACGATGGTGATATGCTGCGTGGTCGAGTATCCAGTAGTCATGATTCAGCTCCGGCGCTTCGGCGCCAAGGGTTTTGCGGGCGCGGTCGACCCATCCGGCCGCCGGGGTCGATCCCCCCGGGCGCTGGGGGTTCACCGATATTGTGAACCGGCACGTCGATGGTGATGCGATGGATAGTGGCTCTTACGAACGTCATGGTCCTCGTCTCCGGCGCTAGAATATCAAACGCCATGGGAGATAGATTGCAAAAATCCGCAGACTCCTTTGAGAAGAAGTCCAGCGAACACCCCGGGATCCTCGATCCGGTCAATGCCGCGCAGCGCTTCAGGCTCGCGCGGTACCTCCCGTCCGCCGACCTGGCGCCCTTCGTCGAGCACCACTGGACCATCCATTGGGATCTGCGCGGCCAGCCGCCCTATGTCTCGGAGGTGCTGCCCTTCCCTACGGTGAACGTCGCCTTCACCGATGAGCGCGGCTGGGTCACGGGCGTCACGACCGGCAAGTACACGTACGAGGTCAAGGACGTCGGGCTCATCGTGGGCACGATGTTCCGACCCGGGGGCTTCCACGCGTTTTGGCGCCGGCCGGTATCGGAGCTCACCGATCAGGTCCGCCCGGCCGTCGACGTATTTCCGACCGGGGGCGACGCGTTCCGCACGCAGATGCTGGCGCAAACCGGCGACGAGGCGCGCATCGCACAGGTCGAGGATCTTCTCCTGGCAGCGCGGCCGGAAGCCGATCGCAACTTGGGCATGATCACGGAAGTCATGCAACAGGTCGAAAGGGATCCTGAACTTCGGACCGTGGACGCCGTTGCGCAACGCGTTCACCTCAGTGGGCGCACGCTGCAAGCCCTGTTCAACAAGTATGTCGGCGTTGGTCTGAAGTGGGTGCTGATGCGCTATCGTCTGGTCGAGGCCGCCGAGCTCGCGGCCCGAACGCCGGACCCCGATTGGGTCACGATCGCGCTCGACCTGGGCTACAGTCACCAATCGCACTTCGTCAACGACTTTCGCAAACTGATCGGGAAGTCGCCGCTCCAATACGTGCAGGCCTTACACACAGCAGTGCCGTCTCAGGACGATTGAGGCCGGAGCATTCACGCGGTCAGTGTGTGAAATCCGCCCGAATTTCTCCACGTTCACCTCGGTTTGGGGGCTATGCTGGCCTGAGCGGGCCGTCGACGCGCCATCGATAAGCCCATCCATCACGAAACGTGATGGATCTCACTCTGACGCGCGCGTCCGCCTGCGATACGATCCAAGGATTGACGCCTGAGCCCAAGCACGTCGCATGGCCGCTTGTCAGCGGCTCAGGTCGATCAGGAGGTTCCCCGTATGGATCCCACGTTGATCGCGCGGTGGCAGTTCGGGATCACCACCGTCTATCATTTCTTCTTTGTGCCGCTCACCATCGGCCTGTCGATGATGACCGCGTTGATGCAGACATTGTGGGTGCTCAACGGCCAGGACGTCTATAAGCAGATGACGAAGTTCTGGGGCAAGCTGCTGCTGATCAACTTCGCCATGGGCGTGGTCACCGGCATCGTCCAGGAGTTCCAGTTCGGCATGAACTGGTCCGCGTACTCGCGCTTCGTCGGCGACATCTTTGGCGCCCCGCTCGCGATCGAGGCGCTGCTCGCGTTCTTCATGGAGAGCACGTTCCTGGGTCTGTGGATCTTCGGTTGGGAGCGCGTGCCAAAGCGCGTGCACCTGGCGTCGATCTGGCTCGTCGCGATCGGCACGGTGCTCTCGTCGATCTGGATCATGGTGGCAAACGCCTTCATGCAAAACCCGGTCGGCTACGTACTCCGCAACGGCCGGGCCGAGATGACCGACATCCTGGCGCTGCTCTTCAATCCCAGCGTGCAGGTGGCCTTCCCGCACGTGCTTGGCGGTGCCTTCACCACGGCCGGGTTCTTCGTGATGGGCATCAGCGCCTGGCACCTGCTGCGCAAGTCACATGTCGATCTGTTCAAGCGCTCGTTCCAGCTCGGCGCGATCGTCGGTCTGATCGCGATCGGTTTGACCGTGCTCAACGGCCACGACCAGGCGCGCCACATGGTGCAGGCGCAACCGATGAAGATGGCCGCCGCCGAGGGTCTGTACGTCACGGAAGATCCGGCCTCGTTCTCGGTCATCACCATCGGCGACTTCCAGGGCAACGAGATCTACTCGCTGCGCATCCCGACGCTGCTCAGCCTGCTCTCGTACAACCAGCTGACCGGCGTCGTGCACGGCATGGATGATCTGCAGGCGACGTACGAGGCGAGATATGGCCCGGGCGACTATCGCCCGCCGGCCTACGTCGTCTACTGGTCCTTCCGCGCAATGGTCGGCGCCGGTTTCGCCATGCTCGGTCTGGCCGTCGTCGGCCTGGGGATCAGCCTCGGCGACCTGACCGATCGGGCCGGCAAGTGGATGGCGCTCTACCCGCTCGCGATGGTGCTGCCCTACCTGGCCAACTCGGCCGGTTGGCTGATGACCGAGGTGGGTCGCTCGCCCTGGGTCGTGTACGGGCTGATGAAGATCGAGGCCGCGGTTTCGCCCAACGTCAGCGCCGAGGCCGTCCTGTTCACCACGATCGGGTTCTCGGTCTTGTACGCCGCGCTCGCGGTCGCCGACGTGTATCTGCTGCGTCGCTTTGCCACGTCGCCCGAGCTCGCGTTCGGGCCGCTGGACGCTCAGGCGACGCCCGATCTGCCGGCGCCGTCGCTCGTGGGCACGGATTGAGGCAGGAGGCCAACCATGACGTTCGATCTCAACATCCTCTGGTTCATCCTGATCGCCGTGCTCTATATCGGCTTCTTCGTGCTCGAAGGCTTCGACTTCGGCGTCGGGCTGTTGCTGCCCGTGCTCGGCCGCACCGACCTCGAGCGGCGCGCGATCATCAACACCATCGGACCCCACTGGGACGGCAACGAGGTCTGGCTGCTGACCGCCGGCGGCGCGACCTTCGCGGCCTTTCCCAACTGGTACGCCACGTTTTTCAGCGGCTTCTACCTGCCGCTCTTCCTGGTGCTCTTCGGTCTGATCATCCGCGGGGTCGCCTTCGAATTTCGCAGTAAGAGCCCGGGCGCGCGCTGGCGCCAGCTGTGGGATGTGTGCATCTTCGTCGGCAGTCTGCTCCCCGCCCTGCTTCTTGGCGTGGCCTTCGCCAACCTCATGCGCGGCGTGGCGATCGACGCCGACATGAACATGGTCGGGAGCGTGTTCGATCTGCTCAACGGCTACAGCCTGCTGGGTGGAGTCGCCGGGGTCCTGCTCTTCGCCACCTACGGCGCCGTCTTCCTCAACCTCAAACTGACCGGCGACCTGGCCGAGCGCGCGGCGCAGCTCGCGCGCCGCCTGTGGCCGATCGCCGCGGTCGCCGAGATCGCGTATTTCCTGGCGACGTATGCGTCGACGGATCTGTTGACCCACATCGGCATCAACCCGGGGCCGCTGCCGTTCGCCATGATCGGCGCGCTGCTCGTGGCCGGGTTGTTCATCCTGCGTCGGCGCCTGCCGGGCTGGACGTTCGCGTTGCTGGCGTTCGCGATCGCGGCACAGACCGCGTTCACGTTCGGCTTGCTCTTCCCGCGCGTGATGGTCTCGAGCCTGGATCCGGCTTACAGCCTGACGATCTACACGGCCGCGTCGAGCCCGTACACGTTGACCGTGATGACGGTCGTCGCGCTGTTCTTCGTGCCCATCATCGTGGCCTACCAGGCCTGGACGTACTGGGTATTCCGAAAGCGCGTGGAGGCCAAGCCCGAAGGACTCGTGTATTGAGCCCTGCGCGGCCCACCGATTGATCACCCCATGCTGCAACGGCGCGTCCTGGCGCTTGCACGATCCGCGGCGGCGTCCTTCGCGCTGACGATCGGAACCGGCTGGCTGGCCGCGCTCCTGGCCATCGCGCAGGCCTGGTGCGTGAGCCTCGCCATCGACGCCGCGTTTCTGAGTCGTCAGAGCCTCGAGACCGTCGGCGGCTGGCTTGCCGCCGCCGCGCTCCTGGTGGTGATCCGCGGCGTGGCCAGCGGTGCAGCGGATTACGTGGCGGCGACCGGCTCGCGTCAGGTACGCGAAAGGCTGCGCCTCGAGCTGGCACAGGCGCTGATGCGCCGCGGTCCGACGTTCTCGCTGGAGACGCAGAGCGGCGAGTTGGCGCAAACCCTCAGCGACGGCGTCGACGCGCTCGATGCGTTCTTCAGCCAGTACGTGCCGCAGATCGCGCAGACGGCGCTGGTGCCGCTGACCATCCTGGTCGTCATCCTGGTGCGGGATCCGCTCACCGCCGTGATCCTGGCGGCTACCGCGCCGCTCGTGCCGATCTTCATGATCCTGATCGGCTATGCCACCCAGGCGTTGACGCGCCGGCAGTTCGCTCTGCTCGGCCAGCTCGGCGGACACTTCCTCGATATCGTTCAAGGGCTGACGACGCTGAAACTGCTCGGTCGCGGCACCGCTCAGGCGCTCGTGCTCGCACGCTACAGCGAGCGCTACCGGGGCGCGACGTTGTCCGTGCTGCGGTTGGCGTTTCTTTCGGCGCTCGTTCTCGAGTTGCTCACGACGCTGAGCACGGCCGTGGTCGCCGTGGCGATCGGGCTGCGCCTGCTCGACGGCGCGCTGACGTTCCAGACCGCGCTCTTCGCCCTGATCCTCACCCCGGATTTCTATCTGCCGTTGCGCTTGCTCGGTCAGCGCTATCACGCCGCTGCATCCGGCCTGGCCGCCGCCGAGCGGCTGTTCGCCGTGCTCGACGAGGCGCCGCCGGCCGTGGTGGTCAACCACGCGCCCCCCGGGGGCGGCCTGGCCGCGCACGGCATCGGCCTCGTCTACCCCGATGGTCGCCGGGCGCTTGCGGACGTGTCGTTCACGGCGCCGCCCGGTTCGGTCGTGGCCGTCATCGGCGTCAACGGCTCGGGCAAGAGCACGCTCCTGCGCGTCCTCGCGGGTCTGCAGCCGCCGAGCGAGGGCCAGGTCGGGTTTCGCACAGGCGGTCGCGCGGACGTCGGCGGCGCGGGCTGGCCGCAACACGTCGCCTATCTGCCGCAACGCCCGCACCTGTTCGCCGACACGCTGGGCGCCAACATCGCGCTGGCGCGGCCCCACGCGACGCCGACCGAGATCCGTCTGGCGGCCGAGGCCGCCGGCCTGTCCACGTTTGTCGCGCAACTGCCCGGCGGTCTCGACACGCCGGTGGCGGAGCTCGGCCGCAACCTGTCGGGCGGCCAGGCCCAGCGCATCGCGCTGGCTCGGGTGTGTCTGCAAACCGGGCCGCTGGTGGTGCTCGACGAACCCGAGCAGGCGCTCGACTCGCTGCTCACGGCCCGGCTCGTATCGCTCGTTCGTGGCTGGCGCGGTCGTCGCACGATCGTGCTCGCCGCTCACCGGCGCGCGCTCGCCGAACAGGCCGACCTCATCCTCGTCCTGGACCACGGCCGGCTGATCCTCAGCGGCCCCCCGAACCTGGTCCTGCCGCAATGCCCGTGGATTGACGATGCCATGGTGCCGCTCGAAGCCGAGGCCCCATCGGCGCCGGTCGACCCGGCGTTCGTCGCCCGCCCGGCGTCCACCGCCCCGCTCGCCGACCTCGGCGTCGTCCGGCGCATGTGGACCCTAGCGCGCTCCGAATGGCGGCGCATGGCCGTGGCGCTTGGGTTCGCCGCGCTCACGGTCGGCGCGAACGTCGCGCTGATGACGACCAGCGCCTATCTGATCGCTGCAGCGGCGTTGCAGCCGCCGTTGGCCGCGCTCACCGTCGCCATCGTCGGCACCCGCGCCTTCGGGCTCGCGCGTGGCGTCCTGCGCTATCTCGAGCGGCTATCCGCCCACGACGTCAGTCTGCGTTTGCTGGCGCGTCTGCGGGTCTGGTTCTACACGGCGCTCGAGCCCTTGTGGCCGTCGCAGCTTGTCCACGCCCGCGGGGGCGACCTGGTCGCGCGGGCCGTGGCCGATATCGACACGTTGCAGGATGCCTACGTGCGTTTGTGGGGGCCGCCGCTCGCCGCGATCCTGCTGGCGGGTCTCGGTGGCGCCGTGCTGGGTTCGGTCGATCTGGTTCTGGCCGCGATCGCGTTGGCGGGGGCGGCGTCGGTGGCGGTCGTCCTGTCTGTCTGGGGGTTGCGCGCCGCGCGAGCACCCGGTGACGCCGCGATCGCCGCGCGATCCGCTTTACAGCAGGCCGTCGTCGACGGCGTGCAGGGTCAGGTTGATCTGCTGGCCGCCGGCCGGGCCGGCGCCTGGGTGGCACGCGTCGCGGCGGCTCAAGGCGAGGCCGGCACCGCGCAACGACGGCTTGCCGGCATCGCGGCGCTTCAAACCGGGGGTGGCGCGATTCTTACGCACCTGACGATCCTGGCGGTGCTGGCCCGCGGAATTCAACTGGTGCAGGCCGATCACCTCGATCCGGTCTGGCTGGCGCCGCTGGCGCTCGGTACGCTGGCGGCGTTCGAGGCGTTCCTTCCGCTGCCTCAGGCGGCGACGGCCATGGGCGCGATCGTGGCCGCCGGCCGACGGGTGTTCGCGCTCGCACCTGATGCAACGTCACACATCCCGTCGTTCGGAGCCGCGCCAGAGGATCCCGCCCTCGATCCGATCGGCGTCACGCTCGAGATCAAAGACCTGACATTTCGGTATCCCGATCAGACCCGTCCGGCGCTTGAGGCCATCACGCTGACGGTGCATCCGGGCGAGCGCGTGGCGCTGGTCGGCCCGAGCGGCTCAGGCAAGTCGACGGTCGCGGCCCTGGCGACGCGTTTGTGGGAACCACCCGCGGGCGCCATCCGCTTGAACGGACGGGACGTGGTCGACATCCCCATCGACGTGTTGCGCCGTCAGATCAGCGTGCTCGAGCAGAATCCGCATGTCTTCAACGCCAGCCTGCGCGACAACCTGTTGCTGGCTGATCCCCGGGCGTCCGACGAGACGCTGCATTCGACCCTGGCACGGGTCGGCCTGACGGAGTTGCTGGCCGAGCTACCGGTCGGGCTCGACACCGTCATCGGCGAACGTGGCCTTGGCTTGAGCGGCGGCCAGCGTCAGCGCCTCGCGCTCGCCCGCACGCTCCTGCGGCCCGGCGCGATCTTGATCGCCGACGAGCCGACGGCGCACCTCGACCCTGGCATCGCAGACTCCATCCTCGCCGACCTGTTCACGGCGGCCGCGGGGCGCGCCCTGATCGTGATCTCGCATGATCGCTTGCGCCCGGCCGACTACGACCGGGTCGTGCACCTGCAATCCGGGCATGTTCAGTTCGTGTGGCCCACAACGCCCGTCCCCGTGCCCTGATGCGGTGCGGCTCGCCGACAACGATCGAACGCGACGACCCTGGCCGGGAAACCCGCCCGTGACGTGATATCCTGCCAGGATGGCAATCCAAACGATCCTCATCACCGGTGCCACGAACGGCATCGGGCTCGAAACCGCGCTCGGCCTGGCCAAAACGGGCGCGCAGCTCATCCTGATCGCGCGTGACCCTGCCAAGGGCGAACGTGTCGTCGGCGACATCAAGGCGAAGACGGGCAACCCGGCCATCGATTTGCTCATCGCGGACCTGGGTCGTCAGGCATCGATCCGGGAGGTGGCCACACAGGTGCTTGAGCGCTACCCGCGGCTCGACGTGCTCGTCAACAACGCCGGCGGCGTCTTCAACCCACGCACGACCACGGCTGACGGCATCGAAACGACCTGGGCCGTTAACCACCTGGCCTATTTCCTGTTGACCCATCTCCTGCTGGATCGGCTCAAAACCAGCGCCCCGGCCCGCGTCGTCAGCGTCTCCTCGGCGGCGCATCTGGGCGGCGCGATCAACCTCGAGGATCCCGAGTTCAAGAACGGCGGCTACACGGCCTGGGGCGCGTACAGTCAATCGAAATTGGCCAATATCCTCTTCACAAAAGAACTGGCTCGACGGCTGGCCGGCACGAACGTCACCGCGAACTGTGTGCACCCAGGTATGGTCGCCACGGGCTTTGGGCGCCAGACCATGGGTTGGCTGAGCCCGATTTTGAATCTGGCGATGCGGTTCGGCCGCCGGCCGGACCAGGGCGCCGCCACCTCGATCTACCTGGCGACATCGCCGGATGTGGCCGGCGTGACAGGCGAGTACTTCGCCGACCTCAAGCCCGCGCGGCTCGACCCAAAGGCCAAAGACGCCGAGCTGGCCGGGAAGCTCTGGGCCTTGAGCGAACGTTATTGTGGGATCGCGTGAGTGAGCGATCGTACGATGGCGCGGTGCGCCTGACCGGATTCCACGTGATCGGCGACGCTCCCTATCCACGATCAAGCCTCAAACGCGAGGCCCCGACGACTCGCCCGTGCATGCCGGTCCCGTCGTTCATCGGGGCAATCGCATCGAGATGCGGGGCTGGCGGATTTGCCGCGAGTTGCGCAAGTGACGCGATTTGCCGCACGAAACGATCCATTCGCGAAATACGCGGAAGATCTGTTTTTTTGCCGGAACACGAGATGCGAGGGCCCTGCGTCTTTCACCCATTCGCCCGGTCACCCAATGTACAATCTCCACATGAGCGAGAAAATCATCCTGGACTGTGATCCCGGGCACGACGACGCGATCGCCATGATGCTGGCGCTGGCCAGCCCGGAGCTTGAAGTGCTGGGCGTGACCGTGGTCTATGGCAACGTCAGCCTGGATCGGACGTTGCGCAACGCCTGCGTGGTGCGCGAAGTGATCGGTCGTGACGTGCCGATCTACGCCGGCGTCGACCGACCGCTGATGCGCGAGCGTGTGAGTGCCGAGGCCGTGCATGGCGCCTCGGGGCTCGAGGGCCCGCACCTCCCGACGCCGAGCCGCGGCCCCGAGGCCAAACACGCCGTGCACTTCATCATCGAGCAGGTGCTGGCGCACCCGGGCGAAGTCACGCTCGTGCCAACCGGGTCGATGACAAACGTCGCGCTGGCGATGCGCCTCGAACCCAAGATCGTGCCGGCCATCAAACGCATCGTGCTCATGGGCGGTTCGCTCGACACCGGCAACTGGTCGCCGGCAGCCGAGTTCAACATCCTGTGCGACCCGCACGCCGCGCGCGTCGTGTTCGAGTCGGGCGCGCCGTTGACGATGTTCGGGCTCAACCTCACCCACCAGACCCCCGCGATCCCGGGCCGGATCGCGCGGTTCCGCGCGCTCAACACGGCCGTCGGCGAGTTCACGGCGCAACTGCTCGAGTTCTTCCGGCAGCATCATGTCGAACGGTACGGGTGGGACGGCGCTCCGATCCACGACGCCTGCGCGATCGCGTATCTGATCCGACCCGAGCTGTTCACGATGCAAACCCTGCGCGTCGACATCGAGACCAACGAAGGCCTTAACTACGGCCGCACCGTCGGCGACGTCTGGCGCGTCACCGGCAAGACGCCGAATTGCGACGCCGGCATCCGTATCGACGTCGACGGCTTCTACGACCTGCTGGTCGACCGCCTCGGCCGGTATCGTTGACGTCATCCGATCGCGGGCTCGAGCCTGACCATGACCACACCCGTCTGTCCACATTGCGGCGCCGAGAGCGCGGTGCCCATCCTCAGGCTCGGGGACAAGATCCCGTCGGTGTTCAAGTCGCTCTTCGGCCGCGGAGCGAGCGTCGCGAGTTTCGCCAACGCCGAGTATGTGAGCCAATTCGAGGCGGGTCAGATCGAGGCCGTGTGCACGCGGTGCGGCAAACGTTTCCGCGCGGCCGGCGAGACAGCCCAGCCACGCCCTCAGCCGCAGGCCGCGGTCGCCGATCGCCTGCGCGAGCTCGATGGCCTGCGCGAACAGGGCCTGGTCACCGACGAGGAGTATCGGGCGCAGCGACGGCGGATCTTGAACGACCTGTAGTCGTTTTCCAGAACCGACCGGCGCGCTATACTCAAACCCCATGTCCAACCTCGACGACCTGCTCAAAGAGTTCCCGGACGACACGCGCCGTCAGCTGACCAGCGCCTGGGGCGCGCTGCCGGAGCCGATGCAGGCCGAGTTGACCTCCGCCGCCAAGCTCCTCCCGGGCGACCTCAATCGATGGCGGCTGTTGCTCGACCTGGCCCTGCCCAATTTCAAGATCGCGTTCACGGACAAACGCAGCATCGCCATCGTCGGGCCGGCCAACGTCGGCAAGTCGACGCTGTACAACCAGCTCATCCGCAAGCGCGAGGACAAGGCCGAGGTCAGCCCGGTGCCCGGCACGACGCGCACCAACCAGGAGGCCGACGCCGGTCTGTTCCGGGTCGTCGACACGCCCGGCGCGGATGCGGTCGGGGATCTCGGCGAACAAGAGAAGGCTCGGGCCCTGCACGCCGCCGAGCAGGCGGATTTCCTGATCGTGGTCTTCGACGCGATCCAGGGCATCAAACGCACCGAACAGGAGCTCTTCGACGAGTTGCACGCGCTCGGCAAACCGCTCGTCGCCGTGCTCAACAAAGCCGATCTGCTCAGCAGCCGCGACCTCAAGCCCGTGCTCGAACGCACGGCCGCGAACCTCCGTCTCGAGCCGGGACAGGTCGTGCCGATCTCGGCGCGCACCGGGCACAACCTCGACGATCTGCTGATCGCCATTGCCAAAGCCGAACCGGGGTTGCTGGCTGCGCTCGGTCGCGCCCTGCCCGCCTACCGGTGGCGTCTGTCCTGGACGGCGATCACGGGCGCCGCGACCACATCGGCCGTCATCGCGCTCACGCCGTTGCCGGTCCTCGACGTCATCCCGTTGCTCGCCGTGCAATCGTCGCTCGTGCTCGGCATCGCGCGCGTCTACAACTACGAGATCACGCCGGCACGTGCCCGCGAGCTGGCCGTGACCTTCGGTCTGGGCTTCCTCGGACGGACCCTGTTTCAGGAGTTGAGCAAGCTCGGTGGGCCGCCCGGCTGGGCGCTGGCGGCCGCGGTCGCGGCCGGCACCACCGTGGTGATGGGTTACGCCGCGGCCAACTGGTTCGAGCGGGGCGAAAAGCTTACAGGCGACTCGCTCAAGCAACTCACCAAGGCCGTGACCGACACGGTGCTTGATTCGCTGCGCAACTTCGGCAAGAAGCGGCCCGATCGCGCCACGTTGCAGGAACGCATCCGCGAGACGCTCGAGCGGTCAGCGATGGGCGAAAGCCCGGAGAACGTTGAGCGCGGCGCCTAGTGCGTGGGCGCTTTCGCGCCGCGCTCAACGATGCCGACGCGCCAGTTCGGCCTCGACGTCGGCCAAGCTGAGATTGCGGGACGCAAGCAGCACGAGCGTATGGTAAAAGAGATCGGCGACCTCGCTGATCACGCGCGCATCGCCCTGACCTTTCACGGCCAGCACCACCTCGATGGCTTCCTCGCCGACCTTCTTGACGATCTCGTCCTCGCCGGCCTGGAGTAATTGCTGGGTGTAGGAGCCGGGCCGCGGGTTGGCGATGCGGTCGCGGATGGTGGCCTCCACCGTTTTGAGTTCGAACGAGCTCATGAATTCTTCCCTTCAAGTGTCGTGAAGAAACAGGTGCGTGCACCCGTGTGACAGGCCGGGCCGGTCGGCGACGCCTTGACCAGCAGCGTGTCGCCGTCACAGTCGATCAGGATTTCGCGGACCTTCAGGATATTGCCGCTGGTCGCGCCCTTGTGCCAGAGTTCCTGGCGGCTGCGGCTCCAGAACCAGGCCTCGCCGGTCTCGCGCGTGCGCGCCAGCGCCTCGGCGTCCATCCACGCGACCATCAACACAGCGCCGTCGGCTTCATCCTGCACCACGGCCGTGATCAAGCCCTGCGAGTCGAATTTCGGTCCAGGCATATTGTTCACCATAGGCTATTGGCTATTGGTCATTGGCTATCGACACATCAATAGCCAATAGCCAATGTCCGATGTCACAACATCCTCATCGGCAGACCGCGCCCGGCGCAGTAGGTCTTGACCTGCTGGATGGTCAAGACGCCGTCATGAAAGAGCGAGGCCGCCAGCGCGGCGTCGGCCTTGCCCGTTTCGAGCACGTCGGCGAAGTGCGCGAGCGACCCGGCTCCGCCGGAGGCGATCACGGGCACGTTGACGGCCTCGACGATCGCGCGGGTGAGTTCGAGGTCGTAGCCGGCCTGCGTGCCATCGGCGTCGATGCTGGTCAGCAGGATCTCGCCTGCCCCCAGTGCGACGGCCCGTGTCGCCCACTCGATCGCATCCAGCCCCGTCGGCGTCCGCCCGCCATCGACCACGACCTCCCAACGAGGTGTCCACGACTCTGCAACCCCGACTCGCTCCCCGTTCGCCGCATTCGCGCTCGCGCGTTTCGCGTCCATCGCCAGCACCACGCATTGCGCGCCGAACCGCTCAGCGCCGGCCGTGAGCAACTCGGGATGACGCACGGCGGCCGAGTTGACGCTGACCTTGTCCGCGCCAGCCAGCAAGATACGCCGCATGTCGTCGACGGTGCGGATCCCGCCGCCGACGGTCAAGGGCAGGAATACCTCGTCCGCCACGCGGCGGACCATCGGCGCGACTGTGGCGCGGCCCTCGGGCGTGGCCGAGATGTCGAGGAACACGAGTTCGTCGGCGCCCGCCTGATCGTACAACCGCGCCTGATCGACCGGGTCGCCGGCGTCGCGCAGCCCGACGAAGTTCACGCCCTTCACGACGCGACCGTCTTTGATATCGAGACAGGGGATGATGCGCTTTGCTAACATTTGTGATTTGCGATTGGGGATTTCAGATTCGCCGGCGTGGCAGGAAATCACCAATCGCTATCCTCTCAGGCTCACATTGCCCTCATACAGAGCCCTTCCGACGATGACGCCGGGAAGACCAGCGGCGCGCACGGCGGCGATGTCGGCCGGGCCGCCGACGCCGCCCGAGGCGATGACGTGCAAACCCGTCTCGGCCGAAAGAGCCCGCGTGGCCGCGACGTTGACGCCGGTCTGCAGCCCGTCACGCGCGATATCGGTGTACACGCACCAGACCACGCCGCGCAGCCGCAGTTGACGCCCGACCTCGATCGCATGCAGGCCCGTCGACTCGCCCCACCCGCGCGTGCGCACCAGGCCGTCGCGCGCGTCTAGCCCGATCGCCACCGCCTCCGCGCCGTATTCGGCGAGCGCCCAATCGACCAGGGCGGGGTTCTCGATGGCGGCCGTGCCGATCACCACTCGTTTGACGCCCGCGGCGAAGGCCGCGGCGATCGCCGCCTGATCGCGCAGCCCGCCACCGAACTGCACGGGCACGGCCGCGGCCACGATCGCGTCGAGCGCGACCTGATTGGCGCCGCCGACCTCGCCGAAAGCGCCATCGAGGTTGACCACGTGCAGCCAGGTCGCGCCGGCGTCGCGCCAGCGCGCGGCCATCGCGGCCGGATCATCGCCGTACGTCGTCTGCCGGGTCGGATCGCCCTCCGCCAGCCGCACCACGTGGCCGGCGCGAAGATCGATCGCGGGAAAAACGGTAAATGGTTTCATGCCAATTTGCGATTGGTGATTGGTGATTTGCGATTGCCCCTTAGTCAAGAGGAAATCACAAATCACCAATCGCCAATTCTTAGCCCCTTTCGACGAAGTTGCGTAGCAGCCTCATCCCCACGGCCTGGCTCTTCTCTGGATGAAACTGGATGCCATAGAGACGTCCGCGACCGACGATAGTGGGATACGGGCCGCCGTAGTCGGTGGTCGCCAGGGTATCGGCCGGCGCGGCGTCGCAGTAGAAACCGTGATTGAAGTAGGCGTACGAGCCGACGGGCAGATCCTCAAAGAGCGGGCTGCCGGCACACGGCGCGATTTGGTTCCAGCCGGTGTGCGGCACCTTGAGCGCTCGATCGATCGCAAACGGCCGCACGCGTCCGGGCAGCAGCCCCAGGCCCTGATGCTCGCCAAGCTCTTCACCGATCTCGAACAAGATCTGCATGCCGACGCAGATCCCGAGCAGTGGGGTGCCGCGCGCCGCGACCGCGCGCACGACGTCGGCCAGCCCGCGCGCGTGGATGCCCTTCATGCCGTCGCCGAAGGCCCCGACGCCGGGCAGCACGACCTTGTCGGCGGCCAAGATCACGGCCGGGTCCTCGGTCAGCGGCGCAATCGCGCCGACGTGTTCGAAAGCCTTCTGCACCGAGCGCAGGTTGCCGATGCCGTAATCGATGATGGCCAGCGTCGTCATAGCGTGCCCTTGGTCGAGGGCACGGCGCCTGCTCGACGCGGGTCGACCGTCGTGGCCTGATCGAGCGCCCGCGCCAGCGCCTTGAACAGCGCCTCGGCCTGGTGATGATCGTCACGGCCGTACAGAACCCGCGCGTGGATGTTGGCCTTCATCGTCGCCGCGAGGCTTTCGATGAAGTGGCCGATCAGCGACGTCGGGAATTGGCCGATGGCCGGCGTGTGCCAGGCCGCGTCGATCACGGCGTACGGCCGCCCGCTCAGGTCGATGGCCACGAAAGCCAGCGCTTCGTCCATCGGCATGTAGGCCGAGCCGGCCCGCCACAGGCCGCGCTTGTCGGCCAGGGCCTGCGCGAACGCCTGCCCGAGCACGAGCGCCGTGTCCTCGATGGTGTGGTGCGCGTCGATGTGCAGATCGCCCTGCGCCTGGACCTCGAGGTCGAACAGACCGTGCACGGCGATGTGTGTCAGCATGTGATCGAGAAACCCCACGCCGGTCGCAATCGCGTGGCGCCCGGTCCCATCCAGGTTCACTGTCACCGTGATCTCAGTCTCATTCGTTTTGCGTTGGATCGTCGCAGTGCGCATCTTGCCTCGCAATCAGCAATCAGAGATCATCAATCAGCAATTTCGCGAAGCGCCGTCAATAACGCGTTCGTGTGCTCGGGCTTGCCGACGCTGATCCGGATGCAATCTCGCAGACCGGCTTTGTTGAAGTAACGGATCAGGATACCGTACCGGCGAGCCAACGTCTCGCGTAGCTCCCGCGCGTCACGGTCCTGCACGCGGCAGAGCACGAAATTCGAGCGTGACGGGTACGGCGTCAACCAGCCTAATTCGGACAGCGCTTCGCTCATGCGATCCCGCTCGGCCGTCAACCGGGCGACGTTGGCATGCAGGCCCTCGACGTCGCTGAGCGCCGCGATTGCGGCAGCGCTGGCCGACACCGGCACATTGTAGGGCTGCTTGATCTTCCAGAAGTGCGGCATCAGCG
The DNA here is from genome assembly GCA_044224715.1 of Anaerolineales bacterium. Taxonomy (GTDB): domain Bacteria; phylum Chloroflexota; class Anaerolineae; order Anaerolineales; family UBA6663; genus UBA6663. The sequence continues at coordinate 8,880 of JBGAJV010000016.1, read as the reverse complement.
CCGAAGGAAAAGCGCCATACCCGACGCGCAGACCCGCCAGGCCCGCGAGCTTGCTGAACGTCCGCAACACGATCAGATTGTCGTGCTCGAGCACCCACTTCATCCGCGAATGGACGATCCCATGAAACTCGATATAGGCCTCATCGAGGACGACCACCAGCGGCAACGCCAGCAGGCGTTCGAGCGTGGCGTCGTCGATCACGGAGCCGTCGGGATTGTTGGGCGAGGTCGCAAACAGGAGCGGCGCGCGCCGGCCGGCAGCTGCCAGTTCCGCGGCCTTCCGCTCCACGGCCGCGACGTCGATGCTGAAGTCATCGCGCCGCGTCACAGTTTCGACCCGCGCGCCATTGAGCCCGGCGTCGAAACTGTACATGCCGAACGTCGGCGGCAGGTCGATGATGGCGTCGCCGGGCCGCAGAAACAGGCGCTGAATCAGGTCGATTAGTTCGTCGGCGCCGAGCCCGGCCAACAGGTTGGCCTTGGGCAGGCCGGTGTAGGCGGCGAGCGCCTCGCGCAGGCGATTCGCCTCCGGGTCCGGGTAGATATGCGCGTACTGCAACTCGGCCAGGGCCTGGAGCGCGCGCGGGCTTGGTCCGTACGGGTTCTCATTGGCGTCGAGCTTGATGATCGCTTCCGGCTTGCGGCCCAGCTGCTCCGACAGCACCTCGAAAGGCACGATCGGCGTGTAAGCCTCCATCGTCAGGATCTCGGGTCGGATCAGGTCAGTGACGTTCATGGTTCTTCTCGGATTCTTTGCCACGAATTTCACGGATCAAGACAAGTTGGCACGCATGGCCCCATGAAGGAAATTCGCCGCGGATTATGCGGATCACGCGGATTGCCGATCTGCGTCATTCGTTATCTCCGGGGCAAGACCCTATTCGTGCAATTCTCGGCAAAACTCCCTCATGCTCGAAAGCGCGCCGCCAACGCATGGGCGCCCAGACCTTCCGCGTCGGCGAGCCGCGCGGCCTGCGGCGCGATGTCACCGGTGGTCATCGGGTCGAGCGCCACGATGCTCGTGATGCGCACGAAGTCGACGGCGCTGAGCGGCGACATGAAACGCGCGGTGCCGCCCGTCGGCATAACGTGGCTCGGGCCGGCGATGTAATCGCCCAACACCTCGAACGAGTGCTCGCCCAGGAACAGGCCGCCGGCGTGCTGGATCTTTGGCGCCCAGGCCCAGGGCTCGCGCACGGCCAGGCAAAGGTGCTCGGGCGCGTAACGATCCGCAAGCGCGCAGGCCTCGTCCAGATCGCGCACGACGACGATGCCCGAGCCGCGTGCGAACGTCTGCGTGATGATGTCGGCGCGCGGCAGTGCCGTGACCAATTCGTCGACCGCTTCCTGAACCGCCCGCGCCAACGCCGCGCTGGGCGTGAGCAGGATGGCCGAGGCCAGGATGTCGTGCTCGGCCTGAGCGAGCAGGTCGGCGGCGACCCATTCGGGCTTCGCGTCGGCATCGGCGATCACGATCGTCTCGGTCGGGCCGGGCAGGCCGTCGACGCCCACGTCGCCGAAGACCAGCTTCTTGGCGACGGTGACCCAGATGCTGCCGGGCCCGGCGAGCTTGTCGACGCGCCTCAGGGTCTCGGTGCCGTAGGCCAGCGCCGCGATGGCGCCCGCGCCACCGACGCGCCAGACCTCGCGCGCGCCCGCGATCTCGGCCGCGGCCAGGATGGCGGGATGCACGAAGCCGGTCTGCGGGAAATCCGGGTTCGGCGGCGTGACGATGACGATCTCGCGCACGCCGGCCGCGCGCGCCGGCACCACGGTGTGCAGCACGGTCGAAATCAGCGGCGCCGTGCCGCCGGGCACGTAGCACCCCACCCGAGCGAGCGGCGTCACGCGCTGGCCGAGGATGCCGCCGAGCGCCTCCGTCGTCCACGAGATCAGGGGCTGCTTCTGATGGAAAGCGAGCAGACGGTCGTGCGCGGTTTGCAGCGCTGCCACGACCTCGGGCGCGACGTGCGGACGCCAGTCGGGAAGCGGGTCGAGTTCCAGTGCTTCGAGCGCGACGCGATCGAAGCGTTCGGCCTGTTCGCGCAAGGCGGCGTCGCCGCGGGCGCGCACGTCCGTGATCAAGGCCGCGACGCGTGTGAGCAGCTCGGGGTCCTGGTCCCACGCGGAGCGACGGTCGAGCCAGGCGGGGTCACGCAGTTGCAACGACATCGTTCAACCTCCGGGCACGCTCGGGCTCCTCCTCGAAGATGTACGTCACGGGCGTGACGATCACGCCGCTGCCGCCGACCGCGCGCAGCGCCTTGACCGCCGGGATGATGTGGTCTTTGCGCACGACGATGGTCACCGAGTGCCAGCGCTCACCGGTGTGGGCGTAGACCGGCGCGACCGTCGGGCCCTGCAGGCCGTTGAGTTCCGGCTGGGCGAACAACGCGCTCGCGATCGCATCGGGGTCCTGCCCGCGCATGTTGGCCACGACCATATAGTTCTCCTGGCCGCGCAGATGGGCTTCGACGAGTTCGAGCAACTGATGCGCGACCGTGAGCACCTCGGGTCGGGTGATCAGCGCCGCGCGGTTGGCGATCAAAGCGGCCTGTGACCGCAGCACGATGCCGTCGGTCAGGGCGCGCAGGCGATTGTCGCGCAGCGTCTGGCCCGAGGACACAAGGTCCACGATCGCATCGGCGTAACCGATCGCGGGCGCCACCTCGAGCGTGCCCTCGACGTCGATCAGGCTGAACCCGGACACGCCCTTGGCCTCGAGGTATTTGCGGGTGACGACCGGGTACTTGGTCGCGATGCGCAAGCCGTAACGGCCGCGCAGTTCCTCGACGCGCTCAGTCGGCCAATCCTCGGGCACGGCCAACGCCAGGTTGCAGCCGCCGAAGCCGAGCGCTTCGTGGATCACGACTACCTCGTCGGCGCCGCCGCGGCGCTCCTCGGTGACGTCGAGGCCGGTGATGCCGAAGTCGACGCTGCCCTCCCGGACCGAGACCACGATGTCGCCGGGGCGTTGGAAGATCACGGTGACGCCGGGCAAGTTGGGGATGCGGGCCATGTACTGGCGCGGGTTTGGCTTTTCGACCCGCAGCCCGGAGTCGGCCAGGAACTCGACGGCGTCCTGTTCAAGGCGGCCCTTCGAGGGCAACGCGAGGCGGATATCGGTGCGCATGGACCCCCCCGCAACCGCCCGAGGCGATTGCACAAAAGAAAAGCCCCCCGGAGACCGGAGGGCTTATGTGACGTTGGAGAGAACGCGTGCCACATCAACCAAGCCGGTCGGCCGGAAGGTCGTCGTGGTGATGGTGGTGGGCGCGCGCGAACATGCGCGGACTATACCCCGAGGCGCCGTCGCCCGTCAAGGGATTCTAACCATGGACCTGACAGGTCCATCAGGATTCTTCATAAATCATAGGCGTTCAAAAAACGACTATTTTGAATACGGCCCGGATTTCTAACTTTTGGGGTCCACGCCGCCCGACGCCAGCACAGCGAGATCGGTAGCCGACGTTTCGAGCGCCGCGATCGCGGCCTGGAGATCCTCCCACCGGCGCAGGGCACACTCGAAACCGGATCGTCCGTCGTACCAGGCCAAAAAGGTGTCGCGCTGCAACCGGGTAGGAGCCGAATTCGTTAGCTCCGCCAAAGAGGTGTAGGGCCACTCCCGAAACGCCGACACAAGGCCGTGCCGCTCTGGATTGATATGCACGTAGACGCCGAGCACATGGCGATGCGCGGCATCACGGATCTGCACCCGGCCGAATGGGCGTTGGAACAGCGCCCCCACACGTCCGCGATGCCGGTTCGTCCGTCTGACGAAGGCGTTGAGCCAGTTCGAGAAGGGCTTTGATAAATCGTCGCGATACGCCGCGGGCAATTGGTCCGCGCCGCGCATCAGTGTGATGAGGTGAAAGTGATTCGGCAACAGAGCGTAGGCCAGGATCTCGGCGACGGGTGACACGTGTTCCCACATCAACGCGTGAAACAGGTCGTAGTCGCCCACACGGTAGAACAGGTTCTCGCGATTGTTTCCTCGACTGTAAATATGGAACAACTGACCCGCTACGAGCGGCTCAGCGTAGCGCATGCGATCTCCCGGCGTGTTTTGTGACGCACATGCGGCGATCGTACGGTACGGCCTTCGGCTCCGTGTCCCCGGAGTGTCCTCGACAGGCTGTTGGTTAGAATTTCGGGCCTCGATTCAACAAACGCGTTTTTTGAACGCCCGTGATTTACGGGGATTCCTGACGGACCTGTCAGGTCCAAGGTTAGAATCGCGCCACCGGCCGCGCCGGGTCGCTGCACCACTCGCTCCACGAGCCCGGGTACAGCCGCGCGCCCGGCAGCCCCGCGATCGTCATCGCCAGCACGTCGTGCGCGCCGCTCACACCCGAACCGCAGTAGGCCACCGCCTGCTCCGGCGGCAGCGCGCCCAGCAGCTCGCGGTATCGAGCCACCAGCACCTCGGGCGCCAGGAAGCGCCCGCTCGCGTCGACGTTGGCTTTGTAGGGCTGGTTGACCGCACCGGGGATCCGCCCCGCCACAGGATCGATCGGCTCGACCTCGCCGCGATACCGCTCCGGCGCGCGAGCATCGATCACCACGCGATCCGCCGCGTTCATCCAACGCGCCAGCAACTCATCGGTTTCGACCACCCAGCCGGGCTGGGGCGCGCCGGTGAAATCCGCCGCCACGCGCGTCTCAACGCCGACCGCGAGCGTGCGGCCTTCCGCCTCCCATGCCGCCAGCCCGCCGTCGAGCACCCGCACGGCGTCGTGGCCGTAGTAGCGCAGCAGCCACCAGAGCCGGCTCGCCATCATGGAGTCGCCCTGGTCGTACACGACGACCTCGACGCCCGGGCCGATACCCAGCCGGCTCAACGTTGCGCGACAGTCGGCCGGCGCCGGCAAGGGATGCCGCCCGTTGCGGCCGGTCTTGGCGCCGGAGAGGTCGCGGTCGAGGTGCGCGAACACGGCGCCCGGGATGTGTCCGGCCCGATAGGCGCCGACGCCCCACTCGGTGTCTGCGAGTTGGTGCCGGCAGTCGACGATGGCCAGGCTCGCCTCGCCGAGGCGTGCCGCCAGTTCCGTGGTCGTGATCAAGGGGTTCGCCATCGCGGGTTCCTCATCGGGAAACGCGACAGCCCGGGCGCGCGGCCCGGGCTGTCGATATGGCGGAGAGGGTGAGATTCGAACTCACGGTAGCCTTGCGACTACAACGGTTTTCGAGACCGCCCCATTCGTCCACTCTGGCACCTCTCCGGGGCGAATTGCGATTATAGCAGAAGCCCCGGTCAGACTTCAACGGTCTCGTGCAGGGCCGGGGCATGCACGCCGGTCATCCCCTGCTCGACCAGGGCCTCTTTGAGCGCGGCCGACGACTCGGGTTCGCCATGCACCAGGAACACATCGCGCACCCGCGGCTTGAGCGCCGTCGCCCAGCGGATGAGCAGGTCGCGACCGGCATGACCCGACATGCCGTTGATCGTCTCCACGTTGGCGCGCACGGCGTGCCACTCGCCGAAGATCTTGACTTCCTTTTCGCCGTCGGCCAGACGCCGGCCGAGCGTGTTGGGCGCCTGCCACGACACGATCAACACGGTATTGCGCGAATCGCCAAGGTTGTTGCTCAGATGGTGCAGGATCCGCCCGGTTTCCGCCATGCCCGAGGCGCTGATGATCACGGCCGGGCCCTTGACGTCGTTGATGGCCTTGCTCTCGTCGACCGAGCGCGTATAGCGCAGGGTCTTGAAGCCGAACACCTCGCCGTCGGTCCGCAGTAGCCGCGCGGTCTCTTCGTCGAAGAGCTCGGCATGCCGCTTGAACACGGTCGACACATCGACGGCCAGCGGGCTGTCAACGAAGACGGGCACTGCCGGGATCGCACCTGCGCCGATCAGTTTCTGCAGGTCGTAGACGATCTCCTGGGCCCGACCGACCGCGAACGCGGGCACGATGATCTTGCCGCCCCGCCCCAACGTCTCCTTGGCCACGACCGCGAACTCGGCCGAGGCTTCCTCGGGTGGCCGGTGGTTGCGCGTGCCATAGGTCGACTCCATGATGACGTGATCCACATCGTCCAGGATCGTCGGGTCGCGCAGGATCGGCATGGAGAAACGACCGATGTCGCCCGAGAACGCCAGGCGCCGCTGTCGGCCGCCCTCGTCGATATCGAGCACGACCATGGCCGAGCCGAGGATGTGCCCGGCTTCGACCAGCGTCGCGCGCACGCCCGGCAAGACCTCCCAGCTCTGGTTGAGCTGTTGCTTGCGGAACAGGGTCAGCGCCTCGGCCGCGTCCTCTTCGGTGTACAGCGCTTCGGCGTTGGCCGGTTCTCCGCGCCGGGCGGCCTTCTTATTGAAGTAGAAGACGTCGGACTCCTGGATCCGCGCGGAGTCCATCAACATCAACTCGCACAGGTCGCAGGTGGCCGGCGTCGCATAGATCGGGCCGCGGTATCCGGCCTTGACCAGCGATGGCAGATTGCCGGAGTGATCGATGTGCGCGTGCGACAGGATGACGGCGTCCACGGTTCGGGGGTCGAAACCGAAAGTGCGGTTGCGCACCATGGCCTCGGACCGCGAGCCCTGGTACAGCCCGCAATCGAGCAAAAGCGTCCGACCGTTGACCTCGATCAGATGCTGTGACCCCGTGACCGTCTGGGCGGCGCCATGAAAAGAGATACGCATTTGCGCTATTTCCTCAGGATGTCCAGCAATTCCGAGCCGTAAGCTTCGCGGCGCCAGGGGCCGAGATGCTCGAGCGCCGCCAGGTCCTCGGACGTGCGCGGCGCCCGGCGGGCCAGCTCCCACAACGCCTCGCGCGGGATGATGACGTCGCTCTCGACGCCTCGCGTGCCGGCCTTTTGCTTGCGCCAGTTCCGCAGACGCTCATAGCGTTCGCGGATCTCGTCGGGCTCGTGGACCGGGCGCGGCGGGCGGAGCGGCTCGGCTTCGGAACCCCGCCGCACCGCATCGACCAGGGCGGCGCCATGACGCCGGATCTGGCCGGCCGTCATGCCCGCGATGCCGCGCAGCTCGTGCGCATCGCGTGGCGCGCGCTGAGCCACCTGCACCAACGTCTCGTTGCCGATCACTTTGAACGGCGGCAGATCGAGCTGGCTCGCCTGCCGCTCGCGATATTGGAACAACATGCTGAGGATTGCGGCCTGCTGCCCGCTCAATTCGCGCGCACCCGGCAGACGCCAGAAGGCGTCGTAATCGACCCGCGGAGGCTCGGGCGTCAACCGCGTCAGCCGCGCGAATTCCTCCTCGGCCTCGGCCAGCCGTGCGGCGGCGTTCAACTCCGACACCATCAAGTCGCGCAGGTCGAGCAAACAGCGTGTGTCCATCCGCGCGTAGTCGAGTTCGGCTTCGCTGAGCGGCCGATGCCCCCAGTCCGCGCGTTGAAAACGTTTGTCGAGCTTGATGTTGAAGCGGCTTTCGAGCAGGCTGGCGAGCCCGGTTTGCGGCCAGCCCAACGTGCGCGCCGCGACCATGGTGTCGAACAGGTTCGCGATCTCGATCTCGAAATCGCGCTTAAGACACAGGATGTCGTACTCGGCGGCATGAAAGACTTTCTGCCGCGCCGGGTCGGCAAAGGCCGCGCGCAACGGTCCGATGTCGCTGCCAAGCGGCAGCGGGTCGATGATGAAATCGCGGCCGGGGATCGAGATCTGGATCAGACACACACGCTCGCGGTAGGCATGCAAGCTGTTCGACTCGGTGTCGACGGCGATGGCTGTAACCGGTTCAAGCGCCTCAGCCAATCGCTCCAGCCCGGCCTCATCCGCGATGATCTCCGGGGGTGGAAAGGTGGAAGACATCGGCGTGATTATAACGTGCCGTGGACGCGGGGGCGCGCCAGTGCGGGGAGCATAGGAGCGCGAGAGCGCGAGAGCGCGGGGGCGTGTGCGGGGGACCGCGAAAGTCACCTATGGCCCACCTCGACCTCGCGCCAGCGCTCCCCACACTCCGCCGCTCCCCGCGCTCACCGCGCTGGCGCGCTCTCAGGTTTGACTCACATTTTTGATTGTGATAAATTACGCAACGTTTCCCCAAATCACCGCATTTATCCGAAAGCGCATGAATAAGATGCACTTTCCTTATTATGTGGCGATTCTTGACCGTGCTAAAATCGGCACGGTCTTGACATGACCTGTCCACTTATTCCGGCAGGAGGAATGACGACGCATGGCTGCTGAAGCACCCGCCGCCCCGGCCCCGAAGAAGGCGCCGGCGGCCCCCGCTCCGACCACTCCTACTGGCCCAGCACCGATGACGCGACGCGAATTCCTGTATTACATCTGGGGCGCGTCGCTCTTGTTGTTTGGCGGGCAAGCGGCGACCTCGCTGTTGTGGTTCGCCTATCCGCGCTTCCGCGCTGGCACGTTCGGCGGCAAGTTCGACGTCGACGCCAGCCAGATCCCGGCGCCCGATTCCGGACCCAAGTCGTTCGCCGGCGGTCGTTTCTGGCTGATCAACATCGGCGAAGAAAACAAGAACGATCCGCGCAACAACGGCGTGCAGACGACGACCGGCGTCAAGGCGTTGTACATGGTGTGCGTCCACCTCGGTTGTTTGTATGGCTGGGAGCCGGCCACGAACAAGTTCAATTGCCCGTGCCATGGTTCGCAGTACACGCCAAGCGGCCATCGCATCGCCGGCCCGGCGACACGCAACCTCGACTGCTTCGAGGTCGAAGCCCTCGCCGCGGACGGCACGGTGATCGCGAAGACCGAAAAGCTCAACAACGGCGCCGAAGCGTCGGCCATCGACGTCTCCAACGCGGTCATGCTCAAGGTCAACACCGGGTCGCGCATCCAGGGTCAGGCGGCCTGATCGGCTGGGCCCAACGGAGGAGCAGAACTCATGTCGGTCTGGAAGTTCCACAGCCCGTTTATCGACGATGTCAAGCAGCG